>NZ_JBOFIN010000054.1:0-50806 GCF_051650185.1 Scandinavium sp.
AAGCGGGTTCGGCCCAGGTTTGGGTATCGTCGAGCCAGGAAGAAAGCATAAAAAAGCCCCATCAGAAAATTGATGAGGCTATTGTCGTCTACCCGCCGGATCGTTCAACCGATCATTCTGCTTAACCGATCGGTGTTACTCAGCAGAGGGGAATTTCTATTTCAGGCGTTCGGCCAGATAGCGCGGGTAGTCCGGGATTTGGATCTCAACCGGTGCGTTAAACGTCGGCGACTGGATGATGAAGTCCGCCGTGGCGACGTTAGTGGCAACAGGAATGTTCCAGACGGTTGCCAGGCGAAGCAACGCTTTGACATCCGGGTCGTGCGGTACGGCATTCAGCGGGTCCCAGAAGAAAATCAGCACATCAATTTTGCCTTCGGCAATCATTGCGCCGACCTGCTGATCGCCGCCCATCGGGCCGCTCAGCATGGCATTCACCTCCAGACAGGTGGCTCGCTGTACCAGATTGCCGGTGGTGCCAGTGCCATACAGAACATGCTGTGCCAGCAGCGGCTGATGGCGTTCGACCCAGGCTTTCAGCATCTGTTTGCAGTGATCGTGTGCGACCAGCGCAATGTGCTTGCGACCTGGTATTGTACGGGTAGTCAGTTCCATAATCAGTATCCCTTAATCAACATGCAGACAGATTACTGGAAGAGACTGAGGCTGCAAGAGACAACAGGCAAAAAGATCCTGCGCTATATCATGGCATCACGAAGAAGGCTGCGATTTTGCCCACTCCAGAAAGCGGTGGCGGGTTGCCGGGTCGGCCAGTTGAAACCAATATTTCAGACGCTGCTCGGTCAGGGTTTGCGACTGATAGGCCGGATTATCCAGTTCATTGGTTTTCGATAACAGCGTACTGTCGTCGGGCAAAGGCATGCTGAACTGAGTATCGGAGGCCTGTTTGTTGGCGAGGTTATAGGCCTCAACGGCCTTTTCGTAATCAATATTATCGCCCACCTGGGTGA
Organism: Scandinavium sp.; assembly: GCF_051650185.1. Lineage (GTDB taxonomy): Bacteria > Pseudomonadota > Gammaproteobacteria > Enterobacterales > Enterobacteriaceae > Scandinavium. The sequence goes on from NZ_JBOFIN010000054.1 coordinate 972, forward strand.
TCGCCAGAATATCGAGTTTGACCGGGATCGGCATTGCATTGCCATCCAGCAGACTGACATGCGGCGTCGAGGTAAATGCCTGGGTTTCTTGCAGCGTTTCAAGCCGCGGCAGGCTGAAGTTCACCTGGCCTATCAGCTGTGAATTGAAATTGGCGATAAGGGGAGGGGAAACATAAAGCTGGCGATTCTGATCGGGCAAGATCACCATCTTTTCCACGCGGAATACGACCTGATGAGGGCCATTATCCAGTTCAATACTTTCAGCGCCGCGCAGCAGCAGGCTGGACACTTTTTTTCCGTCGAGCACCAGCAAATTGATATCGCCTGAAAGCCGCAGCGTTGTGGCATGCGCGCTGACAGGAAGCATAAGCAGTAGCCAGAGTATGGCAATTCCCGTTCTCATCGGACTCTCCTGAAAAATAGCGCACCTTTAGAGTGTATCAAAATTTTACGAAAGTGATTTTTATTAACATATAGACACGATCCACGATTCCGCCCTCATACTCTGGTATGACTGAATGGCTGGCGTTTAAGGATTGTCGTACACTTGGCATAATTGCCCGGAGGACAGAATGAAAGAGAACGATATTGCAGGCATCCTGAAACAGACTCACACCATTGCGCTGGTGGGCGCGAGCGATAAACCTGATCGCCCGAGCTATCGCGTGATGAAGTATCTGCTGGATCAGGGATATCACGTTATCCCGGTGTCACCGAAGGTGGCAGGCAAAACGCTGTTAGGCCAACAGGGATATGGCACGCTAGCGGAAGTGCCGGAAAAAGTGGATATGGTGGATGTATTCCGCAATTCAGAAGCGGCATGGGGTGTGGCTCAGGAAGCGATTGCCATCGGCGCGAAAACGCTGTGGATGCAGCTTGGTGTGATTAATGAACAAGCTGCGGTGCTGGCGCAGGATGCCGGGCTGAATGTGGTGATGGATAAGTGCCCGGCGATTGAAATCCCTCGATTAGGGCTCGCCAGATAAAGAAAACCCCGCTGAACTGAGCGGGGTTTTTTGCTAGTTGCGCAGTCGGGGCGCCTGAAGCTGTTGGCGGATGGTTCGCGCCAGTTCGTCCATCGTCGGCTGTTCCGGATGCTCATCGCTGGCTTCGCTTTTCAGCTGGGCTTCCGCAAGATAGGTATGCACGGGCTGGCCCTCGTCATCTTCCATCACCACGTGATACCACGGCGAAGCGCGAAGCTCATCGTTCACTGCGACCTCATCTTCAGAGGGCTCATCAAGTGAATATTCCGGGTCGATATCGACAATCACGCCCAGATAGCCCAACAGCGAATGCCGGACCTGCTGGCCGATACCGAATTTGCTGGCAATCATCATAGTCACCTCCCGGGAAACATTACTCATAATGAATATGTGGGCAATGTTTCACTTTTCAACTTACATGACGCGACAGGCAAACCCTTTCAGATACAGCCCTTCCGGGTAGGTTGCGATCACCGGGTGATCGGCTGCCTGACGGAACTGCTCTATAAATTGTACATCACGCCCGGCATCCACAGCGGCGTCGGCGACGATTTTCTGAAATAAATCTGTGGTCATCAGGCCGGAACAGGAGAACGTCAGCAGCACGCCACCAGGGTTCAGCAACTGGATAGCCAGCATGTTGATGTCTTTATACCCGCGGCAGGCGCCCATCAGCTGGTTCTTGTTTTCGACGAATTTCGGCGGGTCCATCACGATCACGTCAAATTTCTCGCCTTCATCGCGGTATTTGCGCAGCAGCTTAAACACGTCGTCACGGACAAACTTCGCTTTGCTCAGGTCGAGTTTGTTCAGCTCAACGTTTTGCTTTGCAATATCCAGCGCTTCCTGAGAGGTATCGACGCTCGTGACTTCGCGGCAACCTCCCATCAGCGCAGACACGGCAAATCCGCCCGTGTAGGAGAAGCAGTTCAAAACGCGCTTGTCCTCGACGTAGCGACGCGTCGCCAGGCGGCTGTCACGCTGATCGAGGTAGTAACCGGTTTTGTGGCCGCCCTGAATATCAACCAGCAGTTTCATGCCGTGTTCTTCAATAGGCAGCAGGGCAGGCGGCAATTCGCCAGTGACCGGGCCCTGAGTCAGTTCCATGCCTTCTTTTTTACGTACGGCAACATCGCTGCGGTCGTAAATAGCGCATTCCGGGAACTGGGTTTGCAGGGCGCTAATCAATGCTGCTCGCTGGTACTCAGCACCTGCGCTCAGCAGTTGCAGCACCAGGAAGTTGCCAAAGCGGTCGATAGTCACGCCAGGTAACCCGTCAGATTCGCCAGCAATCAGGCGATAGCTGTCGAGGCCATCTTTTTTCGCCAGCCACTCACGCCAGGTTTGTGCCTGTGCCAGACGGCGTTCGAAAAAGGCGATATCAATGGATTCGTTTTTGTCGAACGTCCAGACACGTGCACGAATCTGCGAAGCCGGGGAATAAGCGCCGCGTGCCAGCCATTTGCCCTGATGGTCAACAATATCAATGGTCTCGCCGAGGGAGGCTTTGCCTTCCATGCGCGCAACCGCGCCGGAGAAGACCCATGGGTGACGGCGAAGTAAGGACTTTTCGCGGCCTTTGGCTAACACTAAACGTACGCTCATAATTTGCTATTCTGTTGGTTCAAAGAGATGGGAGACTGATGACAAAGTGTTGCCATCGCAGAACTGATACTGGATGTCAAAAAAATAAGGAAAATCAATTTATTGATTTTCGACTGCTAACCACAAGGAAGGAAAACCACGTTTTTTCCTTCCTTGTCAGACATCTAATGGGTGCCATTTTCCCATGTCAGGTGGGAAAAGCAATGAATAACGGGGATTGCCCTCGGCTGTTACGCAGGCTACTCTATTTTGCTCGCTGTATGTATCAACCGAAGCTGGCCGTTTTCCATATGAAAAACCCGGTCCGCCGACGCGAGGGTTTCTGGCCTGTGGGCGATAAGCAGGACAGGTATGCCTGTCTGACGCAGGGTCTGGCTGATAACAATTTCGCTTTCGACATCCAGATGACTGGTTGCTTCATCAAGAAGCAAAAACCCAGGGCTTTTATACAAAGCCCTCGCCAGGAGAATACGTTGCTTTTGCCCTCCGGATAAGCCTCCGCCCGTTTCACCGAGCAAAGTCTGGTATCCCATCGGCATTGCCATTATTTCAGGATCAATAAGCGCTAATTTCGCGCACCGCACCATTCGTTCATGATTACGCTCATCGTTGAAAAAAATAATATTATCGGCGATGGATCCTCGAAATAAATGATCGTCCTGAAGTACCGTGCCAATTCTCTGGCGGACCTGAAAATAGTCGGGGTGAGAATGGGGGATGCCAAATGCCGTAATTGCGCCTTGCTCAGGAGCGCTAATGCCCAAAATAAGCTTAACCAGTGTTGACTTTCCACAACCTGATTTACCTGTAATAGCAACGACTTCACCAGGATGGAGGGTAAGGCTCACATTTTCTATTACCCGGATATTGCTGCCCTTGTGGCTGAAGGCTATTTGTTGAAGAGATAAGGGCGGGTAGCCCCCTGCCGGAAATTGCCCTGGCATTATCACAACGCTCTTTTCTGCTATGTCATCTGACCAGGGATCGGCATGAATGTGATGGCCTTCGGTGGGATTAAGGACGATATCAGCCAGGCGCTCATTGTAGATATCTAACATCCGCCATGAAAAAAATTTGTCTGTCAGGCTGCTGATGCTGGACGAAAATCGCCCCTGATAAGACAGAAAGGCTATCAGCATTCCGACGGTGAAGGTGCCGTTAAGGACTTCGCCTGCCCCTTTCCACAACACGACGGCAGAGACAACGCTGCCGGTCAACGTATGTGCGATGTCGTAGCACATGAGCAGCCGGCTCTGGCGTAATTCTGTATTTCGCCGAATGACATTCAGGTTTAACCAGGCCGCCTCGCGATGGGTGGAAACACCGTTAATCCTGAGACTCAGCATTCCATTCAGCGTTTCCAGAAAATGCCCGGATTCTCTGGTACCTGCGTCCCACGCATCTTCTGCCGATTGACGCAGTGACGGATACCATACTGCACGCAGTACGCCATAAATAACGGCAGCAAGCACAGCGATAAGCGCCATATCTGGGCTGTAGAGCAACATCATCCCGAAAGAAGTGATGACCAGAAGGACGTCAAGAATGCCTTCGAGCACCTGGGTGGTTAAGGCTTCCTGAATAGTATCGATGGCGCTAAATCGGGCGTTAATGCTTCCTTTGCTCCTCGCGTCGTACCATGAGAGCGGAAGCCGGATAAGATGGTGGAACACCCGTGCAGTCCACTGCATATTAAAATTGACGGATAACGTAATACTTGCCCACTGGCGGGCCAGCGATAACAGCATTTGCGTCAAAGATAAAAGCAAGAGGGCAATAATAATGATGGTCAACAGGCTTTGATCTGCGGCGACCAGAACTTCATCAATGACTATTTGATTCAGCAACGGGCTTCCCAGAGCCAGAATTTCTAGCGCCAGTGCAAAAATAATAATTTTTAGCATGGCGGAGAAAAGCCCCGGCGTTTTGCCGGTTAGCTGGCGTAGCCTGATTTTCTTTCTCTCATCTCTTTGAATAAAGTCACTCGCAGGGGATAGCTCCAGCGCGATGCCGGTAAAATACTTGTTGGCCTCTTTTAGCGAAATAAGGACTTTTCCTCTGCCCGGATCATGAATAATCAGACTGCTACTCCGAACCTTATGCAGGACGACAAAATGATTCATATTCCAGTGAAGAATGCAGGGGAGAGTCAGGGATTTTAGTTCGTTAAGTTCTAACCTGAGCGCTCTTGAGGAGAGCTGTAGTCCAGCAGCACATTCGATGAGTCTTTTAAGCGTCATCCCCTGAGTGCTTATTGCAAAGCGCTCCCGCAGGGTGGGGAGATCGGTTCGGAGGCCATGCCAACAGCTTATCATCGCAAGGCAGGCTAGCCCGCATTCCGCGGATTCGGTTTGGCGAATTGCAGGAAGGTGCTTTCTGCAGGTCCATTTGAGTGATTCCATCACAATTTTCCTTTGAGGCTCCAGAGAGGTTCGGTTAACCATTCCCACAAATGCCGGGTATCAAGACTGACGTCTCCTTCAAGGGTCATTCCCGGGCGTAAGGGCTCATTTCTGCCATAGGCCACGATAAAGGTATGGTCGGGATCGACGATCACGCGGTAGTGGCCCTCATTTTCTTTCCAGGCTACCGGCGAGATTGAAAGTAAATCTGCGGGGGTGAGAGTCGTACGGCTGATTTCACGAATTTTTCCATACTGCACGCCAAATTTCTGATAAGGAAAGGCGGCAAACCTGAGCGCGACTTTTTGGCCTGGCTGAATAAAACCTGCGTTCTGGCTTGCCGCATAGAGTTCAATCTGTAAGCGGGCATTATCCGGCACCAGCGTCATCACAGGCTCTGCTGCTTTTACGGATTGCCCTTGTCGGATAAGAACAGCGGCAACCGTGCCAGGCACAGGGGATGTCAGCGTGAAATTTTCCTGTCCTTCAAGCTCAACGAGCTGGTGGCTGATACCCTGAAGCTGCCTGTCCAGCTCGGTTTTTCGGCTGCCGCCCAGCGCAATAAGATGGTTAAGTTCATCCTGTGCCGTCTCCAGCGCGGTACGAAGCTGGAGCAAGATCTGCCGCTTATCTTCGACGTTTTCTTCGGCGGAAGAGACCTCTATTTGTTTCTGCTGGAATTCGATAGCGGAAACGTAATGGCTGGCAACGAGTTTGCGATAGCGGTTCATCACCGAGGCTGACAGCTCCGCCTGATGCTCTGCCAGCTTCAGGCGTTGTTCAGCACTTTTCATCTGGGGCTGTAATGAATCAATCCGCTGTCGGGCCGCAAGCTGTTGCTGATTATTATCGCGTGATTCCTGCGCTTGCTGAGAGGCAAGCATGGCGTATTGGGTTTTTAGCGACATGCTCATGGCTGCAAGGGTGCCTGCGCCTTGACCGTTGTAGCGTTCTCCGCTTATTCGATAGAGGGTTTCTCCGGCATTGACGTGTTGACCTTCCGTAACGGTTAATGCCGTGACATAGCCTGAATAGTGGGGAGTGATTTTTATTAGCCCTGATGAGGGCATGACAATGCCGGACAGGTGAGCTTTTCGCGTATATTCACCTGAATAAATGAAAGCAAAAATTAAAAAGAGCAGAGCGAGAGTGGAGATGGCACTAAAAAACAGGCCAAATGATGAAGGAATAATAATCTCTCCATACTCTGTTTCAGTCTGATGGTTTACAGCTTCCTTTCTGAATAAATTCATTTATCTTAAAATGCTTTCTCTATTTAGAATAAGTGTGAATGCTTTGCCTGAAAAGAGTATTCCCTGATTGATCTCTTACTTTTGGGCCTGACTCTGCCATATGAATTAACTACTCGACTTATTATAGCGATTACTTTCATCAGCACCCACGGGGGATCTGCCGGGGTAACCCATATTCCGCCACTGACTAACACGATCTCATAAAAACGTAATCCGCTGAGGGCTGGCATACAATCTCTTTATAAGAACTTATTTGAACTTCTCGACTGTTACACAGTGAAACTATTTATGCAATGTGAACAGATAAAAATATTGGTAATAACCTAAAACGAACTAAGCTGATAGTGCTTTCCCGCATCAGTGGGATAGGGCAAAGAATAACGGGGGAACAGCTATGGCACAGGTGTGCACAATCGCATGGGTTCACGGTCTGGTTCAGGGCGTAGGATTTCGTTACAGCACCCAGCGCGAGGCATTAAAACTGGGTCTTACAGGTTACGCGCGTAATCTGGATGATGGCAGCGTGGAAGTGTTAGCGTGTGGCGAAGCAAGTCATGTGGAACAACTTGTCGCCTGGCTCAAGGCTGGTGGACCGCGCAGTGCCCGGGTGGACAAGGTTCTGACCGAACCTCATCAGCCCGGGAAAGAATGGCATGATTTCGGGATTCGCTATTAAATGCACTTCACCGGTTTTGGCAGGCCAGCAATTTTCGTAGCCTGCTTAGCCGGGCCTTTCGGGAACAGGCGATACAGATAGCGACTGTTACCTTTTTCTTCGCCGAACTTTTTCGCCATTGCCTTAACCAGCATGCGGATCGCGGGAGAAGTATTAAACTCCAGGTAAAACTCACGAACGAAGCGCACGACTTCCCAGTGCTCAGGCGTGAGCGCTATCTCTTCTTTCTGAGCAATCACTTCGGCAAGCCCTTCGCTCCACAGATTGCTTTCTTTCAGATAACCATCGCTGTCTGTCTCGATTTCCTGGCCTTCAAAATTCAACATAATCACTCTAACCGTTTGCAGAAAACCGCCGCAGTGTAGCAAAAAACAAAACCCCGCATAAGCGGGGTTTGGGGTGAAGCTCAGGTTCAGTCTTAGTCGCGGCTGGCGAAACCAAGGATGCTCAACAGGCTCACGAAGATGTTGTACAGCGATACATACAGGCTGACGGTAGCGCGAATATAGTTCGTTTCACCGCCGCGGATGATGTTGCTGGTCTCAAACAGGATGGCGCCAGAAGAGATCAGAATAAACACCGCACTGATAGCCAGATGCAGGGCCGGCAGCTGAAGGAAGATGTTCGCAACCATCCCAATCAGCACTACCACGATCCCGGCCATCAGCATGCCGCCGAGGAAGGACATATCTTTGCGAGTGGTCAGCACATAAGCCGAGCAGGCGAAGAACACCAGCGCTGTACCGCCGAGCGCCATACCGATGACATCACCCATGCCCGCAGAGATATAGGCATTCAGCATTGGGCCGAGGATGTAACCCAGGAAGCCGGTAAAGGCAAACGCAGACAAAATGCCGACCGGTTTATCAGCCGTTTTATAAGTCAGGAACATCAGGCCGTACATGCCGACCAGCGTCAGGATCAGACCCGGGGACGGCAGCATCAGCACGGTACTTGCCGTCGCTGTAATGGCCGAAAACGCCAGCGTCAGGCTCAGCAGAAAATAGGTATTACGCAGGACTTTGTGTGTGCTCAGAAGCGATGAACGATCGCGCGACGAGGTAATAATACGATCCATAGTGTCACTCTCTTTTAAAGACAGTTGTAATAACTGCTGAGAATATGGAAACAAAGTCCAAAGCTCTAGTGGTTTTACCCATCTTTACTGACCCGTTAGCCCCTTAAATCAGAGCATTATGCCAGCAACGCATACCCCGGCAGAATGTTTGGTGTTTTTCCGATTTCAATCAGATCGACCTCTTATAGGTTGCTGAAAAATATTGCGTTATTGCCAAAGCACCGCTAACACTGAAGGCGGAACAGGCAAAAATGAAATCAATAAGGCAAAGGATATGAAACCACAAAAACACAATTATATTACGCTGGCATTCATGGCTGCAGGACTGCTGAGTACAGCCTCAATGAGTTGGGCGGCGCAGGTCCCAGCCGGAACGCAGTTAGCAGAGAAGCAGGAACTGGTCAGAAATAACGGCAATGAGCCTGCCACGCTTGACCCGCACAGAGTAGAAAGTGACGTTGAAGGCAATATTATCAGGGATATCTTCGAGGGATTGGTTTCGGTTAATCAGGATGGTTCGATTGCTCCTCGGCTGGCGGATAAGTGGGAGCAGAAGGACAACACGGTCTGGACATTCCATTTGCGTCCTGGCATCACCTGGTCTGACGGCACAGCGATCACTGCACACGATGTGGTCTGGAGCTGGCAGCGTCTGGTTGATCCCAAAACATCGTCACCGTACGCCAGTTACCCGGGCAGTATGCATATTGTGAATGCTGAAGAGATTGCCTCGGGTAAAAAATCACCAGACACGTTGGGGGTTAAAGCGCTGGATGATAATACCCTGCAGGTGACGCTGACTCAGCCCAACGCGGTGTTTCTCTCCATGCTTGATCACTATGTGATGGTGCCGGTTGACCCGGTGCTGGTTAAGCGTTTTGGCGATAAGTGGACCCAACCGCAGCATATCGTTACCAGTGGGGCCTATACGCCGACGGAATGGGTGGTAAATGAACGCATCGTTGCAAAGCGAAATCCCAAATATTGGGATAACGAACATACCGTCATCAACAAAGTGACCTATCTGCCGATTAATTCAGAAGCATCCGACGTCAACCGTTATAAGGCGGGTGAGATCGACATCGTTTATACCCTGCCAATCAACCAGTTTACCCAGCTGAAGAAAACTCTGGGCAGCGAGGTGAATGTCGCCCCTCAACTGGCAACGGCTTACTATCAGTTCAACACCACTAAAGCCCCTTTTAACGATCCGCGCGTTCGTCTGGCGCTGAATATGGGGCTCGACAAAGACATCATCGCCGAGAAAGTGTTAGGGCAGGGGCAACGCGCGGCATGGCTTGTCAGTCAGCCCGAAATTGGTGGCGTCACGCTGAAAAATCCGGATTACGCGAGCTGGCCGCGTGAAAAGCGAATTGCCGAGGCGAAAAAACTGCTGGCAGAAGCTGGATTCGGTGAAAACCATCCGCTGTCCTTCAACTTGCTGTACAACACCAGTGAGTCGCTGCAACGTCTTGCGATTGCGGCAAGCTCGATGTGGAAGAAAAATCTCGGCGTTGAGGCGAAATTGCAAAACCAGGAATGGAAAACGATGCTGGACGCCATGCATACCGGCAGTTATGACGTTGTACGCTACGCCTGGATTGCGGATTACGACGATGCCTCTTCTTTCCTCAATAACTTCCGCACGGGCGACAGTCAGAACACGACTAAATACAGCAACGCGGACTTTGATCAGGCGCTGACAGAAGCCTCTAAAGCGACCGATGTGGCAAAACGCCGTGACTACTATCAAAAGGCAGAAGATATTCTGGCGAAAGACGTGCCAGCCATCCCGGTTTACCACTATGTCCGCACACATTTGATGAAACCGTGGGTAGGTGGGTTCACGCCGGATAAGCTGGGCTTCTACTTCACCAAAGATATGTACATCATTAAGCACTAAAAAAAGCGGGAAAAGATGCTGATAATCTGCACGATATGCCGATATTTCAGGCGATTAAATGCATTTTGACTGTTTTTCAGGCAAACGAACAAAGTGGGGGTTTACAGGATGCCTTCTGATGTTTAAAGTACGCCTCACTTAGGAAGCGTGGCCGAGCGGTTGAAGGCACCGGTCTTGAAAACCGGCGACCCGAAAGGGTTCTAGAGTTCGAATCTCTACGCTTCCGCCAAATTAAACAAGGGGTTACCGAAAGGTAACCCCTTGTTTAATTTGGCTGTTGGTATATTCACTTGGTCTATTTTCACTACCGATCACTTCCTATGAACAACATTTTGGCTTTAGGCTGGCGCAGCCAGGCTTTTTTGGCATTGTTCCACCATGTATTAAACGTCTTTTTGTTCATCCTCCCGCCGGTCGGTGAAGGGATCACATATCCTACCGCTGACTTGTGGGCAAAATGTTTGCTTGCAAGGGCGATGGCGGTCTTCAGTTTTGGCGTCCATTTTTTGAACTGCTTTTTGCCAGTTTTATTCTGCTCAATGAAAATGCCACCTGCTCGCAGATCTGGAACCTGCAAATCGAAGATGTCACCCTCTCGCGCCGCGCACAGATAAGATACTTCCATCACCACTTGTAGCTCTGGTTGTTGTGGTCTGAAGCTTACGTAACCTGTCACAGGCACCCATTCGTTCTTCAGACTCCGGAAGAAGCTTTCCATTGGGCTATTATCCCAACAGTTTCCACGCCCACTCATACTCTGCCGGCTTGTACTGCTCTGAGCGCTGTGGAACATCACTCCCGCGGGCTTGTCGCGCGTATCCCATGCCATTCCCTGCGCTTCAAATGGTGTAAGAATGAACTGAATATCGCTCGGAGCCAGTTTCCGCTGACATGTAGATCGAGAACAGCCGGTTTCTGCCTTAATCCATGTTTGGTGCAAGAATTTTCCGGTTAATATGCTTGTAGCTCAACCTTTTGTTAGCTGTCAGTCACTGATGTCACTTGTCTGAGGTGCCCCAGAAAATTCGAGATTAGTGGTTTTTGGATTAGGCATGCATATAATTCATTGTGATTATTGTTTTTATTTAAATTTATAACAAATTGTTTACCCATTCGTTATCAGATGGACTGATTTGACGTTTTTTATTCTGTTAAAACTTAATGGCCAAAGCAATGAAGTAGTTATGTTTGAGGCAATTGGAATGAGAAATTTTACTATGTGAATGATAAACAAAAAAATAAAAGGTGTTGGTTATGAATTTAAAATCTACAATCTCTTGCTGTATTACAGCGGCTTTGCTTCCCGTATTCTCTGCACACGCAGTCGTTGTGGCCCGTGGACAGGAAGGTATTCCCCTTGAAGAAGGGCGGACAGCACCTCCCTCGATTTTCCCGGATGAGCATGTTATAACTGCGCAGCCATCCCCCTCTGAAATTAATCCTTCTTTTCTTGGGCCGGTGTTATTGATGAAATCAGGGCAAGTGGATTTAGTTAAAGGCACGGTCACGCTCCCTTTATATGAAGGTAAACTGGAATCTGGGGAAACGGTATGGTCAATTATTACCGATGTTTCCGATCAGCAACTGGCGCAGCTTCATGGTGCTGTATTTTCGGCGAAAATGGCTTACGGTATCACAGACGACAACGCCCGAATGGCGAGAGTTGAACAGTCTGGTGCATTTATTTTTAATAAAGGCAAAGTCGATTTCTCACCAGGATTAAGTATCACGCCAGGAAATAAGCCTGATTACTTTCCTCCTAAACATGCGCAAGCAGGTTCTGTGGGTGATGCCGATTATACTCCAATGGTGAAAATTGCAGGCGGCAGTGCGGTATATAATATGCCAACCGTTGCTGAGAATGTGTCAGCAGAAAAGCTGAATACGATGTGCGATGGTAACGTCGATCATACGCTCGTGCACGATAAAGTGGTACGTATTTGCCCGAAAACGAAATCAGTGACGCTGAATATGACGCTTGGTTATACTTTTGGCAAACCTGTTTTTTATATCTCAACGGATTCGAATGATAAAACCATCGCTGCCCTTGAAACTTCTACTTATACCCCTGCGTTAAGCAAATTACCATTTTCACTTGAAGATGCTTCGCCAGGCGAGTTTGCAGAACGTATTTATGCGTTTGCCAACGGCCCGGTCGGTATTAACAACCCGTTTCGTCAGGGTGTCAACAGCGCGCTTTCTGATAAAGGCTCCCATGGACCTTTAAATGTGCTGGGGGGTATTCCAACCATTAACCTTGATTACTCCCCAATGTGGCGTCTGTTCCCGGTTAAATGGACTAAAGAAGCCATTGCAAAAGGCTATCGAACAAAACTGACTAACGCATTTGATATCGAGAATGCCGCAGAGAAAGGATTGGTGGTGAGCCTGGTTGATGGTAAAGCACCAAAAGCCGCGGGGATCATCATCAACTGCCCGGTCGTTTATCGCATCAACTGATAACGAATGAATGTCGTCGTACCCAGAGCAGTTTGATTCTGTTCAGCGTAAATCCTGGTGATTTACGCTGCGCGTTTTTTCACGTCAGCAATAAAGAAAAACACCCCAGCAGCTTATTTCCAAATGAGAGCTGTTGTCGAGATATCGCCAGTCGTTACATTGCATATCGCTTAGGGAAACTATTATGACTGATAATACATCTGTGCCATCACTTTCCAAAGACACGCAACCCCTCAAAGGATCGCTCAGTTTTATTGAAGGAGTGGCGATGATCGTAGGCACCAATGTGGGGGCCGGGGTGTTGTCGATTGCCTATGCCTCTCGAAAAGCCGGCTTCTTTCCTTTGTTATTCTGGTTAACTGTGGTGGGCATTCTGACCACCATCACAATGCTGTATGTGGCGGAGGCCACGTTACGAACCAATTCGCATCTTCAGTTAAGTGGTTTGGCGCAGCGCTATGTCGGGAAAACCGGCTCGTGGTTGATATTTTTATCTGTTTGTATCAACAGCGTTGGCGCGTTAACGGCGTATATGACGGGGAGTGGGAAATTAATCAATGCACTGTTGGGTGTGTCACCGGCCATTGGCAGTATTTTATTTTTTATTCCTGCCACCGGGGTGTTATATCTTGGGCTAAAAGCCATTGGTCGGGGGGAGAAGTTCATCAGCATCGGGATGCTGGTGATGATAGCCCTGTTGATTAGCGGAACTTTTCTCAGTCACTCCACCCACCTGAGTTATTTGACCGAAGGGGACTGGCGTTATATGGTGCCCATTTTTAATGTCGTGGTTTTTTCATTCTCTGCACAATATATCGTCCCGGAAATGGCCAGAGGTTTTGGCGATAAAGCGGATCAGCTACCAAAGGCTATTATCGTCGGGATGAGTATTACCTTTCTGTTATTAGCTTTCGTTCCGCTGTCGGTCATCGTGCTGAACGGTCTGAGTAATATTACGGATGTGGCCACGATTGCATGGGGAAAAGCCCTGGGCGAATGGGCATTTTTTGCTGCCAACCTCTTTGCGCTGTGCGCGATGCTGACATCCTATTGGGGGTTGGGTGGCAGTTTCTTGAGCAACATCTTTGATAAGTTTCGGCTTGGGGACGATGGCATTGGCTTTCGTCGTTTTGTCGTGCTGCTTATTGTTGTACTGCCTCCGTTTATTCTCGCCTACAGCGGGTTCGTTTCCTTTGTTAACGCACTCTATTTCGCCGGGGTATTTAGCGGATTAGTCCTGTCAATTATGCCGATACTGATCCTCGCCGGGGCAAGGAAAAAGGGAGATGTGACTCCCCTCTGGGTGTGCAATATGCGAATAACCTCGCTTTTGATGTACACAATCATTGTTGCGCTGTATGCCGCAAGTGCCGTTTACGCCGTGCTGGCTTTGTTGGGCTATCTTCCCGCAGGATGGTGAGCCGTAAAACCCTCTCCGAACGAACTCCGGGGAGGGTATTTACAGCTCAGAGCATATTCTGGTTAAAGACGATCATCTTACTTTCTGTCATCTCTTCCATCGTTAAGGGTATTCCTCCGCAGCGATAACCTGATTGCTGCCTTCCACTAAAGGGCATCCAGTCGGCACGAAAAGCGCTGTGATCGTTGATGAGCACCGTTGAGGCATTGAGCCTTTCTGCGCAGGCCAGGGCAAGGCTGAGATCTTCGGTGAAAATACTTCCCTGAAACGCAACGGGAAGGGCATTCGCGGAGTGAATGGCCTGATAAACATCCTGGTAGCTGTAAATGCAGGTCACCGGACCAAATACTTCCTGGGCGGAAACTTTACTGTGCGATGTGGGGTTAAGCAGAATGGCGGGTAACAACGTGGTCTGGCTAAGGCGGCCGCCGCCCAACAGCGTTGCGCCGGTATCTACCGCCTCCTGAATCCAGGTTTCTACGCGCGCTGTTTCTTTTGGCGTAATCAGCGGCCCGACTTCGGTTTCGGGGCGTTCAGGATCGCCCACTTTCAATGCCTGCACGCGTTGGCTAAATCGTTCAACAAACTCGGCCTGAATGGCGGAATGGACGAAAATACGTTGGACAGACACGCAGACTTGCCCGGCATGATAGTAACCTCCCTTCACCAGGCGCTCCACCGCGATATCCAGATTGGCCGTTTTATCGACAATCACCGGCGCGGCACCGCCATGCTCCAGCGCACAGCGTGTTCCCGCTGGCAGGCGTGAGCGCAGGTACCAGCCGACTTTTGCCGATCCGATAAAGCTCAAAAACGCCACACGGTTGTCGGTTGCAAGCGCTTCGGCCCCCTCATTGCTCGCCGGTAAAAAGCTTTGCACCCATCCCTCCGGCATCCCCGCTTCCGCCAGCAGTTCCAGTAACCGGAGACAGGACAGCGGGGTGACAAGTGCGGGTTTAACGATAACCGGGCACCCCACGGCGATGGCCGGGATCACCTGATGCACCACCAGGTTTAAGGGGTGATTGAAGGCGGAGATCGCCGCCACGACGCCAATAGGCTCTTTGACGGTAAACGCCCTGCGTTGCGAGGTCGCCTGGGTGAGCCCCATTGGGATCTCTTTGCCAGCGAAATTCAACATGCTGTCGATGGCGTTGTTGACGCCATCGATGGCTCGCATCGTTTCTGTCATCGCATCGGCATAAGGCTTTCCGCCTTCACGAGCAATCAGCATGGCAAAGGCTTCACGTTCAGCCAGCATCAACGACGCCAGTTTGCGCAAGATCTGAATACGCTGATACGGAAGAAGCCAGTTCTCTCGTTGTCGGAACCTGTTGTGGGCGATCTCCAGTTTGAGGTTGAGATCGTCGGATGAGTCGGGCGTCAGGATTTTTAATGGGGTACGATCATAAGCATGAACAACTTCTATCATAATGGCTCTAAAAGCTTTCCCGCATCGTTGCCGGAGCACGCTGCTTTCCGCTTTTTCCTTAGATGTGTGAATTCGTTGGGACTGGGTAACCGTTCTGCATCTTTCGCCGATCATGCGATGCGGCGTTATTGCCTGTCCGCTAACGTGGTCGGAAAGTGGTGAATATCCGAGGGGCGCTGGTAAATTTTTAGATGGAAGTAATGAGAGACGGACACGACAAACTCAAAAATCTCTGCCTGAGTTTCTTCGTAGGCCTCCCATCCCACCTGCGAGGTAAAACAGTAAATTTCGACCGGTAATCCTTCGGGGCCTGCGGGCATTTGCCGGATCATGCAGAGCATATCCATGCGGATATCCCCTCTGCTCATCAGGTAATGTTTAATGTATTTGCGGAACAGGGCCAGGTTGCTGTTCAGTGATTCCTCTGCCCGTGGCAAAAGCAGGGGCTGGGCTATCTCTGTCATCACGGGCAATTTTTTCAGCGAGGCAACAATCTCATCATTAATAAAACGAATGGTTTTCTGGTCGATATAAAAAGCCCGTTTGATGCGCCGCCCTCCTGAAGAGAACATTGGCTGCCAGTTGGTGTAATGCTCAGTGATAAAGTACTTTGTTGGCAGTCGTGACAGGGTGTTATCCCAGTTTTTAATCGTGGTCGTGTGTAAGGCTAAATCGGTGACGACACCATTAATGTCCAGATGGGGAATTTCAACCCAGTCACCGAGCTGGATGGCATCAGAAGAAGAGACCTGAATATTTGCGACCAGCGATATGAGCGTATGCTGAAATAATAACAGAATGACCGCCGCGGCCGCACCCAGGCTTGAGAGAATAATCAGTGGTGATTTATCGGCGAGGGTGGCGACAATCAGAATCAGCGCAGCGAGGAAAACAATAATCTTACCTATCTGCACGTAGCCTTTGATCGAGTGGTTGCCATTTTCCTGACGAGTGTTGTAGCGGTTGTTGAGTAAATCAAGCAGATCAGAACAAAACCAGGAGACAAACGCGATGAGCAGGCTCGTGGAACTTAGCACGCTGACTTTCGAGATTAGCGGTGGAATATTGGGCAAATAAAGGGCGAGGAGAATTATCACCAATAAGGAAAAGATCAGCGCAATTTTGTAATAGGCGCGGGTTTTTTTATTGATGTCATCGCTCTGACAGTCTTCGCATCCCACCAGTCGCCGGATAATGATTCGGGAGATAAAGAAATTAAACCCCAGGAAGGTCAGGCCACCGCCAATAATCATTCCTGCCACCGCCATGCCTTCGGCGACGCCCATGCTGTGGCTTAACCATTCCTGTAGCATAGTAACACTCCGTAACGTTATGCTCTTATCCCGTTTTGCGCAGAACCACCTTCACCCGCTAGTCAAAGGTGTTCAGGGGCCTGCACGACGTTTTTGGCCGACACGGGGATTACTGCACCACTTCCCTGCCGGTGATTTGGGCGATGAGCTGGTCACCCCGCTCAACGGTCACAAGGTCCGCGACCTGGCCTGCGTCATCAAAGGTGAAAATCTCGATCCCCTCAACTTTGATTTTTTGCCCCTTAGCCTTTACGACGCCGTCAGGGGTGGAGAAATCTCCTTTTTGGGTACCGGTGATGACGAAGCGCACCACGGTAGTGTTACCGTCGGCATAGCTGGCAAAGTCATTGATCGCCACATCCGGGAAATAATTCGTGAAGCGCCCAATCCGGTCGACAAACTTATCCCGGCCAAAGAATTCAACACCATTGGAGCGGACATGAATATTTTTAGCCACCAGAGGGCCGTTTTTTTCAAAGTTATGGGCAGAAAAATTCTGGTGAAACGCTGCGGTCGTTTTTAGATTGGCCTGCTCTGTAGCGCTGTACTGATGGGCCTTCAGGACCGGCAGATTGGGGTAAACAGGCTCTGCAGCGAAAGCAGGGACGGCATAAGCCGTGAAAGCTAATGTCAGCACGCTGAGGGTCTTACGTGAAATTTTGACCATACTATTTCCCTGTTTTTGTCTTCAGTAAAAGGAGAGTGTTTGGGAAATTACGCCTTTTGAGCAGCAGTTTGTCGGAAGCTCAGTTCATGTCTCAGCAGCACCACGGAAGTGGCAAGCAGCACGGCATCTTTGAGCAAAAACTGCGCCGTGCTGCTCAATGCCGGAAAGCCACCGGCCTCATGAACGACGCTGCCAGGTGTCGTAAACAGAAAGGTCAGGGTGACACCAAATGTAGCTGTTGACCCTGCGGCTCCCAAAAGCCCGGCTAGAGGCACCCGAAATCCTATGAGCAACAGCGCACAGATGGCCAATTCAACGGCACCCAGAAAATTACTGGTTCCTCGTAGCCCCAACACCGCGTGCATCCACGACATTAGCGGGCTATTCGCGACGAACAGGGCGATGCCATTCGCTTCGTATTCAAACCATTTTGCATAGCCAAAGAAAAAGAAGATCAGCACCAGGCTGAAGCGCAGAATGTGAACATCCCGTGATTTCATTTCATTTTTCTGAGATTTCATAATGTCGTCCTCTATTATTTAAAAACAAAAAGAAGTCCATTTAATATAATGGCTTGAAGTGCTGCGAAACCAGATAACCACGCAGGGTGAGGATTTTCAAGATAAAATATATAACAAAAATGTTATACATTTAAAATTAAATGCATATAGAGTTGCACGATGGTTTGTGTCAGTTTAACTGTATTTTTAAGGTGTGAATTATTTAGCCGGACAGAAGATGGCGTAGCAAAAGACGCTGACTAAAATGGAGAGTTTCTGGTACTGGAGGTAATATGTTGGTATTCATTATTCCTGCATTTTTTCATCCTCATTTTTGTTGTTTTGCTATATAGGGGTTGCTCTGATGGATGCATTATTCCCTGGTGTCTATCATCACGCGTTTAATGGTCATGGTGGCATAAATAATATTCTGATGGTCTGTCTGGATTTTACATTCTCTGGTGTTTTTTCATTTATGCTCACGCTGTCGGTGATTTGCATGGCAATGAAAATTAAATCGTCCAGAAAAACAAGCACAGGAGCCAGACAACCCACGAACTCTGTATCAGTAAAAGTGCTTCCGCCGTCAGGGATTAAACACCGTACTTTGCCAACAGCGAGATAATGTGGGGCATAACCCATCCTGGACTTATTTATGATGAGAAAACAGAAAATAGAATTTCCCAATAAAGACGGTATTTTGCTGAGCGGACTGCTTGAATCCCCGGCGGATCCTGTAGGCTACGCTTTATTTGCCCACTGTTTTACCTGCGGGAAAACGCTGACCGCGGCCACACAAATCAGTCACGTGCTGGTAAATAAAGGAATAGCGGTCTTTCGTTTTGACTTTATCGGCCTGGGCAGTAGCGAAGGGGAATTTGCCAGCAGTAATTTTTCGTCTAACGTTGAAGACCTGCTGGCGGCGGCAGACTACCTCTCTCAGTATCATCAGCCACCGCAGCTCCTGCTGGGGCATAGCCTGGGAGGGACCGCGGTGCTGGCTGCTGCGGCCCGGCTTGAGAGCGTCACCTGTGTCGCCACGCTGGGTGCGCCCGCAGATCCGTCACATGTCCTGAAACAGTTTAAGGGGAAACTGCACGAAATCCGCGAACAAGGGACGGCCAGGGTGCAGTTAGCGGGCCGGGAATTCACCATCAGAAAGCAATTTCTGGATGATGTTGAAGCGGTTAACATCAGTCAGCCATTGAGTCAACTCAACAAAGCACTGCTCATTCTGCACTCACCCCGGGACACCACCGTTTCCCTCGAGCAAGCTGAATTACTCTATAAGGCAGCACGCCATCCAAAGAGTTTTATTTCGCTCGACACCGCCGACCATCTCCTGACCAACAAAGCCGATGCCCGCTATGCCGCGAGCTGTATCGCGGCGTGGGCCGAGCGCTATTTACCGGAACGCGCCTCTCCTGTAGAGCCAGCGCGGCCGACGGAAGGCGAGGTGGTGGTCTCCATGCTTGATAGTGCGTTTTTGTGTGATATCCAGACAGCTCATCATCATTGGCAGGCTGATGAGCAGGTGAGCTCTGGCGGGGCAGGTGTCGGTCCCACGCCCTATGAACATTTATTATCGGCACTCGGGACCTGCACTTCAATGACACTGCGCCTGTATGCGCGCCACAAAAAGCTGGCCCTCACGCGTCTGGTTGTCACTCTGCGACACTCCCGCGAGCATCTCATTGATTGCACGGACTGTATTGACGGTAAGAATTTGGCCGATCGTATCTCGTGCGACATTGAGGTCGAAGGGGATCTCACTGCAGAAGAAACGGCCAGGTTGCTGGAGATAGCCGGGCGCTGCCCCGTTCATAAAACGCTGCAGAACCACATTAATATTGTCACACGACTTACCTGATGCGTCGTTGATTAGGGGGAGAGCACCGTGCCGTCTGACGTCGGACTTATCCTGTTGCTCATGATTTCGGGCTGGATGGTACAGAGAGGCGGATTTTGCCTGGTCGCCGCGGTAAGCCTGTTGATGGAGAAGCGCCCGGAGCGTCTGCTGCTGATCCTTGGGGTCGCCCTGGTCGCCGCTCTGTTGAGCCTTCATTTTCAGTCATTTCGGCTGTTTTCCCCGAGCGGGATGACTTTCTGGTGCGCACTGAGTGGAGCTGCACTTTTCGGGGTGGGGGCTGCGTTAAACCGTGGTTGCTTCTTTGGCACCCTGTCAAAATTGGCCAAAGGTGACGGGCATATGCTGCTGACGTTAGGGGGAATGATGGGCATCGCCGCCGTTTTGCCACCTTACCCTGCTGCGGCGTCCTCTTTCAAACAAGGGCATCCGCCGATACTGCTTTGCCTGATGTTACTCGTCCTCTGTGCAACTGGCTGGCTGCAACGTCGTCGAAAAGATCGCCTGCGTAGCCTGGTCCGGTTGCTGATCCCCGGCCTGACCTTCGGGCTTATTTATTCCGCCAATATAGGGTGGTCGCTCAGTCGTCTTATTACGGATGTCTGGTATGTTGTCCGCTATGACGAAATCCTCAATAAAATGCGGATGGCTGGTTTTATCGCTTTTTTGATGGGAATGCTGCTATACCATCTCTATTATAAAGATTTTGTGTTCATCCGTTTATCTGCCGCCAAAGGGGTTAGGCATTTTTGTGGCGGAACAATCATGATGATCGGTTCAAGAATGATGGGGGGGGGCAATGACAATTTTCTGTTCAGTAAATTACCCTCACTGACACCGGCGATTTTTATTTTGTTGCTGGCTATGTTGACGAGCATTTTAATCACGACATCTCTGCTTTACGGGTTAGTGAAGAATAAATGCGGGTAGGATCACCTGAGGGCGAGTACTGGCTTGTGGACAGGCATCACCTCACTCGCACCTTGTGGCAGATGGGCATTAAAAAGACCACGGTGAAAGTCATTGCTCACCTGCAGGATAAGGCTACGTTCTGGTCGCAGATGGAGAAAAACCACTGGGTGTGGCTGAAAAATGAAAAAGGGCAGTCGATAACACCGCAGCAGTTGCCGAAGCATATTGCTGATTTGCCGGATTATCCTTATCGCTCTCTTGCAGACCAGTTGCAGGATGAAGGGTATTTCGACAAGAAAAAGCAGGTCTATTTTGTTGAATTTGCGTGGGCGAGCTGGTGGGGGATCACATGGGCTGGCAGCCCGTCAATGCGGGCAACCTAGATGAGCGCCTCACGCAGGCGAAGAAACTAGCCTGTCTGCCGGAGGCGAAAACACTGCCGGGATATCCGGGCGAAAGCTGTGTTTCAACGTCGCGCTGAGGGAGTTGACTCCCTCAGTAAACGCTGCGCAGATGCAGCTTGCGGTACATCGGCGGCGTCATGCCCATTTGTCTGATAAAGGCCCGGCGCAGGCTGTCTGCGCTGCTGTAGCCGACCGCGCTAGCGATGGTTTTCAGTGGGATATCTTCCTTCTCCAGCATCTCTTTAACCCGGCTGATGCGGCAGGCTTCCAGCCACTCACCGGGGCGAACGTTAAGCTGCTGCTGAAAAAGCCGGTTGAGGTGGCGGGTGCTGAGGCCGATATGGTCGGCCATGTCTGAAAGCGAATGAATGCGGTCAAGATGGGTGAGGGTCCAGCGTTGCAATTCCTGCAAGGCTTCCCGACCGTTGAGCGAAAGTGCCTGCCTTCTGACGTAATGACTCTGGTTTGCCGGGCGGCGGAAAAACATCACCAGATTGCCCGCGATATCCATTGCCAGCTCCCGACCCAAATCTTCCTCAACCAGCCTTAACGCAAGATCCATCCCCGAGGTGACGCCAGCAGCCGTTCTGACCGGGCCGTCAGCCACGTACAGCGCGTCTTTGTCCACGCGGATATCAGGGTAGCTATTTTCAAGCCGATCGGCTGATTGCCAGTGAGTCGTCACGGTGCGATGGGTCAACACGCCCGACTGAGCCAGCAGAAACGCACCGGTGCAGATGGAGCCATACCGACGGCTGTTATCACAAAGCAGTTTGATGCTATGACTTGCGGCTGTACTCAACTGAGTGTGGGGGGCATCGGGCATACCTGCCACCAGAAAGGTATCTGGTCGGAAGGTGTCGCAGGCATCCAGGCTGCAATGACCCACCAGTTCGATGCCTGACGAGGCGCGCACATGGCCTGCATCGAGGGTCACAATCTTCAGGTCATACACTTCGCGACGCAGTAAGGTATTGGCTTCGGCAAACACATCCAGCGGGCCTGAGACATCCAGCAGCTGCACGCCAGGCATGGCCAGAATGGCGATCGTGCGTTTCATCTTTCTGTATGTCTCCTTTGGTGTGAATGTCTTTATTTGTCGTTATGTGGCTAATGATGACATTCAGATTGCCCGATACACTGTCCGAACTCAACTGAAGGAGACAAAAAAATGCACTCAACGATGAAAGACATTGCCATTCCCGATAGCCAGCTGGCCCGTGCGACAACAGAATTTGTGCGGGACACAGAAAACGATCTGCTGTTTCACCACTCCAGCCGTGTCTATTACTGGGGCGCGCTTGCCGGGCAGCATCGCGGCCTGAAGGTGGACAAAGAGTTGCTCTACGTAGGATGTATGTTCCACGACGTTGGCCTGACGCACGAGCATTGCAGCTGTGACAAGCGGTTTGAGGTTGATGGCGCTAACGCAGCACGCGACTTTCTTCGCAGCTATGGCGTCACCGAGCAGGACATTACGACCGTCTGGACAGCCATCGCGTTACATACCACACCGGGCATCCCTGAATTTATGGCCCCTGAAATCGCGCTGCTGACCGCCGGTGTGGAAATGGATGTGCTTGGTATGGGCTACGAGCATTTCAGCGAAAGCGACAGGGAAGCGGTGACGGCAAAACATCCGCGCTCAGCCAATTTCAAAGAGGAAATCATCTCGGCGTTTTACAACGGGATCAAGCACAAGCCACAGACCACCTTTGGTAACGTCAAAGCGGATGTTATCAAGGATAAAGAACGTGATTTCCAGCCGCTGAACTTCTGCTCCATCATCAGGAATTCAGCCTGGAGAGGATGAGTACAGGCCGCAGTCTGGCGAACGAAAGGGGAGAGATAAACTCTCCCTTTTCGGCGTTTTTGGCTTTCATACTATCCTCTCCCTCAGACAGACCTCCTGATTTAATTAAGATTTTTTACCTTGTTGGCGAAGCGGGGCATGAATAGAGTTGTCCACGGACTCTGATAAAAGGAAATTCAAATGAAAAAGACAATCATCGCTATGTCCCTTCTGTTTGTTGCCACTGGCGCGATGGCGCAGGGCGAAATGCAGCATGCCACAGATGAAACCGTTCAGGCCGCACATGCCGGCGCTGACACAGCAAAAGAGAAGTTACACAAAACTGAGCACCGTACTCAGGAGCACATCACCAAAGCGCAAAGCGACGGTTCCATCACCGACAACATGAAGCAAGACGGTGAGAAAGCCTGGAATCGCACCAAAGAGGGCAGCGAGAAGGCGTGGGATAAAACCAAACAGGGCTCTGAAAAAGCCTGGAACAGCACCAAAGAAGGCAGTCAGAAAGCCTGGGATGCCACCAAAGAGGGCAGCAGCAAAGCGTGGGATAAAACCAAAGCGGGCGCTGAAGATCTGAAGAAAAGCGTTTCTGAGTAAACGTTCCGCCTGAATAAAGCCCGCACTGGTTGCGGGCTTTATTCTGTCTGCATCACACCGTTTTGTCTTTTATCTCGGTCGTGCCTGCGTTTTTTTGCACTGAAGCAATGCCTTTTTGCGCCGCTGCCTTGGTTGAGTACATTTCGCTGCGGGCAATCACTTCATGGTTCGCGGCTTTCAGTACAAAGTAGTACGGCTCTTTGGTGTCCTTATCGGATTTCTTGATTTCGTAATATCCCATGGCTTTCTCCTCGGTTGTGTCTGCAATTGACCTGTTAAGCATAGAGTCTGACACAAACCTTGCCACCGCGGATTAAAGAGCGAATTCAAGGATTTTGAAGCGGATTAATGCCCGTGCTGCCTGACCTTCAGCTCCCCGAGTACGTGACTCAACACTTCTGTAAGCGCTGCTGCGGCGGCATGATGAGAGTTTTTGCGGGTCAGCACGACTCCGGTACGCCCGGAAAGTGGGGGCGACAATTCAAGCGTGCAGAGAGCATCGTGCGCCTGCGCCAGCGTATCCGGCAGAATGCTTGCCAGCGGTGCGCGCTGCACCAGCGCCAGAATGGCACCCAGCGTATTGGTCTCCATCACAAGATTGAGGCTTACATTTTGTGTGCGACATTGCTGGTCGATTTCAACGCGGGTGGAAAAACTTCGGTCCAGCAACACCAGTGGCTGTCCGGCGAGCGCCGTCAGCGCCAGCTGCTCTTGCCCGGCGAGGGGGTGATCTTTACTGACGACCAGCACCAGCCCTTCCTGCATCAGAGCGGTGGCGGAGAGTTCTGCGGCGTGATCGCCTGCAAACCCAAGGCCGATATCCAGCTCATCGTTGACCAGCTGCTGCTCAATCTGCCCTTGAGTGCCTTCGCTGACGGCAAGCGTGATGCCGGGATAACGCTGCCAGAAGGCGGCCAGCAGTGGGCCTGCCAGCCACGGCGTATAGGTCGGCGTCAGGCCCAGACGCACATGCCCTCGGCTTAAATCTTCCACGTCCAGCACCGCACGGGCTCCGGCTTCCAGTTCGTTTATCGCCTGACGGGCGTGGCGCTGAAACACTTTCCCGGCATCGGTCAGACGAACCGTTCGGCCCGTCCGGTCAAAAAGCTGCACTTCCAGCGTTTGTTCCAGCAGCTTGATTTGCTGTGAAAGCGCAGGCTGCGAGACATACAGCGCAGCGGCGGCGCGAGTGAAGCTTCCGTGCTCGGCGACAGCAAGGAAGTAGTGGACATAGCGCAGGATCATCGCATCACCTATAAGAAATACTGATAGCTACAATAATAATTGAGTCTTTTATCTTATCAATCAAAGCCTCTACTCTTTTGTTATGCATCAGCGCAAACCAAAGGAGCGAGAGATGGATTTTGTAAAACGTACGATTGAGCTGGCGATGAAAAATGTGGAAGAGGGCGGTCGACCGTTTGCCACGGTAATTGTGCGCGGGGAAGAGATTGTCGCTGAAAGCCCGAATCAGGTGGCTCAGACTAACGATCCCACGGCGCATGCGGAGATCCTCGCAGTGCGCGAAGCCTGCCGTAAACTGGGCACCGAAAATCTCAGTGACTGTGATATCTACATTCTGGCGAGCCCTTGCCCGATGTGCCTCGGGGCGCTCTATTATTGCAGCCCGCGCAAGGTTATCTACATCACCACCCGCGAGGAATACGTGCCGTATTACCGAGACGACCGCAAATATTTTGAACTGGAAACCTTCTACGGTGAGTTCGCCAAACCGATTGCCCAGCGTCGGTTGCCGATGGTGCATCAGCCCAGCCCCGAGGCCATCAGGGTGTATCAGCGCTGGCAGGTTCTGAATGCGAAATAGTGGCGTGAGAGTGCGTTAATGAAAAAGCCCGCAAGCGCTGCGGGCTTTTTGACGTCTGAGGTTAATGCCCATCCTGGAACAGCAAATCCATCAGGTTGCCAGTGTCCATTTGCTCGCCGCTTAATTTACGCAGCAGCAGTTCGCTGGCGAGGGTTTGCAGCGAGAAAACAATATCGGGCTGAACCCGCTTAATTTTGCTCAGGTTTTTATCTGAGTTCACCAGGGCGAGAATTTTTCCTTCCGACGACACCACTTCTTTCGCCGCCAGCACGATAAACGCATTATCGGAATCGTCATTGCGCAGCACCAGAATGTACTTCGCTTTATCCGCGCCCGCTTCGCGCAGGGCTTTATCGGACGACGGGTCATCAATCAGCACGTCGGCCTCCGGCGGGAAATCGTGCGGCACACCTGGCGGAATTATCACGGTGATGGTTTCGTCACGAGCCTTCAGACCGTTGTAAACGCTCAGCGCCAGCGGCGTGGCCCCGATAATAATCATGTGGTTTTTACGCATAGCGTGTGAAATTCTCCCTTTGATCATGCGTTTCAGGTTGCCACCGATGACCGGGCCAATGATGGCGCTGATAGACGTGGCGAAGACGGTAATGCCCAGAATGATAATCGACACCGTGAATAACCGCGCGGAGGCGGTAACCGGCACGATGTCGCCGAAACCAACGGTCGACATGCTCACCGTTGAGAAATAAAGCGCCGTTGAGAGCTCATCAATGGCGGGATGGAACTCATCGCCTAAATACAGTGAGCCACACAGGGCATAGGTCAGCAGCGAACCAAAGCTGATCAGCGCAAACAGCGTACCGGCCGCGAGGCTTGACTGGCTGAACTCCCGCCAGAACCACAGCAGACACAGGCAGTCCAGCAGCGATAAATAGCCGATTCGATGCGCGCCGCCCGGCAGCAGGAAATTGAACAACGCCACGGCGATAAGCAGGATCAGCGAAAACGACCAGGCGACACGCGCGCGCAAAAACAGGCCGATGCTCATCAGCACAATGGCGATGCCGAGCACCACCTGCGGCAGGGTTAACAGGCCAAAGGTGGAAATCAGATCCTTCCAGCCGGTGAATTCGCCCATCGCCTGCGGCACGAAATGGTAGATTTGCATCAGCACCGGCTTGAGGAACACGCTGCCAATGAGGAGCGTCAGCAGGCCAATCCAGCGATGAGGGCGGAACAGCGGGTTGAGTACAGCGAGCTTTTTAATGAGGACTTTCATGACATCTCTTTTCCCGAAAACGGCGCGCGCCAGCGCAAAACGGCTGGCGCGCGTCGGGAAGATTAACTCTCCAGATTGAGGACGACGTTGCGTTTAAGCAGGACGCGCATCACGACATAATACACGATGCCCAGCGCCAGCCAGCTAAGGCCGAGGATTTTTGCTTCAACATCCATCTCGTAAATCACGAAGCTGATGATGCAAAAGCCGATCACCGGGAAGACCAGGTGCATCAGCAAATTGCGGGATTTTTGGCGCAGCATGTAATGGTTGATGACCGCAATGTGCAGCACAAGGAAGCCCATCAACGCGCCAAAGTTAACCAGGCGGCTGAGGTTATCAATATCACCGTAGAACCACAGGCCGGAAGCCAGTGAAATCAGCGCCACAAACAGCGTGCTGATATACGGCGTTTTCAGCCGCGGATGCACTTTTGCCAGCAGAGCAGGAAGCTGCTTATCGCGAGCCATGGCATACAGAATGCGTGAGACCGCAGCCTGAGCAACCAGCGCGTTGGCGATCCCCCAGGAAATCACCGTCGACCACATGGTCACATACTTCAGCCACTGACCGCCTGCCAGATTCGCCGTGTCGTAGAACGCCGTATCAAGGCTGGTGAAGGTCATGCCCTGAGACAAATCAGCGGCAATCCAGGTTTGCAGAATGAACAGCGAGCCGACCAGAATCAGCGCCACCAGCGACGCTTTGCCAACCGTGTCCACGCCGTCTTTGGTTTCTTCCGAAAGCGTCGAGATCCCGTCAAAACCGAGGAACGACAGTACTGCAATCGACACCGCGCCCATCACCAGCGGCAGGCTGAATTTCTCCGGATTGTACAGTGGGTTCAGGGTCAGATGGCCCGCCCCCTGGCCGGAGTAGAGCGCAATCAGCCCCAGTACCACGAAAATCGCCAGCACGACAATTTCAGCGATCAAAATGGTGTTATTGGCTTTGGCGGTGAAAGTGATGCCCTTCAGGTTAATCAGGCTGTTGATGGCGATAAAGCCGACAATCCACACCCAGCCCGGCACGCCGGGAACCATCGGCGCTAAGGCTGCCGCGCTGACGATATACAGCAGGGAAGGCACCAGAATGTAGTCGAGCAGAATGAGCCAACCGGCGAAGAAGCCGACGACCGGATGAATACCGCGCTGGGCGTAGGCATACACGGAGCCGGAAACCGGGAAGGCGCGAGACATTGACCAGTAGCTCATGGCGGTGAAGAACATCGCCACCATGCCGATGAAATAGGCCAGCGCCACCATGCCTTTTGCGCCGTCCCACACGTAACCAAAAACGCCAAACGGCGCGATGGGCACCATAAAAATCATGCCGTAAATCAGCAAGTCTTTGAAGGTCAGCGCCCGGTGCAGCTCTTGCTTGTAGCCAAATTGTTCAACGCTCATTTTTCACCGCCTGAAATGCTCAGGTTTAACTGGGCGGCAACGGTTTTCGGCAGCGCAAAGCGGCAGGTTTTCAACGGGTCAACGACCTGACAAACCTGCAGGTCTCCAGTGATGCTGAGAATGCTGATCGCCTGCGACAGCGGCAGGTCGGTGTTGTCGGCGATGAAATGTGCCATGTTGCGGGTCGCCATGCTGGCGGCTTCATCGAGCGTTAATGCCGAAGCGAGGGTATACAGCGTGTCGCTGTTTTCCAGCATCGGCAGCGGGAGCTTGCGATTCTTCACGACGGTCAGTTCCACGGTCACTTCACCGGGAATTTCAAGCCCGCACACCGAGACTTCACCATCGCCCATTGCAGCATGCAGGTCGCCCAGGGCAAACAGCGCGCCCGGCACGTTGACAGGCAGCCATAATGTACTGCCTTCGGTGATTTCTTTGCAGTCCATGTTGCCGCCGTGGCTGTCAGGCGTTCCGCAGGAGATGGCTTCCCCTGCCGGAGCCACGCCAATCACGCCAATCATCGGACGCAGCGCAACTTCCACGCCGCCAGGCAGCAGCGCTTTGCCGTTATCAATCGGGATAATGGAGACTTCCGGTGCCTGAAGCTCATCGCCGATCACGCCCAGATTTGGCGCAGTGACCATCACCGCGTTATCGCGGGTGAAGCGAATGCGTTTGATGTGAACCCGTAACGCGTCGCCAGGCTGGGCTTCTTCGATGTAAACCGGGCCAGTGGCCGGGTTGATGCGTTGCCAGTCGAGCGCCTGAAAGACGGTATCGGCGGCGGTGATTTGGTCGGAGAAACAATCGCAGGTGTCGAAGATAACGTCGCTGCCACTTTTGACGGTGGCGACGGGCTGATTATCGCGCGACATAGTGTACACAACGCGATCGTTGCTTATTTTGATCATGATGTTCCCTGTCTGGTGCTGTTTATGTTTTTTGTTGTCTCCTTGTAAAAGGAGTGGGTTCTAGATCTAACGGCAGGCAGGGCCAATTGCAAATGGCTTCGTGCCATTGGGCAGTTGAATTGTTTAATTCAGAATTTGAAATTGTAGAAATAACTCAGCGGGGTGTATCAGCCTGCAATAAGCCTGATACGGACTCTTCATTCACTGGTTTGCGGCCTGCGTCCAGGCAAATTGTCATGTTTCTGTCACAATTAAGCCGACTCTAAAAGCGTATGAGGGAATAAGGGATGAGAAAAAGCGTCATTGCGGCTGCCGTCATCGGCACACTTTTTATGGCTTCCGGAGCTCAGGCGGACACCACGCCTGAGGGATATCAACTTCAGCAGGTGCTGATCATGAGCCGGCACAACCTGCGCGCGCCTTTAGCGAACAACGGCAGCGTGCTGGAACAATCCACGCCGAACAAATGGCCTGAGTGGGATGTACCGGGTGGGCAACTCACCACCAAAGGGGGCATCCTTGAAGTGTACATGGGCCACTATATGCGCGAATGGCTGGCCGAACAGGGCATGGTCACCACTGGTGAATGCCCGCCTGAAAACGCGGTGTATGCCTATGCCAACAGCCTGCAAAGGACTGTCGCCACGGCGCAATTCTTCATCACCGGTGCGTTCCCGGGGTGTGATGTGCCGGTTCATCATCAGGCCGAAATGGGCAAAATGGACCCGACCTTTAACCCGGTTATCACTGACCAGTCTGAGGCTTTCAGCCAGCAGGCCGTAAAGGCCATGGCGGAAGAACGCCGGAGAATGAAACTCGACGACAGCTATAAGCTGCTGGAGAAAATCGTCGATTATCAAAACGCTCCGTCCTGTAAAGAGAAGAAAGAGTGTTCGCTGACCGAAGCGAAAGACACCTTCAGCGCGCTGTATGAAAAAGAGCCGGGCGTGTCCGGGCCGTTAAAAGTCGGCAATTCGCTGGTGGATGCGTTCACGCTTCAGTACTACGAGGGCTTCCCGCTGGATCAGGTTGCCTGGGGGCAGATCAAAACCGATCAGCAATGGCGCGTGTTGTCAGAGCTGAAAAACGGCTATCAGGACAGTTTGTTCACCTCACCGGAAGTGGCACGTAATGTTGCCGCTCCGTTGGTGAGGTACATCGATAAGGCACTGGTGACAGAGGTGGCGAAAGCGCCAAAAGTGACGTTGCTGGTCGGACACGACTCGAATATCGCCTCGCTGCTGATGGCGCTGGATTTCAAACCTTATCAACTTCACGACCAGCACGAGCGTACCCCGATCGGCGGCAAGATTGTGTTTGAGCGCTGGCAGGATACCAAAGGGAATCGTGAGTTGATGAAAATTGAGTATGTTTACCAAAGCACAGAGCAGCTGCGTAATGCGGATGTGCTGACGCTGGCTTCACCGCCGCAGCGCGTCACGCTGGAGCTGAAAGGCTGCCCGGTGGATGCAGAGGGGTTCTGTCCGACTGAGAAATTTAATGAGGTGCTGAATCACGCGGCGAAATAAGCGACAACTCCCCCGCGCCCGGCGGGGGAGTCTTTGTCAGACGTTTCTGCGTTCGATGGTTTGTTCGCCCCAGAACAGCGCGTCTTTATCCGTTTTGCCAAAAGCCAGGGACAGCACTTCATCGCTGCCTTCTTCCCAGATTTTCTCCGCCACTTTTTCATCGTATTTCGCGACTTCAAAAATGGCCTCAGCAATTTCAGGTGAGGTATTGCGCAAGCTGGCCCATTCGCCAACGCGATGCGCTTTAGATTCCTGTGTAGGCATAACGCTCCTCCTTACAGAAGATTAACCTTTGAGTTTAACGGCCAGACCGGCGACATGCTGGCCCTGATAACGGGCAATCGCGAGCTCTTCCTGGCTTGGCTGGCGTGAACCGTCGCCGCCTGCAATCGTGGTTGCGCCATACGGCGTTCCTCCACGAACCTGAGACACATCAAACAGTTCCTGCGCGGCGTAGCCAATTGGCACAATCACCATGCCGTGGTGGGCAAGGGTGGTCCAGAAAGAGGTGATGGTTTGCTCCTGGCCGCCGCCGGTACCTGTCGAGCTGAAGACGCTACCCAGCTTGCCGTAAAGCGCGCCAGAAGCCCAAAGGCCGCCGGTCTGATCGAGGAAGGTACGCATTTGCCCGGCCATGTTGCCAAAGCGGGTTGGGGTGCCAAAAATAATGGCATCGTAGTCGGCCAGTTCCTGCGGGGTTGCTACCGGGGCGGTGTGTGTTTTGCCGCCCGATTTGGCGAAGACTTCTGCCGACATGGTTTCCGGAACTCGCTTCACCGTCACTTCAGCACCGTCAACTTTATCGACGCCTTCCGCCACGGCCTTCGCGAGGGTTTCAATGTGTCCGTACATGGAATAGTAAAGAACCAGAATTTTTGCCTTTCCACTCATAGCGTTGTTCTCCGTAATGACACTGTGTTTAGCAAGAGACTCCTGAAAGTGTTGGTCACAGACCGGGGATGGTCAACTTTCTGGTCGCAATTAAACGCAGCCGGGAAAACGCCGAAGTGGCACGCAGAGTTGCCGCTTCGCTTCTGCGGCGATTTCCTCAAATTTCAGTCATTTCAGTGAATTGCATGATGCTGAAGGAACGTTTCCCTTTGTAGCAAAATGACACACTTTCCCGCGCCCGGTTTTCATAAGGCATAAGAGACGCTTATCAACCTCGTTACGCTTTTCTCACCCATTCCGCCTGGTGCATGTTGCAGGATATTACGGTGGGGTGGTGGAATAAGCACCTTCCACTAAGCTTAGTTCCACGCGGCAGAAAACACGGGGCAACTCGCAGCCGCGTAGTGGAATCTTCCACATTAACGTAATGCAATATGATGTCTGAACAACTGGAGGTCCGTAATGGCAAACCATCGTGGCGGTTCAGGGAATTTTGCTGAAGACCGCGAAAGAGCATCAGAAGCAGGTCGTAAAGGTGGCCAGCACAGCGGGGGGAACTTCAAGAACGATCCTCAGCGCGCCTCTGAAGCTGGCAAAAAAGGGGGAAAAAACAGCCACGGCAGTAATCGCAACAGCTAGTGGTTGACGCCGTAAGATGTGGCGAAAGTAGCCCCATCCCTCCCCGCCGCCGGGTTTTCCCGGCGGTTTTTCATTTAATGCCCGGCGGCGCTGATACTTGCCGGACCTGCACAACCGTGGGCCCGTGCAAACGACGTGCCGCCGGGCAATATGGGCAGAAGGACTTCGTCAGCAAGCTGGATTTTCATTTCTGGTGGTTGCGCCATCTGCCGGGAGTCTGCACACTAACGGGCTGAATGTCATTCCGGCGGCACTATGTCCTTTCTCTCTCGTTATCAATTCTCTGTCAAACCTCAGGAAGCGCTCCTGATCGTCATCACCATGTTCTGGGGCGGGACCTTCCTTGCCGTGCAATACGCCGTGACGCTGAGCGATCCGTTTTTCTTCGTCGGCCTGCGTTTTGCCACAGCGGCTCTGGCGGTTGGGGCTTTATCGTTCCGTTCACTGCGTGGCCTGACACGGCTTGAGCTGAAAGCCGGTGTGTCGATAGGCATTGCTATCGCCATGGGCTATAGCCTGCAAACCTGGGGCTTGCAGTCTATCTCCAGCAGTAAATCTGCTTTCATCACCGCCATGTATGTGCCGCTGGTTCCGCTACTGCAATGGCTTTGTCTGGGACGAGTTCCCGGATTGATGTCCTGTACCGGTATTTTGCTGGCCTTTATCGGGCTTATTTTGCTCGCCGGGCCGGAAGGCAACATGCTGGCGCTGGGGGCAGGGGAATTGATTACGCTGACTGGCGCGCTTGCCATCGCTGCGGAGATCATTTTGATCAGCGCCTGGGCCGGGAAAGTCGACGTTCGCCGGGTCACCGTTGTGCAACTTGCCACGGCTTCAATCGTGGCGTTTGCCGCGATGGTGCCCGCTGGCGAATCAGTACCTGATTTCTCCCCCGGCTTACTTGTTGTCGCGCTTGGATTAGGCATTTTCAGCGCCATTATTCAGGTAGTGATGAACTGGGCACAGCGGAGCGTCTCACCGACGCGCGCCACGGTGATTTATACCGGTGAACCCGTCTGGGCGGGTATTTTCGGAAGAATGGCTGGGGAACGTTTGCCGGTGCTGGCCTTACTGGGGGGGCTGTTTATCATCGCGGGCGTGCTGGTCAGCGAACTGAAGTTTAAAAAGAAAAAGGCCGTCGAGCCCGCCAGCGAAGATACCGCACCGCAAGAATAAGGAAAATTGAAATGACGCAAAACGGCAAGAAGAAAACCGGGAAGCGCACTCAGGCGGTCAGCGCGAAAAAAGAGGCGATTCTGGCTGCCGCGCTGACGACGTTTTCGCAGTTCGGTATCCATGGCACACGGCTGGAGCAGGTGGCGGAGCTGGCTGGTGTGTCGAAAACCAATCTGCTTTATTACTTTCCCTCAAAGGAAGCGCTGTATGTGGCGGTGATGCGCAACATTCTCGATATCTGGCTCGCGCCGCTGCGTGCGTTTCGGGAAGAGTTCACGCCGCTGGTGGCAATTGGCGAGTACATCCGGCTGAAGCTTGAGGTGTCGAGGGATTATCCGGAAGCGTCGCGGCTTTTTTGCCTTGAGATGTTGCAAGGCGCGCCGCTGCTGATGGCTGAATTGACGGGGGATTTAAAATCCCTGGTGGCAGAGAAGTCGGCGATTATTTCAGGATGGGTTGCTGAGGGAAAACTGGCGCCCGTTGACCCCAATCATCTGATCTTTATGATTTGGGCAGCGACCCAGCACTATGCGGATTTCGCCACCCAGGTTGAAGCGGTGACCGGAAAAACACTCCAGGATGAAGCCTTTTTCCAGCAAACCGTTGAAAACGTACAGCGGATGATTATCGAAGGCATTCGCCTGCGTTAATGTGGTGGCGGCAGTGGGCAACTCAGGTCGCCTTCCTCACAGTTCAGCAGTGATTCCAGCCACGCCGTGCGTTCCACCGTTTTGTCGGTAAGGCACTGGGCGTGGATCATCGGCTGGATGCTGCCACCTTCGGTGCCGGAGCTTATCAACGCACAGTCGGCATCGCGCAGGGCAATCCATTTTTGTTGCGCGGTTCTCAGTAACGTTTTGGTCGCTTCCGGCGCGCGTTTCATGGCAGTGCCGTAGGCGGCGTTTAGCTTGCTGTCAGCGGCTTTTAACTGATTGGCGGCGCAGGTGTTCATTTCAATCTGATTATTCGCATTGCCGCAGTCGTCGGCCAGCGCAGCGCTGCTCAGCAACAGGATGCCAGCCCCCAGTAATAATCGTTTCATTTTTCCTCCTGCGCGGGACCAGATTGCCCGGTGGCGGCGATGCCTTACCGGGCCTACGGTTGATGGTTTTATAGGCCCGGCAAACGCAGTGTCGCCGGGCAGTTTAGAGGCTTAATTAATCACACCTTTAGCCTATTGTCATCAGGCTGGCGTTACCCCCGGCCGCGGCAGTATTGACGCTCAGCGAGCGTTCAACATACAGGCGTTCCAGCAGCAGATTAGTTTCCCCGCGAGCAAAGCCCTGAACGGAGATAATCGCGCCATCGCGTGCTGCCACCTGCTGGCAAAGTTCGCGCAATTGGTCGGAATCTCCGTGGTAGATAACCGCGTCGAAATCGGCGTTGGCAATCTGCGCACTGGCCGCGAAACGGATGCGTTCGCTGACAGCTTTCGGCAGTTGCTTAGCCAAAGCACGTTGCAGGCTCTCTTCCGGCCACAGCACTTCGCTGCCGACAGCGGTGACGGCAGCCAGTTGTGCCAGCGCATCTTCTTCGTTATCGGCGAGACACAGCACGCGCTCGCGCGGCATCAGCGTCCAGGTATTACGTTCCCCGGTTGGGCCTGGAAGCAAACGCTGCGTCCCGGCCTGAGCCAGTTCGCCATAACGGTCGCACAAGGATTGAAGCGCAGGGCGATTGGCACCCCATTCACGCAGCGCACTCAGCGGCTGTTCCAGCAGCGTTTTCAGTTGGGCATCCACCGGGTGTTCTGCATCCTGGCGATTCAGCGTTGTCAGCAGAGCATCATCAGGACGGCTGGACAGCAGACGATAGAGATACATCGGGCCGCCAGCTTTCGGGCCGGTGCCGGACAAGCCTTCGCCGCCGAACGGCTGAACGCCAACCACCGCGCCGACCATATTGCGGTTCACGTACAGGTTGCCGACGTTCGCACTGCCCGTCACCTGCGCGATGGTCTCATCAATGCGGGTATGCACCCCAAGGGTCAGGCCGTAACCAGACGCATTGATTTGCCCGACTACTTTTTCCAGCTCGTTGCGGTTGTAGCGAACCACGTGCAGCACCGGCCCGAAGACTTCTTTTTGCAGTTCGTCGAAGCTCTCCAGCTCAATCAGCGTAGGCGGTACGAAGGTGCCGTGCGCCCACTCGCGGCGATCGTCGCTGTTATCACGAGCGCTCTGGAACACCGGGCGGCCTTTGGTACGTAAGGCCTGAATATGGCGCTCAATGTTGCCTTTGGCTTCAGCATCAATCACCGGACCAATGTCGGTTGTCATCCGGCCTGGGTTGCCCATACGGCATTCTGCCATCGCACCTTTGAGCATCGTCAGCGTGTGGTCGGCGATGTCTTCCTGCAAACATAGCACACGCAGGGCGGAGCAACGCTGTCCGGCGCTGTCGAAGGCCGACGCGAGTACGTCGATAACCACTTGTTCAGTCAGGGCTGAAGAATCGACGATCATCGCGTTCATCCCGCCTGTTTCCGCGATAAGCGGTGTCGGGCGGCCTTGAGGATCGAGACGCGTGGCGATATTACGCTGCAATAACGTGGCGACCTCGGTTGACCCTGTGAACATCACACCGCGCACGCGGTTGTCGGAAGTCAGCTGTGCGCCGACGGTTTCACCACGGCCAGGCAGCAACTGAACCACGCCCGCAGGTACGCCCGCTTCCAGCAGGATATTAATGCCCTGAGCGGCAATCAGCGGCGTTTGTTCGGCAGGTTTTGCCAGCACGCTGTTACCGGCAGCGAGCGCTGCGGCAATTTGTCCGGTGAAGATAGCCAGCGGGAAGTTCCACGGGCTGATACAAACCACCGGGCCCAGCGGACGGTGCGTTTCATTCGCGAAATCATTGCGAACCTGGCCCGCATAGTAGTGCAGGAAATCGACCGCCTCACGCACTTCGGCGATGGCATTCGAGAAGGTTTTCCCGGCTTCACGCACCAGAATGCCCATCAGCTGCTGCATCTGGCCTTCCATCAGCACGGCGGCGCGTTCAAGAATGGCGGCACGTTCCTGCGGTGGTGTGGCGAACCAGATAGGCGCGCTGTTCACGGCGTTTTCCAGCGCCTGCTCAACTTCCTGCTCAGTGGCATCCCGCGCATAACCGACGATATCTTTCGGCTCAGCCGGGTTAACTACCGGGCTCATGTCACCGTCGGCGGTCGGGTGTTCCAGAATCGGTTTGGCCTGCCACTTCTGCAACGCGCTGTTCAGCAGCGAAGAGGAGAGGGACGCCAGACGGTGTTCGTTCGCCAGATCCAGACCGGCAGAATTCGCACGGTCTTCGCCGTACAAATCACGCGGCAGAGGGATTTTCGGATGGGGTAATCCAGCCTGACCTTCCTGCTGCGCCATTTTCTCGACCGCAGAGACCGGGTCGGCGACCAGCTCATCCAGCGGCAGCGTGTTGTCGGCGATGCGGTTGACGAACGAAGTGTTCGCGCCGTTTTCCAGCAGGCGACGCACCAGGTACGCCAGCAGGGTTTCGTGCGTGCCGACCGGGGCATAGATGCGGCAAGGACGGTTCAGTTTGCCGTCGGCCACTTTGCCCACAACTTGCTCATACAGCGGTTCACCCATGCCGTGCAGGCACTGGAACTCGTACTGGCCCGGATAGTAGTTCTGGCCCGCCAGTTGATAAATTGCCGCCAGCGTGTGGGCGTTGTGCGTTGCGAACTGCGGGTAAATCAGGTTCGGCACGCCGAGCAGTTTTTTCGCACAGGCAAGGTAGGAGACGTCGGTGTACACCTTGCGGGTGTAGACCGGATAGCCTTCCAGGCCGTCCATTTGTGCGCGTTTGATTTCGCTGTCCCAGTAGGCGCCTTTCACCAGGCGGATCATCAGGCGGCGACGGCTGCGGGTGGCGAGATCGATAAGATAGTCGATCACGAACGGGCAGCGTTTCTGGTAGGCCTGAATCACGAAACCAATGCCGTTCCAGCCCGCCAGCTCTGGCTCGAAGCAGAGTTTTTCCAGCAGGTCGAGAGAGATTTCCAGACGGTCGGCTTCTTCGGCATCGATGTTAATGCCGATGTCGTACTGGCGGGCCAGCAGGGTCAGGGATTTCAGGCGTGGGTAAAGCTCTTCCATCACACGGTCGTACTGCGCGCGGCTGTAGCGCGGGTGTAGGGCGGAAAGTTTAATAGAGATGCCCGGGCCTTCATAAATGCCGCGGCCGTTGGAGGCTTTACCGATAGAATGGATCGCCTGCTGATAGGAAACCATGTACGCCTGCGCGTCGGCGGCGGTCAGCGCCGCTTCACCCAGCATGTCGTACGAGTAGCGGAAGCCTTTCTCTTCCAGTTTGCGGGCGTTGGCCAGCGCTTCGGAAATGGTTTCTCCGGTGACGAACTGCTCGCCCATCAGGCGCATCGCCATGTCCACACCTTTGCGGATCAGCGGTTCGCCGCTCTTACCGATAATGCGGTTCAGGGAGCGGGAGAGGCTGGCTTCGTTGTGGGTCGAGACCAGTTTACCGGTGAACAACAGGCCCCAGGTGGCGGCGTTGACGAACAGGGACGGGCTACGTCCAATGTGCGAATGCCAGTTGCCGTTGCTGATTTTGTCGCGGATCAGCGCATCACGCGTCGCTTTGTCCGGAATACGCAGCAGCGCTTCCGCCAGGCACATCAGCGCCACGCCTTCCTGAGAAGAAAGGGAAAACTCCTGCAACAGGCTTTGCACCATGCCGGCACGGCCGCTGGCGGTTTTCTGATTACGCAGTTTTTCAGCCAGTTGATAAGCCAGTTTGTGCGCCTGTTCGGCGATAGGCTGTGGCAGACGAGCCTGCTCCAGCAGCATCGGCACGGCATCGGTTTCGGCACGACGCCAGGCGGCGGTAATGGCTGAACGGGTGACGGACTGCGGCAGGATCTGCTCGGCGAAATCGAGGAATGGCTGGTGGTTTTCTTCCACCAGAACCGGGCCTTCATCGCTCTCATTGGCGGCCCCGGAAAGCAGCGCAGGCAGCTCCGGTAAGGCGTCTTCGTTTTCCAGTTTTTCCAGATAATTAAAAATGGCTTGTTTAATCAGCCAGTGTGGCGTGCGGTCGATGCGGGTGGCCGCGCTTTTAATACGTTCGCGCGTAGCGTCGTCAAGCTTAACACCCATAGTGGTGGTGCCCATGACAGAAACTCCTGTTGTGCGGTTGCTGCTTCGTTGGTTGCACAGAAATATCTACCATGTTGCAACTTTGTGCAACCGTGTTAAGTGTGACGCCGCCAGCAATCAGGAAAAGCGATGGCTTGTTAAAGGCTTTTAACAATAAAAAGCACGCTAAGAATAATGATTCTGCCCAGGTTTTATGCGGTGCTTAACACTTTTCGAAGGTGCAACCCGGAAAAGCGTGAGCGAGTGCAACCTATGGAAAATTGCTCTGTTTGCCGGGATGTAATATCTGTAAATGCAGTGTTAAATCGTTTGTGAATAAATTCCGCTTACGGCAGGATACCCCGCCCGTAATAAAGAACCTGATTCTTCGTTCCGGATTCAGGGTTAAAAAAGCGTTAACTGGAGAATGATTTATGGCTAGTACACCGATGGTGGTGACTTTTCTTATTTATATTTTAGGCATGATCCTGATTGGGTTTATTGCATGGCGTTCGACGAAAAACTTTGACGACTATATTCTCGGTGGCCGTAGCCTCGGGCCATTCGTCACCGCGTTGTCAGCGGGCGCATCGGATATGAGCGGCTGGCTGTTAATGGGTCTGCCGGGGGCCATTTTCATTTCTGGTATTTCCGAAAGCTGGATCGCCATTGGCCTGTGTGTTGGCGCATGGATTAACTGGAAACTGGTGGCCGGGCGTCTGCGTGTTCACACCGAAGCGAACAATAATGCGCTGACGCTGCCGGATTATTTCACTGGGCGTTTTGAAGATAACAGCCGCGTGCTGCGTATTATCTCCGCGCTGGTTATTCTGCTGTTCTTCACCATCTATTGTGCTTCCGGCATTGTGGCGGGAGCGCGTCTGTTTGAAAGCACTTTCGGCATGAGCTACGAAACTGCACTGTGGGCGGGCGCAGCGGCGACGATTCTGTACACCTTTATTGGTGGCTTCCTTGCGGTGAGCTGGACCGATACGGTTCAGGCGAGCCTGATGATTTTCGCCCTGATCCTGACGCCTGTGATTGTCATCTTGACCGTAGGCGGCTTCGGTGACTCCCTGGAAGTCATCAAGCAGAAAAGCATCGAAAACGTCGACATGCTGAAAGGCCTGAACTTCGTGGCGATCATCTCGCTGATGGGCTGGGGTCTGGGCTATTTCGGTCAGCCGCACATTCTGGCGCGTTTCATGGCGGCGGATTCCCACCACAGCATCGTGCATGCGCGTCGCATCAGCATGACCTGGATGATTTTGTGCCTGGCGGGGGCAGTGTCAGTGGGCTTCTTCGGGATTGCGTTCTTCACCAACAATCCGCAGCTGGCGGGCGCGGTGAACCAGAACAGCGAGCGAGTGTTTATCGAGCTGGCGCAAATTCTGTTTAACCCATGGGTCGCGGGTATTCTGCTGTCGGCGATTCTGGCGGCGGTCATGTCCACGCTGAGCTGCCAGCTGCTGGTCTGCTCAAGTGCAATTACCGAAGACCTGTACAAAGCCTTCCTGCGTAAAGGCGCGAGCCAAAAAGAACTGGTCTGGGTAGGGCGCCTGATGGTGCTGGCCGTGGCGCTGGTGGCGATTGCTCTGGCAGCCAACCCGGAAAACCGCGTACTGGGCCTGGTGAGCTACGCCTGGGCAGGCTTCGGTGCGGCATTTGGCCCGGTGGTGCTGTTCTCTGTGATGTGGTCACGCATGACACGCAACGGCGCACTGGCGGGCATGGTCATTGGTGCCGTAACGGTTATCGTCTGGAAACAGTTCGGCTGGCTTGGCCTGTATGAAATCATCCCAGGCTTCATCTTCGGCAGCATTGGGATTGTGGTGTTCAGCCTGCTGAGCAAAGCCCCGTCTGCGGCAATGCAGAAACGCTTTGCTGAAGCCGATGCGCATTATCATTCTGCGCCGCCGTCTAAGTTACAGGCAGAGTAATCTCACTAACCTCCTGAAGCCCGCTAACAAGCTGGCTTTTTTCTTGCTAATCGCCTGAAAATGCGCTGATATCTTTCGGCTTAAAAAAACAATGAGGATAGCAAACAATGAAATTCAACATGGGGTTCGCGGCCATCGCGCTGACAGTGGCATTGAGTGGGTGCACGGCTACCGCGCCGAAAACCACCGCTGACACGCAGAGCTGTAAAGCAGAAAACCAGATGCAGCAGACCACGCTCTATTTCGGCCTGAGCCGCCCGGCAGGGAAAGATATTACGTCTCAGGAGTGGCAGCAGTTTGTCGATCGTGACGTGACCCCGCGCTTTAAAGACGGCCTGACGGTGTTTGACGCGCGCGGGCAGTGGCTGGGCAATGACGGCACCGTCGCGCGTGAGCAGAGCAAAGCGCTGATGCTTGTTCACGGTAAAGATGCCCAGAGCGAAACGAATATTGAGGCGCTGAGAGGGATTTATAAATCCCGCTTTGCGCAGGAATCGGTGATGCGGGTCGATCAGCCGGTTTGCGTGCAGTTCTAAAAGAGAAAACGGCGGAGCACAATATCCGCCGTTTTATTTTGCAGGCCCGGTAAGGCGTTCGCCGCCACCGGGCAATCACAACCAGGTACGTCTCTTACAGAACCAGCCCCGCGAAACTCGCCGAAAGCAAGCTCACCAGCGTCGCGCCGTACACCAGGCGTAAACCAAAACGAGACACCGAATTACCCTGTTGCTCATTCAGGCCCTTGATTGCGCCCGCCACAATGCCGATTGAGGCGAAGTTGGCGAACGACACCAGGAACACCGACAGGATGCCCAGCCCGCGTGGCGTCATCTGCGCCGCAATTTTTTGCAGCTCGATCATGGCCACAAACTCGTTCGCAACGAGCTTCGTCGCCATGATGCTGCCCGCGTTCAGTGCATCGCTCAGAGGAATGCCAATCAGCCACGCCAGCGGGTAGAACACGTACCCGAGGATTTGCTGGAAGCTCAGGCCAAACACCAGTGAGAACAGCGCGTTCACGGCGCTAATCAGGGCAATAAAGCCAATCAGCATCGCCAGAATAATCATCGCCACTTTGAAGCCGGCAAGAATATATTCGCCCAGCATTTCAAAGAAGCTCTGTGATTCGTGCATCTTCTCAAGCTTAATTTCAGCCTCGGCATCCGGACGCGTGGGGTTAATAACAGACAGCACGATAAAGGTGCTGAACATATTAAGCACCAGCGCCGCCACGACATATTTCGCGTCGAGCATCGTCATATATGCGCCGACAATCGACAGGGAAACGGTCGACATCGCGGTAGCCGCCATCGTGAACAGGCGACGAGAGGAAAGGTCGCCCAGCACGCCCTTGTACGCGATGAAGTTTTCAGACTGACCGAGGATCAGCGAACTCACGGCGTTAAAGGATTCCAGCTTGCCCATGCCGTTAACTTTCGACAGCAGCGTGCCAATAATGCGGATAAAAATCGGCAGAATGCGCCAGTGCTGAAGAATACCAATCAGCGCGGAAATAAAAATAATCGGGCACAGCACGCCAAGGAAAATAAACGCCAGGCCTTTTTGGCTCATGCCACCAAACACAAAGTCGCTGCCTTCGGCTGAGAATTTCAGCAGAGATTCAAAGACCCCGGAGATGGCTTTAATCAGCGTTAAGCCGCTTTCCGCGTGCAGGAAAAAGAAGGCCAGAACGATTTCAATCACGATGAGTTGCAGGATGTAGCGAATACGAATGGTTTTGCGGTCAAAACTGACCAGCCAGGCGAGCGCGAGGATCACCACAAGCGCCAGCAGGAAGTGAAGAAAAGTAGCCATTTCATTTATTTTGCAGGTAAACGGGGCACATATTTAGCCACAGCGCGGCGGCAACGTAAAGATTACCTGTTAATGGCACGGGATTAAATGCTTCGCCTGATAACGATATCCGGCGCAACTTTTTACAACCTGACATCATTCTGCGCACATTTCACTTGTGTTTCTTTTCGTCGTAATGATAATCACTATCACTCACATTTACGAAACTTTGCATCGATTGACTGCGGTTCACACTGAAGGGTTTCAGGCATGTTTGTTCCATTTCTCATTATGTTACGCGAAGGGCTGGAGGCGGCGCTGATTGTCAGCCTGATTGCCAGCTATCTGAAACGCACGCAGCGGGGCCGCTGGATCGGTGTGATGTGGATTGGCGTGTTCCTCGCCGCCGTGCTGTGCCTGGGTCTGGGCATTTTCATCAACGAAACCACCGGCGAATTTCCGCAGAAAGAGCAGGAGATGTTCGAGGGGATCGTGGCGGTTATCGCGGTCTTTATCCTCACCTGGATGGTGTTCTGGATGCGCAAAGTGTCGCGCAACGTGAAGAAACAGCTGGAAGAGGCGGTGGATAACGCGTTGCAGAAGGGCAATAACCACGGCTGGGCGCTGATCCTGATGGTCTTTTTCGCCGTCGCGCGTGAAGGGCTGGAGTCTGTGTTTTTCCTGCTGGCGGCATTCCAGCAAGATCTCGGGATCTGGCCTCCGCTTGGCGCGATGCTGGGCCTCGCCACTGCCGTGGTACTGGGCTTTATGATCTACTGGGGCGGCATTCGCCTGAACCTGGGCGCGTTCTTCAAATGGACCAGCTTGTTTATTTTGCTGGTGGCTGCCGGGCTTGCGGCGGGTGCCATTCGCGCATTCCATGAAGCAGGCCTGTGGAACCACTTCCAGGATGTGGCGTTCGACCTCAGCAACACCTTGTCGACACACACGCTGTTCGGGACGCTGCTCGAAGGTATCTTCGGCTACCAGGAAGCGCCAAGCGTCAGCGAAGTGGCGGTCTACTTTATCTATCTGATTCCGGCGTTGGTGCTGTTTGCGCTCCCGCCGCGTGTGGCTTCGGCACCTTCGCGTAGCGCACCATAATTGCTTAATAAGTTACAACTTACTTTTTGAAAGGGATGGGTCATGACGATTAATTTCCGCCGTAGTGCGCTGCAGCTGGGTATCGCTGCGCTGTTCTCTTCTGCTTTTTATGCTCAGGCTGCCGACGTTCCGCAGGTGAAAGTCACGGTCAACGACAAACAGTGTGAGCCAATGAGCATCACCGTGAACGCGGGCAAAACCCAGTTCATCATCCAGAACCACAGCCAGAAAGCGCTGGAGTGGGAGATTCTCAAAGGCGTGATGGTGGTGGAAGAGCGCGAAAACATCGCGCCAGGCTTCACCCAGAAACTGACCGCAAATTTGCAGCCGGGCGAGTATGAAATGACCTGCGGCCTGCTGACCAATCCGAAAGGCAAGCTGACGGTGAAGGGTGAAGCGACTGCCGATGCCGCTAAAGCGAATGCGGTGTTGAGCCTGGGCGAAGCGATCACCGCTTACAAAGCCTACGTGACGGCAGAAACCGCCGGGCTGGTCAAAGGGACTCAGGCCTTTACCGATGCGGTGAAAGCCGGGGACATCGAAAAAGCGAAAGCCCTGTACGCGCCAACCCGTCAGCACTACGAGCGTATCGAACCTATCGCTGAACTGTTCTCCGATCTCGACGGCAGCATTGATGCCCGTGAAGACGACTACGAGAAGAAAGCCGAAGATCCGAAATTCACCGGTTTCCACCGTCTGGAGAAAGCGCTGTTTGGCGATAACTCCACGAAAGGGATGGAAAACTACGCCACCCAGTTGAACAGCGACGTGCTGGAGCTGCAAAAACGCATCAGCGAGCTGGCCTTCCCACCGTCAAAAGTGGTGGGTGGCGCTGCAGGGCTTATCGAAGAAGTCGCGGCCAGTAAGATCAGCGGTGAAGAAGACCGTTACAGCCACACCGATCTGTGGGACTTCCAGGCCAACGTCGATGGCGCCCAGAAAATTGTCGACCTGCTGCGTCCTCAGTTGCAGAAAGAAAACAGCGCGCTGCTGGCAAAAGTGGACGCCAACTTTAAGAAGGTCGACACCATTCTGGCGAAGTACAAGACCAAAGACGGCTATGAGACTTACGACAAGCTGACCGACGCCGATCGCAATGCACTGAAAGGGCCGATCACTACGCTTGCAGAAGATCTGGCGCAGCTTCGCGGAATTCTCGGACTGGACTAAGAGTCATGGCAGACAGCAAACAGCGCGACGTGACCGAGCCGTCCCGTCGTCGCTTACTGAAAAATATTGGCGCGCTGGGAGGCGCGCTGGCGCTGACCGGGGGTTGCCCGGTCGCCCATGCGGCAAAACCGCAAAGTGCGCCGGGGACACTGTCTCCGGACGCGCGCATGGAGACGCAGCCGTTTCATGGTCTGCATCAGGCGGGCGTGCTGACCCCACAGCAGGCTTCCATGATGATTGTCGCTTTCGATGTGCTTGCGAGCGATAAAGAGGACTTACAGCGCCTGTTTAAGCTGCTGACCGACAGAATAACGTTTCTGACCACGGGAGGCCCGGCTCCGGACACGCCCAACCCACGTCTTCCGCCGATGGATTCAGGTATTCTCGGGCCGTATATCGCCCCGGATAATCTGACTATCACTGTTTCGGTCGGACATTCGCTGTTTGATGAGCGTTTTGGCCTGGCTGATAAAGCCCCTAAAAAGCTCCAGCGCATGACGCGTTTCCCCAATGACTCGCTGGATGCCGCGCTTTGCCACGGTGACCTGTTGCTGCAAATTT
Organism: Scandinavium sp.; assembly: GCF_051650185.1. Classification (GTDB taxonomy): domain Bacteria; phylum Pseudomonadota; class Gammaproteobacteria; order Enterobacterales; family Enterobacteriaceae; genus Scandinavium. Next base: position 45,539 of record NZ_JBOFIN010000054.1, read on the forward strand.
GCGCCAATACTCAGGACACCGTGATTCACGCGCTGCGCGATATTATCAAGCACTCGCCGGATTTGCTCAGCGTGCGCTGGAAGCGGGAAGGGTTTATCTCTGACCACGCTGCGCGCAGCAAAGGCAAAGAAACTCCGGTCAATCTGCTGGGCTTTAAAGATGGCACGGCAAACCCTGACAGCAGCAATGCCAATCTGATGGACAACATCGTCTGGGTGACTGAAGGGCAGGGTGAACCCGCCTGGAGCGTCGGCGGCTCTTATCAGGCCGTGCGTATCATTCAGTTTCATGTGGAGTTCTGGGATCGCACGCCGCTCCAAGAGCAGCAGACGATTTTCGGTCGCGATAAGCACTCAGGTGCGCCGCTCGGCATGAAGCATGAACACGATGTGCCGGATTACGCCAAAGACCCGAACGGAGACGTTATCGCGCTGGATAGCCATATTCGTCTGGCCAACCCGCGGACCCCGGAAACGGAGTCCAGCCTGATGATGCGCCGTGGCTACAGCTACTCACTGGGGGTGACCAACTCCGGGCAGCTGGAAATGGGGTTGCTGTTTGTCTGCTATCAGCATGACCTGGAGAAAGGCTTCCTGACCGTGCAAAAACGGCTGAATGGCGAAGCGCTTGAGGAGTACATCAAGCCTATCGGCGGCGGCTACTTCTTTGTTTTACCGGGTGTAAAAGACGCTAAAGGTTATCTCGCGCAGTCTCTGCTGGAAGCCTGAATCATCTTAATGATGCCCGGTGGCGCTAGCGCTTACCGGGCCTACAACCCCTTACCCGTCAACATTGTAGGCCCGTGCAAACGCAGTGCCGCCGGGCAAAATACAACCTGAGGTCAATAATTTCCTGCCTTATTGTTTCATCCGGTCACAATTTTCCCTTCGCAGTATTATCATTTTTTCCTCTTTGCAGGTCTTTGAAATATTTGTGTAATATTTCTGTCAGATGCTGGTTGTGGCTGTAATGGGAATCACCAGTTATCTTTAAGTAAAAAATATGTTGCATTAATGCTAATTGTTGATGTACTTATTAGAAAAGCGGTAGTTCCCGGCAGTGATGGTTCACTTAGGAGATCGCTAATGACAGGGTCCTGTACTGGACAGAAAAGCAAACATAACCGCACGACCCAGCGCGGAGGCGACACCTCCGGCAGCGATTTCCTCACCACTAAATTCTCCTCTCCAGCAATAACTCATGAGTTTACCGATGTGATGCGCGGTGCGCGTAGTCGCGTCATCACGTCAAATCAACCGGCAAGCAATGGCTTACAAGGAAGCCAAACCTCAGACGTTCGTGCGCATAATCGTGCCGACAGGGGCACGTGTAATGTTGACCAACAACTCAAGGTGCTATCCATGGGAAGACAAAAAGCAGTGATCAAAGCTCGTCGCGAAGCAAAACGTGTGCTGAGACGGGATTCACGGAGCCATAAACAACGTGAAGAAGAATCGGTCACCTCGCTTGTGCAGATGAGTGGCGTAGAAGCAATTGGCATGGCGCGGGACAGCCGTGATCATTCTCCAATTGAAGCTCGCAATGAAGCTCAGGCGCACTACCTGAATGCTATCGAGAGTAAACAATTGATTTTCGCCACCGGTGAAGCAGGGTGTGGGAAGACCTGGATCAGCGCGGCGAAAGCGGCAGAAGCCCTGATTCATAAGGATGTGGACAGGATAATCGTGACCCGTCCGGTTCTGCAGGCCGATGAAGATCTTGGCTTCTTACCCGGAGACATATCCGAGAAGTTTGCACCTTATTTCCGCCCGGTATACGACGTGCTGGTGAGAAGATTGGGGGCATCCTTCATGCAATACTGCCTGCGCCCGGAGATTGGCAAGGTGGAGATCGCGCCGTTCGCCTATATGCGCGGACGTACATTTGAAAATGCAGTCGTGATTCTGGACGAGGCCCAGAACGTGACCGCCGCGCAAATGAAGATGTTCCTGACGCGCCTCGGGGAGAACGTGACCGTCATCGTCAATGGCGACATTACCCAGTGTGATCTTCCACGGGGTGTCCAGTCCGGCCTGAGCGATGCGCTGGCACGTTTTGAAGAGGACGAGATGATCGGTATCGTCCGCTTTACCTCTGATGACTGCGTGCGATCCGCGCTCTGCCAGCGTACGTTACACGCCTACAACTGAGTGTTGCATTCCTTGATAACAAAGCCCGGGAAACCGGGCTTTGCTGTAGTTGCAATTCGGGAAGATTGCCTGATGATCAGGCCTGCACCAGACTGGGGATTCTGTAGGTCAGGCAAGCGTAGCGCCACCTGACAAATCGGAGGGAGGATGACTCGGCCCATCCACAGGCGAAAAGAAGAGCTCGTACTTTCGTACGAGCTCTTCTTCAAATATGGCGGTGAGGGGGACTGCAACGAATGCATCCTATATAGTCCCACTATGTAGTTCAATGCCATGATTCATAATCTATTTTTTCAAAATGCGATCCTGGTTTATCCATAACTATCCTGGTAAAGCGTGTTATTCATGGCATACCGAAATGGTCTGCGTTGTCGGGAGGATGCGTGATCTGATCCTTCAACTCAGCAAAAGTTCGATTTATTCAACAAAGCCGATGCAACACCCCGGCACGACAGGATTTCCCCTGCGCCGGGGTTCTTTTTTTACAGGTAATTAAAGGCGCGTGAAGCCCTGAGCTATTCCGGCAACTGCCAGTCCGGCCGGGCAAAATGGCAGGTGTAACCATTCGGATTACGCTGCAGATAGTTCTGGTGTTCCGCTTCTGCGGACCAGAATGCTGATGCTTTTTCCACCTCCGTCACAATCACGCCAGGCCAGATGCCGGATTCATCCATCTCGTGGATAAGCTGGTTGGCCTCAACCCTCTGCTCTTCGGTTGTCCAAAATACGGCCGAACGGTAGCTGGAGCCGATATCATTGCCCTGACGACGCACGGTGGTCGGGTCATGGATTTGAAAAAAGAACTTCAGCAGCTCCCGGTAGCTCAGTTGGTCAGGTGTAAAGATGACCCTGATGGCTTCGGCATGGCCGGGATGATACTGATACGTGGGATTGTCATTCCGTCCACCGGTGTAACCCACTTCGGTGCTGATAACCCCATCGAGGTTGCGAATAAGCTCCTGGACACCCCAGAAGCAGCCGCCAGCAAGGATCGCCGTGTTAGTTTTCATGTTGACCTCCGGTTTCAAATAAGGACAGGAATTCTCCGTATCCTTCTGTGGCTAAAGATATTTTTGGGATAAAGCGTAAGGCGGCGGAATTGATGCAGTAGCGAAGCCCGCCGCTTTCCTGTGGCCCGTCCGGGAATACATGCCCCAGATGGCTGTCGCCGTGGCGGGAGCGCACTTCGGTGCGCACCATGCCGTGGCTGACGTCGCTCAGATTACGGACGTTATTGTCCACCGGGCGAGTGAATGCAGGCCAGCCGCAGCCGGAATTAAACTTATCTTTTGAGGTAAACAGCGGTTCGCCGGAAACAATGTCCACGTACAGCCCATCCTCAAAATGGTCGTCGTATTCCCCGGTAAACGGGCGTTCGGTAGCGTTTTTCTGCGTGACGTTAAACTGCAACTCTGCCAGTGCCTGAAGAGCTTGCGGGTCTTTTTTATACTGTCTGCTCATTGTGTTCTCCTTGCGAATGTCATTCCTCGGGACGGATCCTGCTCATGAGATACCCTCCGCAAAATCAGCATGCGTCGCAGGTCATGTCGCAGAAGCACCAGTCCGGCACCAATCAACAGAACATCCTTGATGATGAAGCTGTCGATACGACCCAGCTGTGGCAACAGGCTCAGGGTGACAATGCCGGTCGCCATCACCATGACCGCGCCCACAGCACCGGCGAGAGGACGGAAGAAACCGGTAATCAGCGCCAGCAGGGTGATATTTTCCACCACGCCGAGCCCGTAGCTGAGTCCCTGAACGCCCACCGCCGGATACAGCGCCCCGAGCCAGGTGCCCGGTAGCAGGTGGTGCAGAGCGTCGGCTTCAAACGCGAACCATTTATAGGTGCCAAACAGGGCGAAGATGAAGATGACCGACAGGCGCAGGGCAGTGATATCGAGGCCTGCCGTCTGGCGAAGTACCCGGTGCAGCAATGTGTTGAAGGTGGCGTTTTTCATGGTGTGCATCCTGTTATTTTTCGTTTTTTTCACGCGAACAGTGTGGCGCGGGCATGGATGAAGCGGGCCTGCTGAAGGTCTGAAATCAGATAACCGGCGGCACCGTGTTCGAGGGCTTCGCGGATGACCTCTTTTTCCAGCTCGTCGACGGAAGATACCCAGCCGATGGAGAGTGTGTGAACCGGCACCAGGTCGGCTTTTTGTTCTTCAGTCAGGTCAGATTTGATGATGACCGGGCCATGAGGTTTACGGGTAAAGATGGCGATAACGTCGTTGATAAGTGCTTTCATGGTGATTACCCCTGTAGGTCGGTTATGTTTTGTTTTTGTGTTGCCGTGTTGTTAATGTTAAATCTACCTACCAGTAGATAGATTGGCAAGGATAAATTTCACGCATCGGTAAAAATGTGACGAATGTCACTTTATCGTCGTGAGGGAAACAAAAAGCCCGCATCTGCGGGCCGGGGGATTAAGGCGGGAAAGACTACGGACGGCAGAGCAGTTGCATAAGGGCATTCATAGTGCGGCTACAGGCATCATGAGGCGGGATGCGGTTGAGCATCAGGGCCCCTTTAATCGCACTGCCAATGATGATGGCCACATCTGTCGGCGCGGAGCTGAACACAAGTTCGCCGCTCTCGCGGCCTGAAATCAGCACGTCCGTCAGAATTCGCAGGTCGGTTTGTGCCAGTCGTGTGGTGGCGTCCTGAAGTGAGGTTTCGAAGGCCGCGCTGTCGGAGAGCATGGCATGGATACCGCACATCTGCCCCTGGTCGGCACATTTCAGGAAGGCGTCCATATACCCCTGCAGGCGGGCTTTTCCGGCCGGAAGCTGCTGCAACGCCGCTTCCAGACTCAGCAAGCCTGCCTCTTTAAATTCACAGTAGGCAATGCCGAGGTCTGTTTTGGTCTGGAAATGATAATGAATACTGGCCTTGCGTATCCCCAGCCCTTCGGCGAGGTCAGCATAGCTGAAACCCTGATAACCATTTTTCTGAATAAGGGTGTCAGTCAGCGCGATCAGACTGTCTTGCGTGGACATGGTGTTTCTCCTGGCATGTGAGTGCCGTCGTCTCAGTCAATGCAATAAAGCCCGGAGGCGGCGGCATCCGGGCAAAGTGTTTCAGTGGAATTTTACAGGCACAGCCGTCGGTTACT
>NZ_JBOFIN010000055.1:0-13999 GCF_051650185.1 Scandinavium sp.
ATAACCCGAAACCATCAGTGCCGGACAATGTGGCAGCTGCTGAGAAAAGTTCACCATTTTATGGAAACAGTCAGCCCATTCCCCGGAGGAAAACATGGTCAGGCAAAAGTGTAGCGGTATTAGGCGCAGCTATTTAGCACGATGAACAGTTAACTGAACCCTGAAGATAATCCCCGGGACTTTTCTCCGGGATATGCAGGGAAGCATTAGCACTGCCCGTCTGGATGGAGTTGCCAGCTCCGGGGCCCAGCAGAATCTCTTTATCACCCGCTGTCTGGCAGAAGCCAAACGTACACCACGGCATGTTCTGCCAATGGAGGTCGTTATGTGTGGGCGATTCTCTCAGTCTCTGACCGAGAAAAATACCTGACCGAGCTTGCCGGCCCCCTCGAACGGAGTATCGCTATCGACCATGAACCGATCGCTCGTTACAACGTAGCTCCGGGCACAATTGTGCTGTTGCTGAGTGAGCGAAATCATGCGGTGCACTGGGATTAAGCCTCCCCTCAGAAGCAGGTGGTCCGGCATCTGCTTTACAGTGACTAAGACTGGCAAAATATAGCTTTTTATCTATATAGCGCTTAATCTGTTTTCTGCATAATCTGACAACCAGAGCCTGGGGAATATCATGGGAAGCACGCTCGAACAACTGATTGCAGCCGAAACGCCAGAGGCCGTTGAAGCAATCTCAGAGATTGCTGCTGATATGCGTTTTTGTATTCATCTCACTGAACTGCGTGAAGCAACCAACAAAACGCAGACTGACATTGCGCAGATTCTGAATGTCAGACAACCCACTATCGCTGCTATGGAAAGAAAGGGCCGGGATATCCGGCTTTCAACACTGAAGCGTTATGTCGAAGCCACGGGCAGCAAACTGCAAATCACCGTCGAATTGCCCGATGGCTCCCGCCATACCCTGGCGGTGTAAGCCGTACCCTGCGTTGTCTGCCACCGCCCCGCCATCAGGCCGTGGGGTGACTCCCCTTCACCATCACAGACAGATAGGGGTTATCTTCCGGAACATCTTCCCCAAAAATCTCTTCTGGGGAGGCAAGAAGATAGCCCTCAACACGCGATGTTTTACGCGGCCCCTTTACCTGGCAGGCGTGAATATTGATGTTATTCATCCCCCGGTAATGCAACCGCAGTTTCTGAAAAGCTTTCTGCACCAGTTTCCATTCGTCGCCAGTGCTGCCCGTTGTGGACTGCACGTAAAGTTTGAAGATTTCCGGCGAAACCATAAACAGCATCCCGTCCACCATATGCACCCGTGCCAGCCGGTCGTTGATCTGAACTTTTCGGGTTTGCAGACCTTCCCGCAGCCAGTTAACAAAGCTCAGCCCCGATACCGGAACAGCAGATGGTTTACTTCTGATCGTTGCGGGAGGTGCAGTATCATCTGCGGGCAACAGTGCTGAATCCACTTCCACCAGGCCTGCGCTGACCTCCGAAATGAATACCTCTTCTTCTGCGTGTGGCTCCGGAGAAAGAGAGCTCTCCGGCCCGGTGACACTCTCACCATCAGAGAATAATGACAGCGCCAGTTCACTCAGTGGATCACCTTCCGAACAGACATCAGTTTCCGGGTTTGCCTTTACGGTTTGTTCAGCAACCTCCTCTTGCTGTGCAGATGTGAGCAACTGCGGACTCACCAGGCCGTCAAATGCTGCCGGGCGATTATCCGAATCAGACCATATTCGCTCTGGCGATACTCGTAGCAGGGTCAGTGGCCTGCCGGGTGTCCAGCCGCTACTGGCCTCTATTTCACACGACCAGATGGCCTTCCCCTCCGGCGTGGGAACAATCAGCCCCAGTGACTGCATTTCATCAAACAACCGGACATTGCTGTCAGGCACGCCGGTAACACCCTGTTGCAGTAACCATGCCCGTATATTATCAGCGGTGGTCTTACTGACCAGCCAGAGCGTGTCCCCGGTGAGCCAGCCATCTGAGCCTGAGTGCGGGTTATTCAGTTTGTAACGGGTATGCACCAGTTCCCGTAGTGCCATCAGTACCTGCTTCGCCAGCGAAGGCTGCGGATTGTTCAGCACGCTGCCGGCACTGGCCCCCATAAACTGTGCCACCGAGGCCCTGTCAGCTTCCTGCACCAGATCACCCAGTACACCTGCCCGTTCATAGTGCCCGCTGATGCAGTACAAAAACGAGGCCAGCAGCTCCGGGTACTGCGCCAGCCAGTTCAGCGCCGTGTCGGGTAAAATGCGTGAAACCAGCAGAGAGCCGGCCACCGGGTGCAGATGATAATCCCGAGCTTTTCGGTACTTCAGTTGATAAGCATGGGTGGGTGCACCCTGCCACGGATGCCAGGCCTGGTCTGCATCGGTCACAACATCGATGTCCGCCACGATTTTTCCGGCATCGTGCAGCAATGCCGCATACAGCACCCCCGCAGTCCAGGCTTCTGCCTCACGCGCCTGATCCTCGGGTGCACCACCAGCAGGCAGCAGATGACTTTGTCGCAGTTTTGCCGCAAAGGCCATCACCTCCAGCGAGTGATCGAGTAGCCCACCTGGGTAAGCATGGTGATGGTATTCCGAGGCCGGGAACTGTTGCGCCAGCATCGCAAAGCGCGCCACCGGCCCCCGATACAGTTCGGCGAATAACTCAGCGGAAACGGATGTGCGCTGCCAGATTATCTTCAGCAGTTGCTGGCGCAACGGCGTGGCAAGCAGCGCATCCGCCCCCTGCGGAATAAACCATCCAGGTCTGCTAACCTCATCTTTTTTAACCGCTTCTGGCTCCCCTGGCTGACTATCCGGTTTTTTGAGCCATTTCAGCTTTTCACGCAACCCTGTTTTCATGAGTGCCGCCTTTCATTTATTCATGCTGAGCCAGAAGTCATAACACTCCAGCAGAAATGCCGTCATGCTCTTTCCCTGCTCTGCAGCAGCGATCTTTATCTCGCGATGCAACTGCGGTTCGATACGGATTTGCAGCGGTTTAAATTCCCCTTCCCGGAAATCGGTGGTTGTGACACTCAGAGGACGGGGGACTATCGGTAACAGCTTTGGGGCCGTTTTTTTGACCATGGCGGTATATCCGATGAAATGCTGAAATCATGAAAAGCGGAATACCTTGTCTCATGATTTCAGCAGGGAAAGTTAATTCCCGCTTTGCCGTGCGCGGGCAAGAATGTCATGCACAATGTTTCTGGCACGACGGTTCAGGGTTTTCCAGGGAGTCTCGGTGATGGCATGGCCTGCATCCAGCGTGATGCTGTAGCCCGCTTTAAAGGTCAGAAAGTTGTTGATGCAGATAAAATTCCAGCTGTTAATTGTTTCAATCGCAGCCCGCCCCTCGGCCAGGCTGGGAGCCTTCCCCACAACATACAGCAACCGGTTATGGGGTATGCCTTTGTGCATAAGTTCATATCCCAGCAGCAGCGACGGCTCCAGGTCATCCACCGATGTGCCCGTCGCAATCACGACCAGACTGGACTGCCGGGCAATATCCAGTGAGGAAGCATCGGCATAAGGACGTGTGTCCACGATCAGGCATTCGTAGCTGTTCGCCGCTTTCATCACCACATCGTGGCGACGGTACACCCCGGTTTCAACGACAGGAAAAATCCCCGCGTTGTCACGACGCTCGGCCCATTTCGCGCTGGTCTGTTGTTTACTGTCCAGATCGCCCAGATGCGTACTTGCACCTGAGCGGATACTCTCCACGGCTGCGGCGCGGGCAAGCGTTGAGCGCCCCACACCACCTTTCTGACTGATAAAACTGATAATCATCATCGCTCTCCTGCATTCATGAATAAGGGAAAGAAGGAATTCAGGAGCACTATGTCGAAAACGATGAATCCGGTCGGCAATAAACTCAATACCGGAATAATAATTAATGAAATAAGGATGTCATGAATGCAGGAAATATTGCCTTAAGGCGGCTGCCTTTTGGGTTTTAGCCTTTTCGGGTAAGGCTTTTACCCCTTCAGTGACCCTTACCCTTCCCCCTTTGCCTTTTCCCTTGCCCTGGCCTTTTCAACGTGAGCCATTTTCAGACTGTTACCCGGCCCTCTGGCAGTATTTTTGATTACTATGACAGCAGTATCAATGCACGGGGCCAGGTTTTCGGCTCTCAAGCCAGGTATGCAGGAAATGCGATGCCCCCAGCAGTCTTAACGGTTAAACAGTAACGACTGTGCCGGGGCAAAGTTCGACTATGGAAGGTGAAAGGGAATGGAAATCAGAAATCACGACGACTACGAAAGCAGTCTTGAGCGCATTGATGCGTTGTACCAGCTCAATCCAAAGGCGGGAACCCCGGAACATACTGAAATGGAAGCCCTGGCTGCTGCCCTGCTGTGCTATGAAAACCGACACTTTCCAATCGTCGGGGACTTTATGCTGAACTGAGTTTCAGCTTAAGCGAAAATGCCTGCTGCAAAAATAGACAAAATGACTGGCTATTATTTAACCACCAACATAAGGTGTGTTTATGCATAATGACCGGGAGATACAGTCATGCAACAAAATAATTTTGGTTATCGTCTGGGAAAATTCACCCGTCATTATTTCAATGTTCTCAGAGCACAGGAAATCCAACACCAACAGCGAGGCGTTCCCCGGTGGGCCACAAAATTACCAATGTATCTGTGCATTGCCGCCATCGTGGTTCTGGCAGCAGCAGGTGCCGTCGCAATTGCCTTTTTTATCGTTGTGACGCTGTTAATCTGGATGTATTTCAGCATGACGGGGAATGACTGGTTAGAAAAATCAAAAGAAGATGAGCCAGAAGATGGCTACAACAATACAGGACCCGAAGGCCCTGGATTTTATTTTGGTGGTAGTCGAATAGATAATGATGAAAATCACCATTAACTTATTTTTGCCCGCATTTTCGTTGCTACCCCTGTATTATTTTCCTTTATTTCCTGCACCACCTGAGCTTAATCGGATTCGTTCACCGGCGTTTCCGCCAGATCTGAATGCGTCTCTTACTCCTGATATTGCTGCCCGTTCAATCGTTCCTCCTAACTGTAGTCCAGCCCATCCAAGTGCTCCCATCCAGAAGGCGGGCAGTACGATAAACATCGTCCCTGTAACAAACTGCATAATGAGATCGTCCTGAGTGTTCTGTAGCCCGGCCAGATTCCAGTAACTGTGCGTGTCGCCACTGTAGAGCAGCGACATCATCCATCCGTCAAGCCACCGCGCCAGCTCCCACCAGAAGGTCAAAAATATCAGCCCGAACTGCGCAAACGTCAGTGTCAGCACCGTTTTGATACTGTAGGCCGAAAACACCGTCACCAGCGGGATGCAAATAATCAGTGCCATCTGCAAAATCGCCTGCACCATCGGCAGCGCCTGGCGCAGTGAATCAAACGCCGGAAACGCGCCCGTAGTCGCCATCACCTGCCCTGTGGTGGCAATGGTTCGGGTCAGTGCATTGGTAAAGCTGCCGGCTATTGTCCCGCCATAGCCCGAATACGTTCGCCCGTCCTGCGAAACTTCCATGTTACGTGGGCTGACCAGTGAGCGCAGCACCGCTTCCTCATAGCTACTCTGACTGACAGCAAGTTTGCGGAACGTCTGCCAGATATCCGGTTTCACCATCGCCAGTAGCCGGGGTTTCAGGCCAACATTGCTGTCCGACCACCACTGCCTGCAGGTCGGGTAGCCACCGCGCCCGGTGTTGACCAGTCCCGCATCCCTGTCGCTGTTATACGACCAGTTTTTTCGGGGACTACGGGCATGATTGCTGTCATAGTAACCCGGCCGGGTCAGAAATCGCGATGAACCAATCCAGGCCACATCCTGATCGTCATCGTAGGACAGTCCCACGTCCTGTTGCTTCAGATGCACCAGCGACGGCGCGTAACACTCCAGCGTAAAATCTTTCAGTTCCTGTGCCAGCAACGGATTATTAATACGGGTGTGCTGGACCTCAAAACGCAGTTGGCGCAGGTCCGGTTCACAAGGGATTGCCGCAATAGCCGACTCAGTAAGTCCTTTCGAGAGGGTATGAACCAGATACCACCACACTGGAACGCTCGCGATTTGTCCACTGAGGCTGTTAACCAGCGGAGCATAGCCGTTGTTCTCAGGTACGGCAGGCACCGAAACATCACACTGCATTGATCGCGTCTTATCCAGCGTCATTTCTGTGATATCAACATTAAACAGCGGCTCGCAGGTAAACATAATGACCATCATGGAGACATACACCGTGCTCTCCATCCAGTGAAGCGTCAGTCCGCCCGCATCCCCTTCGTCCACACCCTGCTCGCGCGCTTTCAGGTAGTGGGCAATCAGCTTCATCAGCAGCGGCAGGGAAAACATGCCAGTGGTCGCTATCGCATTCCAGATGCCGTTGCTGACCAGCCAGCCAAGAACAGTGAGTGCATATTCCAGATAACTGTTCGCCGTCATGCCTGACCTCCTGAGTACTGCGTCAGACAACAAAACTCATTAAGCAGCATCAGCAGTAAAAACCAGCCTATGAGGCGTTTCAGCGCTGAACGCTGCCTACTTCCGGCACGACGGTATAACCAGCTCCACAATGCGACAATGGCGGTATACACGCAAAGCCGCCAGGCCAGAAGGCTGTAGCGATACTGATGCAACAGGTGAGGTATAGAAAGCGATGGTGCGAAATGCCGCAGGACCATGGCGACAAACAGCAGACCAATGGTCATCACCACGGTTACCAGCAGCATCTTTCCTGTCAGTTTCAGTAACGTATTTATTTTGCTCACGTTGCTCATTTCTGGTCCCCTGATGGCAGGCTGAGGTTACGGACACGAGCATCACCGTCATCCTCGACGCTGACCGCCCGTCCACGGGTCGCCTCCCGCACTGCCTGGCGCTCGAGAATGACCGCGCTGGTGTTGCTGGTCAGCATCCGGCGCATCTCAAGCTCCAGCCGCAGCTGATTCAGCTCCTGGTCAAGCTGACCGGTGGTCTGTGTCAGTTGCGTCTGGGCCTCTTTTTCAGCCGCAATGTTCGGCTCACGCATCCCTGCCAGCAGCATCCGGCGGGCCATCAGTGCCTGCTCCATGACCCGGGCAAGCGCCATCTCACCGGAAAGCCGCTGCATCAGTACAGGAACATCCGGGTCTGAGTGGAGGGCTTCCACCACCCCGCGGGTCAGCAATAGACTGCCGCCGGAGGCTTTTGCCAGATTCTCGTCCGTGGGTTTCAGGTCGCCATTCACCAGCGAGGCCAGTACCGTGGCGATTTTCTCCTGCTCATCCGCAATCAGCGGTGAGAGTCCCACGCCAGCCTGAGCCCCGCTCTGACTGGCACTGTTACCGCTCTCATCGTTATCCGGAGCCACGTTGATGGTCTGCTCCCCCACCACATGGGTGAGCCAAGTTGCCGCCTGCTCTGGCTTGCTCCAGACCCGGCACAGTTCGCCCTGACACTGTGATGCCGGAATACTCCCGGAATCAGTGGCGCTGCGCTGATTGAGAATGTTGTAGCCCGCCTTCGCGGTGTCACCGACAAGCTTAATCGGCGGCTGACCGCTGCCACCGCGCTTCTGCCCACCCACCCAGGTTTTGCCTTTGCTGGCGGCTTCATTCTCGGCCTTCTTTTGTGCCTGTACCGCATCGGTATTACTGGCTGCGATGGTCTGGTAGTTTTCAGCTTTGGCGCTCTGGGTCCAGGCTGGGCCATAGGCAAAGTCGGTCATCTTCGAGGCCATAGATTCACAGGAGAGTTTTGACTTGTCGAAGTCCACCCTTGCCTGAAGAATGCCGTTGGTCAGCAGGTCATAAAGCTGGGGATTGGCGCGCTGAATAATCATCGCCGGGAGGCTGGCAACAGCGGAGGTGGCATTCTGTATCACGCTGCCCATCATCTGCTGAAAACCCTGAGTTACACCGTTAAGCTGGTCGCGTACCGTGGTGGTGATATCGAAGTTGCCGCAGGTGAGGTCAGCATTCCAGCCCGCCCGCAGATTCAGCAATGAGGGGTTACGTCGGGTCAGTGCAGGGGTTATGACTGACCCCCCGCCAATCTGGTAGTACAGTGAGTCAGCGATGGCCCCTTTCTCGTCAACGCCATAGCTGTCCTCGGCCGCCCACGCGGCATGGCAGCTGAGACTGAAAGCCACAGCCATCAGTGCCGGTTTATATACCTGTCGCATCATTTTCATCCTCCGGTACTCCCCAGAAAGGTCTGCCCGCGTCGCCGGCAACAGGCGTAAGGACGCCACAGCGCCCAGATGTATCCCCCATTCAGTGACTGACGCTCAGCAGAGACATCGGTAATTGTGTGGTCAGGGAACATGGCGCAGGTGGAGCTCATCACTGGTGAAAGCCGCTGCCAGGTGTGGTTGCCTGGATTACCCTCCTGCACCGGGGATGGTGGCCAGTAGCCAGGCCGGGAAGACCCCACCTCCGACAGATAGACATGCGGTTGCCCGCTGCGGGTGACAATGTCGACTGCGCGCTGCGCTATCACCGCCCCCGCTTTATAGTCGTCGGTCTGCCCCAGCGCCCCTTCCCGCGGGTAGACATTGCCCCATAAATCACCAGGTTGCCGGACCTCACGCAGACCCGGTGTCAGGGCTTCCGGGTAGAACATCTCCGGTATGCCGCCACGCCAGGCCAATTGGTCCAGTGTGCTGATGAAGTAAGGTTGTAACGGCACCACATCATTGCTGCAGCTGTAACCCATCCCGCTCAGAAAACGGTAGAACGTTGAACCAGCCGGATGACCGAACGCATCGGCGTTTTTAAAACGGATTTTGGTCTGGCTGTTGTTGATACGGGAGTTGGTGTCCCCGCCCCCTTCGGCTCCGGGTATCGCCACGCCGGCAAAGGCTATTTCCCGCCACGGATTATCTCCGGGCGTGTTATAGGCAGAGACCACCAGGTCAGGAAGGTTGTGTTTCACCTTCACGGAGGTTTTGACCGTGCAGCCAAACGGTGTGCAGAACAACCAATAGCACAGACCGACCACACGGTACTGCAGGCAGTCCGGTGACAACGCGGAGGCCATTATCTGCGGCGTGGTGACAGACATAGCGGGCAGGCTCACCACCAGCAGCGTCAGTAATGCAGAGCAGGATGTTTTCATGGGTACTGCTCCCGCCACGTATCCAGTTTCTGCTGCGCCAGCGCCACATCGGTGGTGCCGTACACCACGAAATGGTCATCAAACACCACTGCAGGCATTTTGGTTATGCCGGTAGTTCGAGCATCCAGCAACGCCTGATATGCACGGGTCAACCGGGCTTCCTGCGTATGCCAGTCTGGCTGCTGCATGCGCAGGCGAACCTGCACCTCCGCCTTAGCGGGGCTGGCAGACAGTGGAGGAAACAACGACTGCGACAATGTGTCGGCGTTTTCCAGCAACTGAACTTCCACACCGGGCTCAGGATGCACCACAGGCCAGTCAGCGGTGGTGTAAATCACCGTCTGAGCCAGCCCATTCGTGGAAGTAAAAAGCAGGTACAGCGGGATAAGAAAGAGACAGTGCTTCATAAGACTCCCCTTGATGTCTGTGTCAGAGGGGATTTAACGCGCAAAGACGAGGGCTGGCTTTGGGAAACTCAATATACGGTCGAGAACATTATCCGACAGGAAGCGACGTTCCGAAGGTGAACGGCAGAAAAGTGCCAATAGCGGACGTTGTTGAGCTCATGCTGTATGGATTCACGAAGAACAAACGTTATATTTTGTCCTGATTGACACGGGATGAAAGCTCCTGGTGACTCTCTTTTCGCTCGCTGTAACGATCCGCAAGATAACCGGTTTGTCCCTTAAGCAGCAGTGTGATTTTAAACAGCTCCTCGGCTACATCCACGATGCGGTCATACCATGACGAAGGTTTCATTCGTCCGTTTTCGTCAAACTCTTGCCATGCCTTTGCTACGGAGGACTGGTTGGGGATCGTAAACATCCGCATCCAGCGGCCCAGAATACGCATCTGGTTCACGGCATTGAAGGACTGTGAACCGCCGCAGACCTGCATGACCGCGAGTGTTTTGCCCTGCGAAGGACGAACCGCGCCTTCACTTAAGGGTATCCAGTCAATTTGTGCCTTCATGACTGCACTCATAGCCCCGTGCCGTTCCGGAGAACTCCACACCATCCCGTCACACCATCTGACCAGACCGCGCAGCTCGGTGACTTTTGGATGTGTGTCTGGCGCATCATCCGGCAGGGGTAAACCTGTGGGGTTAAAGAGTTTCACCTCCGCGCCCATCACCGTCAGCAGGCGACCTGCTTCCTCCGCGGCGAAGCGGCTGTAGGAGCGCTCTCTTACTGAACCATACAGGATAAGAATCCGTGGTGGTTCCTGCATTTGCAGGTGTTTAGCGATGTGTTGATCAAAGCATTCAGTATTCAGGGCAGGAAATTGTTCCATTTTTCTCCTCCGGAGAGAGCAGATGATTTTAATGTTGATATATATGATTTACCATATACATATTCTAAAGGGAACGGAGTGAAAAATGCTACAACCTGTTCAGCTTTTCAAAGTCCTATCGGATGAAACACGACTCTCCATCGTCATGCTTCTCCGGGAGTCAGGAGAACTGTGTGTCTGCGATATCTGTGCGGCCACCTCCGAGTCGCAGCCCAAGATCTCGCGACATATGGCTATTCTTCGCGATACTGGGTTGGTTCTTGATCGTAGGGAGGGCAAATGGATCCACTATCGTCTCTCACCCCACATACCGGCGTGGGCAGCTGAGATAATCACAACGTCCTGGCAGTGTATGCGCGAGGACGTGCGTGAATGGCTGGACAAATCATCCTGTACCTCCTGCTGAGGCTGGAAAACACATTCGAATAATCATATATAATGGGGTCTGAGATGTTTTTGGCAGGGAGTATATTTTTACTGACGCTGGTACTGGTGATCTGGCAACCCAGAGGCCTGAGTATTGGCTGGAGCGCGAGTATCGGGGCAGCGCTGGCGCTGGTAACCGGTGTCATCCATATCGCTGATATTCCCGTTGTCTGGAATATCGTCTGGAACGCGACTGCTGCATTTATTGCGGTCATCATAATCAGCCTGCTGCTCGATGAGTCAGGCTTCTTTGAATGGGCCGCACTGCACGTTTCCCGCTGGGGTAACGGACGTGGCCGCCTGCTGTTCACCTGGATAGTGTTGCTCGGTGCCACTGTTGCGGCGTTGTTTGCCAATGACGGTGCCGCGCTGATTCTGACGCCGATTGTGATTGCGATGCTGCTCGCATTGGGGTTCAGCCAGGGCACGACACTGGCCTTTGTCATGGCCGCAGGATTTATTGCGGATACAGCCAGCCTGCCGCTCATTGTTTCTAATCTGGTGAATATCGTCTCGGCGGACTTTTTCGGTCTGGGCTTTACGCAGTATGCCTCCGTCATGATCCCCGTGGATGTGGCAGCCATTGCGGCCACGCTGGTCATGCTGCATATCTTTTTCCGCAAGGATATTCCGGCGACGTATGACGTTTCGCTGCTCAAGACGCCAGCCAGTGCGATAAAGGATCCGGCAACCTTCAGGGCGGGCTGGATTGTTCTTTTATTGCTGCTTATCGGTTTCTTTATTCTTGAGCCGCTGGGGATCCCTGTCAGTGCGATAGCGGCGGCTGGCGCAGCAGTGCTGTTTGTGGTGGCAAAAAGAGGCCATGCCATCAACACTGGGAAAGTTGTGCGCGGTGCGCCATGGCAAATCGTTATTTTCTCGCTGGGCATGTATCTGGTGGTCTATGGCCTGCGCAATGCAGGACTCACGGAGTACCTGTCTGGCGTGCTGAATCTACTGGTAGACAAGGGTTTATGGGCAGCGACGTTCGGTACGGGCTTCCTTACTGCGTTCCTCTCATCAGTGATGAACAACATGCCGACGGTACTGATTGGCGCGCTCTCTATTGACGGGAGTACAGCAACCGGAGTCGTCAAAGAGGCGATGATCTATGCCAATGTGATTGGTTGCGATTTAGGCCCGAAAATCACCCCGATTGGCAGTCTGGCAACCCTGCTGTGGCTGCATGTGCTTGCCCAGAAAAATATGACGATCACCTGGGTATATTACTTCCGTACCGGCATTGTCATGACTGTGCCCGTGCTGTTTGTCACTCTGGCCGCGCTGGCGTGGCGGCTCTCTGTCACTTTGTAATGAGATACCGATATGAGCAACATAACCATCTATCACAACCCGGCCTGTGGCACCTCACGCAACACGCTGGAGATGATCCGCAACAGCGGTAACGAACCGACGATAATTTATTATCTCGATACGCCTCCGACCCATGATGAGCTTATTAAACTTATTTCAGATATGGGGATTACAGTGCGTGCCTTGCTGCGTAAAAACGTTGAGCCTTATGAACACTTGGGTCTTGATGAAGATAAATTTAGTGATGAGCAGTTGATTGAATTCATGCTTCAACATCCGATCCTGATTAACCGGCCGGTAGTTGTTACACCGCTTGGCACTCGTCTTTGCCGCCCTTCAGAAATAGTGCTGGGTATTCTACCGGAAGGTCAGAAAGGAGCGTTTACCAAAGAGGATGGTGAGAGGGTCATTGATGAAACGGGGAAGCGGGTTAAGTAATCTATCCACTTCAAAATATCGAACGCCTGTTTACGCTATGCAGGAGTCCGCTTTTCGCTCAAAGCTGCCGGTCAACTACTGTGAACTCATGAAGGTGTATCGGTTGCCATTCTGCCGGCATGGACAGAATATCCGTTATGTCCAAATTAAGGTTCACTGAAGTCCCGGAATCTTCTTCAGTAAACCGACAACGACTCTGACGCCCAGGTTTACATATGTCGGGGCGTCCAGATAAACAATTTTTTGTTTGTCGTAGCCATTTGTCAGGAACAAAAAACGAAGGCCGGGAGTACAAATCAAAGCATCTGCGCCTTTAGATACAAGATGTTCGCCATCAGATTCAGTATTGTCGAGCATGACAGATTGAACATTTCAGACCGGGAGTATTGGCCCCGAAATTACCTCAACCTCATGATTCAAAAACACCTGTCAGGATCTGATGCCAGACGACGTACCCCCGAAAACGATAGTCCGGCGTCTGTATCTTCGACAACATCCTGAAGGAAGCAGGCAATTTCCTTATTGCCACTATGATTAATCCAGAAATTGGTGAGTTTTTCGATATAAAATACCCTGCACTCATCAATATGCCCCTATTGCCAGCCCCCTTAGCCTGTCAATCTGACGCGCGACCTGAATCGCCGCATCCAGTTCACTGATGCCCTGCTCACGCATGAGTTTCGCACGCGCAGCCTTCTCATGTTTTTCAGTCATGCCGAGCGCCAGATAGAGACTCGGCGGCACCACCCGGAACAGCGCTTCGATTTTACTCGCCAGCACCACGCCCTCGGTGTATTTCTCCGGGGCTTTGCTGGCGGAGAGCAGCAGTTGCCTCTGCGCCTCACTGAGCGTCTTAAACCGTTCCAGTTGTGTCACCTCCTCCGGGGGCATCACCAGCAGCTCCCACCACTCAATCATGTTCAGCAGCTTCTTCGCCTCATCCGGAAAATCTGCCAGGTTTTGCGTGGCCAGCCACAGCCAGATCCCCAGCTTGCGCCACATCTTCGAGCCCTTGGTAAGGAAGCGGGCCAGCAGCGGGTTCACAGTAATAATGTGGGATTCATCGGTGATATTGACGATGGGACGTTCCAGATGCTGATCGCGCTCGCCCAGGTTGTTGATATGGTTAATCAGTGAAATGTAGCTGATGGCAAGCTGAGCCTCGTACCCTTCACGGGCAAAAGTGCCCAGATCAACCAGAGTGATATCCGCATCCGGCCAGGGCGTCCCTTCCCGGTTGAATAACTCCCCCTCAAAGCCAGAGCAGAACAGGTTTATCGACTCCGCCATCTCATAGGCACGTGTTCGTCGGCTCTCCGGCAATGTGCTGTCTTTTGACAGCACAAACAGCGCATCGCGCACATCCTGTGTCAGCGTCTGTCGCTCAGCCTGGTGACAGACGGTTGCCGCATCGATGATGGCCTGGCGGATCATCGCCCTGTCCGGACGGGTCAGCCGGGCATCTTCCCGGGGTTCGCCAC
>NZ_JBOFIN010000056.1:0-45111 GCF_051650185.1 Scandinavium sp.
ACCATCGGTGAAAATTTCTACCTGTTTAAGCATCTCTGGTAGACTTCCTGTAATTGAAATCGACGTAAACGGTAAGTCTGACATAAATGAGCGATATGAGCACTGCAATTACCCGACAGATCGTCCTCGATACCGAAACCACGGGGATGAACCAGATTGGCGCGCACTACGAAGGGCACAAGATCATCGAGATCGGTGCGGTCGAAGTGATCAACCGCCGTCTGACGGGTAACAACTTCCATGTCTATCTGAAACCAGACCGGCTGGTGGACCCGGAGGCGTTTACCGTTCACGGTATTGCCGATGAGTTCCTGCTCGATAAGCCAACGTTCGCTGATATCGCCGATGAGTTTATCGACTACATTCAGGGCGCCGAGCTCGTCATTCATAACGCGTCGTTCGATATCGGCTTTATGGACTACGAGTTTGCCAAACTCAATCGGGGCATCGCCAGGACCAACACCTTCTGTAAGGTGACGGATAGCCTGGCGCTGGCGCGTAAAATGTTCCCCGGCAAGCGTAATAGCCTTGATGCGCTCTGCTCCCGCTACGAAATAGACAACAGCAAACGTACTCTCCACGGCGCATTGCTCG
This sequence comes from Scandinavium sp., assembly GCF_051650185.1. Classification (GTDB taxonomy): domain Bacteria; phylum Pseudomonadota; class Gammaproteobacteria; order Enterobacterales; family Enterobacteriaceae; genus Scandinavium. The sequence continues at coordinate 595 of NZ_JBOFIN010000056.1, forward strand.
ATAGCCAGATTCTGGCAGACGTCTATTTGCTGATGACCGGCGGTCAGACGTCGATGAAATTTTCGATGGAAGGCGAGAGCCAACAGCAGCAAGACATGGGGATTCAGCGTGTTGTGCGTGCTGCCAGTCAGTTACGGGTCATTTCAGCCACTGACGAAGAGCTGGCAGCCCATGAATCCCGTCTCGATCTGGTGCAGAAGAAAGGCGGAAGCTGCCTGTGGCGCGCCTGAGAGCGGGCTCCCTGTGTTTTACTTATTCGAACGGGTAATTTTGCAGCAAACGATTCAAAAGCAGAGAAAAATCGTTGACGCCTCGGAAGGGAATCCGTAATATTCGCTGCGTTCCCAAGGGAACAGTGGAGCGGTAGTTCAGTCGGTTAGAATACCTGCCTGTCACGCAGGGGGTCGCGGGTTCGAGTCCCGTCCGTTCCGCCACTATTCAGAAGGCCTGAATCAGCAATGGTTCAGGCCTTCGTCGTTTTAGTCTTTCACGACGTCCACATCGCCCAATCCTTCACTCACCCCTTCACGCTCATGACGAGCCAGCCAGCGGTAGCACCCTGCGCCAAGAAATGCGCCGATGAACCAACTGAAATTCGCAACTTCGTGCAGGGAGGGAATAAAGCTGAGGGTCAGACAAACGCCTACCGATGGAATCAGCGCAGCAATAGCCTTCGGGTTAAACCCCTTTTTATACCAATAGCGTCCTTGTTCTGAGACGGTAAACAGGTCGTCGACCACCACGTTGCCACGCTTAATCAGGTAAAAATCCGCCAGTAAAATACCAAACAGTGGCCCGATGAATGAGCCCAACACATCGAGCGTGTAGTGAATCAGTTCCGGCGACTGGAACAGGTTCCACGGTGTGAGCAGCACGGAACCTACCGCAGCAATCATCCCACCGGTGCGGAAACTTATCTTTTGCGGCGAGCAGTTTGAGAAGTCGAATGCCGGGGAGACAAAGTTCGCCACAATGTTGATCCCGATAGTGGCGGTGATCATTGTCAGCAGGCCGATAGCCATCGCCACGCTGTTGCCGACATGGCTCACGGTTTCGATAGGGTCGGTTATCATGCGGCCAAACAGGGACTGCGATCCTGAGACAATAATCACTGTCACCACAGAGAACAGCAGGAAGTTAAACGGCAGCCCCCAGCGGTTGCCGCGACGGATTTCCTGCATGTTTTTCCCATAGCGAGAGAAATCGCCAAAGTTCAGCAGCGGGCCGGAGAAATAAGACACCACAAGGGCCGTGGCGGTGATCATCTGCCAGGTTTGCTGCCCTGCGGTGAGCTCTTTGCTGGCGAGCGTAAATGAGATGCCATCCAGCCCGGTTTGCCAAAGGATCCAGCCTGCCAGCGCCATCATCACCACGTAAACCGCAGGCCCGGCGATGTCGATAAAGCGTTTGATAGCGCTCATACCGTGCCAGAACACCAGTGCCTGCAACACCCACATAATGCTGAAGCAAATCCAGCCCAGGTGCGACAGCCCTAAAAAATGACCGACGGTGAGCGAAGAGAGAGAAGGCCAAAACTTGAGGCCAACCAGCATCAGCGCATTGGCGGCCAGATAGGTCTGGATGCCGTACCAGGCAAAGGCGATAAGCCCGCGAATGACCGCAGGAATATTCGCGCCAAACACGCCAAAGGCCTGACGGCTAATGACGGCGTAAGGCACGCCGGCCATCTGGCTGGGTTTTGCCACCAGATTGGCGCACAGCTGCACAATACAGATCCCGACTAACAGGCAAAGCAGCACCTGCCAGCTGGCGAGCCCAAGCGTAAAGAAGCTGGCGGCCACCACATAGCCCCCCATGCTGTGCACATCGGACATCCAGAACGAAAAGATGTTGTACCACGACCAGCTTTGCTTGCGGGTCGGGGCCAAATCATTATTGGTCAGTCTTGGGCTGTAGCCCGCTTTGTAGTTTGCTTCCTGGTTTGGCATGGGATCTGCTCCTCTGAAAACAGATATGTTGTCTCTGTGACAGGTGTTGCAGGAACCAGGCCAGTTTTTGCTTTCTTGTATACGAAGACTTCTTGTACTGTATACAAAATTGATTTTTAGACGCGATATCGGGAGCGCGAAATGAAACGTGAAACGGGGCTGCACGCCTCGCCGGAGGCGGAAGACAAAGAGCACTTTATCTGGCAATCGTTGATGACGGCGATAGTGGAACACCAGCTGCCACCGGGCAGTAAACTGCCGGAAGAGGCGCTGGCGGAGGTATTTGGCGTCAGCCGAACCGGGATCCGCAAAGTGCTGACTCGCCTCGCAACAGTGCAAATGATCACCATGACGCCCAGACGCGGTGCATTTGTCGCCACGCCGGATGTGGAAGAATCCAGAGCGATCTTCGCCACGCGAAAAATGATCGAGTGCGCCAACTTGCCGTTTGTGCTGGAACATCTCCAGCCGCCGCATCTTGCCGGGCTCGAGAGCATCGTGAGTGAAGAAGATGAGGCGCACCTGGCTCACGACGGCGCATCAGCATTACGCTGTTCTGCCGCCTTTCATATCCAGCTTCAGGCCATTTCCGGCAACGCGGTGCTGACCGAAATGCTCACCCGATTAACGCAGCGTTCTTCGTTAGTGATAGCCACGTGGGGCGCACCGTGGCAGCGAGGATGTCGTTGCCACGATCACGCCACGCTAATCGACCTTTTACGAAGGAAGGATCTTGCGGCCCTGACCCATGCAATGGAACACCACTTTGACGATATCGTCTCAAGCCTGCGTTTTGAACGTGGCGGAGAGACATTACCCGATTTTGCCCGCCTGTTTGGCGGAATGGGAGAGAACTGATGTCAGCAGTCTGTATACAAGTGATCAACCCGAATACCAGCGTTGCCATGACCCATACGATTGCTGAAGCGGCGCGCAGCGTTGTTGCTCCCGGCACTACGATCCTCGCGACTTGCCCGACACAGGGCGTGGAGTCTATTGAAGGGCATTTCGATGAAGCCATTGCTGCTCTTGGTGTTCTGGAACAAATAAAGCAAGGGCAGGCGCAGGGCGCACAGGGCCATGTCATTGCTTGTTTTGGCGATCCGGGATTGCTGGCGGCACGCGAGCTGGCAAGCGGGCCGGTGGTGGGCATAGCAGAAGCGGCGATGCATATGGCCACGCTTGTGGCGACGCGTTTTTCCATCGTCACCACGCTGCCACGCACCGTGATCATCGCGCGCCATTTGCTGCGCCAGTATGGCTTTGAACATCACTGCGCCGCGCTGCATGCCATCGATTTACCGGTCCTCGCGCTAGAAGATGGCACGGGTCTTGCTCAGGAAAAGGTACGTGAGCGTTGTATTCAGGCTAAGCGCGAAGACGGCAGCGGCGCGATTGTGCTGGGCTGTGGCGGGATGGCGAACCTGGCCCGGGAATTAACTCAGGAACTGGAGATCCCGGTGATTGATGGCGTCACTGCCGCGGTGAAAATGGTGGAATCGCTGCTGGCGCTTGGCTTTGGCACCAGCAAATACGGCGACCTTGCGTACCCTAATAAAAAGCCGCTGAGCGGACGCTTCGGGCACCTGAGCTGACGCCAGCGGCCATCAGATAAAGAGGTGGGATCAGCATGCAATCAGCAACGGACAAGCCCGTTTGGCCTTTTACCGAAAACTACCCTCGTGATATGGCCGGTTATGCCGGCCAACCGCCCCATGCGAAATGGCCGGGCGGGGCGCGCATCGCCGTCCAGTTTGTGCTTAATTTCGAAGAGGGCGGAGAAAATCACGTCCTCCATGGTGACAGCGGCTCCGAGCAGTTTCTTTCCGACATCATCGGCGCAGCGAGTTTCCCGGACAGGCATATGTCGATGGACTCGCTGTACGAATACGGTTCCCGCGCGGGCTTCTGGCGTATTCATCAGGAATTTCAAAAGCGCGGTCTGCCGCTGACGGTGTTTGGCGTAGCGATGGCGCTGGCGCGTAACCCAGCGATTGTCGAGGCGATTAAAGCCGCGAATTACGACGTGGTCAGCCACGGCTGGCGCTGGATCCACTATCAGAACCTGGATATTCAAACCGAGCGTCAGCACATGCAGCAGGCGGTCGAAATCCTGCAAAGGCTGTTTGGCGAGAAACCGCTAGGCTGGTACACCGGACGCGACAGCCCAAACACCCGCCAGCTGGTGGTTGAGCAGGGCGATTTCCTGTATGACAGCGACTACTACGGCGATGACCTGCCGTTCTGGACTGCGGTTGAAGGCAAGCCCCACTTGATAGTGCCGTACACGCTCGACGCCAACGACATGCGCTTCGCCACCGCGCAGGGCTTTAACACGGCCGAGCAGTTTTATACCTACCTGAAAGACAGTTTTGATGTGCTGTATGAAGAAGGGGAAACGTCGCCGAAGATGATGTCCATCGGCATGCACTGCCGACTGCTAGGCCGTCCGGGGCGCTTCAGGGCACTGCAACGTTTTCTCGACTACGTGCAAAGCCATGATGCGGTGTGGATTTGCCGCCGGGAAGATATCGCCCGCCACTGGGTTGAGCATCATCCGTATAACCCTGCCGTGTAACTTTACCCTCACCCTAACCCTCTCCCTAAAAGGGAGAGGGGACTATTCTGAGCTGGTTTTCTCCCTCGCCCCTTTTGAGAGAGCCGGAGAGAGTGACCGGTTTTCTCCCTCGCCCCTTTGGGGAGAGGGTCGGGGTGAGGGGATTGTGTTTTCTCCCTCTCCCTTGAGGGAGAGGGCAGGGGAGAGGGGGAGCAGACCGCACCAATCTCACCCCATCAAACTCACATGCGCCGCCACAATCCGCCAGCCGCAGGGAAACTTCACCCATGTCTGCATCTGCCTGCCCACACGCTCGCTGTTCTCACGCGTAAATTCCGTGCTCGCCACCGCCATATCATCGCCAAAACTGGTGATGACGGTATGCCGTAGCAGGCGCTCCAGACCTTGCGAAGGGCGTGAATTGCGAAAATCCCGGATCTCTGCGATCCCGTACAAATTCTCCGTCGCGCCATAGCGAACGGTTCTGGCATCGTCCCAGAACAGCTCATCCAGCACCGCGACATCATTGCTGATCAGGGCTTCTTCATAACGATAAAACGCGGCGGTCACGTCGTTCAGCACCGCCGGACGGTCAATATTTTCCCGATTCATACGTCTTCCTGTTGATAAAGGACTCCCGCCTGCTCCAGTTGCCAGGCGGCTTGCAGGCAATGTGCTTCCTGCCACGGTGCCGCGATAAGCTGTACGCCAATCGGCAAGCCACTTTGCGCTTTTAGCGGCACGGTCACAACCGGGAGTCCGAGAAAAGAAATGGGCTGAGTCAGCATCCCCATGCTGGCTTTGGTGGGAAGCTCAGCGCCGTTAATCTTTATCGTTGGCTCGCCAATCAGCGTGGCGCAACAGGGCGTGGCGGGAGCAATCAGCAGGTCAAAATCGTTGAATAAAGGCAGCGTCCGGTCGCGAAACCAGGCGCGGAAACGCTGGGCTTGCGTGTACCAGGCTGATGGGGTCATCGCTCCAGCAAGCAGCCTTTCTCGCGAGTTCGGTTCAAAGCGATCGGCATCACTACGCAGGGCCGGCAAATAGTGATTTCCGCCTTCGGCGGCGGAAAGCAGGAAAGCCGCAGAGCGGGCCAGCGCGACTTCGGGAAGATCCAGACCTTCACTCGCTTGCAGCGCACGTGCGACGCGAGCCACTGCGTTATGGGCGTCGCCATCGCTCCATTGCTCAAACCAGCCGCCCAGTACCGCGCAGCGAAGCGTTTTCCCGGAAGAAAGCGATTTTACTGTCAGGGAGGTGGGTCTTTCCGATTGCCACTTATCGCTGCCATCGCGCCCCTGTAAGACGTCATAAACATGCGCCAGGTCGTCCACAAATCGCGCCAGCGGGCCGATATGATCGAGGCTTGCGACGAACGGATGGCTGCCGGAACGGGAAAGGCGGCCAAACGTAGGTTTCAGCCCCAGCACGCCGCAAAGCGATGCCGGAACGCGAATCGATCCATTGGTATCGGTGCCCAGCGTGAAGTTGACCAGCTTTGCCGCGACGGCTGCGGCGGAGCCACCAGACGATCCCCCGGCAATACGATTGAGATCGCGCGGATTACGTGTCGCGCCGTAATGGCTGTTCTCCGTCGTAAAACCGTAGGCATAAGCATCCATGTTCAGCGCACCCGCAAGCGTAGCCCCTGCTTGCTGAAGTTGTCGTATTGCAAACGCATCCTTCGAGGCTGGCGGGGCGTCACTGAATAATTTCGCCCCGGCAAGCGTGGTAATCCCTTCGATATCAAAGAGATTTTTGACCGCATAAGGGACGCCCGCCAGCGGAGGGAGTGCTTCATCTTTCGCGATCTTCGCATCGACCTCTGCGGCCTCGGCAAGCATCCGTGCTGTGGTCACTTCCGTGAAGGCATTGACCTGCGGATTATCCCGCTCGATGCGCGCCAGGGTTTGCTGCGCCAGCTCAACGGCGCTGAATTGTTTGTAGCGCAATCCTTGCTGAATATCCCGAATACTCAATGTCATAGTGAATACACTCCTGCACCTTCCTGGCGGTGCGGCAGCGGAAAAGCCATCAAGGGCGCGGCGAGGGTGGCAATGCGGCTCAGCTGTAAGGCCAGCTCTTCACGACGTTGATCGTCGAGCGGCACGTCGAGCAGGTGTTCCATCAGGTGGATGTAGTCCGGCCAGTTAACATCGTCAGTGTTCATTGTCGCTCCTTAATATCCCGCCGCGCTGCCGTTGCTGCGCGGATCAAACGCCCCTTCAAGCATGCCGTTCGGGTGGCGCACAATCGCCCCTGCATGCCCCATCGCTTCACTCATGCCCGGCAGCCACTCAACGTCGTGTCCTTTCTCTCGCAGCGCCGTAAAGGTGGCTTCGCTGAAACGACCTTCCAGCTTCAAAGAATCGGTCGATTGCCCCCAGGTGCGCCCGAGCAGCCAGCGCGGCGCGCAGACAGCGTCCTGCAACGGCATGCCCTGAATCACATGACGAGTGAAAATGGCGGCCTGCGTTTGCGGCTGCCCGTCGCCGCCCATCGTGCCATACACCATGGTTCGGCCATCTTTCAGGCGAGCCGCAGCCGGGTTTAACGTATGGAAGGGCTGCTTACCGGGCGCAAGCGCCAGCAGATGGTCGGGCTTCAGGCTGAATGCAGCCCCACGGTTTTGCAGCAGGATGCCGCTTTCCGGTAGCACCACGCCGCTGCCAAACTCGTGATAAATGCTCTGAATAAACGACACCGCCAGCCCGTTACCGTCGATGACACCCAGCCAGACGGTATCGCCGGGGCCTTTACCCGTTCCCCATGGCGCGGCGCGATGGTCGTCGATATTTTCGGCCAGGGTCTGTAGCGGCACACGTTCGAGCAACGTCTGGACGGGAAGCGTGACATGGCGCGGATCGGTGATGTACCGATCGCGCAGCCCGAATGCCTGCTTCGTGGCTTCGACAATGCGATGGATGGTCTGCACCTCGTCGGCATTCGCCATATCGAGATGATCGGTGATGCCGAGGATTGCCAGTGAGACCAGACCCTGCGTCGGCGGCGTCATATTGAAAATCTCGCCCTGCTGGTGGCTGAGTTTCAGCGGCACACGACGGCGTGCGCGATGGCTGGCAAGATCCTGAGCGGTTAACGGGCAACCTGTGGCCTGAAACTCTTCGGCAACAAGCTGCGCCAGCGGCCCCCGGTAAAAACTGTCCAGCCCTTCCGTTGCTAAGCGCGTCAGCGTTTTCGCTAATCGTGGCTGACAGAAACGAGTGCCTGCGGCGGGCACTTCGCCTCGCTGTAAAAAGGTTCCGGCAAATCCAGGCACCCCGGAGAGTTCATGATATTTGCTCTGGGTCGCACTGGCCTGTGACTGCGTCACGGGAATGCCGTTGCCCGCATAGCGAATCGCATCGGCCAGCAGACGAGAAAGCGGGAGTTGCCCGCCGCCCAGGCTGGCTGAGATTTTCAGTGCTTCATCCCAGCCGCTTAGGGTGCCGGGCACCGTTAACGCGGCTTTGGCTCCGCGATGCGGAATGGCAGAGTAACCCGAGTAATACTCAAGCGTCGCCAGAGCGCCTGCCGCACCGCTGGCATCAATGGCGATGGGCTCACCTTGCGGCGGAACAATCAGCCAGAAACCGTCCCCGCCAATCCCGTTCATGTGCGGGTAAACCACGGCGATGGTGGCCGCCGCAGCGACCATCGCTTCAATGGCATCCCCCCCATGGCGCAGCACGGATAACGCCGATTCACTGGCAAGATGGTGCGGGGTCACCGCCATCGCGCCCGGGGCCATATTACTTTGCATGGTTTTTGCTCCTTCCTTCCGTCGTGCAAGGAGTCAGGCAAAAACTGTTCCAGATTGACGAGCCGCGCCGGGCTGTGTCAGCCTGAGATGAAACAAAAGTTGCAGGAGAGGGTATGCAGCAGCTGGATGAGCGCCTGAGGGCGTGTTACACCGAACTATCACCGCAGGAACAACGCGTTGCCTCCTTTATAATGGATCACTTCGACGATCTGGTGAGCTACAACAGCGCCGAACTGGCGCGGCTTAGCGGGGTATCGAAGGCAACGGTTAGCCGTTTGTTTCGCCACCTCGGTTATGAGCGTTTCAAAGATATGCGCGATGAGCTGCGAACCCTGCGCCAAAGCGGAATGCCGCTGACCGGCGACCGTGATGCGGTGCAGGGGAACACGCTGCTGGCGCGGCATTACAAGCAGGAGATGGCAAACCTCACGCAATGGGTCAACGCGCTGAATGCAGACCAGTTTGCTGAGGTGATCACGGCGATGCAGACGGCGAAACGCATCGCTATCGTTGGCCTGCGCAACAGTGCGCCGGTTGCGCTTCACCTGCGCCAGCAGCTGCTGCAAAGCCGGGGCAACGTGTCCCTGATGCCGCAGCCAGGGCAGACGCTGGCGGAAGAGCTGGTTGATCTCGGCGAGCAGGATTTGGTGATTGTCGTCGCTTTCCGGCGTCGTCCTCGGGTGATTCGCCCGCTGCTGGAAGCCCTGCAAAGCCAGCAGGTGCCGGTGCTGGTGCTAAGCGAACCGCAGGCCACAGGTCTGAAAACACGTTGCCGCTGGCATATCGCGGCCCCGCTGGACAGCGTTTCTGCGTTCGACAGCTACAGCAGCGCCATGAGCCTGGTGAACTTACTGGCTAACGCCTTGCTGCATAACACCCTGAGCGAAGGCCGCCAGCGCATCCATCGCATTGCCGATATTTATCAGTCGCTGGATGAGCTGGAGCAGCGTTAGTGAACCATCATGGTGCAATTGCACTCCCGCAGTGTGCCGTTTTGATACAGCGACGCTGAGATAACCTCGGCCTTTCGCGGTGAACCGCAGAGGCCGGAAAAAAATTCTCTGGCACGTTCGTTGCAAAAACGCTATTAAAGAATCATTCGTTTCACTCCCTCCCTTTCCCGCTCAAAGGATGTGTCTATGCCCGATGTTCAGTCGTTTTCTCAGATCAATCCGCCTCACCGTTTACTGATGGGGCCTGGGCCGATCAACGCCGATCCGCGCGTGCTGCGCGCGATGGCGAGTCAGCTTGTCGGGCAATACGATCCGGTGATGACGGGCTACATGAACGAAGTGATGGCGCTTTATCGCGGCGTGTTCCGCACGGAAAACCGCTGGACGATGCTCATCGATGGCACCTCGCGTGCGGGAATTGAAGCCATTCTGGTGTCCGCTATACGCCCCGGCGACAAAGTGCTGGTGCCTGTTTTTGGCCGCTTCGGCCACCTGTTGTGCGAAATTGCTCGCCGCTGTCGCGCTGAAGTTCATACCCTCGAAGTGCCGTGGGGCGAAGTCTTCACCGCCGATCGGATTGAGGATGCCATCAAGCGCGTGAAGCCGCGTTTGCTGCTGACCGTTCAGGGCGACACCTCTACCACCATGCTGCAACCGTTGCAGGATTTAGGCGTGATTTGCCGTCGCCATGGCGTGCTGTTTTACACCGATGCCACGGCTTCGCTGGGCGGGAATGTTCTGGAGAGTGACGCCTGGGGTCTGGATGCGGTGTCAGCCGGATTGCAAAAATGCCTCGGCGGCCCGTCCGGCAGTTCTCCTGTCACCCTCAGTGCTGAAATGGAAGCCGTTATCCGTGCGCGGAAATGCGTGGAGCAAGGCATCCGTACCGAGGCGCATCAGAATGGCGAAGACGAAATGATCTGGTCGAACTATTTCGATCTCGGCATGGTGATGGACTACTGGGGGCCAGAGCGCCTGAACCACCACACCGAAGCCACCAGCATGCTGTTCGCCGCCCGCGAATGTGCGCGGATCATGCTGGAAGAGGGCATGGATCAGCTGATTGCCCGCCACGAACTGCATGGCCGCGCGATGCTCAACGGCATTCAGGGAATGGGGCTTGAAGTGTTTGGCGATATCGCCCACAAAATGAATAACGTCCTCGGCGTGGTGATCCCGGCTGGCGTACACGGCGAAGAGGTGCGTAAGCGTCTGCTCGACGATTTCCATATCGAAATTGGCACCTCGTTTGGGCCACTGGCGGGCAAAATCTGGCGTATCGGCACCATGGGGTATAACGCTCGCAAAGACTGCGTGCTGCAAACCTTGACCGCGCTGGAAGCGGTGCTGAACCGTCTTGGCTATAAGACCACGCAGGGCGCTGCGATGCAGGCCGCCTGGGACACCTACGAGGGCTAAGCTCATGCAGATGACATCCGAAGAGGCCCGTCTTGCCGCTGAACGCGTGATGGTGCGAAGTGACAGCTTAGCGGAAATCAGTGAAACGCCCGGCGAACTGACCCGGGTGTATCTCTCGCCAGAGCATTTGCGGGCGAATGGCCTGGTGGCGCAATGGATGGAGGCGGCGGGCATGACCACCTGGCAGGACGCGGTGGGCAATATTTGTGGCCGTTATGAAGCGGCGGCTGAAGGGGCTCCCGCGCTGCTGCTGAGTTCGCATCTGGACACCGTCCGCAATGCCGGACGCTATGACGGCATGCTGGGTGTGCTCACGGCGATAGAGATTGTCGACTGGCTGAACCGCCAGCAAGTCCGGGCTGAGCAGGCCATCGAAATCGTCGGTTTTGCCGATGAGGAAGGCACGCGCTTTGGTATCACCCTGCTGGGAAGCCGGGGAGTGACAGGAACCTGGCCGCAGGAATGGCTGGCCTGTCAGGATGCGCAGGGCGTCAGCGTGGAACAGGCGTTAGTGAAGGCGGGGCTTGATCCTTCGCGTATCGCCAGTGCCTCCAGGCCAGCCGGTGATTTCAGCGCCTGCCTTGAGCTGCATATCGAACAAGGGCCGGTGCTGGAAGAGGCTGATCTGGCGGTTGGCGTAGTGACGGCCATCAATGGCGCACGACGTTTGCATTGTCGTTTTGACGGCGAGGCTGGTCATGCCGGAACGGTACCGATGGCGCATCGGCGTGATGCTCTCGCGGGGGCAGCGGAGTGGATAAGCGCGATTGAAACGCTGACCAAAGCGAGCGATCCCACGTTAGTCGCGACCGTTGGCACACTTCAGTGTGTGCCGGGCGCAGTCAATGTGATCCCCGGCAGCGTCACGCTGTCGCTCGATATCCGCAGTCCTTCTGATGAGACTCGTGAAGCCCTGCTGACCACGCTTTTGGCAAAAGCGCAGGCCATTGCCAGCCAGCGCGGGTTAGCGTTCTCTCATGATATTTTCTACACCACGCCAGCCACTCCGTGCGATCCGAATTTGCAGGCCACGTTGCTGCGTGCTTGTGAAGCTGTTCAGGGCAGGGCGCTGGCGCTGCCCAGTGGCGCAGGGCACGATTCGATGGCGCTGGCGGAACGCTGGCCGGTCGGCATGCTGTTTGTACGCTGCAAAGGCGGTGTCAGTCACCATCCTGCGGAATCTGTGCTGGTGGACGATGTGGCAACGGCGCTGCAAGCCTGGAGCGCAGCGGTCAGTGAGCTTCTCGAACCTTCGGCGCTACAGCAGTTCAACGCAGCCAGCAGTGAACAAGCTATTGCGATGATTGCCTCCTGCGTGGCTTTACCTGACTGGCAAACTGAACTCGTTTCGGGGCGGCCTTACGCCAGCATGGAAACGTTGCTGTCGAAAGCCGCAGCCATCAGCGAACGCTGGAAACCGGCCGATCTGGATGCGGCGCTGCAAGCACATCCAAGGATTGGTGATAAACCCAAAGACGCCTCGCCTGAATCGGCGCTCTCACGACAGGAGCAGGCCGCAGTCAACAGCCATGACAATGCGCTGACACAAGCGCTGGCGCAGGGGAATGCTGACTATGTAGCCAAATTCAACCGCGTCTTCCTGATCCGCGCTAAAGGTCGCAGTGGCGACGAGATCCTGACGCTGTTGCGTCAACGACTGACTCTCAGCGCAGCAGAAGAAACGGGCGAGGCACTGAATCAGCTACGCCAAATCACGTTATTGCGACTGGAAGGAGTGTTCGCCCGATGAGCCATATTTCTACCCATATTCTGGACACCTCACTGGGCAAACCGGCCGCCGGCGTCGCCATTCGTCTGGAGCGCCAAACGGAGAAGGGATGGGCGCTGGTGCAGGAAGAGGTAACGAATGCGGATGGACGAGTGACATCAATGGCGAAAGATGAACTGCCGCCGGGGCGCTACCGTCTTACCGCAGCCATCGGACAATGGTTTGCGAACACAGAGCGGGAAACGCTCTATCCGATAGCGCAGCTTGATGTGGTGTTGCCACGCAGCGGTGAGCACTACCATCTGCCTTTTTTGATTGCGCCCTGGGGCTGGTCGACGTATCGGGGATCTTGAGAGATTGCAAATGTCTGATGCCCTCTCCCCTGGCCCCTCTCCCACAGGGAGAGGGGAAGAATATGTGCACATTTTTATTCCCTCTCCCTTTGGGAGAGGGTTAGGGAGAGGGGGATCCTCACAACCCAAACTTATAAACCCGGGCCTCCCACCGATGCAGCCGATAAGGTTCCTCCACCTGCGCATAATTCCCCAGCACGCACTTCGCCCCCTCAAGCCTGAGCTCGCTTTCCGGCCACTCGGCGGCTTTGGATGACATATTGCACAGCACTAAAAATGTCTCTTCCCCCAGCTCGCGGTAATAAGCGTAGATCTGCGGATGGTCTGCCAGCGCCAGCTGATAGCGACCATAAATCAGCGTGCGCTCTTTTTTACGCAGGGCGATCAGCGCGCGGTAGAAATTGAACACGGAATCCGGGTCCAGCTGCTGGCTGGCGACGTTGATGATTTCGTAGTTCGGATTGACCTGCAACCAGGGCTTTGCCTCGCTGAAACCGGCGTTCGGTGCGTGGCTCCACTGCATTGGCGTTCGGGAGTTATCGCGGCCTGTGTTCGTCAGGAAGGCGATAATCTCATCTTCACTTTTTCCGGCCGCCGCCATTTCACGCCACATGTTTTTCGCCGAGACATCATCAAAATCGGCAAGGCTTTGGAAGCGGGTGTTGGTCATGCCGATTTCCTGCCCCTGATAGATAAACGGCGTGCCCTGCATCAGAAAATAGAGGGCCGCGAGGCAGGTGGCGCTTTCCCGCCAGTGATGCTGTGTGTCGCCCCAGCGTGAGGTGATGCGAGTTAAATCGTGGTTCTCGACATACAGCGCATTCCAGCCTTTGCCCTCCAGCGTTTCCTGCCAGGCACTGAAGATTTTCTTCAGCACCGCTGGGTCAGGGCGTAAGCCTGCTTCGGGTTCCCATAACCTCACATGCTCGAACTGGAAAACCATGTTGAGCCGTCCGCGGTGCTCGCCGACCCACTCTTCGGCATGCGCAGAATCCAGCCCGTTCACTTCGCCGACCGTGACGATATCGTAATGCCGGAAGACCTTTTGGCTCATGTCGTCGACGTAATCCAGCAGCCCGTCGTAATTCAGGTGGCTCTTCATGGAAGGCACGTAGCGCAGATTATCCGGGTTTGGCACATCGGCCAGCAGCGGCTCTTTTTTCATATGACAGATGGCATCGATGCGGAAACCGTCAATGCCTTTCTCCAGCCACCAGTGCATCATGGCGTACACCGCCGTCCGGACTTGTGGATTTTCCCAGTTCAGATCCGGCTGACGGCGGGTAAACAGGTGCAAAAAGTATTGCTCTGTCAGCGGGTCATATTCCCAGGCCGATCCTTTAAAAATGCCTTCCCAGTTGTTCGGCTCCGCGCCGTTTTTACCGTCACGCCAGATATACCAGTCGCGCTTCGGATTCGTGCGTGAAGCGCGTGATTCCAGGAACCACGGATGCTCATCGGAAGTATGGTTGACCACTAAATCAATGATAAGCCTCATACCACGGGCGTGAACTTCGGCAAGGAGGTGGTCAAAATCCTCCATCGTGCCAAATTCAGCCATGATTTGATGATAATCGCTGATGTCGTAGCCGTTATCGTCGTTCGGGGATTTGTACATCGGGCAGATCCAGATGAGATCGATGCCGAGTGCTTTCAGATAGTCGAGCTTTTCGGTGATGCCGTTGAGATCGCCAATACCATCGCCGTTGCTGTCTTTAAAGCTTCGCGGGTAAATCTGGTAGGCCACAGCCTCTTTCCACCAGGTCGCCATCGTTATCTCCCTTTCAGTAAGGCAAAAGATTCATAGGGTTGCAGTTCCAGGCTGACAGCCAGCGTATGCCGTGGCGCGTAGTGGCTAATCAGGCATTCGCCGTGCCAGTTCTGTAATGATTCCGGCAGGGGGAGCGTGGCGGGCTCGCGGCTGAAATTGTTCACCACCAGCAGCGTGTCGTCGCCAAGCTTTCTTAGCCAGGCGAAAACCTGAGGATGCTCAGTCAGGACCTGCTGAAAGTCGCCGTACACCAGAATGGGATGCTGCTTACGAAGCACTACCAGTTTTTGGTAGTGCCAGAAAATGGAGTCAGGTTGCGCCAGGGCCGCGGCCACGTTGATATCGCGATAATTCGGGTTCACACCGATCCAGGGCGTTCCGGTTGTAAAACCTGCATTTTCGCTTGAATCCCACTGCATTGGCGTTCGCGCGTTGTCGCGCCCGTTGGCGTGGATCCCGCTCATCATGTCTTCGTGAGGCACGCCTTGCTGCAACCGCTCCTGATACAGATTCAGGCTTTCGATATCGCGGTATTCCTCGACCGTCCCGAAACGCACGTTGGTCATGCCAATCTCTTCGCCCTGATAGATATAGGGCGTGCCTTTCAGGCAGTGCAGGGCGGTGGCGAGCATTTTGGCGGAGGCTTCGCGAAACTCGCCTTCATCACCAAATTTCGATACCGCGCGGGGCAGGTCATGGTTGCTCCAGAACAGCGAGTTCCAGCCCTCATGCGCCAGCGCGGTTTGCCATTTACTGATAACGGCTTTGAATCCCGCTAAATCAAACGGTTTGCTGCGCCATTTGCCTTCTGTTTCATCCCAGAACTGTTTGATGTGGTCGAACTGAAACACCATCGACAGCTCTTCGCGGTTATCGGCGCTGTAAAGCAAGGCATCTTCCGGCGAGGCGCTCCAGGCTTCGCCCACCGTCACGTAGTCACCTTTGCCAAAGGTGGCGCGGTTCATCTGGCGGATCAGTGCATGCAGATTTTTGCCGTTGGCCATGATTTGCTTATCGACTTCTTTGCCGATCAGGTCGATAACGTCCATCCGGAAACCGCCGATCCCTTTGGCAAGCCAGCGGTTCATCATGGCGTGGACTTCGGCGTGAACGCGCGGGTTATCCCAGTTGAGATCCGGCTGACGCTTAGAGAACTGGTGCAGATAATAGTCGCCGCTGGCTTCATCCAGCGCCCAGCCGCTGCCGCCGAAATAAGAGTGGAAATCGTTCGGCGGGCCGCCATCTGCCGCCGGTTTGCGCCAGATGTAGAAGTCGCGGTACGGGTTATCTTTGCCTTTCAGCGCTTCAACAAACCACGGATGTTCGTCGGAGGTGTGGTTCACCACTAAATCCATCAGGATGTGGATGTCACGGGCTTTGGCCTGCGCAATCAGCGCGTCCATTTGCGCCAGCGTGCCAAATTCGGCGGCAATGTCTTCGTAGTCGGAGATGTCATAGCCGTTGTCGTCCATCGGCGAGCGGTAAACGGGGGAAAGCCAAATCAGGTTAATGCCAAGCTGGTGGAGGTAATCGAGCTTGCTGATGATCCCCCCGATATCGCCAATGCCGTCGCCGTTGCTGTCCATAAAACTGCGCGGGTAGATTTGGTACACCACCGCGTTGTGCCACCATTTTGTTTGCATGGGATGCTCCTGATAGCGTCTGTGTCGGTTTTGACCTTCTCCCTCTCCCTGGGGAGAGGGCCGGGGAGAGGGTACGCGCCCCTAACCCTCTCCCTCAAGGGAGAGGGGACTAAATCTCAGGGGCAAACGCGCCTGAATGCCCGCCCCGCATCATCAAACAAATAACAGCCAGAAGGCGGCAACCGCAGGCCGATGCGCTGGTCAGGGTTGATCTCCAGCCGCGAAGTCAGGCGTATGACCAGCGGTTCGCTGCCGTAACCACTGTTGACGTACAGCAGGGTTTCGTTGCCCATTTGCTCAACGAACAGCACTTCGCCTTCTACGTCGGCCATTGCTAAATCAAACAGCTCGACATGCTCCGGGCGTATGCCCAGCCACACGCGATCGCCTGTTTTTCCACGATGCGTATCTACAGGGAGCACAATGCGCTGACGGTTTTCGAGATCGACCACGCTTTCACGCTCACGGGTTTCCGCCAGCGTGCCGGCAATCAGGTTCATTTTCGGTGAGCCAATAAACTGGGCGACAAACAGGTTCGCCGGATGGTCGTACAGCTCCAGCGGGGAGCCGACTTGCTCAATTTGCCCCTGGTTTAGCACCACAATTCTGTCGGCCAGCGTCATGGCTTCCACCTGGTCGTGGGTGACATACAAAATCGTGGCGTTGATGCGCTTATGCAGGGCGGCGATTTCCATCCGCATCTGCACGCGCAGCGAGGCATCGAGGTTGGAAAGCGGTTCATCAAACAGGAACAGGCTCGGTTCACGTACGATGGCGCGGCCAATCGCCACGCGCTGGCGTTGCCCACCGGAAAGGTCTTTCGGGCGTCTGTCGAGCAGCTTTTCAAGCTGCAATATGCGTGCGCTGGCCTGCACTTTTTTGTCTATTTCAGCGGGCGGCAGTTTTGCCATTTCCAGCGCAAAGGCCATGTTTTGATAAACCGTCATGTGCGGATAGAGCGCGTAGGACTGAAACACCATGCCAATGCCGCGTTCGGCGGGCGAATCATCGTTGACGCAGACGCCATCAATGCGCATCTCGCCGTCGCTAATCTCTTCCAGCCCCGCCACCATGCGCAGCAGCGTCGATTTCCCGCAGCCGGACGGGCCGACGACCACCACAAACTCGCCGTTATCCACGGTCAAATCCAGGGGTTTAATCACTTCCGACGAGCTGCCGTAACGTTTGCTGATTTTGTCGAGTACCAGTTGCCCCATAGTTATCCCTTAATTGCTCCGCTGGTTAGCCCGCTGACGATGCGTTTCTGGAAGATGAGCACCAGCACGATAATCGGCAGAGTGACGACCACGGACGCTGCCATAATGCTGCCCCACGGCAGTTCGAAGGTAGACGCGCCGCTGAACATGCTGATAGCCACCGGTACAGTGCGTTTGTCGCCTGAAATGATGAAAGTGAGAGCGAACATGAATTCGTTCCACGCGCCGATAAAAGCCAGCAGCCCTGTGGTGACCAGTGCCGGAGCCAGGATCGGCGCAAAGACGCGGCGGATAATGGTCCAGGTGCCTGCGCCATCGACAATTGCCGCTTCCTCCAGTTCGACCGGAATCGACTTCATAAACGTCGTCAGAACCCAGACGGTAAAAGGCAGCGAAAAGGTGGTGTAGGAAAGCACCAGCGCGCCGAGCGAATCGTACAAGCCCAGAAAACGCACCAGTTCGAACATCCCGGTCAGCACCGCGACCTGGGGGAACATCGACACGCACAGAATGGTGAACAGCAGGAATCGCCTGCCGCGAAACGGCACGCGGGCAAGCGCGAAAGACGCGGTGACGGAAACCAGCAGGCAAATGCCAACGGTAATTGTCGCTACCAGCACGGAATTGAGCAGGCTGCGCGCAATGCCGTTATCCACCAGCGCCACCACGTAGTTATGCCAGTGCCAGCCGCTCGGCAGATACGCCGGGAGAAACAGCTCTTGCCCGGTGCGTAACGAAGTCAGAATGGCGTAGTAAAAGGGAAAGACGCAGAACAGCACGGCGAAAGTGGCTCCGGCGTAGACCACCATGTTTCTGCCGAAGCGCCGCTGGGCACGAGTTGTTTTCATCAGCGCTTCTCCTTGTCATTCAGTTTTGCGACACGGATAAAGCAAGCGGCAATGCCCGCCACCATCATAAACACCAGCACCGATGCCGCAGAGCCTGCGCCCATATCCTGATAGGAAATGATCTGCTCGCGGGCGTAGCCGGAAACGGACATGGTGGCTTCGCTGTTGGAGGTCAGCACGAAGATCAGATCGAAGATACGCATTGCATCCATCACGCGGAAGATCAGTGCGACCACCATCGCAGGGAGGATCAGCGGCAGCGTGATCCGTTTAAAGCGCTGCCATGCGCTTGCGCCGTCGATTCGCGCTGCCTCGTACAAGTCGCCAGGGATCAGCTGCAAGGCGGCCAGCAGCATCAGCGCCATAAACGGCGTGGTTTTCCAGACATCTGCAATGACCACTGCCCACATCGAGAGCGATGGTTCTGCTATCCACGCCAGGTGCGCCTGATAGCCAAACAGTTTCGCCAGCAGATCGTTCACCACGCCGTACTGATCGTGGAACATCCAGCCCCACATTTTGGCGCTAACGATGGTCGGGATAGCCCAGGGCACCAGGATTGCCGTGCGAACCAGCCCCTGACCGCGAAACTTCTCGTTCATCAGCAGCGCCAGCAGCATGCCAAAAACCAGCTCAAGGCAGACGGACACCACGGTAAACCACAGCGTATTTCCGACCGCCTGCCACCACAGCGGGTCGGCCAGCACGCCGCTGATTTCCCCGTCATGGTTGAGGTAATAGTTTGCCAGGCCCACCATCTGATACTCGCTCGGGTTGTCGAGCATCGCATTGGTTAAGCTGAAAAAAAAGGTTCTCGCCAGCGGCCATCCGGCCGCCAGCACCAGCAACAAAAGGGCTGGCGTCACCAGCCACCACGCCAGTCGACGCCGCCGTTTCTGATAGCCTAAGTGCGCCAATTAATGCCAGTCCTTACCTTTGATGCGCTCAAGGCGTTTTTGCAGATCGGCCACGGCCGTTTTGCCATCGCTGCCGCCATTGAGCACTTTAAAGGTGACGTTAAAAATGGCGTTAGAGACGCGCGGGTACTGGCTCTTGGTGGCTGTCGCCGGGCGAGGTACCGCATTGGCGAAGATTTCTTTAAACATCGTCAGATAGGGCGCGCTCTCCATCACCGCTTTGTCCTCATACAGCGCCGAACGCGTTGGGGCGAAGCCGAGGTATTTCAGCTGCATTTTCTGTGAGTCAGCATCGGTAAGGATTTTCAGCAGCGCGATGGCGGCATCTTTGTTTTTAGTATTGGCATTCACCGACCACTGCCAGCCGCCCAGCGCGTTGGCGGATTTGCCATCCGGGCCAGCAGGCAGCGGTGCGACGCCTACTTTGCCTTTCAGCGGGCTGTCAGCACCTTGTGAAAGAAGGTAAGCGTACGGCCAGTTGCGCATAAACAGCGCATCGCCGTTCTGGAACACCGCGCGGGACTCTTCCTCTTTATAGCCCAGCGCACCTTTTGGCGTGATTTTGCCAATCCAGCCTGCGACCATATCGAGTGCCGCAGCCGCTTTTGGATTGTTCACGGTCACGTTCCCTTTTTCGTCGATAAAGGTGCCGCCACCGTAGGAATCAATCCACTCCAGCGCGTTACAGGTCAGGCCTTCATAGGATTTGCCCTGGAAGATCATCCCCCAGAAATTGTTATGCCCGGCTTTGCGTTCTTCGGCCTGAATTTTGGTGGCGATACGGGTCAGGTCTTCCCAGGTTTTTGGCGGCTGCTCGCTGTATTTCTCCAGCAGATCTTTGCGGTAATAGAGCACGCCGGTGTCCAGATAGGCTGGAATGGCTTTGACCTTGCCATTTACGGTGTCGTTCGCCCACGGGCCGGGGAAGAAATCGCCTTTCATTGAGCTGACCGCATCGGTCAGATCGAGCGTTTGCTTATCCAGCAGGCCAACCCAGATGGTGTCGGACTGGAACAGATCCACCGCTTTTTCATCTTTCGCGGCAAACAACTGCTGGAGCAGGGCCAGCTTCTCGTCGGAAGCCGCCGGGAATTCGATAAATTCCAGCTTGTTGTGGGTCTGCTTTTCAAAACGATCTTTGACGTAGTTGCAGTATTCCTTACCGCCAGGCGAAATCGGGCATTCCATGCGCAGGGTATCGGCAAGCGCAGTGTTAGCAACACCCGCCAGCGCTAAGGTAATAAGACTTAACGTCAGTTTTTTCATTCTGTCCTCGACTGTTCAGACGTAACCAGAGGTGGCGATAGAATAAACACGCCATCTTCAAAGCTAGAACAACGAGGCCGGTCAGCAAGTTAGCAGCCTAATCTTTGTCTCAAATCAGGATCTACTGCACGGATAGGATTTTTTTTTAGCGCTTCGTTGAAAGAAGCGCTAAGGGGAGGGCTAGTCGAGGGTAAAGGCATCCGCATCCTGCCAGGCAGGGAATTTTTCGCGGTACTCTTTCAGCGCAGCGAGTGACAGTTCGGCATCGATTCTGGTTGCCTGGTGGGCTTCTGCGGTACCAATGATATCGCCCTGCGGGTTAATCACCCGGCTGTCGCCACGGTAGTGATGACCGTTGCCATCGGTGCCTACGCGGTTGCAGCCCACAACATAAGCCTGATTCTCAATTGCCCTTGCGGTCAGCAGCGCCTGCCAGTGCAGCGAGCGTGGCGCAGGCCAGTTGGCCACATACAGCGCCAGATCGTAATCATCACGATTACGCGACCACACCGGGAAGCGCAGGTCGTAGCACACCAGCGGCAAGATTCGCCATCCACGCCACCCGAACACCACGCGCTCATTGCCAGCCTCATAGTGGTGATGCTCATCCGCCATACGGAACAGATGGCGCTTATCATAGCGATGAACTTTGCCTTCCGGCTCCACCAGCAGGAAACGGTTCACCGGGCCGCGTTCGGTTTGCAGGGCTGCGCTTCCGGCTATCAGCGCGTCCGCCTGTTTGGCCTTCTCGTGCATCCAGGCCACAACGTCCTCTTCCGGCAAAGATTGCGTTGCTGCTTCCATGGCAAAACCGGTGGTGAACATCTCCGGCAGAACAATCACATCGCGCCCCTGGATACCCTCCAGTTGGCGATCAAAATGGCGCAAATTGGCAGGACCGTCCATCCACACCAGCGGTTGTTGCAACAGCGTTACTTTCAGGTTAGGCACAGTCAGAAGCTCCTGAGTCATCGGCGGTTTGATTACTCTACTACCTTATCAGCAGGTGATGCGGCTTTGTAACAAATCGATAAAAAAAAGCGGAGAGGATCTCCGCTTTGAGTGTTAACACGTGATGTGTTTAGTCGCCGGGTCGTCGCCCGGCTTTAGAGTGGTAAACCGTCAGGCCGCCTCAATCTTGCGAATTTTCTCCGGCAGCTTTACCGGTTTGGTCGCCAGCGCGTCAGGCTCAAAGTCATCGACGTTGATGCTGCGCAGACGGCTTTCTTCTGCTTTGGTCAGAATGGCTGCTTCGTCCTGGTTAATCAGCCCTTTCGCCAGCGCGTTGCGGGCCAGTTCGTCCAGACGGGTGAACGGCAGGTTCTTACCAAGCTCTTTGCAGATACGCTGATGGATCGGATCGGCTGCCATCACATCGGTCAGCGCTTCTTCCAACAGGCCGACTGCGTTGTGCTCGCTTGGCGTCAGGTACTGACCGCGGCCGATACGAGAACGGGTGGCGCCTGGCGTTTGCAGGATCTTCGCCACAACGTGATCCAGTTTGTCCGACGGCGCGGCATAGTGACGGCCCGTTGGGAAGATAACGAAGCGCATGGCGCCTGCCACAAACCCGTTCGGGAAGTTACGCAGCAGGTCATCAATCGCCTGTTCTGCCTGATAGAGCGCATCCTGCACGCCCCAATGGACCAGCGGCAGATCCGCTTCATTGCGGCCTTCGTCGTCATAGCGTTTCAGCACCGCAGAGGCGAGATACAGCTGGCTCAGCACATCACCGAGGCGCGCGGAGATACGTTCGCGACGCTTCAGGCTGCCGCCGAGAACCGCCATCGACACGTCAGACAGCAGCGCCAGGTTGGCACTCAGACGGTTCAGGTGCTGATAGTAGCGACGGGTCGCATCGTGCGTTGGCGTGCTGCTGGTGAGGCCGCGAGTCAGGCCCAGCCAGAAGCTGCGCATTTTGTTGCTGCCCACGTGACCGATGTGCTTAAACAGCAACTGGTCGAACGCGTTCAAATCTTTGTTCTGCGCTGCCGCCATTTCTTCCAGCACGTACGGATGGCAGCGGATAGCGCCCTGACCGAAGATCATCATGCTGCGGGTCAGGATGTTCGCACCTTCTACGGTGATCGCAATCGGTGCGCCCTGATAAGCACGAGCCAGGAAGTTGCCTTCGCCGAGCATAATGCCTTTCCCGCCAGCGATATCCATCGCATCGATGATTGACTGCTGACCACGGTGGGTGCAGTGATATTTCACAATCGCCGACAGCACCGCAGGTTTTTCGCCAAGCATAATGCCGTAGGTTATGAGCGATGCCGCCGCATCCATCACATACGCGTTACCCGCGATGCGTGCCAGTGGCTCTTCAATCCCTTCCATTTTACCGATAGAGATTTTGAACTGACGGCGAATGTGAGCATAAGCGCCGGTCGCCATCGCTACCGATTTCAGGCCGCCTGTGGAGTTCGACGGCAGGGTGATACCGCGTCCGACAGAGAGACATTCAACCAGCATACGCCAGCCCTGGCCGGCCATTTTCGGGCCACCGATGATGAAGTCGATCGGTACGAAGATGTCCTGACCGCGGGTCGGGCCGTTCTGGAACGGCACGTTCAGCGGGAAGTGGCGACGACCAATTTCAACGCCTGGGGTGCTGGTTGGGATCAGCGCACAGGTAATGCCCAGATCTTCCTCGCCGCCCAGCAGTTTGTCCGGGTCAGAGAGTTTGAACGCCAGGCCCAGCACGGTGGCGATAGGGGCCAGCGTGATGTAGCGTTTGTTCCAGGTGAGGCGCATACCGAGCACCTGTTCGCCCTGCCATTCGCCCATGCAGACGACGCCGGTATCCGGAATAGCCCCGGCATCGGAGCCTGCTTCCGGGCTGGTCAGCGCGAAGCAAGGGATCTCCTGGCCGCGTGCCAGACGTGGCAGATAGTGATCTTTCTGCTCGTCAGTGCCGTAGTGTTGCAGCAGTTCGCCTGGGCCTAAAGAGTTCGGTACGCCGACGGTGATCGCCAGAATGCCGGACACGCCAGAGAGTTTTTGCAGCACGCGTGACTGGGCATAAGCGGAGAATTCCAGGCCGCCGTACTCTTTCTTAATGATCATCGCGAAGAAGCGATGTTCTTTCAGGTAAGCCCACAGCTCTGGCGGCAGGTCAGCCATTTCGTGAGTGATCTGGAAGTCGTTCGCCATGCGGCAGGCTTCTTCCACCGGGCCGTCGATAAAGGCTTGTTCTTCCGCTGTCAGGCGCGGCTGCGGGTAGTTGTGCAGCTTTTTCCAGTCGGGATTCCCCTGGAACAGATCGCCTTCCCACCAGGTGGTGCCCGCATCAATCGCTTCTTTCTCGGTACGCGACATTGGCGGCATCACTTTACTGAAGGTGCGGAACACCGGTGCGGAAATCATCGCTTTGCGCATCGGGGTGAAGTTGAAGGGCAGCAGAATAATCGCCAGCGGCAGCAGTAACCACATATTCCACAGCCCGGCCGCGCCCAGAGCGCCCGTCCAGACCAGCAGGATGAGGCTACTGAGCAGCAGGTTAACACGGTGATAGAACAGCGCACCGAGTAACACGATGGTTGCAACAATACTCAAAATCATCATAAAGAAATGCTCCCTTGCTTGTAGGAGGTCTGACCACTTGTGATGATATGGTTGTAGTGGATGTTATTTCTTTTATCAATGTGTTTACAAAATAATTACAACCTGGCTCACACTGTTGCCGCTTAACGGGGCACGGAAAATCAAAACAGCGTGGGATAACGGGGTCGACCACTTCTCGCTTTACCCGCTATCCGTTACACTGCTGGGGTTAATAATCAAAGCGGAAGGACATTCCTCATGTACCAGGATCTGATTCGTAACGAACTGAACGAAGCAGCAGAAACACTGACTAATTTTCTGGCTGATGAAGCAAACATTCACGCCATTCAGCGCGCTGCGGTGCTGCTGGCGGACAGCTTCAAAGCCGGTGGCAAAGTGCTTTCTTGCGGTAACGGCGGTTCCCATTGCGACGCCATGCACTTCGCAGAAGAGCTGACCGGTCGCTACCGTGAAAACCGTCCAGGCTACCCGGCGATTGCCATTTCTGACGTCAGCCATCTGTCTTGCGTCAGCAATGACTTCGGTTATGACTACGTCTTCTCTCGTTACGTTGAGTCTGTGGGCCGCGCGGGCGATGTTCTGCTGGGTATTTCCACCTCCGGAAACTCCGGTAACGTGATCAAAGCGATTGAAGCTGCGCGCGCGCAGGGGATGAAAGTCATCACACTGACCGGCAAAGACGGCGGCAAAATGGCTGGTTCCGCAGACGTGGAAATCCGCGTTCCGCACTTTGGCTTCGCTGACCGCATCCAGGAGATTCACATTAAAGTGATTCACATCCTGATCATGCTTATCGAAAAAGAGATGGTGAAAGCCTGATAGCGGTGTGCCGGGTGGCGCGTTTTCCTTCGTAGGTCGGGCCAACGAAGTGCCGCCCGACGATGCCGGGTAAGCGACGCGCCACCCGGCACTGCCTGAAAGTGCAAGAGGTGATTTATGTGCGAACTGCTCGGGATGAGCGCCAATGTCCCAACCGATATCTGCTTCAGTTTCACCGGGCTGGTTCAGCGCGGGGGCGGAACCGGGCCGCATAAAGACGGCTGGGGGATCACCTTCTACGAGGGCAAAGGCTGTCGCACCTTTAAAGATCCGCAACCCAGCTATCAGTCACCGATTGCCAGACTGGTGCAGGACTATCCGATTAAATCCTGCTCGGTCATCGCGCATATTCGCCAGGCCAATCGCGGTGAAGTCGCGCTGGAAAACACCCATCCTTTTACCCGTGAGCTGTGGGGCCGCAACTGGACCTACGCGCATAACGGGCAGCTGAAAGGTTACAAATCACTGGAAACGGGCCAGTTCCGCCCTGTGGGTGAAACCGACAGCGAAAAAGCGTTTTGCTGGCTGCTGAACAAACTCACCGCTCGCTACCCGCGCACGCCCGGCAACATGACTGGGGTGTTCAAATACATCGCCACGCTTGCAGGTGAACTGCGGGAAAAGGGCGTGTTCAACATGCTGCTATCCGATGGGCGCTATGTGATGGCGTTCTGCTCGACGAATCTCTACTGGATAACGCGACGTGCGCCATTTGGTGTGGCAACGCTGTTGGATCAGGACGTGGAGATTGATTTTCAGCGAGAGACCACACCGAACGATGTGGTCACTGTGATTGCGACGCAGCCGCTGACAGGCAACGAAACCTGGCACAAGATTGCGCCAGGCGAGTGGGCGTTATTTTGCCTCGGGGAGCGTATAGTTTGACGCCAACTGGGAGCGCTGGATTTCGTGGCTCAGCGGCTTGCTGACCACGTAGCGCCCGTTCTGAACTGTCACCATCGGCGGCTTGTGGGTCTGCTCAAAGTAGTCATAGCCCGGTTTCAGCTGCGACCAGAAATCTTTGTAGTAAGAGAATTTATGGCGTTCCATATTCGCATCGGTCATGCGGAACGGATAAATGCTCACCTGCACGCTTGACTGACCAAACACCAGCGCACCGGTCACGAACTGAAAAATCTCATCAATGCCCGTGTCGGTCATGGCATAACAGCCAATTGACACGCAGGCACCGTGAATCATCAGGTATTTCCCTTCATAGCCGTGTGCCTGATCGTAAGCGTTCGGGAAGCCGATGTTGATGGCTTTATAAAAACGGCTGTCAGGTTTGAGCTGGCTGCGGGAGACGTTGTAGAACCCTTCCGGAGATTTGAAATCGCCCTGGCGCTGTTTTGGGCCAAGACCACCGGAGTAGTTACAAATTTTATAGCTGTCGAGCAACTGGTACGTTTCACCCATTTTCACGTACAGATCAAGGGTGCGCTCTTCTTTAAAGATCTGGATATAAACCGGTGACCCCATAAGCTGCTGCTTATATTCTTTGCTGACCGGGGTGGTCGAGCTATTACTGCTAAGCAAACCGGCAAACGAAACGCACGGGATCAACAGCATCGCAAGTAACAATGCGATTTTGCGCATACTACATGTTCCTTGATAAAACGGTGATAAAAGGCCGGGGAGGCCAAAACGGTACCGAAATCAGAATTGTCTCGATTAGGTGCGCTCACATTAGCATCACCAAAGTTTTTCGCAAGTCCGGGCCGCCGTGTTTACAGAGATAGTTTTACGTTATAAAGCATTTTTTTCCCTGATACAGTCAGAACTTTGCGTATTTGCTCGCAAATAACAACCTGCAAGCCGCGCAAATGCTGCGTTCATGCCAGTGATCCTGTAAACTTCCCGCGTCTCACGACCAGGTTAAGAAAGGATGCTTTACTCTCATCGTACTGCCGCCAGCAGCGCTCTCTGGCACCGGATTTTCCTTTCTTTTTTATTTTTACTTCGCTGGGTTCAGTGACAGTACAGTAACGTTTACGGATACCTGCTAACGACATGATTAAAATCACAAAAGGGCTGAATCTGCCCATCGCTGGCGCACCGTCCCAGCACATAGCCGAAGGCGTGCAGGTCACGCGGGTGGCTGTGCTGGGCGAAGAATACATTGGCATGCGCCCCTCCATGGCGGTCCAGGAAGGCGACCGCGTCGCCAAAGGGCAACTGCTGTTCGAAGACAAAAAGAACCCGGGCGTGCGCTTCACTGCGCCTGCAAGTGGCGTCATCAGCGCGATTCATCGCGGTGAGCGTCGCGTATTGCAGTCTGTGGTGATTGATGTTGAGGGCGATGACTCCATCCGTTTTGCACGCAGAGATGTCGCTGAACTGAAAACGTTGAAGCGCGAAGAGGTGCAGCAGCAGCTACTGGAATCCGGGTTATGGACCAGCCTGCGCACTCGTCCGTTCAGTAAAATCCCGGCACCTGAAAGCGTGCCTACGGCGATTTTCGTCACCGCCATGGATACCAATCCTTTGGCTGCCGATCCGCAGCCTATCATCTTTCACTATCGCGAGGCGTTTAACGCCGGGTTAACGGTGCTGGCGCAGTTGACGGACGGCAAAATTCACGTTTGTCAGGCCAGCGGCGGCAAGCTTGGCGGCCATGCTGCGGGTCAGGTGACGTTTAATGAATTCACCGGCCCGCACCCTGCGGGTTTACCGGGCACGCACATTCACTTTCTGGAGCCTGTCAGTCTGCATAAGCAGGTCTGGTATCTGAATTATCAGGACGTGATTGCCATCGGCAAACTGTTTACTGAAGGTGAGCTGTGGGCTGAGCGCATTATCTCGCTGGCCGGGCCACAGGTGAGAACCCCTCGCCTGGTGAAAACCCTGCTGGGCGCTAGCGTCGAACAGCTTACGGTGGGCGAACTGGCGGAAGGCGAGAACCGTGTGATTTCCGGCTCTGTGCTAAGCGGCACGCACGCGCTGGGGCCACAGGCTTTCCTTGGCCGTTATCACCTGCAGGTGAGCGTGGTGAAAGAAGGGCGAGACAAAGAGCTTTTTGGCTGGGTGATGCCGGGCAAAGAGAAGTTCTCCATCACGCGTACCACTTTGGGTCACTTCCTCAAAGCTAAGCTGTTCAGCTTCTCGACGGATACCAACGGCGGCGAGCGCGCGATGGTGCCGATTGGCAACTACGAACGCGTTATGCCGCTCGATATTCTGCCAACCATGCTACTGCGTGACCTTCTGGCGGGTGACACTGACAGCGCGCAGGCGCTGGGCTGTCTTGAACTCGACGAAGAAGATTTGGCGCTCTGCACCTACGTTTGTCCGGCGAAATACGAATACGGGCCGGTGCTACGTGAAGTATTAACCCGCATTGAGCAGGAAGGATAAGTGATGGGCTTGAAAAATCTGCTGGAAAAAATAGAGCCGCACTTCACTCACGGCGGCAAACTTGAAAAGTACTACCCGCTCTATGAAGCGGCGGCCACCATTTTTTATACGCCGGGTCTGGTCACGAAGGGCGCTTCTCACGTCCGTGATGCCATCGATCTCAAGCGTATGATGATTCTGGTGTGGCTGGCGGTGTTCCCGGCGATGTTCTGGGGCATGTACAACGTGGGTCTGCAAACCATTCCTGCGTTGCATAAACTCTACGGAGCGGAGCAACTTCAGCAAGTGATTGCCAGCCACTGGCACTACAGCGTAGCGCAATGGCTTGGCGTTAACTTTGGCCCGGATGCGGGCTGGCTAAGCATGATGGGATTAGGCGCAGTGTTCTTCCTGCCCATCTATATCACCGTGTTTATCGTCGGCGGTTTCTGGGAAGTGCTGTTTGCCATCGTGCGCAAACATGAAATCAACGAAGGTTTCTTTGTTACCTCCATCCTGTTCGCGCTGATTGTGCCACCGACGCTGCCTCTGTGGCAGGCGGCGCTGGGCATCAGTTTTGGCGTGGTAATTGGCAAAGAGATTTTTGGTGGCACCGGGCGTAACTTCCTCAACCCTGCGCTCGCCGGGCGTGCGTTCCTGTTCTTTGCTTATCCGGCTCAAATCTCTGGTGACCTGGTGTGGACAGCCGCAGACGGTTTCTCTGGCGCAACGCCGCTTTCTCAGTGGGCGAGCCACGGCGGCGAAGCGTTGATGAATATCTCAACCGGCCAGCCAGTGACCTGGATGGACGCCTTCCTCGGCAATATTCCTGGCTCCATCGGTGAAGTCTCGACGCTGATGATCCTGATTGGTGGTGCCATCATCATTTTCGGTCGCGTTGCCTCCTGGCGCATCGTCGCCGGGGTGATGGTCGGCATGATTGCCGTTTCCACCCTGTTTAACCTGATTGGTTCAGCCACCAACCCGATGTTCGCCATGCCGTGGTACTGGCATCTGGTGCTGGGTGGTTTTGCTTTCGGCATGATGTTTATGGCGACTGACCCGGTGTCTGCGTCGTTTACGGATAAAGGAAAATGGGCCTATGGCGCGTTGATTGGTGCGATGTGCGTGCTGATCCGCGTGGTGAACCCGGCATACCCGGAAGGGATGATGCTGGCGATTCTGTTCGCCAACCTGTTCGCACCGCTGTTCGATTACCTGGTGGTGCAGGCCAATATCAAGCGGAGGAAGTCGCGTGGCTGAAGTAAAAAGTAACGATAGCATCGGCAAAACGCTGCTGGTGGTGCTGGTGCTTTGCCTGGTCTGCTCGATAGTCGTGGCAGGCTCAGCAGTTGGCCTGAAATCTCGCCAGCAAGAGCAGAAAGCACTGGATAAGCAACGTAACATTCTCTCCGTTGCCGGGCTGATGCAGCCAGAGATGAAGCCGGAAGAGGTTGCATCCGTGTTTGCTGAGCGCATCACGCCACGCCTGCTGGATTTGAAAAGCGGCGATCTGCTGGATAAAGACCCCGCCTCTTTCAACCAGGGGCTGGCACTGAAAGATCCGGCGCAAAGCACGGTGCTAGAGGCAAATCAGGATCCGGCAGGCATCAAGCGTCGCAGCAACGTCGTGGAAATCTACCTCGTCAAAAACGAGCAGCAGAAAATCCAGGAAGTGGTGCTGCCGATTTACGGCAACGGCCTGTGGTCGATGATGTATGCCTTTGTGGCGCTCGATGTCGATGGCAGAACGATGAAGGGCATCACCTATTACGATCAGGGTGAAACGCCGGGGTTGGGTGGCGAAGTTGAAAATCCGTCATGGCGTAAACAGTTCATCGGTAAAAAAATTCTCGATGACAACGGCATGCCAGCACTGAAAGTGATGAAAGGCGCAGCGCGTCCGGGCGACGAATATGCGGTGGATGGTCTGTCCGGGGCGACGCTCACCTCAAACGGCGTACAGCACAGCTTTGATTTCTGGATGGGGGAGCAAGGTTTTGGTCCCTTCCTGAAGCAGATTCGTGAAGGAGGCCTGAACAATGGCTGAACTCGGTGATATGAAAGAAGTAAAACGCGTCCTGACGGGGCCGCTCATCGCCAACAACCCGATTGCCTTGCAGGTATTGGGCGTGTGTTCGGCGCTGGCGGTGACCACCAAACTGGAAACCGCGTTTGTGATGACCATTGCCGTGACGCTGGTGACCGCGTTTTCCAGCATGTTTATCTCGATGATCCGCTACCACATACCCAACAGCGTGCGCATTATCGTGCAGATGGCGATCATCGCCTCACTGGTTATCGTGGTCGATCAGCTGTTGCGGGCCTTCGCCTATGAAACCTCAAAACAGCTGTCGGTCTTCGTCGGCCTGATCATCACCAACTGTATCGTGATGGGGCGTGCGGAAGCCTACGCCATGAAATCGCCGCCGCTGGCGAGCTTTATGGACGGCATCGGCAACGGGTTGGGCTACGGCGCCATCCTGATGATTGTTGGGTTCCTGCGTGAGCTTATCGGCAGCGGCAAACTGTTTGGCATCACCGTGCTGCAAACGGTACAGAACGGCGGCTGGTATCAGCCAAACGGCCTGTTCCTGCTCGCGCCGAGTGCGTTTTTCATCATCGGTCTGTTGATTTGGGCGCTGCGTAGCTGGAAGCCTGAACAGCAGGAGAAGGAGTAACCGATTATGGCTCATTACATCAGTCTTTTTGTCCGCGCGGTGTTTGTTGAAAACATGGCGCTGGCCTTCTTCCTCGGCATGTGTACGTTCCTTGCGGTGTCGAAGAAAGTCTCCACGGCCTTTGGTCTGGGCGTGGCGGTCACGGTGGTTCTGGGGATCTCCGTGCCGGTCAACAACCTCATCTACAATCTGGTACTGCGCGACGGTGCGCTGGTTGAAGGGGTCGATCTGAGCTTCCTCAACTTCATCACCTTCATTGGGGTGATCGCAGCGCTGGTACAAATTCTCGAAATGATCCTCGATAAGTATTTCCCGTCGCTCTATAACGCGCTGGGGATCTTCCTGCCGTTGATCGCCGTGAACTGCGCCATCTTTGGCGGCGTCTCGTTCATGGTTCAGCGTGATTACAACTTCCCTGAATCCATTGTTTACGGTTTTGGTTCCGGCATCGGCTGGATGCTGGCGATTGTGGCGATGGCAGGGATCCGCGAGAAGATGAAATACGCCAACGTGCCCGCAGGACTGCGCGGCTTAGGGATCACCTTTATCACCACCGGACTGATGGCGCTCGGCTTTATGTCATTCTCCGGCGTGCAGCTATAAGGGCGTAAATGATGGAAATTATTCTTGGCGTGGTGATGTTCACGCTGATTGTACTGGCGCTGTCGCTGCTGATCCTCGCGGCGCGCGCGAAGCTGGTAAACTCCGGCGATGTGGTTATTGAAATCAATAACGAAGCCGACAAGCAAATTCACACGCCAGCGGGCGACAAGTTGCTGAATACGCTCTCCAGCAACGGGATTTTTGTCTCTTCTGCGTGTGGCGGGGGCGGCTCCTGCGGTCAGTGCCGTGTGACGGTGAAAGAGGGCGGCGGTGACATCCTGCCGACCGAGCTTTCTCACATCACCAAACGTGAAGCGAAAGAGGGCTGTCGTCTGGCTTGCCAGGTGGCGGTTCGTCAGAACATGAAAATCGAGCTGCCGGAAGAGATCTTCGGGGTGAAGAAGTGGGAGTGCGAGGTTATCTCCAACGATAACAAAGCGACCTTCATCAAAGAGCTGAAACTGGCCATTCCGGAGGGCGAAAGCGTGCCGTTCCGCGCGGGCGGCTATATTCAGATTGAGTGTCCGTCACACAAAGTGGCCTATGCCGATTTTGACGTGCCGGATGAATACCGTGGCGACTGGGATAAATTCAATCTGTTCCGTTACGTATCGGAAGTGAAAGAGCCGACGCTGCGCGCTTACTCGATGGCAAACTATCCGGATGAGAAGGGCATCATCATGCTCAACGTCCGTATCGCCACGCCGCCACCGTCAGCGCCGGACGTGCCGCCGGGCATAATGTCGTCCTACATTTGGTCGCTGAAAGCGGGCGATAAAGTGACGATTTCCGGGCCGTTTGGTGAGTTCTTTGCAAAAGAGACTGACGCGGAAATGGTATTCATCGGCGGCGGTGCGGGTATGGCACCGATGCGTTCGCACATCTTTGATCAGCTCAAGCGTCTGGGAAGCAAGCGTAAAATCAGCTTCTGGTACGGCGCACGTTCACTGCGTGAAATGTTCTATGACGACGAGTTCGAACAGCTCGCACGTGAAAACCCGAACTTTACCTTCCATGTGGCGCTCTCTGATCCGCAGCCGGAAGATAACTGGACTGGGCATACTGGCTTCATCCATAACGTGTTGTATGAAAATTACCTGAAAAATCATGCGGCACCGGAAGACTGCGAGTTCTACATGTGTGGGCCACCAGTGATGAACGCCGCGGTAATCAAAATGCTGAAAGACCTGGGCGTTGAGGATGAAAACATCATGCTGGATGATTTCGGAGGCTGATGATGTTAACGGTTTTTCTGGCGACCTTTGCCGTGTTTGTACTGGTGATTTTGGGGATGTCGCTCGGCTATCTGGTGAAGCGTAAAAGCATTCAGGGCAGCTGCGGCGGGATCTCCTCGCTGGGGCTGGAGAAAGTGTGCGATTGCCCCGAGCCGTGCGATGCGCGTAAAAAACGCATGGCTCGCGAAGCGCAGCGCCAGCAAAATCGGATCCTGTAGTTTCCCCTCTCCCTAACCCTCTCCCCAGGGGAGAGGGGACCACTCGGTGCTCATTCTTCTCCCCTCGCCCTGTGGGAGAGGGGCCGGGGGAGAGGGCATCAGAACGCACTAAACCCTCCAGCACTTCTCATCTCTCATTATTTTACTGTATACTTAACCAGTAATTATTGAGGGCTGAGTATGCGAAAAATTATCCATGTCGATATGGACTGCTTTTTTGCCGCGGTTGAAATGCGGGATAATCCAGCCCTGCGCGACATTCCTGTTGCCATTGGTGGCAGCCGTGAACGGCGTGGCGTTATCAGCACCGCCAACTATCCGGCTCGTAAGTTTGGCGTTCGCAGCGCCATGCCTACCGCAATGGCCCTCAAACTTTGTCCTCATTTAACGTTATTGCCGGGCCGATTTGAGGCTTACAAAGAAGCCTCTCAGCATATCCGTGAAATTTTCTCGCGCTACACCTCGCTGATAGAACCTCTCTCGCTGGATGAAGCCTATCTGGATGTGACCGACAGTCTGCACTGCCACGGCTCTGCAACGCTGATGGCGGAAGAGATCCGCCAGACTATTCACCAGGAGCTGAACCTCACCGCCTCTGCTGGCGTGGCACCGGTGAAGTTTCTCGCCAAAATTGCCTCCGATCTCAACAAGCCCAACGGACAATATGTCATCACGCCTGATGAAGTCCCTGTTTTCCTGAAAACTCTGGCGCTTGCGAAAATCCCCGGCGTGGGAAAGGTCTCGGCGGCTAAGCTTGAAAATATGGGGCTGCGAACCTGCGAGGATGTGCAGCACGCGGACCTGGCGACGCTGCTTAAACGCTTCGGGAAGTTTGGTCGTGTACTGTGGGAACGCAGCAACGGCATCGACGAGCGAGATGTGAACAATGAACGTCTGCGTAAATCGATCGGCGTTGAGCGTACTCTGGCGGAAGATATCCACGAGTGGGAAGAGTGTGAGGCTATCATCGTGAATCAGCTTTATCCCGAGCTGGAGCGAAGGCTGGCAAAAGTGAAGCCAGACCTGCTGATAGCACGTCAGGGGGTCAAACTCAAATTCAATGATTTCCAGCAAACTACCCAGGAGCACGTCTGGCCGAAGCTCAGCCAGGACGATCTGATCGCCACGGCGCATAAAACCTGGCAGGAGCGACGCGGGGGGCGCGGTGTCAGGTTGGTGGGCGTTCACGTCACGTTGTTGGATCCACAGCTTGAACGGCAGCTCGTGTTGGGGCTGTGAGAAGTGCCTGGCGGCGCTTCGCTGGCACAGGCCTGCAGGGCGAATAAATGTGTAGGCCGGGCAAACGCAGTGCCGCCCGGCAATTCGTGGCACGTTACCCATAAAAAAGCCTCCATCAGGAGGCTTTCGTTATTCATCAATCTGCGTATTACTTCGCAGGAATTGCTTTCAGCAGTTCAGTCAGCAGCGTCCAGTACTGGCCCACGCTTTCGATATGAACCTGTTCATCCGGCGAGTGCGGGCCGGTGATGGTTGGGCCGATGGAAACCATGTCCATGTTTGGGTACGGCTTCTTGAACAGGCCACATTCCAGACCGGCGTGGATGATCTGGATGTTCGGCATTTTGTCGAACAGGCGCTGATAGGTTTCGCGCACCAGATGCATAACCGGAGAGTTAGCATCTGGCTGCCAGCCCGGGTAGCCGCCTTTCGGTGCGGTTTTGGCACCCGCCATTTTGCCCAGTGATTCCAGCATGCTCACCACGTAATCTTTGCCGCTGTCGATCAATGAACGAATCAGGCAGATGATTTCGACGTTGTCGTCATGCATGGACACCACGCCGACGTTCAGGGAGGTTTCCACCACGCCTTTTGCGACGTCAGAGTTGCGGATCACGCCGTTCGGGGTGGCGTTCAGTAACTGAATGAAGCTGTCGCGAGACTGCGCAGTCAGCGCGGCTTTATCCGCAGAAACGGACTCCAGCACCACGGTCAGGTTTTTCTCTTTAACAGACAGTTCGTTTTTCAGGATATCCAGATAAACGTTAGCCATTTTTTTCAGCTCATCGGCTTTAGCTGCCGGAACCGCTACGGTCGCAAAGGCTTCACGAGGGATCGCATTACGCAGAGTACCGCCGTTGAAATCAACCAGACGTAAGTCCAGCTCGGCAGCGTGGCCCGCCAGGAAGCGCGCCAGCAGTTTGTTGGCGTTGCCCAGACCTAAGTGAATGTCGCCACCGGAGTGACCGCCTTTCAGGCCTTTCAGGGTCAGCTTGAAGCTTTCGAAGCCCGCAGGTACGGCTTCACGGCTCAGCGGCAGAGTGGTGATAAAATCAATACCGCCCGCACAACCCATGTAGATCTCACCTTCTTCTTCGGAGTCGGTGTTGATCAGGATATCTGCCTGCAGCCAGTTTGCCTGCAGACCAAATGCGCCGTCCATGCCGGCTTCTTCGGTCATGGTCAGCAGGACTTCCAGTGGGCCGTGCTCAACGCTGTCGTCAGCCAGCACTGCCAGCGCAGAGGCCATGCCTATACCGTTATCTGCGCCCAGCGTGGTGCCGCGCGCTTTAATCCATTCGCCATCGATGTACGGCTGAATCGGGTCTTTGGTGAAGTCATGAACGGTATCGTTGTTTTTCTGCGGAACCATGTCCAGGTGCGCCTGCATCACCACAGGTTTGCGGTTTTCCATGCCCGCCGTAGCACCTTTACGGATCAGAATATTGCCGACCTGGTCGCGTTCAGCGTGCAGGCCTTTTTCCTTCGCCCAGCCCATGATGTGTTCGGCAAGCTGTTCTTCGTGATAGGACGGGTGAGGAATGGAGCAGATTTTTGCAAAAATGTCCCACAGCGGCTGCGGGGACAGTTGAGACAGTTCAGACACGGTAAGTCTCCTTACGGCTCCTGCAAAAGTGACTTGCAGGTAATGGGTTAGCGAGGGCAAACAGGCGTGCAGCCTGACTTGCAAGATGCCGTTGAGAATACCACTTTCTGCCTGCTCTGGTAGTACATCGCGCGCAAAAACTCCCGCACAGGCCGTGAAACACTGGTTTTTAGTGCGTCAGATCTCTATAATCTCGCGCAACCTGGAATCACCCCGAACATTTTTTAAGCCGTTTTACAGGCTGGGATACAATCACATGAGCGAAAAATACGTCGTTACCTGGGACATGTTGCAGATCCATGCACGCAAGCTGGCTGCACGCCTGATGCCGTCCGAACAGTGGAAAGGCATTATTGCCGTCAGCCGTGGAGGTCTGGTACCGGGCGCTCTGCTGGCTCGTGAACTGGGT
The DNA here is from genome assembly GCF_051650185.1 of Scandinavium sp. Classification (GTDB taxonomy): domain Bacteria; phylum Pseudomonadota; class Gammaproteobacteria; order Enterobacterales; family Enterobacteriaceae; genus Scandinavium. Next base: position 36,690 of record NZ_JBOFIN010000056.1, read on the forward strand.
ATTCGTCATGTGGACACCGTCTGCATTTCCAGCTACGACCACGACAACCAGCGCGAGCTGACGGTCCTCAAGCGTGCTGAAGGCGATGGCGAAGGCTTTATCGTTATCGACGATCTGGTTGATACCGGTGGCACCGCCGTTGCGATTCGTGAGATGTACCCGAAAGCGCATTTCGTCACTATCTTCGCCAAACCGGCTGGTAAGCCGCTGGTAGACGATTACGTGATTGATATCCCGCAGGACACCTGGATTGAGCAGCCGTGGGATATGGGCGTGGTGTTTGTGCCGCCAATTTCCGGTCGCTGATTCAGTTCTGCTGACAAAAAAAGACAAAACACAACGCCCGCTTTCGCGGGCGTTGTCCTTTTTAGCGTCCGGCGGGTTACAATAGAAGCCATGTCGTATTAATGGAGTCTATGCGATGCCAGAAGCCAACCTGAGCGAAGTGCTTTTCAAACCCCGCTTTAAGCACCCGGAAACCTCGACGCTGGTGCGTCGTTTCAACCGTGGCCCACAGCCGTCGGTACAGTCCGCGCTGGACGGCAAAAATGTGCCGCACTGGTATCGGATGGTGAACCGTCTGATGTGGATCTGGCGTGGCGTGTCGCCGCAGGAAATCCTCGACGTGCAGGCGCGCATTGTCATGAGCCAGGCGGAACGTACCGATGACGATCTCTACGATACGGTTGTCGGCTATCGCGGTGGTAACTGGATCTACGAATGGTCAAAGCAGGCGATGCTCTGGCAGCAAAAAGCCGGGCAGGAGCAGGATGACACCCTGAGTGGCCGTCACTGGCTGCACGCCTCGAACCTCTACAGCATCGCGGCATACCCGCATCTTAAAGGTGACGAGCTGGCTGAGCAGGCGCAGGCGCTGGCAAATCGTGCCTACGAAGAGGCCGCCAACCGTCTGCCGGGCTCAATGCGTGAACTGGAATTCACCATTCCCGGTGGGGCATCGATAAGCGGTTTTTTACATATGCCACCAGGTGAAGGCCCTTTCCCGACCGTTCTGATGTGCGGTGGCCTGGATGCGCTGCAAAGTGACAACTACTCCCTGTTTGAGCGTTATCTTGCCCCGCTCGGCATCGCGATGCTGACGCTGGACATGCCTTCGATTGGTTTCTCTTCGAAATGGAAACTGACGCAGGATTCCAGCTTCCTGCATCAGCAGGTGCTCAAATCTTTACCTAACATTCCGTGGGTGGATCACACGCGTGTGGCGGCGTTTGGTTTCCGTTTTGGTGCCAACGTAGCAGTACGACTGGCGTATCTGGAATCTCCTCGCCTGAAGGCCGTGGCCTGTCTTGGCCCGGTGGTTCACGGCTTGCTGTGTGACCCGATGCGTCAAGGCAATGTGCCGGAGATGTACCTCGATGTACTGGCTTCACGTCTGGGCATGCATGATGCTTCCGACGATGCGCTGCGGGTTGAGCTCAACCGTTACTCGCTGAAAACGCAAGGCTTACTGGGGCGCCGCTGCCCTACGCCGATGCTTTCTGGCTACTGGCAGAATGATCCGTTTAGTCCTGAAGAAGAATCGCGGTTGATCACTTCATCCTCTGCGGATGGCAAGCTGATGCAGATCCCGTTTAAGCCGGTATATCGTAATTTTGACAAGGCTTTGAAGGAAATTGCTGCGTGGATCAACCATAGATTAGGTTAATGGTTTGCTAAATTCTATTGATTTGGTAAAACAGTTGCATCACTAAAGGAGATCGCAATGACGTTACCGAGTGGACACCCGAAGAGTAAACTGATCAAGAAATTCACTGCCCTTGGCCCGTACATCCGGGAAGAGCAGTGTGAAGACAATCGCTTCTTTTTCGATTGCCTGGCAGTGTGCGTCAATGTCAAACCGGCACCGGAAAAGCGTGAGTTTTGGGGATGGTGGCTGGAAATGGAAGCGCAGGAAAAGCGTTTCACCTACAGCTATCAGTTTGGCTTATTCGACAAAGACGGCGTCTGGCAGCCGACGGTCATCAAGGATACTGAAGTGGCCGATCGCCTCGAACAGACTCTGCGTGGTTTCCATGAACGCGCTCGTGAACTGCTGAAAACGTTCGACCTGGCGTTAGAGCCCGCAGATGACGTTGATCAACCGATACGGCTCTCAGCATGAATAAATAAAAAACCCTCGCAATCGAGGGTTTTTTTTCGGCTTCTGATTAATGAATCAGAACTGATAAACCAGACCCAGCGCAACCACGTCGTCGTTATTCAGGGCGAGTTTATTGTCGTCGCTCAGCTGGTTGATTTTATAATCAACAAAGGCGGACATGTTTTTGTTGAAATAGTAGGTTGCAGCCATGTCGATGTATTTCACCAGGTCTGCATCGCCTACGCCTTCAATATCCTTGCCTTTCGACTGGATATAACCGATGGACGGACGCAGACCAAAGTCGAACTGATATTGTGCAACCACTTCGAAGGCCTGGTTTTTATTCGCGAAGCCACTGACTTTCGTATCCACGCCGCCAATAGAAGCCGTGCCGGAAATTGGAGTCATGTTGCGGGTTTCTGCATAAATGGCGGCAACGTAGACGTTGTTAGCATCGTATTTGAAACCGGTGGTCCAGGCTTCTGCGTCAGTCCCTTTGCCGAAGCTGCTGTCCTGCTGGGTCAGTGTACGGTTGGAGTTCGCATAAGCCGCGCCCAGGGTGAAGCCAGAGTCACCGAAATCATAGCTCAGGGAAGTACCGAAGCCGTCGCCGTTGGCTTTAGTGGCGGCGCGACCGTCGTTTTCGTTCTTGCCCTGGTATTGCAGCGCCAGCTTCAGACCGTCGACCAGGCCAAAGAAGTTGTTGTTGCGATAGGTGGCCAGACCGTTAGCACGGCCGGTCATGAAGTTGTCGGTCTTGACGAAGGAGTCATCACCGAACTCTGGGATCATATCGGTGTAAGCCGCGACGTTGTACAGAATGCCGTAGTTACGACCGTAGTCAAAAGAACCAAAATCCCCGGCTTTCAGGCCTGCGAATGCCAGACGGGTTTTCGCGGTTGCCGGGTCACCTTCAATTTTGTTTGCCGCAACCTGGTATTCCCACTGACCAAAACCAGTCAGTTGGTCATTAATTTGCGTCTGACCTTTAAAGCCCAGACGAATATAGGACTGATCGCCATCCACTGCATCGTTGTCGCTCATATAGTGTTCAGCTTTCACGCGACCGTACAGATCCAGTTTGTTGCCATCTTTATTATAAATTTCGGCGGCCTGTGCGACGGTGGAAGACATTACGCCCAGTACCATTAATGCCAGTGTGCTCTTTTTCATTTTCAACCCTGATTTATAAACGCGCTGTAATTTGGGAACTCGCCCGATGTAAAAAACAGGAAGGGTTGTAACCTTCAGAAATGAAAGTTTTATGACAAAGTAAGAATAATTTTAAAAAACTGTGATTAGCTATTTCTGTCATAAAAAAGTCATTCTCTGCCGCTACGCTTCCTGATCCCGCGCAACAAAGTCAGCCGCAACCCGTTGTGGGAGTTGGCAAGCGCCCTGAGTCCTGCTAAAACGTCCTTTTCCTCATTACTGAATGGCAGAGAAACATGAGTGACAGTCAGACGCTGGTTATCAAACTGGGAACCAGTGTTTTAACCGGGGGTTCGCGCCGCCTTAATCGCGCCCATATTGTCGAGTTGGTGCGTCAGTGCGCCCAGCTGCATGCCGCAGGGCATCGCATAGTGATTGTGACCTCCGGGGCGATAGCTGCCGGACGTGAGCACCTCGGCTACCCGGAACTTCCTGCCACCATCGCCTCTAAGCAGCTGCTGGCCGCGGTAGGCCAGAGCCGTCTTATTCAGCTCTGGGAACAGCTCTTTTCTATCTATGGCATTCACGTCGGGCAAATGCTGCTGACGCGCGCCGATATGGAAGACAGAGAGCGCTTCCTGAATGCGCGAGATACCCTGCGGGCGCTGCTGGATAACCATATCGTTCCCGTTATTAACGAAAACGACGCAGTCGCGACAGCTGAAATTAAAGTGGGCGATAACGATAACCTGTCTGCGCTGGCGGCAATCCTTGCCGGAGCGGATAAATTGCTGCTGCTGACCGATCAGCAAGGCCTGTTCACGGCAGACCCGCGCAATAACCCGCAGGCTGAGCTGATTCAGGATGTTCACGGCATTGATGATGCGCTGCGCGCCATCGCCGGAGACAGCGTTTCAGGGCTTGGCACGGGTGGCATGGGCACCAAACTTCAGGCTGCGGACGTGGCTTGCCGCGCAGGCATCGACACCATTATTGCTGCTGGCAGCCGCCCTGGTGTGATTGGCGATGTAATGGAAGGCATTGCCGTTGGCACGCGCTTCCATGCTCAGACTTCACCGCTGGAAACCCGCAAGCGCTGGATCTTCGGCGCACCGCCAGCCGGTGAGATCACCGTCGATGAAGGGGCTGTGTCGGCAATTCTGGAAAGGGGGAGTTCATTGCTTCCTAAAGGAATTAAAAGCGTGACAGGTAACTTCTCCCGTGGTGAAGTAATTCGTATCCGTAACCTTGAAGGTCGCGACATCGCGCATGGCGTTTCTCGTTATAACAGTGACGCATTACGCCGCATTGCCGGACACCACTCACAGCAAATCGATGCCATTCTAGGCTATGAATATGGCCCGGTTGCTGTCCATCGCGACGATATGATCACCCGTTAAGGAGCTTTCAATGCTGGAACAAATGGGCATAGCTGCCAAAGCGGCCTCGTATAAACTGGCGCAGCTTTCCGCTCGCGAAAAAAATCAGGTTCTGGAAAGGATTGCTGATTATCTGGAAGCACAGACCGCCGATATCCTCTCCGCAAATGAGCAGGATCTTGCAGAAGCTCGCAGCAACGGCCTGAGCGAAGCGCTGTTGGATCGTCTGGCGCTCACGCCTGCACGCCTGAAAAGCATTGCCGACGATGTTCGTCAGGTTTGCAATCTCGCCGATCCGGTAGGGCAGGTGATGGATGGCGGCATGCTGGACAGCGGCCTGCGCATCGAGCGTCGTCGCGTGCCGCTCGGCGTGGTCGGCGTTATCTATGAAGCCCGCCCGAATGTCACCGTTGATGTCGCCTCTCTATGCCTGAAGACCGGCAATGCGGCTATCCTGCGCGGCGGGAAAGAAACCTGGCGCACCAATGCCGCCACGGTGAAAGTGATTCAGCAGGCACTGGAAGAATGCGGATTGCCAACCGGAGCAGTACAGGCCATTGAAAGCCCGGATCGCGCGCTGGTGAGTGAAATGCTGCGGATGGACAAATACATCGACATGCTGATCCCACGCGGTGGCGCTGGGCTGCACAAGCTGTGTCGCGAGCAGTCCACCATCCCGGTGATCACCGGCGGGATTGGCGTGTGTCATATCTATGTTGATGATTCCGCCGAGTTTGACCCAGCGCTGAAGATCATCGTCAATGCGAAAACCCAGCGCCCGAGCACCTGTAATACGGTCGAAACGCTGCTGGTGAACAAAGCGATTGCTGACACTTTCCTGCCAGCGCTAAGCAAGCAAATGGCAGAAAGCGGCGTGACGCTGCACGCCGATGTGAATGCGTTGGCCTTGCTGCAAAATGGCCCGGCGAAAGTGGTGGCGGTGAAAGCGGAAGAGTACGACGACGAATATCTGTCGCTGGATTTGAGCGTGAAGCTGGTGGACGATCTCGATGACGCTATCGCTCACATTCGAGAGCATGGTACCCAGCACTCCGATGCGATCCTGACCCGCACGCTGCGCAACGCCAATCGTTTTATCAACGAAGTGGATTCCTCAGCGGTATACGTCAACGCTTCAACCCGTTTCACCGACGGTGGGCAATTTGGGCTCGGCGCTGAAGTGGCCGTCAGCACCCAAAAACTGCACGCCCGTGGCCCAATGGGCCTCGAAGCGCTGACCACCTACAAGTGGATCGGCTTCGGCGATGATACGATTCGTGCGTAACTGAAAACGGGTGATGCAAAAATAGCCGATTGATTCATAAGGCCATTGACGCATCACCCGCAGAGTTTTAAGCTTTTTCCCGTCCTCAAAAAGCCGATATAGCTCAGTTGGTAGAGCAGCGCATTCGTAATGCGAAGGTCGTAGGTTCGACTCCTCTTATCGGCACCATTCAACAAAATCAAAGGCTTACGTGATTTTCCCCGTCACTTTTGATCCTGTCTTAACACGTTTAAACGCCTGTGTAATGTATGGGCGGTTATCAGTATACATTGCATGGGCAGGTGTGCGAAGCGTCCAACCTGTAGAAGCATGTGAATCTTGCATGACCAGCATCACTTGCTTTGTAAAACTGAATCGTGATATGGGGCAGCCAGGCCCACACAACATGATAACGAAACTCTATCTTCTCCCCTTCGTGCGGGGGCTGTGGGCGATCCGTGCTGTGAAGCACCAGAAAGCCGAAAGTTCAGAAATACCTCATTCGTAAGCCCTTTGGCTTTGTATGGTTTATGGCTGAATGGATAAACAGGCGAAATGATGGGAAGACTAACCGGATCGGGAAAGAATCCGGCTCTGCCACGGTAGCGATCACCGGAACACAACGATCACCTGATAACAGGAAGATAGAGAGACAATCTGACAGCCGCAGATCTTCTAACGAAGTCGCTATGCTCCCCGTTTTCTTATGTGCCCATCACGGCACGTAAAGGTGAGTATTACCCAAAGGTTTTGTATTTGTCATTGTTCCTCAATTTTGGATAGCCTCCAGTGTCCTGATCCGTATAGAAAAATTAACAAATCGAGGTGAGAACATGGCAAACGCTACCAAAAGCGCCGCGACAAAGCGCAATAACCGTAAGATCCACGCCCGTAAATTTCTGGCAACTCCAGAAGGTAAAGCCTGGCTTGCGAGAAAGCAGGAAGAAGAAGCAGAGATCAAATTAGCCAGGGCTGCTAATACGATGTTCTGATCTGGTTTATCACCCTCATTTTGTTTCAGAGAATCAGACTTTTCCCGGAAGATTTTTTCCCCTATCCGGTTGCGTAGGTGTACGATAAGCGAGCAAATCATTAGAGATTATAGGGTTACTGATGGATACAGTAGAAGAGCTAAACGGAACGTACTTCTATGCGGGAAAATCGAATCTTACCGCCTCTGAACTCTTTTTCATGGTGTTTATCTTCAACACGGCTGATCAGTTCGGCATTAAAGACATTGCCGCAATCTATGCACTGTATGCAGGTATGAACGATCAGGATACTCGGGCTAAACCAGAAACGGCGCTGAAAGGAACTTCCAGACTTTCAAAAGGTGTGAGGAAAGTTTTCGGAAATAGAATGTTCCCTTTCGGGTTGAAAATGCCGACATGGATCGGTGGTTATACTCCGTGGACTGTAAAACGCAGGATGGTGAGGAAGGTCGGTACATGGGTTGGCCGTACTATTCCGTTAGTTGGTGAGGTTATTCTTTCGGCTGATGTTTTACAGATAACCTACAATTCGATCCGCGAATACAACACCATAGCGAGAGGCAACGATAAGTTATGGTAATTGGTGAAGACGACATTGCACAGCGAGTGCTACACATGTTTTCTGTTCGTGCTGGCGCTTACATGTTCAGGAAAAAGAAATACGACACGTATACAGCAGAATCGAACATTTATTTTGATGTACAGCTTGATCAGGATGATGTTGAAGAGTTAGTTGAAGATTTTGCAAAAGAATTTGGTGTAGACATGTCTAATTTCCATCTTGAAACCTATTACCCCGAAGTAAAACATTCATGGAATCCATTCAAGAAACCTGATCCTATAGATGTTCCTGATTTCACAATTGACATGTTTATTAAATCGGCTAAAGCCGGGAAATGGTTATACGACTAATTGCAAGGAGCTTAATAAATGGCTGTACCTGTTCACCTGATTTTAAAAGACGATGGCGGTTCCCAGATTATGGGATCTTGCGATGTTCACGGACGTGATGGAAGCATAGAATTACGCAGTTTGCAGCATGGCGTAGTTATCCCCACAGATCCGCTCACTGGTAAAGTTACTGGTAGCCGTCAACACTGCTCATTCAATTTCACCAAAGAAATTGACAGTTCATCACCTTACCTGTTTAAAGCCGTTGCAACAGGCCAGACACTTAAAAGCGCTGAATTTCAGTTCTACCGGATTAACTACAGTGGACAAGAAGAAATTTACTACACCATCACTTTAGAAAATGTGAAAGTGGTTAGCCATAACCCTATTATGCACGATACCCGCAACGTAACAGGCACAGGACACATGGAAGATGTTTCCTTGAGCTATGAGAAAATCACCCATCTTTATAAAGACGGGAACATTCTTCACTCTGATGCGTGGAACGGCTTTGTTGAATAAATCAGATTTCGGGTAAGTCTCCCCGAAGCAGGTTGTGTTTTCAGGCAATACGCACGCTTTCTGGCATACCTGCTTTCGTCATTTTGTTCAGCGCTCGCACCATGGCCATTGCCTCCGCAAC
>NZ_JBOFIN010000057.1:0-20977 GCF_051650185.1 Scandinavium sp.
ACCAGCCGCAGTGGTCGTCGTGCGTGTGGTGGTGGTCGTCGGCAATGCGCCGTAGGGTCCGGAACACACGATTCCAAAACCCCGCCGGCGCAAACCGGGCGGGGTTTTTCGTTTAAGCCTCCCCGGAAAGTCGGCCCAGAAGAAGAAGGACTGGAGCATGGCTACTTCGGGCACGCAGTCGTCACAAGCAACATCTCAGGCAAAGCGTTTTACTGGCGCACAGCTGATCGTTCACTTGCTGGAGCGTCAGGGCATCACCACCGTCACCGGCATCCCGGGCGGAACCGTATTACCGCTGTACGATGCGCTGAGCCAAAGCAAACAGATTCACCATGTGCTGGCTCGCCACGAACAGGGCGCGGGGTTTATTGCTCAGGGCATGGCGCGTACGCAGGGCAAACCGGCCGTTTGCATGGCCTGTAGCGGCCCTGGGGCGACCAACCTGGTCACCGCCATCGCAGACGCGCGCCTCGACTCCATTCCCCTGGTGTGCATCACCGGGCAGGTTCCGGCCTCAATGATCGGCACCGACGCGTTTCAGGAAGTGGACACCTACGGCATCTCTATCCCTATCACCAAACATAACTACTTAGTGCGCGATATAGCCGAGCTTCCGCAGGTGATAAGCGATGCGTTTCGCATTGCCCAGTCTGGCCGCCCAGGCCCGGTGTGGGTGGATATTCCGAAGGATGTTCAGACCGCAGAAATCGACATCGACGATCTGCCGATGCCGGGCTGCAAAGCGCCAGCGCCCGTGTTTAATCTGAGCGACGTACGCGAAGCGGCGGCGATGATTAACGCCGCCAAACGCCCGGTGCTTTATCTGGGCGGCGGGGTGATTAACGCGCCGGAGCAAATCCGCAAGCTGGCGGAAAAAGCCAACCTGCCGACCACCATGACGCTGATGGCGCTCGGCATGCTGCCCAAAGCACACCCGCTGTCGCTTGGCATGCTGGGAATGCACGGCGCGCGCAGCACCAATTTCATTCTTCAAGAATCTGATTTGCTGATTGTTTTAGGGGCGCGTTTTGATGACCGGGCGATTGGTAAAACTGAGCAGTTCTGCCCGAATGCCAAAATTATTCACGTGGATATCGACCGCGCAGAGCTTGGCAAAATCAAGCAGCCGCACGTGGCGATGCAGGCCGATGTGGGCGAAGTGCTCGACCAACTGATCCCGCTGATTGAAGCGCAGTCGCGCACCGAGTGGCGTCAGCTGGTGGCAGATTTGCAGCAGGAGTTCCCGTCAGCCATTCCGCAAGCGGGCGATCCGCTGACGCATTACGGGCTGATTAACGCCGTGGCGGCCTGCGTTGACGATGAAGCGATTGTGACCACCGACGTGGGTCAGCACCAGATGTGGACGGCGCAGGCCTACCCGTTAAACCGCCCTCGTCAGTGGCTGACCTCTGGCGGCCTCGGCACCATGGGCTTTGGCCTGCCTGCGGCCATTGGCGCAGCGCTGGCGAATCCTCACCGTAAAGTGCTGTGTTTCTCCGGCGATGGCAGCCTGATGATGAACATTCAGGAAATGGCGACGGCGGCAGAAAATCAGCTCGACGTGAAAATTATCCTGATGAACAACGAAGCGCTGGGCCTGGTGCATCAGCAGCAGAGCCTGTTCTACAAACAGGGCGTGTTTGCGGCGACCTACCCGGGAATGATTAACTTTATGCAGATTGCTCAGGGCTTTGGCCTGCAAACCTGCGACCTCAACGCAGCGGAAGACCCGCAGGCGGCGTTGCAGGAGATTATCTCTCGTCCGGGGCCGGCGCTGATCCATGTGCGTATCGATCCTGAACAAAAAGTCTGGCCAATGGTGCCGCCGGGCGCTGCAAATACTGAAATGGTGGGGGAATAAGCCATGCAAAACGCGATTCATGACAACGTGATTCTGGAACTCACCGTGCGTAACCACCCTGGCGTAATGACCCACGTCTGCGGCCTGTTTGCTCGCCGTGCGTTTAACGTGGAAGGCATTCTTTGTCTGCCGATCCAGAACAGCGATAAAAGCCGGATCTGGCTGCTGGTGAATAACGATCAGCGTCTGGAGCAGATGATCAGCCAAATCGACAAACTGGAAGACGTCACGCAGGTGGTCCGTCACCAAAGCGACCCGGGCGTGTTCAACAAGCTAGGACTCTTTTTTGAGTGATCCCTGCTGGCTGGTTTCCAGCAGCAGGTTGCGCAGCCACTGATGAGCAGGGTCCCGGTGGCTGCGTTCATGCCACGCCATACTTTTGGTAAAACCCGGAATCGGCAATGGCGGTGCGAGCAGGCAAAACCCGCTTGCGGCGCCAGCCAGCCGTTTCGGCACCACGCTTATCATATCGCTCACCGCTAAGACTTCCGGCACCACCAGAAAACTGCTGACGGACAGGCCGATGCGCCGTTCACGGCCCATTGTCGCCAGCGCATCGTCAGTGATCCCTCGGAAGCTGTCGCCCTGCCAGGACACCAGCACATGTTCCAGCGCGCAGAAGCGGTCGAGCGTCAACGGCGCACCCGCATCCGGGTGATCGGCTCGCAGCATGCAGACAAACTCTTCGTCATACAGCGCGCGTCCGTGTAACTCGCCAGGCGTGGAGTGCGGTGTCAGCAGCGCTACGTCGATGTCTCCACGTTCGGCCTGTGCGAACAGCTTTTCTGCTTCCACGGCAACGACGCGAATACGAATGCCCGGCGCGCGCAGCTTGAGAGCGGCTATAAACGGCACAATCACCGCTTTCAGGGCGTAATCGGTCGCAGCAATGGTCCAGGTCAGCGTCGCGGTTTGCGGATCGAAACGGGTCGGCTGCAACAGCATGTCGATATCTGCCAGCACCTGTTTAATGGGCGCGGCCAGCGTCTGAGCCCTGAGCGTAGGCACCATGCCGTGCGGTGCACGGATAAACAGAGGATCATCGAACGCATCGCGCAAACGCGTCAGCATACCGCTAACCGCAGGTTGGGTCAGGGACAGGCGAGTCGCCGCACGCGTCACGCTGCGTTCGTCCAGTAATGCATCCAGTGCGCGCAATAAGTTGAGATCGAGATTCCTGATATCAGCATTCATGATATATATCCGTTCCGGTGATAAATCACATTATGGCATGTCTGGCTGTCGACATAGCCCCGGATGTCTTTATGATGTCGGGGCGAAAGTAAGCTGAGAGGACGCATGATCTGGTTGATGTTAGCCACCCTGGCGGTGGTGTTTGTGGTGGGATTTCGGGTGCTGACCTCCAGTTCACGGCGGGCGATAAAACGCCTGAGTGAACGGTTGAGCGTAACGCCGATGCCGATAGAATCGATGATCGATCAGATGGGGAAAAAGCAGGGCGACGAGTTTCTGCACTATCTTGAACGCCCAAACGAAGCGCATTTGCAAAATGCCGCGCAGGTTTTGCTTATCTGGCAGGTGGCAGTGGTTGATGGCAGTGAAAGCAATCTGCTGTACTGGCATCGCCAGATGCAAAAAGCACGGCTGGCAGCTCCGGTGACCGACGCACAAATTCGTCTGGCGCTCAGTTTCTTACGTGAGATTGAGCCGGATATAAATGATTTAAACAGCTTCCAGCATCGTTATAACCAGCTGTTTATGCCGCAGGATGGCGTCACCTGGCTGCACTGATATCACCGTGAATGATGATCGTTATCAGCGATTGCCATTCGATTTATATCACTGCGACGTACACACTGCTCCTCGTTAACCTGTTCACTGACGAGGTGTGAAATGACTCAATCAACCATGCAAAGCGCTATTGTCTGGCCAGACGATTACCTGCCAGGCACCACCGACAACTTTGCCTCCAACGAAATCATTGTGGCCGGACTGACCGCGCAACAGGTCTGGGCGCAGCTCAACGACACGTCCCTGTGGCCGACTTACTACAGCAATGCCGAAGACATTCGTTTTCACGATGGCAGCGGCCCTGAGCTGAGTGCCAGTGCTCGCTTTCGCTTTACGACATTTGGCTTCCCGGTCGAAGCGCAGGTGACCGAATACGTGCCACCGCAGCCGGGGCGGGCCGCACGCGTGGCCTGGCATGGCTGGGTGGAGGGCGACGAGCAGTCGCGTCTGGATGTGATCCACGCGTGGCTGTTTGAAGACCTGCCCGGCGGCCGGGTGCGGATTTTGACGCAGGAGTCGCAGAAAGGGATCCCGGCGCAGCAACTGGCGGCAACCACGCCAAACCTGATGATTAACGGGCACCAGGCGTGGATTGATGGGCTGGTTTCTGCTGCTTTTGGGGCCAGAGCGTAAGATTTCCCCTCTCCCCGGCCCTCTCCCACAGGGAGAGGGAGAAACCGAGGGCGGCTCCATTCCAGTTCCCTCTCCCCTTGGGAGAGGGTTAGGGAGAGGGGTTATCCGGGATAGTTGCCAAAACGTTAAATGCGTCACAAATAAAATGTTACACTGCGCAACTTTCCCCCAAACAGCGCAGGTTCCCATGAGCGAATGCACAGCCAAATTATCCCCTGACGACACCCTCACGCGGCCTAACTGGTCTGCGGTATTTGCTGTCGCGTTCTGCGTAGCCTGCCTGATTACCGTGGAATTTCTGCCGGTCAGCCTGCTGACGCCAATGGCGCAGGAACTCGGCATTACTGAAGGGGTTGCCGGGCAGTCCGTCACCACTACGGCGTTTGTGGCGATGTTTGCCAGCCTGTTTGTGACGCATGTGATTGGCCGCACCGACCGGCGTCTGATCGTCATCCTGTTTGCCGTGCTGCTTACCGCGTCTTGCCTGCTGGTGTCCTTTGCTTCGAGCTTCAGCCTTTTGCTTTTAGGCCGCGCCTGCCTTGGTCTTGCGCTCGGGGGATTCTGGGCGATGTCGGCTTCGCTGACCATGCGTCTGGTGCCCGCTCGCGTGGTGCCAAAGGCGCTCTCCGTTATCTTTGGGGCGGTGTCGATAGCGCTGGTGATTGCCGCGCCGCTCGGCAGTTTCCTCGGCGGAATTATTGGCTGGCGTAATGTCTTCAATGGCGCAGCGTTGATGGGCCTGCTTTGCGTGGTTTGGGTCTGGAAAGCGTTGCCGTCGTTGCCGGGTGAAGCCGGGCAGAAAGCCAACATGTTTGGCTTACTGAAACGACCTGGCGTATTGGCGGGAATGACGGCTATTTTCATGGCCTTCGCCGGGCAGTTCGCTTTCTTCACCTATATTCGCCCGGTGTTCATGACACTGGCGGGCTTTGATGTAGACGGCCTGACGCTGGTGCTGCTGAGTTTTGGTATCGCCAGTTTTATTGGCACCTCGCTTTCAGCGCCGATCCTCAAACATTCGGTCAAACTGGCGCTGGCGTGCGCGCCGCTGATTCTTGCAGTCAGTGCGGCGGTGCTGGTGCTGTGGGGCAGTGAGAAAATGGTGGCGGCAACGGTGGCGGTTATCTGGGGCTTTGCCTTTGCGCTGGTGCCGGTCGGCTGGTCAACGTGGATAACCCGTTCGCTCTCCGATCAGGCGGAAAAAGCCGGGTCGATTCAGGTGGCGGTGATTCAGTTAGCCAATACCTGTGGTGCCGCCGTGGGTGGTTTCGCGCTGGACCACTTTGGCTTGCTGTCGCCACTGATGCTTTCCGGCACGCTGATGCTCCTCACCGCGCTGCTGGTGGCGACAAAAGTCCGTATGAAATAACCTGGCCCGGATTACATATCCGGGCACTGGATTTGCCCGATGGCGTCCCAGTAGTTTTTCTGGTTGTTGCGCTCCAGCGCAATGGTGGCGTCCCGGACGTGCAGCTTGTTCTCTTCATTGGCGAGAATTTTGTTGCCGAAATCGGTATCGCTCATGTTTTTGCTGGGCGTGCAGGTTTTCTTCACGTCCTTCATGACCTGCTGTTTCTGTGCTTCAAACTGCAGGCCCTTCAGAGGGGTGCTCGCAAATGCGGCCGGAACGGTCATGCAGGCCAGCAGGCAAAGCAGGGGAGCTGTTTTCATGGGGGTTCTCTTATGTGGCGACATCATCCATTAACTCTATATGCAGGCCGCCTGATGCGCAAATGCGGCCAGGATAATTTATTTCTAAATCAGTGCATTAGAAAAATAATCGTGCAAAGGCATGATTGACAGCGTTCGCCATTAACTGAGCCGCGCGTGGCGGCGCGAGTCGAGCGAAATCAGCACTACTGACGACAGGATCAGCAGCGTGCCTAACCAGTCAGGCAGGGCAAAGCTCACGCCCAGTAATAGCACCGAAAGCAGGGCGCTGCTGAGCGGTTCCGCACAGCTTAAAATACTGGCTTTCGGGCCACCAATCATCTGCGCGCCTTTCAGGTACAGGCTGAAGGTCAGCGACGTGCCGATCACCACCAGATAGAAAAACGCCAGCAGCAGGCTGCCGTTAATCACAAAGCTCATCCCTTCCCCGGCATAAAACGGCAGCAGGAACGCGCCGCCGAGCAGCATGCTCCAGCCGACAATGGGCAGCGTGCCGTAACGCGCAATCAGCTGCGAGGGATAAGTCGTGTAGAACGCAGCGGCAAAGGCCGAGGCGATGCCCCAGAACAACGCTGAAGGCGAGACAGACAGCGAGGTAGGATTACCGTGCGTCACCAGCAAAAAAGTGCCAATCAGCGAGGTAAAAATAGCGGCGAACACCAGACCGCCAGGGCGGGATTTTCGCACTATCGCAAACCACGCCACGATGATGGTCGGCGATAAGAACTGCAACACTGTCGCTGTGGCGGCGTTCGATTTTTCGATGGTCATCAGGAAGGTGAGCTGAACCGTCAGCGCGCCCACCACGGAAAACAGCAGCAGGCTCAGGGCGTCTTTACGGTCTTTCAGAATGCGGAAGATGTTATCGCCATGCACGAAGCCGAGCATCAGCAAAATCAGGCCCGCGAAAATCAGGCGTACCATCGTCAAAAACTGCGACGACATCTGGCTCTGCTCCATGATGTACTGCGCGCAAACGCCTGAACTGCCCCACAAGACGGCGGCGATCAGTACGTTCAGCATCCCTTTGTGTGTGGCTCCCATCTCATCCTCAACAACCTGATTTGTGTGAGTGGAGAGAATAACACAGCCGATTGCCGGGCTCTCATTGGCAGTGATATAACCAGAGGCAATAACGACAAGGAGACCGGCGATGAAAATAGAAGTGAAAGAGCAGATTACCCCTGAAGATCAGGAAGAACTCCTCGATGGCCTGCGCGCCTTTAATCGCCAGTTTATTGATATCAGCGACTGGCACAGCCTCGGCGTCTACGCCCGAGACGAAAACGGCAACATGCTCGGCGGGCTGATTGGCAAACGCAAGGGCGACTGGCTGTGCATTGATTTTCTGTGGGTGAGCGAAGAAACGCGCGGCACTGGCCTTGGCAGCGAGCTTATTCGCACCGCCGAAGCCCGGATTCTGGAATGGGGCTGCCGCCATATGCTGGTCGATACCGCCAGTTTCCAGGCGCTGCCGTTTTATCAAAAATGTGGCTTTACGCTGCACAACAGCATTCAGGATTTCCCGTATCAGGGCATGCAGCGCCACTACCTGACCAAATCCCTCTGACCGCCAATCCCCTGGCCCATGAGCGCCAGCGCATGGCGCACGATGGTGTCGGGGGAGAGGTTTTTCATGCGTTCATCGGTACGCAGCCGGGAAAACGGCACCAGCACCAGGCTTATCAGCGTGGTGATCAGCAGCTCGGGCGACAGCTCTGCGTTGAGTTTTCCGCGCTCCTGCCAGCCCTTTATGGTGGTCAGCATCTGTTGATGTTTATCATCGCCGAAACGGGCGTGCATATGCTGGCGCAGGATCGGCATCTCACCAATCATCTCCTGCATCCACAGCGGCGCAAACCACGCGTTCTGTTCTGCTAATTCCGCCAGCACTTTCACCATCAGCGTGAGCGAGGTTATCGGGTCGCCAGGATGCTCGCTAAACACCAGGCTGATGCGGTTGCGCAGCGGCATAAAGCGTTCTTCCAGCAGCTGTTCCACAAGCGCTTCGCGTGAGGTGAAGTAGTAATGCAGCATCGCGGGCGTCACGCCGGCTTCTTTGGCGATCGCATTCAGCGAAACGCGGGCAATGCCCTGGCGAGCAAACAGCATCAACGCGATGTCCATTAGCTGTTCGCGGTTATCGGCCCCGGCTTTCTTGCCGCGCGGGCGGCCAGGGCGGCGTGGTTTCTCAGACTGTTCTTTGTCTTTCTGTGCGGGCATCGGATAGCTAACTCTTGACCTGAATGATAAGCTACACAAATATTAATTGTGTAGTTAATTAATTTCAAGTGAGCCCTGTTATGGAGTCGAAAACAATGACTCAACCCCAGCATGTTCCGGCAACGGGCGTGAAATCTGTTCGTCTGTTGTTCAGTGCGCTGCTGCTGGTGATGCTGCTGTCGGCACTGGATCAGACGATTGTCTCGACCGCGCTGCCGACTATCGTCGGTGAACTCGGCGGCCTCGATAAGCTGTCGTGGGTCGTTACCGCGTACATTCTGACATCCACCATCGTGGTGCCGCTGTACGGGAAATTCGGTGATCTGTTTGGCCGTAAGCGCGTGCTGCAAATCGCCATCGTTCTGTTTCTGGCAGGCTCCGCGCTGTGCGGCCTGGCGCAGAACATGACGCAGCTGGTCATCATGCGTGCCCTGCAAGGCCTCGGCGGTGGCGGCCTGATGGTTATCAGCATGGCGGCGGTGGCGGATGTGATCCCGCCTGCCGACCGTGGGCGTTATCAGGGATTGTTTGGCGGTGTGTTTGGTCTGGCGACGGTGATTGGCCCGCTGATCGGCGGGTTTATTGTGCAACACACCTCCTGGCGCTGGATCTTCTACATCAACCTGCCGTTGGGTCTGTTTGCTTTGCTGGTGATTGGTGCGGTGTTCCACAGCAGCAACAAACGCAGTGAACATCAGATTGACTGGCTGGGCGCGCTGTATCTCAGCATGGCGCTGCTGTGCATCACGCTGTTCACCACCGAAGGCGGCACGGTGCGCGAATGGAGCGACCCGCAGCTGTGGTGCATTCTGGCGTTTGGTCTGGTGGGTATCGCCGGGTTTATCTATGAAGAACGTCTGGCGTTTGAACCGATTATCCCGCTGTCGCTGTTCCGTGACCGTAGCTTCCTGCTGTGCAGCCTGATCGGTTTTATTATCGGAATGTCGCTGTTTGGCTCTGTAACCTTCCTGCCGCTGTATTTGCAGGTGGTGAAAGATGCCACGCCAACCCAGGCCGGTTTGCAGCTGATCCCGCTGATGGGCGGCCTGCTGGTGACCTCGATCATCAGCGGGCGCATCATCAGCCGCACCGGCAAATATCGCCTGTTCCCGATCCTCGGCACGCTGCTGGGCTTCTGCGGAATGCTCCTGCTGACGCGCATCACCATTGATTCGCCGACCTGGCACCTGTATTTGTTTACCGGCGTGCTGGGGATGGGGCTTGGCCTGGTGATGCAGGTGCTGGTGCTGGCGGTGCAAAACTCCGTCGCGCCGAATCTGTATGGTGTGGCGACGTCAGGTGTCACGTTGTTCCGCTCGATTGGCGGATCGATTGGTGTGGCATTGTTCGGTGCCGTGTTCACCCACGTGCTGCAGGCGAACCTCACGAAGCTGTTGCCAGAAGGCGCAGAAATGCCACGCGGCATGAACCCGGTGGCGGTGCATCATCTGCCGGACGCGCTGCGCGTGGATTACCTCGACGCCTTCGGGGCCGCCATTCACGCAGCCTTTATGATGGCGGCCTGCATCATGGTGCTGGCGTTTGTCCTGTCGTGGTTCCTGCGGGAATCACCGCTGAAAAAATCACATCACTAACCGCAGACCGGGAAGCGCAAACTTCCCGGTTTCGTTTTTATCCCGTTGTGCCAGGATGAGGGGACTGACCTGACCGGAGAGCCACCATGACTGACCAACGCCCGCCCTTGCCCCCGTTTACCCTTGAAACAGCGAGACAAAAGGTTCGCGCCGCAGAAGACGGCTGGAACAGCCGCAATCCCGAGAAAGTGTCTCTGGCCTACACGCCTGACAGCAGCTGGCGCAACCGCAGCGAGTTTGTCGACGGGCGCGAGCAGATTGTGGCCTTCCTGCAACGCAAGTGGCACAAGGAGCTGGAGTATCGGCTGATCAAAGAGCTGTGGGCGTTTACCGACAACCGCATCGCCGTACGCTTCGCCTATGAGTGGCACGACGACAGCGGGAACTGGTATCGCTCGTACGGCAACGAAAACTGGGAGTTCGATGAGAATGGCCTGATGAGCAAACGTTATGCCTGCATCAACGACGTGCCGATCACCGAATACGAACGCCTGTTCCACTGGCCGCAGGGGCGACGCCCTGACGATCATCCCGGCCTCAGCGCCTTAGGGTTGTAATTCACCTGGTGGGGGATTTTCCCCCACTTACTGACTGCACTCTGCGAAAAATCTCGCCTACAGTGTGACCCGACATCCCATAAAACAAAACGATGAAAGGTACGTTTATGCGCAAGATGAACACTCAACTCTGTCTGCTGGCTTTATGTCTGGGCTTCACGCTACAGGCCAGCGCCGCCAATGACTGCGGCGTGCCTCAGTTGACGACCTGCCCGGCTCCGGCGGACACCCAACTTCCTGATGTGAAAGACATGCTGACCTGGAACCAGCAGCAGCGTGTGGTGGGATTTCGTAATGACTACCGCTCCTATCCTGGCGATGTTTTTAAAGCAGCCAATCCTCAGCCGATCCCGGTTGAGACGCGTTCGTTAAAAGAGGCCACCTATGACTATCAGGGCCACAGCTATCATTTGCAGGACTACCTCAAACGCAATGACGTCACCGGCATGATGGTGATTAAAGACGGCAAAGTGGCGTATCAGTATTACAGCCACGGCAACACGCCAACCACATTGTGGACGTCGCGTTCTGTCGGCAAATCGGTGGTGTCCACGCTGGTGGGCGTGGCGGTGAAAGAGGGTAAAATCGCTTCTCTGGACGATGAGATCGTCAAATACAACCCGGATGTGAAAGGCACTGCGTGGGAACACGTTACCGTGCGGCAGTTGATGCAGCACACCTCCGGCGTGACCTGGAATGAAGACTACACCAACCCGCAGTCTGACTTTGCCAGATTGACCCAGTGCGAAGCGAACAAGGGCACTTACGACTGCGTAAACGCGCTGGTGAAAGACCCCAAACGTACCGCCTATGCCAAACCGGGCGCGGCCTGGTCTTACTCTTCCGGTGGCGCATGGCTGCTCGGCGACACGCTGGAAAAAGCCACCGGCAAATCCCTGGCGCAGAACCTGCAGGAAAAAATCTGGCAGCCGTACGGCATGGTGCATGACGGCGTATGGCACAGCTATCAGCCCGGCAAGCATGACGTTGGCGCACACGGTTTCAACGCTACGCTTGAAGACTGGGGGAAATTCGGCCTGTTTATCATGAACAACGGCGTATTGCCGGACGGCACGAAAATGCTGCCGGACAACTGGGTAAAAGACGCCAGAACCTGGAACACGGCGGAGAAATCCGTTTCTGCCGCGCACCCGGACGGCATGTACGGCTACCAGTGGTGGAACAACAGCGTGCCGGTGAACGCCAAAGAGGTCAGCCCGAAAGAAGGCTTATCCAGCCAGGAAACGATGTGGGCGCTGGGCATTTTTGGCCAGGTGATTGTGGTCAATCCGCAGCAAAAACTGGTGATCGTGCAGTGGTCGACATGGCCGAAAGCGGAGCCGTCATTCAGCGCGCAGCCGCTCGAGGCGTCGCTGATGTTTAATGCGATTGCGAATGCGCTGGCGAAGTCGTAACCCTTCTCGCCCGGCGGCGCGTTGCTTGCCGGGCCTACTAAACCCATCCCGTACGTCCGCTTTGTAGGCCCGGTAAGGCGTAGCCGCCACCGGGCATTATTTCCGCTTTATCATCTTTTCTTCTTATCCATTCCTTTTCGTTTTTATCCACGCTCACGCAAAGCCGTTATAGTCATTTTTCATCAGGAACACCTTGTTTAACGGAATGTTTTAAAAGGAACGCCAGCGTGAAATTATCTTTTACCTCACTGAGTGCAATCGTCCTGGCAGGCTTGCTGCTGACAGGGTGCGACCAGAAAAGCGACAGCACAAAACACATTAAAGTGGGCGTCATTAATGGCGCGGAACAGGACGTTGCCGAAGTCGCCAAAAAGGTGGCAAAAGAGAAATTCGGCCTGGACGTGGAGCTGGTGGGGTTTAGCGGCTCGCTGCTGCCAAACGATGCCACCAACGCCGGAGAGCTGGATGCCAACGTGTTTCAGCATCGCCCGTTCCTGGAACAGGACAACAAAGCGCATAACTACCATCTGGTGGCAGTCGGCAACACGTTCGTCTTCCCGATGGCGGGGTATTCACGCAAGATTAAATCCGTTTCCGAACTGAAAGACGGCGCCACCGTCGCCATCCCTAACGACCCGACTAACCTTGGCCGTGCGCTGCTACTGCTGCAAAAAGAGAAACTGATTACCCTGAAACCAGGCAAAGGCCTGCTGCCGACCTCGCTCGATATCAGCGACAACCCGCGCAAGCTAAACATCATGGAAATGGAAGGCGCGCAGCTGCCGCGCGTGCTGGACGATCCGAAAGTGGATGTCGCCATCATCAGCACCACCTATATTCAACAAATGGGCCTGTCGCCGGTGCATGACAGCGTGTTTATCGAAGATAAAAACTCGCCTTACGTGAATATCATCGTGACCCGCGAAGACAACAAAGATGCGGAGAACGTGAAGGAATTTATCCAGTCGTATCAGTCACCGGAGGTGGCGAAAGCGGCAGAAAAAATCTTTAACGGCGGGGCGGTGCCCGGCTGGGAATGAGTGAGTCACCTGTAGCGAAAAGGGCCAGCGGGATGCTGGCCCGAATTTTTTGTACAGCGGCATGCTTCGTTTCGATTATTTCGTTTGTTGTGTGTTTCGTTTATTTCGATTAATCTGTCATCAACGGCAGTGAACAGGGATAACAAGCATGACCACAAAAATAGCGATTACCCTTCCAGACAGTAAAGAGAGCGAACTGGCTCTGCGTGGGCAGCAAGCGCTTGAAGCCTGGCTTTCAACCCGACAGGGATCACAGCGCATTACTCTGATGGGCGAAAACGAGGAAAGCCATACCCTAGAGCTACCAACCAGCGCGATGCAAATGCTTGCCGAAATTCTTCGTGAACTGGCGGCGGGGAATGCCGTTCAGGTGGTTCCAGTGCATGCAGAACTCACCACCCAGGAAGCTGCAAATATTCTGAACGTCTCCCGCCCGCATCTGGTGAAATTGCTGGAAGCAGGCCGCATTTCTTTTCATAAAATCGGCCGTCACCGGAGAATTCTGTTCTCAGACTTGATGGCGTACAAAAATAAGCGCGAACATGAAAGCCTCGACATCATGCAAGCGCTGACCGATGAGGCGCAGGACTTAGGGATGTATTAAATGGAATATTCGCCGTATCCGGTGGTGCTGGATGCCTGCGTGCTCTATCCCGCCCGGTTGCGGGATTTGTTAATGCATTTGGGGATCGTCGGCCTTTATCAGCCAAAATGGAGTGAGTGTATTCAGGATGAGTGGTGTCGGAATTTATTGTTGAACCGTCAGGACATCAAGGCTGAATCTCTGGCAAGGACGCGCCTGCTGATGAACATGGCATTACCGGATGCCAACGTCACCGGTTATGAATCGCTGATGGAGGGTTTAACGCTTCCTGATGCGGACGACAGGCATGTTCTTGCCGCTGTGCTGAGGTCCAACGCTGAAGCGATAGTTACGCTTAATCACAAAGACTTTCCGGCGGATTCCCTTAAATCATTCAATATCGAAGCCCTGCATCCTGATGAATTTATCGTCGACTTCTTTGATCTCAATCCATTGCTGGCGCTCGAAGCCGTGCGGAGACAACGAACGTCGCTACGTCATCCTCCAATGACAGCCAGCGAATTTCTGGAGATGTTATCCGCACAGGGTCTGGCCCAGACAGTTCAGGTACTTAAAGAAAGCCGTTTTGCTTTTTGATACAGCCCATATCTACGAACACATATAGTTATAAGGCCCCTGAGGACAAGGACGCAGGTAAGTCTGAATGCGGTCTTGCTTAAACGTATACATCCCGCCCGAGAACGGATCGACAATCAGCCAGCCCGGCACGCCAAAGAAAATGATATTGCCGAAGGTGTACCAGTGGCTAAAGCGGGTGCTGAGTGGAATGATCGACGAGTTATAGCCTTCGTGCGCCAGCGTCAGCGTGTAATTGATTTTGCCGAAATAGCTGCCGTCCGCTTTCTTCAGCGTGACATATTGCGGCGTGGTGCCTGTCGCCTTGATTTGCCCGTTGCTGTCGGCAATGACAAAAGTGGCGTGCTCCGGCACGCTGTCGATGAATACCCGCTCTTCATTATTGCCCACAATCGTGGCGCAGCCTGCCAGCAGCAGGGGAAACAGTAATACGAGTAACTTTTTCATGCGGCGCTCCATCGGTTAATACGATCCAGAGCGACACAGGGCGTGAAAAACTTAAACCGAAAAGTGCGGCGATACGAGATTTCTGACTCGATCGCCGCAGGAAGCGAAAAAGATTAGCGGAGCGCGGACAAGGATTCCTGAATTTCTGCCAGCGCTTTTTTCGCCTCACGCAGTTCCTCAATCAGCCCTTTCTCTTTCGGGCTATCCGCCACCAGAACGATGCACCCGTCCATCACTTTGGCCGCAATATGATGTCCTATAGTAAACCCGGCCTCATTCATCCACTTGCCACAAATCACCAGGTTCGGGGTAGTGCGATCTTTACTTCGTGGACGATATCCCACAATGAACCGACGCGAGGTTCCGATCACAGAACGGTCTGAGGTAGAATGCTTTCCAGCCATAATCAACTCCTTGATAGTTGGTGCGGTTAGATGCCTGAGCGTGTTCGCGCACTATCAGGCATCGACAGTAAACAGATTTCATGTGGTAGGTACCACATGAACATAACCTAGCCTAAGTGGTACCTACCATGCAAGAAAAAAAGAAAGCCGAATTCGACCGAAAAAAGAGCACCATGAAGAACATCCGCTTCGAAGATGAGCTTTTAGAACAGATTGAGAAAGCAGCTGGAAAAGGGAATTTCAGTAAGTGGGTGAAAGAGGCTTGTCAGTTGAGGTTGGGCCTAAGAAGTCATTGATAGATATTAACTATTAATTGTGGTTTTGTTGTTAATGTATTGTTTATCAGCAGATTAACTTTTTTTCTCACACGCTTCGTAACTTGACATTTCAAATGTAGGTTGACTAAACAAACTTAGTTGCATAGAGTAGTGGTGTCTCATCTACCACGTGTAGAAAGAGCGTACGAACCCGGTGTATAGAAATGTACATCGGG
This sequence comes from Scandinavium sp., assembly GCF_051650185.1. Lineage (GTDB taxonomy): Bacteria > Pseudomonadota > Gammaproteobacteria > Enterobacterales > Enterobacteriaceae > Scandinavium. The sequence continues at coordinate 15,272 of NZ_JBOFIN010000057.1, forward strand.
TTCAGCTTTTTTTAGCTGCTTGGGATCTGTTTCGGCTATTGATTAACTGACGTCTCTTACCGCTGCGATTTACAACATAAGCAGTTTTCAATAACCAGTAATCCCTGCGGGCTGCCAACACGACCACGTAGTTTTCAGCTTCATGCCAGATTACTATTTCACTATTACTGCCTTTCCTCTCTTCCCAGCACGATAAGTGTTCACTTTCGTGATGCTGAATCATGAAGGATATCCATCTAATTCTTGCACAGCGTTCGAGATCTGGGGTCCTTTCTTCTTCTTTCTCACCTACTGACGTTAAATGCCAAAATCCAAACTCTTTACCATCATATTCAGGTGTATAACGCGGTTGAACGGGGAGGCCCCGGAAACGAATGCCTATGTTGAGAAAAGATATTTGGAATTCATGGTAAACTTTATTGATATATGAATTCCAAACTCCATTAAATTCCAGTAACTCAGGCATTTCAAGCATCAGCGTGACTCCCACACGAAGACATTGAACTTTCTTTCAGTCGGAAGTGTGCTTCTTAGCAAATCTCTATTTGTGTAAAAACGTATCCTTTCAATTAGTTTTATTTTTCCTTCATTAGAGATTAAACCTCGATGAAGGTATCCTAATGCACCAATAAACAGGTCAGCTAATTGTAACTGTTGCACCTCATGAGATCTGATATGTTGGATTCTTTCTATCGATTCGCGATTAAAATCATATCCCGCATTATGTAATACTTCACGTAATTTTTCGATCTTTTCGATACCAAGAGTATCTTTTATATCGAAGTAAATACGATATAAACTCTGGTTCTCAATGATGTTTTTTAATACATAAAAACATATTTTATAATAAAATGTATTATGATCTTGATGGAACCTGTCATGATCTAGTTTACTTTTATTTGGGACGACAACAGCTCTAAAGCGTAATGCTTGGTTTGCAAAAAAGTAATCTATTATTTCTAAATAGAAATCTGTTTTTGATCTTGATACTTTAGTCCACTTAATTTCAAAGTTTTCATTTAAGTTATGTTTTACTTTGATGGCCCTAATATCTCTTGCGATTTTTTTAGTAATTGAGTCAGGACACCACACAGCCCCGATTACCATAACTTCATGATGATCATTTAACAGGTGGCACGATTCATCACAGAAAACATTAAATATTTTAGTGTTCAAGGCTACATTCTCCTATCAAAACTTAGATAATTTTCCTCGAATTTAAAGAGAAGTGCAACGATTCGGTGAGTTCAAATTTGAAACTGCCCGGTTATGGTAAGGTTGTTAGAATGCTAAATAAGGAAACAGAGATAATGATAGGGACTAAATTTTGGCGGAAAGTCACAGGAGTCGAACCTGCCCGGGGCCGCTGGCGGTCCCAACTGGAGTTGAAGTCCAGCCGCCTCACCGGAGACGACGACCTTCCGCGCCTCGATTGCTACATGGAGGCGGGGCGCATTATAGCTACTTTCAGTCAGTTACCCCACTCTTTGCTGTAATTATTTCTCCTGATTGTGTAGCAAAGCATCACTGCTGACATAAACCCTCACAAAATCCGCAAGTTACATTTTTACACATTCTTCTCCTGAACGGCGATCACAGAAAGCAAGAAACATAACCCGCTAACGAGATATCGGAATTCCATCGGCAGAACCAATAGATTACAAACATGTAACCGGTTACCGATGTTTGATGACGTTGTGAAGGACAGAAAAATGAGCCATGAAGTGTTGTCCGTGAAGGAGAAGATTGGCTACGGCATGGGAGATGCCGCCAGCCATATCATTTTTGATAACGTCATGTTGTACATGATGTTTTTTTATACCGATATCTTTGGTATTCCCGCTGGGTTTGTCGGCACCATGTTCCTGTTGGCCCGCGCGCTGGATGCCATTTCCGACCCATGCATGGGCTTACTGGCCGATCGCACTCGCAGCCGCTGGGGTAAGTTCCGTCCGTGGATTTTGTTTGGCGCTATCCCGTTTGGCCTGGTGTGCGTGCTGGCCTACAGCTCGCCGGACCTCAGCCACAACGGGAAACTGATTTACGCGGCGGTGACGTATACCCTGCTCACGCTGCTCTACACCGTGGTGAATATTCCTTATTGCGCGCTGGGCGGGGTGATCACCGATGACCCAGCCCAGCGCATCTCCCTGCAATCCTGGCGCTTCGTGCTGGCGACGGCGGGCGGCATGCTCTCCACCGTGCTGATGATGCCGCTGGTAAACCTGATTGGCGGCGACGACAAAGCGTTTGGCTTCCAGGGCGGGATTGCGGTGCTGTCGGTGGTCGCTTTCCTGATGCTGGCGTTCTGCTTCTTCACCACCAAAGAGCGCATACAGGTGCCACCGAGCAGCTCTTCCATGCGTGAAGATCTGCGTGATATCTTGCAGAACGACCAGTGGCGCATCGTCGGCCTGTTGACCATTCTCAACATCCTCGCGGTGTGCGTGCGCGGCGGCGCGATGATGTATTACACCACCTGGATCATGGGCTCCGCCGGGCTGTTCACCGCATTCCTTTGCACTTACTGCGTCGGCAACCTGATTGGCTCCGCGCTGGCGAAACCGCTCACCGACTGGAAATGCAAGGTCAGCGTGTTCTGGTGGACCAACGCCGCGCTGACGGTGCTGAGCGTGGCAATGTTCTTCGTGCCGATTCAGGCCAACATCGTGATGTTCGGCTTCATCTTCGTGATTGGCGTGCTGCACCAGCTGGTGACGCCGATTCAGTGGGTGATGATGTCCGATACCGTCGACTACGGCGAATGGTGCAACGGCAAACGCCTGACCGGCATCAGCTTCGCGGGCACGCTGTTCGTGCTGAAGCTTGGCCTGGCGCTGGGTGGCGCAATGATCGGCTGGATGCTCGCGGCGGGCGGTTACGATGCCGGGGCGAAAACCCAGAACGCCGACACTCTCAACATCATTATCGCTCTGTTTACCCTGGTCCCGGCGGCTTGCTACCTGTTGAGCGCCGTGATCGCCAAACGTTACTACACGCTGAAAACCCCCATGCTGAGAAAAATCATGGCGGATATCGCGCAGGGCGCGCGCCGCAATCAGCAGGAGTTTGAAAAGGCTCCGGTCAGCAAAGAATTCGCGAACTAAGAGGAAAAAGGCATGAAAATCAGTGATGGAAACTGGCTTATTCAACCTGGACTGAATCTTATCCACCCGTTGCAGGTGTTCGACGTCGAGCAGCAGGGCAACGAAATGGTGGTCTACGCCGCGCCGCGCGATGTGCGCGAGCGTACCTGGCAGCTGGATACCCCGCTGTTTACGCTGCGCTTTTTCTCGCCGCAGGAAGGAGTGATCGGCGTTCGCATTGAGCATTTCCAGGGGGTGATGAATAACGGCCCACATTATCCGCTCAACGTGCTGAAAGACGTGAAAGTGGAGATGCAGAACACTGCTGAGTTTGCGGAGCTGAAAAGCGGCAACCTGAGCGTGCGCGTTGGCAAAGGTGAATTCTGGTCGCTCGATTTCCTGCGTAACGGCGTGCGCATCACCGGCAGCCAGGTAAAAAATAACGGCTATGTGCAGGATGCGAATACCGATCGCAACTACATGTTCGAACGTCTGGATTTGGGCGTGGGCGAAACGGTGTATGGCCTCGGCGAGCGCTTTACCGCGCTGGTGCGCAACGGTCAGACGGTGGAAACCTGGAACCGCGATGGCGGCACCAGCACTGAGCAATCCTACAAAAACATCCCGTTCTATATCACCAACCGTGGCTACGGCGTGCTGGTGAATCACCCGGAAAACGTGTCGTTTGAAATCGGCTCCGAGAAAGTGTCGAAAGTGCAGTTCAGCGTCGAGGGCGAATACCTCGAGTATTTCGTGATCGATGGCCCGACGCCGAAAGACGTGCTGAACCGCTATACGCAGTTCACCGGACGTCCTGCGCTACCTCCGGCGTGGTCGTTTGGCCTGTGGCTCACCACCTCGTTTACCACCAACTACGACGAAGCGACGGTGAACAGCTTTATCGACGGCATGGCTGAGCGCAACCTGCCGCTGCACGTCTTCCATTTTGACTGCTTCTGGATGAAGGCCTTCCAGTGGTGCGACTTCGAATGGGACCCGGTGACGTTCCCTGATCCGGAAGGGATGATCCGCCGTCTGAAGGCCAAAGGGCTGAAAGTCTGCGTGTGGATCAACCCGTACATCGGGCAGAAATCTCCGGTATTCAAAGAGCTGAAAGAGAAAGGCTATTTGCTGAAACGCCCGGACGGTTCGGTGTGGCAGTGGGATAAATGGCAGCCGGGGCTGGCGATTTATGACTTCACCAACCCGGACGCGTGCAAATGGTACGCCGACAAGCTGAAAGGCCTGGTGGATATCGGCGTGGACTGCTTCAAAACCGACTTCGGCGAGCGCATCCCGACGGATGTCGTCTGGCACGACGGCTCCGATCCGCAGAAAATGCACAACCATTACGCGTTCATCTATAACGAGCTGGTGTGGAACGTGCTGAAAGAAACGGTGGGTGAGCAGGAAGCGGTGCTGTTTGCCCGTTCGGCCTCCGTGGGCGCGCAACAGTTCCCGGTGCACTGGGGCGGCGACTGCTACGCCAACTACGAATCGATGGCGGAAAGCCTGCGCGGCGGTCTGTCGATTGGCATGTCCGGCTTTGGCTTCTGGAGCCACGATATCGGCGGCTTCGAAAATACTGCCCCGGCGCATGTCTATAAACGCTGGGCTGCGTTTGGGCTGTTATCCAGCCACAGCCGCCTGCACGGCAGCAAATCCTACCGTGTGCCGTGGGCGTACGATGATGAGTCCTGCGACGTGGTGCGTCACTTTACCGAGCTGAAATGCCGGATGATGCCGTACCTCTATCGCCAGGCGGCCATCGCGCATGAGACAGGCACGCCGATGCTGCGCTCGATGATGCTGGAATTCCCGGAAGATCCGACGTGCGATTACCTCGACCGTCAGTACATGCTTGGGGATTCAATCCTGGTTGCGCCGGTGTTCTCCGAAACGGGCGATGTGCAGGTTTACCTGCCGGAAGGCCGCTGGACGCATCTGTGGCATAACGACGAGGCGCAAGGGAGCCGCTGGCACAAACAGCAGCATGACGCGCTGAGCCTGCCAGTGTACGTGCGAGACAACACGCTGCTGGCGCTGGGGAACAATACGCAGAAGCCAGACTACGCCTGGCATGAAGGCACGGCGTTCCAGTTGTTCCATCTGGAAGACGGGCGCGAGGCCGTGTGCCAGGTTCCGGCAGCGGACGGTTCAACTGCCTTTACGCTGAACGCGAAACGCCAGGGCAACACCATCACCGTGAAAGGCAGTGGAGATGCAAGCAAATGGACGCTCTGCCTGCGCAACGTGCAGCAGGTTGCTGGCGTGCAGGGCGGCTCACAGTCTGGCAGCGAGTGGGGCATGGTGGTTGCCGCCCAGGGGAGTGAAATGGTGATTACGCTTTAACGGTGGCTGTGCCCGGTGGCGCTGGGGTATGAACCGGAAACATGGGTAACACTTTAGACCGGATACATGGGTAACAGTTATAACTGGCATAGAAGAGGAGACTCGCTATGCCCTGGACTGAGACCCAACCTATGCAACGCCTTGAATTTATCCGTGCCTGCCATGTTGGCACGGACTCCTTTTCAGCCCTTTGCCGTCTCTTCGGCATCAGCCGCAAAACCGGCTATAAGTGGCTTCAGCGCTTCAATCCTTCTGACCCTTCCTCTCT
>NZ_JBOFIN010000058.1:0-55200 GCF_051650185.1 Scandinavium sp.
GTTACGCAGAGAATCGTAACGGGATACCAAATCAAGTGCCTGTCCAATGAGCATAAAAAAATCCGGAAACGAGTGAGCGTTTCCGGATTCTTACACAGCCACTGGATCGGTCAACTGATCCTTAACTGATCGGCATTACTGATGAGCAGAGGTTTTGATTTTGTAGGCCGGGTAAGCGTCAGCGCCACCCGGCATGTCTCATGTGGACATCATTCCCACTCAATGGTAGCAGGTGGCTTACCGCTGATATCGTACACCACGCGGGAAATGCCGTTCACTTCATTGATGATGCGGTTGGACACGCGACCGAGGAAATCATACGGCAGATGCGCCCAGTGCGCGGTCATGAAGTCGATGGTTTCGACGGCACGCAGGGAAACCACCCAATCGTATTTACGGCCATCGCCCATCACGCCCACAGAACGTACTGGCAGGAACACGGTGAACGCCTGGCTCACTTTGTTGTACAGATCAGCTTTGTGCAGTTCTTCGATGAAGATAGCGTCAGCGCGGCGCAGCAGGTCGCAGTACTCTTTCTTCACTTCGCCCAGCACACGCACACCGAGGCCCGGGCCCGGGAACGGGTGGCGATAAAGCATGTCGTACGGCAGGCCCAGTTCCAGGCCAATTTTACGCACTTCATCTTTGAACAGCTCACGCAGCGGTTCAACCAGACCCATCTTCATCTCTTTCGGCAGGCCGCCCACGTTGTGGTGAGATTTGATGACGTGTGCTTTACCGGTCGCGGAAGCGGCAGATTCGATAACGTCAGGATAGATAGTCCCCTGCGCCAGCCACTTCACGTCTTCCAGCTTCAGTGCTTCTTCATCGAACACTTCGACGAACACGCGGCCGATAATTTTACGTTTCGCTTCCGGGTCATTCTCACCCGCCAGCGCGTCGAGGAAGCGTTTTTCGCCTTCCACGTGAACGATGTTCAGACCAAAGTGGTCGCCGAACATGTCCATAACTTGCTGGGCTTCATTGAGACGCAGCAGGCCGTTATCCACGAACACGCAGGTCAGGTTTTTGCCGATAGCGCGGTGCAGCAGCATCGCGGTAACGGAAGAATCCACGCCGCCAGAGAGGCCGAGGATCACTTTATCGTCGCCCACCTGCTGGCGAATACGCTCAACGGCGTCGTCGATGATTTTGGCTGGCGTCCACAGCGCTTCACACTGGCAGATATCAATGACGAAGCGCTCGAGCATGCGCAGACCCTGACGGGTGTGGGTCACTTCCGGGTGGAACTGCACGCCATAGAAGCGTTTTTCTTCGTTAGCCATAATGGCGAACGGACAGCTCTCAGTGCTGGCAACGGTGACGAAGTCAGCCGGAATAGCAGTCACTTTATCGCCGTGGCTCATCCACACGTCCAGCAGCGCTTTACCTTCTGCGGTCAGGGAATCTTCGATGCCGCGAACCAGGGCGCTGTCAGTCTGCACTTCAACCTGTGCGTAGCCGAACTCACGTTCGTTAGAACCTTCAACGTGGCCGCCTAACTGCATAGCCATGGTCTGCATGCCGTAGCAAACGCCAAACACCGGCACGCCAGCCTGGAACACGTATTCCGGCGCGCGCGGGCTGCCTGCTTCAGTGGTGCTTTCCGGGCCGCCGGAGAGGATGATGCCGCTCGGGTTGAACTCACGAATCTGAGCTTCGGTAACGTCCCAGGCCCACAGCTCGCAGTAAACGCCCAGTTCACGCACGCGGCGCGCAACCAGTTGGGTGTACTGAGAACCAAAATCGAGGATAAGAATGCGATGCTTATGAATATTGTCGGTCATTGACGGTAATTCCAGGGCAAGTGAAACAAAATCAAAGCGCCCGGCATTAAGCCGGGCGCGGAAATAATCAAGAACCCATGCGGTAGTTCGGGGACTCTTTGGTGATCGTCACGTCGTGTACGTGGCTTTCCTGAATGCCCGCGCCGCTGATGCGGACGAACTCAGCCTGCGTGCGCAGCGCATCGATAGTACCACAGCCGGTCAGGCCCATGCAGGAGCGCAGGCCGCCCATCTGCTGGTGAATGATCTCTTTCAGGCGACCTTTGTACGCCACGCGACCTTCGATCCCTTCCGGAACCAGTTTGTCAGCTGCGTTATCGCTCTGGAAGTAACGGTCAGATGAACCTTTGGACATTGCGCCCAGAGATCCCATACCGCGGTAAGATTTGTAAGAACGGCCCTGGTAAAGTTCGATTTCACCCGGGGATTCTTCAGTACCGGCCAGCATGGAGCCCACCATCACCGCTGCTGCACCCGCAGCAATCGCTTTCGCGATATCACCGGAGAAACGAATACCGCCATCGGCGATAACAGGAATGCCTGTGCCTTCCAGCGCTTCAACTGCGTCAGAAACGGCGGTGATCTGAGGAACACCTACGCCAGTTACGATACGAGTGGTACAGATAGAACCAGGGCCGATACCGACTTTCACGGCGCTTACGCCAGCGTCAGCCAGAGCACGAGCACCTGCGCCAGTCGCTACGTTACCACCGATGATTTGCAGGTTCGGGTATTTAGCACGGGTTTCACGAATACGTTGCAGAACGCCTTCGGAGTGACCGTGAGAGGAGTCGATCAGCAGAACGTCAACGCCAGCGGCAACCAGCGCATCTACGCGCTCTTCGTTACCGGCACCTGCGCCAACGGCCGCGCCAACGCGCAGACGACCCTGCTCATCTTTACAGGCGTTAGGTTTACGCTCTGCTTTCTGGAAATCTTTTACGGTGATCATGCCGATCAGATGGAAGCTGTCATCCACCACCAGCGCTTTTTCAACGCGCTTTTCATGCATTTTCGCAAACACGACTTCACGCGCTTCGCCTTCGCGTACGGTCACCAGACGCTCTTTCGGAGTCATGTAGACGGTAACTGGCTGGTTCAGGTCGGTGACGAAACGCACGTCGCGGCCGGTAATGATGCCCACCAGCTCGTTGTTTTCGGTTACCACCGGGTAGCCTGCGAAACCGTTGCGAGCGGTCAGCTCTTTCATTTCAGCCAGGGTTGTGGTTGGCAGAACGGTTTGCGGGTCGGTTACCACGCCAGACTCATATTTTTTCACGCGGCTAACTTCTTCCGCCTGACGCTCAATAGACATGTTTTTGTGAATAAAGCCGATGCCGCCTTCCTGCGCCAGGGCAATGGCCAGGCGTGCTTCAGTCACGGTATCCATGGCTGCGGAGAGCATAGGAATATTCAGACGAATAGATTTAGTCAGTTGGGTGCTGAGATCAGCAGTATTCGGCAGAACAGTGGAATGAGCGGGAACGAGGAGGACGTCGTCAAACGTCAGTGCTTCTTTGGCGATACGTAGCATGGGCAATATCTCTACCTGGGTGGTTAATAAATATTGCCGTGGCATTATACAGAGCGTAATCGGTTGCATCCACACTTTTTTGCAATTAATCCTTGCGATTACCTCTGAGCAGGTTACTATCGACTGAATAACCTGCTGATTTAGAATTTGATCTCGCTCACATGTTACCCTCTCAATCCCCCGCAATTTTTACCGTCAGCCGCCTGAATCAGACGGTACGACTGCTGCTTGAGCAGGAAATGGGCCAGGTGTGGATCAGCGGCGAAATCTCCAACTTTTCCCAGCCCTCCTCCGGTCACTGGTATTTCACCCTGAAAGACGATAACGCCCAGGTGCGCTGTGCAATGTTCCGCAACAGCAATCGCCGGGTAACGTTTCGTCCTCAGCACGGCCAGCAGGTTCTGGTTCGCGCCAATATCACACTGTATGAACCGCGCGGCGATTATCAGATCATCGTCGAGAGCATGCAGCCAGCCGGGGAAGGTTTACTTCAGCAGAAATACGAGCAGCTGAAAACGCAGCTTTCTGCGGAAGGCCTGTTCGATCAGCAATTCAAGCAGCCACTTCCCTCACCCGCGCATTGCGTGGGCGTGATCACCTCGAAAACCGGTGCCGCGCTGCACGATGTTCTGCATGTCCTTAAGCGCCGCGATCCGTCGCTGCCTGTGGTGATTTACCCCACGGCCGTTCAGGGCGAGGATGCGCCAGCGCAAATTGTTCGTGCCATCGAACTGGCGAATCTGCGTGAAGAGTGTGATGTGTTGATTGTGGGTCGCGGCGGCGGCTCGCTGGAAGATTTGTGGAGCTTTAACGACGAGCGAGTCGCCCGGGCGATTTTCGCCAGCCGCATTCCGGTGGTGAGCGCAGTCGGTCATGAAACAGACGTCACTATTGCAGATTTCGTGGCAGATTTACGTGCCCCCACCCCTTCTGCGGCGGCTGAGATTGTCAGCCGTAATCAGCTGGAGCTGCTGCGTCAGGTGCAGTCAGCACAACAGCGGCTGGAAATGGCGATGGACTATTTCCTTGCCAATCGTAACCGTCGTTTCAGCTTGCTGCATCATCGTTTGCAACAGCAGCATCCGCAGCTTCGGCTGGCGCGTCAGCAAACCGTGCTCGACAGACTGCGCCAACGCATGAACTTCGCGCTGGATAATCAGCTGAAAAAGGCCACTCAGCGCCAGCAGTGCATGACGCAGCGACTGAATAATCAAAACCCACAGCCACGTATTCATCGTGCGCAGACTCGTATTCAGCAACTGGAATATCGTTTGTCGCAGGCGATTCGCGCCCAACTTGGCAGCACACGTGAACGTTTCGGCAATGCCGTGACGCATCTGGAAGCCGTTAGCCCGCTCTCGACGCTGGCTCGTGGCTACAGCGTAACCACCGCCGCCGATGGCAAGCTGGTAAAACAGGCCAAAGAGCTGAAGGCGGGAGAAACGCTGACGACGCGTCTGGCAGACGGCGTGGTGGAAAGCGAAGTCACCAAAATCACGCCGGTGAAAAAAACTCGCGCCCGTAAAGCATAAACACGCTGCCGGGCGGCACGTTGTTTGCCCGATCTACGCGGGTTCTGTAGGCCCGGTCAGCGCAGCGCCACCGGGCATTATTTATTGCGTCGCGACCACAAATTCCACGCGTTTTTTCGAAATCAGTCCGTGTCCGTTCTGACAGAAATAGTCCACCGCTCCGCAGGCTTTTAACACTTCCAGTGGCTTGTGGCAGTCCGGGCAGAGCGCGGTCAGCGTGAAATCCTGCGAGCACTTCGCGCAATGCGCCTTATCGCCCTGCTGTTCCAGCGGGCCATGGCAAACCGGGCAAGTCAGTTCCATCGTTAACTCCAAAGTCAGGCTGATATCATCGGGCTATTTTATCACAGCCCTCAATGCGGACCGCGCAGTTGCTGCTGTAATTGCAGTAAAGCGGTCACTTCTGCGATACGACGCTGCGTGAACTGGCTTATCTGCTGCGGCGCGCGACGAAACAGGCTGTTCTCCCCCAAAATCATGCGTTGCAGACAGCGTTCATAAACCGGGCCGCTCAGTGTCCAGCGTTGTAACGTTTCGCCTTTGGCTAATTCCAGCACTTCTCCGGTGGCGCTGCGATCCTGACTCAACACCGTGCCGTCTCGCAGAGTCAGGCGAATACCCTTTTGACCGCCAGACGGCCCGGCGTATTTATTCAGCCAGATATCAAAAGGAACGCCGCTGATCTCACCTTGCAAGTGCGCGCGCCCTTCCGCTGTGATGAGGTCGCCTTGAGCAATCGGCTTGCCCAGCCTGTCACTGGCCTCTGTCAGAGTAAGCACTAACTGATTGTTCGCGCCTGCCGCCGCAAGCGTTTCATGCATCATCGCCAGCACGTGAGTACCGATATCCACAATCACGCCGTCCGGGTGACGTAGCGTGCGGGTATCCGGTTCGCCGGTGGCAAAATTCAGCGCTATCGGTTCGCCCTGCTCGTTAAAACCGCTTGGCTCCAGCAGGAAACCCTCGATTTTTACGATATCGGCAAGAGAGGCCGCAAATGGATTCAGGGCTGAAGCGCCAGCTTCCGGTTGCCAGTCGTTCTCCAGCTTGCCGCGGATCAACTGCGTGACGCCGTCGCGCGCCATCCAGTGATCCAGCGCCAGTACACGGTCACGATTTTCAGGCAAGGCCAGCAGTGCCTGAAGATGCTCAAGCTGTGCGAGGCTCGCGGCAACGGGTTTCTCTACCACAATGCGTGGAATATCTGACTGAAGCGCCTGCTCTAGCACGGGCAAATGCCAGAGTGAGGAGGTGGTGATAAACAGCGTATCAAGAGGCTCGGCAAGAAGTGCGGCGAGAGAAACGCTGCGGTTGACGCCGTGGGGTTGTCGTTCAGGCTGAATATCAAACCCTGAACAGCGTAAGGAAGAATCAAAGAGGCGGCGTAGTGCGGGTAAATACGCTGTCTCCACGACAGCACCAAGACCAATAAATCCTGCGTGCATCTTTCACCTCGTTCATTTGATTACCGGGGGCCTATCCTACCCCCGGCAAGTCAAAATGACACTCAGGCGTTGGTTACAGGTTTTTGCTCAGGCTTAGTCTGAACGTTTTCGAGCATCCTGCGCACCGGCACAATGAGGATGATCAGCACCGCTGCGCAAATCAGCAGGGCGATTGAGCAGCGGGCAAAGAGATCAGGCAGCATATCCAGCTGATCCGCTTTTACGTGCCCGCCAATCAGACCTGCTGCCAGGTTGCCCAGTGCGCTCGCACAGAACCAAAGGCCCATCATCTGGCCGCGCATTCTTTCCGGTGCCAGCAGCGTCATGGTCGCAAGCCCTATCGGGCTCAGACACAGCTCACCCAGCGTCAGCATCAGAATGCTGCCCACCAGCCACATCGGAGATACGCCCGCACCGCCGTTGCTCAGCACGTCCTTTGCGGCAAGCATCATCAGGCCAAAGCCCGCGGCCGCAAACAAAATGCCGATAACAAACTTGGTAATACTGCTCGGGCGCACATTTTTACGCGCCAGCATCGGCCATGCCCAGCTGAATAAAGGCGCCAGCAGAATAATAAACAGGGCGTTGATGGACTGGAACCAGACCGCCGGGATCTCAAAATTACCGATCATGCGGTTGGTGTAGTCGTTGGCAAACAGGTTAAAGGAGGTCGGCTTTTGTTCGAATGCCGACCAGAAGAATGCCGCAGACACCAGCAGGATAAAGCAGACCAGTAATCTGGCGCGCTCTTTTCGGGTCAGGCCTGCAAACGCAAACAGATAAATAAAGTACAGCGCGACCGACGCCGCAATCACATAAACCAGCGTACTGGCAACGGCGACAGGGTTGATGACAATCACGCCCATCGAGATCAGTGCGACAATAATTGCCACACCAGCGGCCAGTGCCAGCAGCCAGCCGCCCACGCCGTTTTTCTTCACTACTGGGCTGTTCCAGGTGGAATCCAGACCCACCTCGCTGTCGTAGCGTTTCATCGACGGAACGGCAAACACGCGGAAGATAACCAGCGCCACCAGCATCCCGATACCGCCGATACCAAAGCCCCAGTGCCAGCCGTGGGTTTTAATCAGCCAGCCGGAAATCAACGGTGCGATGAACGACCCCATGTTGATGCCCATATAAAACAGCGAGAAACCGCCGTCACGGCGTGCATCACCCTTTTTATACAGAGTGCCCACCATGACCGAAATACAGGTCTTGAACAGGCCAGAGCCGAGCACGATAAACATCAGGCCGATAAAGAACAGGCTGTCGCCCATCATGGCGGACAGAGCAATCGACAGGTGACCAAGCGCAATCAGGATGGAACCGTACCAGACCGCTTTTTGTTGCCCTAACCAGTTATCGGCCAGCCATCCACCTGGCAACGCAGCCAGATACATGCTGCCAGCGAAAATGCCGACGATAGCAGAAGCGTTTTCACGCGCCAGCCCCATGCCGCCGTCATAGACGGTCGCCGCCATAAACAGGATCAGTAAAGGACGAATGCCATAGAACGAGAACCGCTCCCACATTTCCGTGAAAAACAGTGAACCGAGCGGATAAGGATGACCGAAGAACGTTCGGCTTTCGTTTTTACTACCAGAGGAATACATAAACTCTCCCAACTAAAGATGTTGTCGCGTTTGCAAGCACCGATTTGCCCGTCAGCCAGTTATTTATCCGGCCGTTCATTGACAATCGGCGAAGTATTATTTAACCATTTCGTAACCTGACGCCAGCTTTATCTGATGAGCGGCCAGGGACTTTAAGATGAAAACTCGACGTTTGTCTATTTTCTTAGATTTTATGTTGGCACAAAAGGGATAGTGATTGACATTATCAGGACTAATACAAACCGCAATAATGTGTGAGAAAGGCGAATGAAAAAGCCCGCATCAATGCGGGCTTGGGCAGAACGCGGCAACTCGCGATGTCGCGTTATTTGCTTTTCTTGATGTGCTTAATCAGGCGTTTACGTTTACGCATCTGGTTTGGCGTCAGCGTGTTGCGCTTATTGGCAAACGGGTTTTCGCCTTCCTTGAACTGAATGCGGATAGGCGTGCCCATCACGTCCAGTGATTTACGGAAGTAGTTCATCAGATAGCGTTTGTAGGAGTCCGGCAGGTCTTTCACCTGGTTGCCGTGAATCACCACAATCGGCGGGTTGTAACCGCCAGCATGCGCATACTTCAGCTTCACACGACGGCCACGGACCAGCGGTGGCTGGTGATCGTCGGCTGCCATATTCATGATGCGGGTCAGCATCGCGGTGCTCTGACGTTTGGTTGAGCTGTCGTAAGCTTCGCGAACGGATTCAAACAGATTACCCACGCCACTGCCGTGCAATGCGGAGATAAAGTGCACACGCGCAAAGTCGATAAAGCCCAGACGGAAGTCGAGGGTTTCTTTGACCTGCTCACGCACTTCGTTGCTCAGGCCATCCCACTTGTTGACCACGATAACCAGTGAGCGCCCACTATTGAGGATAAAGCCCAACAGCGAGAGATCCTGATCGGAAATGCCTTCGCGGGCATCGATAACCAGCATCACCACGTTGGCGTCTTCAATCGCCTGCAGCGTTTTGATAACGGAGAATTTCTCAACGGTATCCGTGATTTTACCGCGCTTACGCACCCCGGCGGTGTCGATCAGAACGTATTCACGTTCGTCGCGCTCCATCGGGATGTAGATGCTGTCGCGAGTGGTGCCCGGCATGTCGTAAACGACGACGCGGTCTTCACCAAGGATACGGTTTGTTAGCGTTGACTTACCCACGTTCGGGCGGCCAACGATAGCCAATTTAATAGGCAGGCTGCGCGGGTCGAAATCGTCTTCCGGCTCTTCCACTTCTTCGCCATTCTGCTCGGCTTCGAACTTCGCCCAGTATTCAGCGTCTTCGTCCACTTCTTCCGCTGGCGCAATTTCTTCCATAAACGGCAGCAAGGCTTCTTCAATCAGGCTGGTGACACCACGGCCGTGTGAAGCAGCGATCGGGTGAATATTGCCTAAGCCGAGCGACCAGAAATCGGCCATCGCCTGATCCGGATCGATGCCGTCGGTTTTGTTTGCCACCAGGAAAGTCGGCTTTTCACGTGAGCGCAGGTGTTTGGCAATCGCCACGTCTGCAGGCATCAGGCCTGCACGGGCATCAACCATAAACAGCACGACATCCGCTTCTTCAATCGCCAACAGGGACTGTTCCGCCATGCGGGTTTCCACACCTTCTTCGGTGCCGTCGATACCGCCGGTATCGATACAGATAAACTCGCGGCCTTCCACTTCAGCACGACCGTACTTACGGTCACGAGTCAGACCCGGGAAATCCGCGACCAGCGCATCTCGTGTACGCGTCAGGCGGTTGAACAGCGTGGATTTTCCAACGTTAGGGCGCCCGACAAGCGCGACCACAGGTACCATGTTAAATGCCTCATTAATTCTAAAAACAGTAAAACGGCCCCTGCTTCAAACAGGAGCCGTCTTGCAATGCAAACCGCAAAAAGACTTAGCGCGTAATAGCGTACAGCGTGCCGTCTTTCGCCTGGATAACCAGTTGACCGTCAGCCTGTACGGGCTCGGTCAGGAAACCAGAGCTGTCTACTTTTTGCTGAGCGACAAAGTGTCCGTCCTGCGGATCCAGCCAGTGCATGTAGCCTTCGCTATCACCAACGACCAGACTTCCATTATACAACACCGGAGCGGTCAGCAGGCGGTGCAGCAGATCGCTTTGCGTCCAGAGCGTTACGCCACCGTCAGTGCTGAGTGCCAGCACACGGTCATTCTGATCGACCAGATAGATGCGGTTGCCTTCAACAACAAAATCGTTCACCGAACCCAGTTCACGTTTCCACATGATCTGGCCGCTGCGCAGATCTAGCGCCGTCAGGTTGCCGTTGTAGGCCAGCGCATAAACAACGCCATCTACGATAACCGGCGTGGTGTCGACATCGCTAAGACGATCGATTTCGGTTGGGCCGGTGGCCTGAGAAATACGTTGCTGCCAAATCAGCTGACCTTGTTGCATCAGCACGGCGTTAACGCGACCGTTATCCCCCCCGACAATCGCCGCACCAAAGGCCGTAGCCGGTGCTGATTCGCCACGCAGAGAGAGCGCAGGCATATCGAGGTTAACCGTCCACTTAATCGCGCCGTCGCTTTCATTCAGCGCCTGCAACTGACCGTTGCTGGTGTGAATCAGCACCATGCCATCGCTGACAACCGGGCGAGACAGGGCTTCGCCGGCAACGCGAGTTTGCCAGGCAACGCTACCGTCGCTGCTGTTCAGAGCATAAACCTGAGCTTTTTCAGATCCGACATACACGTGGCCACCGGCAACGGTAACACCGCCAGAAAGCAGCGCAGGTGCACGAGAAAACCAGCCATCTTTTTCAGCCAGGTTCACAGACCAGACTTCTTTCCCGTCATTGGCGTTAACTGCCTTCACGGTACCTTTACGGTCTGCCGCGTATACGTTGCCATCGGCAATCGCCGGATGCAGGTTAGAGTAGAAATCACCAATACCGCTACCCACGGACGTGCTCCAGGAGGTAGACGGCGTAAACTGGTTTTCAACCGTTGGCAGCGGGGACATTTTGACCACGTCTTCTTCGCCGCTAAACAGTGAACAACCGCTCAATAACGTAACAGACAGCAGTCCTGGCAAAAGTAATTTACGCAATTGCATCGAGTCCCTCTCAGATGGACAAATTATTCATTTTCATGCGCATCATTTCGCTGAGCGCAGGTGAAGCATTACTTTTCACGCCAGCTTCCCAGGCGGCGCGAGCC
The DNA here is from genome assembly GCF_051650185.1 of Scandinavium sp. Lineage (GTDB taxonomy): Bacteria > Pseudomonadota > Gammaproteobacteria > Enterobacterales > Enterobacteriaceae > Scandinavium. The sequence goes on from NZ_JBOFIN010000058.1 coordinate 11,087, forward strand.
CCCTGCTTATCGCCTTTGCTTAACAGAATCTCACCGCGTAAATCCGCGACGATGGCAGCCCAACCTTCCCCTTTAATGCCTTCGAGGGTTTTTAAAGCGGCATCAGGCTGTTTCATCTGCAGCTGTACACGGGCCAGACGCATGTTGATAACGGATTTCAGGTTATCGTCAGAAGCAGCGGCTAAGCCAAGCTGCAACTGCTTTTCTGCTTTGTCCAACTGGTTAGCATCAACAAACTGCTGTGCCAGTTCGAGCCCGGCAAATGCCCCGTAGGTGTTCTTCTCGCTTGCCGCGAATTTTTCCGCAGCAGCAAACGTTTCTGGCTTATTCGCCTTCACCGCCGCCACGGCATTTTCATAGGCCTGTGAAGACTCACGGGAGGTATTTTCCTGATGCGAGTTCCAGTAGCGCCAGCCAACCAGCGCCCCAATCCCCAGAATCACGCCTACCGCCAGCGCTTTGCCATTCTCAGCAAAGAAATTCTTAATGGCGTCGACCTGTTCGTTTTCGTTACTGTAGACTTCCACGCAGTTCTTCTCCTGAATAATTTTCCCGGGCGATTAACCCAGCAATGTGCGCAAATGCGCGGCAACGCTGTCCTGCGTTACAGTCGTCTGCTCACCAGAGCGCAAATCTTTCACCACCACATTGCGGTCTGCCACTTCAGATTCGCCCAGTACCAGTGCGACGCGAGCGCCCCATTTATCAGCACGGGCAAACTGCTTCTTGAAGTTACCACCACCATGGTTGGTCATCAGCTTGATGCCAGGCAGCTCATCGCGTACCGCTTCCGCCAGACGCAGCGCGGCTGACTGAGTATCGGCACCAGAAGCGACCAGGTATATATCGACAACAGGATCGGCTTTAAATTCCGGATTAACAGCCTGAACCAGCAAAACTAATCGCTCAAGACCCATCGCAAAGCCGACAGCCGGCGTTGCACGCCCGCCTAATTGCTCAACCAGACCGTCATAGCGACCACCGGCACAAACAGTGCCCTGAGAACCAAGGCTGCTGGTTACCCACTCAAACACAGTGCGGTTGTAGTAGTCGAGGCCACGAACCAGACGCTGATTCACGGTATAGGCGATGCCTGCCGCATCCAGCAAGGCACAGAGGCCGGCAAAGTGTTCGCGAGACTCTTCGTCAAGATAATCGCCAAGCGCTGGCGCGTTATCCAGCAACGCCTGCACGTCCGGATTCTTGGAATCCAGCACACGCAGCGGGTTGGTATACATGCGACGTTTACAGTCTTCGTCGAGCTTGTCTTTGAACTGCTCAAGATAAGCGACCAGCGCATCGCGATAGCTCGCACGCGCTTCCAGAGAACCAATGGAGTTCAGCTCCAGGCTAACATGCTCAGAAATGCCCAGCGCACGCCACCAGCGGGCCGTCAGCATGATCAGCTCGGCGTCAATGTCCGGGCCTTGCAGGCCAAACACTTCACAACCCAACTGATGGAATTGGCGGTAACGCCCTTTCTGTGGACGCTCGTGGCGGAACATCGGACCGATGTACCACAGACGCTGTTCCTGATTGTACAGAAGACCATGTTCGATGCCGGCGCGTACACAGCCCGCAGTGCCTTCAGGACGCAGGGTCAGGCTGTCGCCATTACGGTCCTCAAAGGTATACATCTCTTTTTCAACCACGTCGGTGACTTCACCGATAGCGCGCTTGAATAACGGGGTCTGCTCTACAATCGGCAAACGGATTTCGCTGTAACCGTAGCTGCCGAGCACCTGTTTCAGTGTGCCTTCAATGCGCTGCCAAAGAGCGGTATCGCCCGGCAGGTAATCGTTCATGCCGCGAATGGCTTGAATGTTTTTTGCCACGTTTTTTCTCTTTATAGATACAAAAATGAACCCTGACGCCGGTGCGTCTGCGGGTTCAATCATACACGGGAAGCGCGCGGCTTCCCAATACGTTATTTTGCTTCGATCTGCTGAACGTCAATGCGACGAGCTTCGTCGAGGATGCTGGCTTTGGCACGAATACGTGCTTCAAGCTGGCTAATCATATCGTCGTTATCCAGACGATCTTTACGCACGCCGTCTTCGTACAGGCCGCTTTTCTTATTGCCGCCGGTCACGCCGAGTGTGGAAACCAGTGCTTCGCCAGGCCCGTTCACAACACAACCGATAATGGACACATCCATTGGCGTGATAATGTCTTCCAGGCGCTGCTCCAGTGCGTTAACCGTACCGATCACGTCAAATTCCTGACGTGAACAGGTTGGGCAGGCAATGAAATTGATCCCGCGCGCGCGGATACGTAGCGACTTGAGAATGTCGAAGCCGACTTTGATCTCTTCAACAGGATCTGCCGCCAACGAGATACGCAGCGTATCGCCGATCCCTTCTGACAGCAGTAAACCCAAGCCGATCGCCGATTTCACAGCGCCAGCACGAGCACCACCCGCTTCGGTGATCCCCAGGTGCAAAGGCTGATCGATTTGCTTCGCCAGCAGGCGGTAAGATTCCACCGCGAGGAACACATCAGAGGCTTTCACGCTGACTTTGAACTGATCGAAGTTCAGACGATCAAGATGATCCACATGACGCATGGCCGATTCGAGCAGCGCCTGAGGCGTTGGCTCACCATACTTTTCCTGCAGATCTTTTTCGAGCGATCCGGCGTTCACGCCGATACGGATAGGAATATTTTTGTCACGTGCACAGTCGACAACCATGCGAATACGTTCTTCGTTGCCGATATTGCCCGGGTTGATACGCAAACAGTCAACGCCGTATTCAGCCACTTTCAACGCAATGCGGTAGTCAAAGTGGATATCAGCAACCAGCGGAACATTTACCTGCTGCTTGATGAGCTTGAAGGCTTCCGCCGCGTCCATCGTGGGAACGGAAACACGAACGATATCAGCACCGACGCGTTCAAGCGCCTTGATCTGGTTGACCGTGGCTTCCACATCAGTGGTACGCGTGTTGGTCATGGACTGTACGGCGATAGGAGCCCCATCGCCAACAGGCACGTTCCCAACGTAAATACGTGTTGATTTTCTACGTTGAATTGGAGCCTGGTTATGCATGAAAAATCTCCCGCGGTGCGCGTTTGTTACTGAGCCTGAGCCGGCGATTGTTCGGCATTAAGGGTCAAACGTGCAACCTGGTTTGTTCTGATAAAGCGGCTCAGATCAACCGGCTTACCCTGGAACTGGATCTGAACCGCTGCAGGTGCGCCAATTTTGAGTTTGTACGGAGCCTGACCGGCTAAATTGAGCGTACCGTCTTTACGTTGCAAACCGCTGAACAGTTTTTTGCCCGTAGAGTCGGTCACTTCCAGCCAGCAGTCAGCGTTAAAATTCATCACCAGCGCGTTAGCGTCAGCCGTTGGCGTTACGCCAGCCTGATCGGTCGGCAGCGGAGCGGCAGGGTTTGCGGCTGGAGCAGCGGTATTCGCCGTTGCCGTGTTGTCGACGTTTGCCTGAGAAGGCGAAACAACGGCATTGTTTTGAGCGTCAGGCGCAGCCGCTGGAGCGTTGTTCTGTGCTGTTGCGGCAGGCGCTGCGGTTTCTGGTGCAGCCGTCTGAGCATTATCAGCCGTCGCATCGGGAGCCTGAGTTTGCGTACCGCTGGTATCCAGCGGCACATTTTGGCCGCTATTGTTGTCGTTCGCATTCAGCTCAGCGCTGGATTGATCGGCCATGGTGGTGATCTCTTCCTGCTGCGCCTTGTGGTTCTGCCACCACCATGCGCCCGTCAGGCCAATCACCACAAACAGCACCAGCCAGGTGAAGCTCATTAACCAGCCGTCACGTTTTTTGCGACGTTTGCCCAGAGACATATTCTGCCCCATGGTCACTTTCGCGGCCCGCGCTGGCATCTCTTTTGCCATCATCGGCAAAAGTTCTTCTTCAGGAATATGGACAAGACGGGCGTAGGAACGGATATAGCCTCGCAGGAACGTTGAAGCGAGCTCGGCAGGAGCCTTGTCGTCCTCAATGTCACGCACGGTGGAAACCTTCAGGCATAAGCGTTCGGCAACAGCTTGCTGGCTGAGTCCGAGTTGTTCACGGGCATTACGCAGACGCGTACCCGTAGTTTGTGCTGCTTGTTGATCTTGAGTGGCTTCAGTATTCATTCGCTACAGCTGCTGGTACGTAAATTTAAGGTTCTGGTGCGAGGTGAACCTGCACCGCGAAACATCTGATTGCCCGTCATCAGACAGACAGTATAAAACGTATGGCTACCCTGTTGTTGCCCCGCTACATACTGCCTCAATCCTGGCAGAAACGCACCGTAATTATTAACCGGATCAGTGCGTTTCGGTTATTCCTTAAACATTTTAGTCCCTGCGCACAAAAACGTGCGTCAGAGACTGTTTATCAGACCGCTTTAACGTCGATCGGTTCACCCTGCATGCGTTTGCGCATCGTACGCTTGGTACGATCGATAACATCGCCTGCCAGCTGACCACACGCGGCATCGATATCATCGCCACGCGTTTTACGCACGATAGTGGTGAAACCGTAGCCCATCAGCACCTTGGAAAAACGGTCGATTCGGCTGTTCGAACTGCGACCATACGGCGCGCCCGGGAACGGGTTCCACGGAATAAGGTTTATCTTACAAGGCGTGTCTTTCAGCAGCTCAGCCAACTGGTGAGCGTGCTCGGTGCCATCGTTGACGTGATCAAGCATGACGTACTCAATGGTGACACGGCCCTGATTGGCGTTTGATTTTTCCAGATAACGGCGAACCGCGGCGAGGAACGTTTCGATATTGTACTTCTTATTAATCGGGACGATTTCGTCACGAATTTCATCGTTCGGCGCGTGCAGGGAAATGGCCAGCGCGACGTCAATCATGTCACCCAGTTTATCCAGCGCAGGAACCACGCCTGAAGTAGAAAGGGTTACGCGGCGCTTGGACAGACCGAATCCGAAATCATCGAGCATGATTTCCATCGCAGGCACAACGTTGGTCAGGTTGAGCAGCGGCTCTCCCATGCCCATCATCACCACGTTGGTGATTGGGCGCACACCCGTCTTCTTCTGCGCGCCGATAATTTTCGCGGCACGCCAGACCTGGCCAATGATTTCTGAAACGCGCAGGTTACGGTTAAAGCCCTGCTGCGCCGTGGAGCAGAATTTACACTCCAGCGCACAACCCACCTGAGAAGAGACGCACAGCGTGGCGCGATCGTCTTCCGGGATGTATACGGTTTCAACGCGCTGATCGCCTACGGCAATCGCCCATTTGATGGTGCCGTCAGAAGAACGCTGCTCTTCCACCACTTCCGGAGCGCGGATTTCAGCCAGTTCTTTGAGTTTGGTGCGCAGGACTTTGTTGATGTCAGTCATCTCATCAAAGTCGTCGCAGCAGTAGTGATACAACCACTTCATCACCTGATCGGCGCGGAAAGGTTTCTCGCCTAAGTTTTGGAAAAACTCACGCATCTGCTGACGGTTTAAATCCAGCAGGTTAATTTTTCCGTTTTTTTCAGGAATGGCAGGCGTGACGACTTCAGTGGTGTTAACTAAATCAGACATAATGTTTTCCGGCCTCGTTGTTACACGTTATGGCCCCTGGAGGGTTGAAAAAGAAACGCCCCGGTGAGCTATCTGCTCGTCCGGGGGCGTGACATTGTACAAATTCTGGCGCACGGATGCCACGTTTGCACGCGACATCAGCGAAATAAAGTGTAATACCCGATTAACGGGTGCGAGCGCACACTTCGCCTTCACCGAAGAAGTAGGCGATTTCGCGTTTTGCAGACTCAACGGAGTCAGAACCGTGGGTGCCGTTCTCAGTGAAGCTGTCAGCGTAATCTGCACGCAGGGTGCCAGCCAGCGCGTTCGCCGGGTTGGTTGCGCCCAGCAGGTCACGGTGACGCTGCACAGCATTTTCGCTTTCCAGAACAGACACCACGATTGGGCCAGACGTCATGAACTCAACCAGACCGTCGAAGAATGGCTTGCCGTCGTGTTCAGCGTAGAAGCCACGAGCCTGCTCAACGGTCAGATGCAGCATTTTGGTACCGACAATCTTGAACCCTGCTGCTTCAAAGCGCGCAAAGATGCTGCCAATAACGTTTTTTGCCACCGCGTTCGGCTTAATGATGGAAAAAGTACGTTCAATAGCCATGATAACCTCTAAAATATTGTGTTGTTGTGCATACGGACGTATGACCTGGCGCGCATTATAATGAGCAATAATCCTGCTGCCTATGGCTTAAGGTAACATTTTTTTAAAATAAGACGACTTTGAGCAACACTCACAACCCAAGCGCAAGAATCCTCTTATTGCAGACTAAAGCTCGCCGTCGCCGTTTGTCCCGCCTCGTCCATTACCACCAGCTGATACTCCCCGGCATGATCAAGCAACAGCGTGGCCGTATTCCCTGCCGACTCCAGTGGCTCACCGTTGAGATACCACCAGCGCCGCCCTTCTCCCCCGCTTGTTTGCAATGCCAGCGAAGCTTGCTTTGCCCCAGGAAGGCGCTTGATCACCATGCCATCACGCACACCCGATAGCGTCAGTGGGATCAAATCCTGCTGATGCAGTGGCGGGCAGGTTTCAGACGCCACAGGTAAACGCGCCGCACGACGCTCCCCTGCTGGTAGCCATGGTTCCAGCGGTAACGGCCAGACATCCAGATTTAGTTGCTGTGCACCCGGGCAGTCTGCCGCCACGCGTTCGCCTTGCTTATTCAGCCAGACGGGGAAACGAATCCCTCGCAGACCTTCTTGCCCCGGCAACAGCAGCGTCGGCGGCTGGCTGTTGTCCAGCAACCAGGTGGATAACCGGCGACGGCAGTTGGTGTCTCCGGCATCAAGCGATTGCCCACCCGGCCAGCAAACAGTGCCCGCACTCACCGAAGCCGGACGAGGATCGACGGGCAGGCCATTTTTGACCGAAGCACTGCGTGAAAGCAGCATATTGCTGACCTGGTTAAGCAGCGGCACGGCGCTGATAAAACCAAATTGCCCGACAACAGGCGTTCCGTCCGGACGACCGGTCCAGATCCCAATCACATAGCGAGCATTGATCCCCATCGCCCACGCATCGCGATAGCCATAACTGGTGCCCGTTTTCCAGGCCAGAGGAACGATCGACGGCAAAGAGCCATCCGGCAGCGGCTGATCCTCTCCGGCCAGAATGCGACGGATGATCCACGCCGATCCCGGTGAAAGCAGCGGGCGTTCAGTCAGCGGATCGCCCTCTAACATGCGCAATCTTCCGGCCTGCCCATGACGGGCGAAGGCGCTGTAGGCGGCGGTAATATCAGCCAGTCTCGCCCCAGCACCGCCCAGGATCAGCGAAAGGTTTGGCTCCGCGCCGTTGGGTAAAATGAGAGGCAGGCCAGCGTTACGTAGCCGGGCTGCGAATTGCTTTGGCCCATAAGCCTCCAGCACTTGTACGGCAGGCAGGTTCAGCGAGCGCACCAGCGCATCGCTCATGCTGACAGGCCCGTGGAAGCCGCTGTCAAAATTCCCCGGACGGTAATCACTAAAACGCCTCGGCACATCCTGAAGCAAAGAGGCCGGATGAATAAGTCCGTCATCCATGGCCAGGCCGTAGATAAACGGTTTCAGGACCGATCCCGGTGAACGAATGGCGCTCACCATATCAACATGCCCGAAACGACTGTCGTCATTGATATCGACCGATCCCACCCAGCCGCGCACTTTCATGTTGGTATGATCGACGACGATCATCGCCAGCGAGCTGTGTGGCGGTAAACGTGATTTCCAGTTGAGCGCCAGTTCTTCCAGCTGACGCTGCAATGACGCATCCAGCGTGGTGACGACTTTTTCATTGCGGCTGCTGGCAAGCACGCGTCGGGAAAAAAGCGGTGCCAGTTGGGGCATTTGCCGTGGGAACAGCCAGACAGGCTCCTGGCGAGCCTCCTTCACCACCTGAGCGGACCACACCTTTTGCGTGAGCATGCGTTGCAGAACTTTGTCACGCGCCGCCTGAGCACGTTCAGGCCAGCGATCAGGGCGCAAACGACTTGGCGCTTGTGGAAGTACAGCGAGCAACGCGGCTTCAGAATAACTCAGCTGCTGCGGGGGTTTTCCAAGATAGGCCCAGCTTGCGGCACCAATGCCCTGAAGCGTGCCGCCAAAAGGGGCGCGATTAAGGTACAGCGTCAGGATCTGACGTTTATCGAGATGCCACTCAAGCTGGAAGGCACGCCAGAGCTGGCGGATTTTGCCCCCTAAAGTCCGGGAATGAGGATCGAGCAGACGAGCGACCTGCATCGTGAGGGTGCTTCCGCCAGAGATGACTCGTCCTGCACGAAGATCCTGCCATGCGGCTCGCAGCACTGAGAAAGGATTCACGCCCGGATGATCCCAGAACCAGCGGTCTTCATACTGGATCAACGCCTGCAAATAGCGTGGCGAGACATCCTCGATCGTGACGGGATAGCGCCAGATCCCTTCCGCGTCAGCGAAGCGCCACAGCGGCGTACCGTCTTCCGCCACCACCACTCTTGCAGGCGTGACTTCTTTCAACGGCAACGGCCATATTCTGTCTGCCAGCCAGACGGCCAGGCACAGTGAAATGAAAAATCCCGCCAGCCACAGCCAGCGGGATTTTTTGCGCAGGGTTAATCGCATCTTACGGAACGATAATCAGCGGCCCGTCTGTTGTTCCGGTGGCCCGCCATTGTGGAACGTACATCGATTCCACCTGCGACACCGGAACATCATACGTACCCGGCGTAACGGCACGGGCAAGATAAACCAACGTCACAGGCTGCCCCTGATTCACCGCCACCGCCGCGACAAACCGGTCGTCGCGGAATTCGATATGCTGGATATCTGCCTGCTGCATCTGGTTCAGCAAATTCTGCACTTCCGCCCCGTTGTCCTGCAGGCTGGCACTGCTGTTGGCCAGATTCTGGTTTTCCAGCTCCAGCCCGGCAGGCAGCAGGTCAACCACCAGCGCATCCGGCACATTCTGGTTGGCTTTGATTTGCAGATGCACCAGCACCAGATCGCCGCTACGCAGGGAAGAGAGCGACTTCAACTGACCGTCCGTGCCGAGGAACTGACGTTCAATCTGCAACACATTGCTGGAGGGCTGTGGCGCATATTCCGGGTAACCGCTGCTGTCCAGACGCAGCCACAACGGCTGAGTCCCGGTGTTCTTCACGTTGAGCGAAGTCAGCTGATCGGCAGTCAGGTTACGCGACTGCGCTTTATCACCGCTCAGGGCTTCCGGCTGCAGCGACGTTTGTGCCTGCCAGTTGCCCGGCAAGTCCTGCAATCCTTTCGCCGCAAGGAACAGCGCGTTCATTTCCTGAGTCGACAACCAGCGCTCGCCGAACGCCTGTTGAGACAACGTGTTGAGCAGCGTGCTCTGTGCCTCTGGCAGCAGCTTGTTCTCTTCCAGCAGGCTCAGCATCAGCGCATTGTCGCGCAGCACGCTGCCATAATCCGCCATCCAGCGAGTGTTATCCTGTCTTGGGGTTTTGAGCCCTTGCTGGATAGCCAGCTCGCCGCGTGGCGCATCGCCCATCGCTTTCAACGCCAGACCCAGTTGCACTAACGGCAGGCCTGCTTTGGCCTGAGCATTACGCTCCCAGATTTCGCGCAGTGCACCCAATGGTGCTTTTTGCTGACGCGCCAGCACCAGTGCCGCATAAGACTGCACCGCGAAGCGGCTCGCCTGCGCATCGTCGGTGTAGCGAATGGTCATCAGGCCCGGCTCCTGCAGATAACGCAGCAGACGGTTGTTGCCTTTGGTGATCGCATCCGCAGGGACGCTGTAGCCTTGTTCGCTGGCGCGAGTGAGGAAATCCATCACATACGCAGTCAGCCAGTACTCTTCCGCGCCTTCCTTATCCCACAGCGCAAAACCGCCGTCGTCACGCTGCATTTGCAGCAGGCGAGAGATACCGATATCAACCGCGGCACGACGTTTATCGTCGCTGTCTCCGGCAATACCCAGCGCTTTGAGCTGTTCCGCATTGGTATAAAGCTGCGGGAACAGGCCGCTGGTCGTTTGCTCCAGACAACCGTAAGGATAAGCTTTCAGTTCGCGGATATAGCGACCCAGATTCAGTGGCGGCTTGCCGCTGAACAGCAGTTGCCCTTCGAGCGTGGCCGGGGAGAATCCTTCAACATGCACCGCTGGAGCCGTCCAGCTTTCACCCGGCTGAAGGGCAATGCCCGTGTTCACCGTTTGCGCCGGGAAGGCAGGACGTACACCAATTTTCCACTCTTTCTGCAATGGCGCGAAGGTTTCACCCGGTAGCGCCAGGCCGGTGACGATCGCCTGAACGGCACCTTCACCGAACCCGTCATTCGCACTGACAGGAATAAACAGCGTCATGCGAGCGCCGGGCTCAAGCTTTATCGGCTGCGGCTGAGCGCCCTGCAGCTGCAACAACCCGCTGGCCGTCAACTGGACATTCAGCGTCTGCGGCTGGTCCGTCAGGTTAGTGACATCCAGCGTCAGACGGCTGTTGTCGCCACCCGCCATGAAGCGTGGCGTGTTGAGTTCCGCAATCACTGGCGCGGCGACAACCACTTTGCTGTCGCTGCTGCCGAAATCCTCTGCGGTCCAGGCCTGCGCCATCACGCGCAGCTCACCGTTGAAATCACCAATCGGCAGCGTGACCGTTCCTTCACCTTTGTCATCCAGCGTGACAGGCTGAGCCTGCTGGGCAACGATGGTGACGTGATTGACCGGCGGTTTGCCGCCACGTTTCAGTTCATCACCATCCCCCCCAAATTTCAGGCTGGCAAGACGGCCCTGACCTTCAATCACCTGGCCGTAAATATCATAGATATCCGCGCCATAGCGCTTCTGCCCGAAGAAGGCATTCCACGGATCGGGCGTCGCATAATCCGTAATATTCAGCACGCCGCTGTCCACCGCAGAGACCAGCACGTTCACCTGTTTTGGCAAAGCGCCGTCTTTCACGCTGGCTTTGATTTTCACCGTCAATGGCTGATTCGGACGCATCTTCTGCGGCGTATCGAGGGCCACATTCAGGCGGCGGTTTTCATCCCCCAGCGGCAGATGCAGTAAGCCAACAGCGCGTTTTGGCGTGGCGGATTTTGATTTATCGCCAGGGCGAATCACCAGCGTGCTGAGATAGAGGTCGTGACGGTTCCACTTCTGAACGACCGGAATCGAAAGATCCATGCCCTGTTCAGGCACGTCAATTTCCTGCCACCACAGCGGGCCTTCACTGGATTCCACCATCGCATAGCCTTTCCCTGCGGCAGGTGCCGAGATATGCAGTTTGATGGTGTCACCTGCGGTGTAAGCCGGTTTGTCGAGCTTCATGGTCACACGATCAGGACGCGCCGCACCAGTGCCGTCGCTGTTATCCTGCCAGCTGTAGCCCGCCCAGAAGCGAACGCTGCTGACGGTTTCGTCCGGCGCTTTCACTTCCAGACGGTATGAGCCCCACTCTACCGGGAAGCTGACTTTCCCCGTCTCATCAGCTTTCAACTCCAGCGTTTGCTCACCTTCCACCAGATCCTTTTGATCGTACTGTGACTGCCAGCCTTCACTGTCAGACCAGTTCCACGAGTAGTCGCGGCGTTCGCGGATCAGGCGAACCTGCAAGCCAGAGACAGCTTTTTTCTCGCCCTGAGCGTTGGCGTAAACAATGTCGAAAGCCGCATTGCTGTCTTCATCAACAATCGGCTGACTGGTGGTGCTGTCAGTGCGATAGTCATACACCGCTTTGCTGGCAAATTCAGGGCGGATCCCCGGCAGCGCTTCAGCAGGCCAGATGGCCTGTTCAGCACGACGGGTCACCGGACGGCCACCGGACTCAAGCAGGCTTGCTTGTAAGATAACCTGTAAAGGTGAGTGCGTTTCCTGCCACTGGCTTTCCGTCGTGACTTCACCGCGCCCCTTATCATCCAGCTTCATCTGCACTTCATCGAGCGTGCGGGAGAGGTTTTCTTCGGCGATATCACCAAACTGGTAGCCCGGCAGCGCAGCCACTGCTTCACGCAGCGGGCGCAGGAAAAGCTTGCCCTGCAAGGCATTGCCGTTCGCTGGCACGCCATACAGGTAGTAGCCCGTTACGCCGAATTTCACTTCGTCCGACGAGTCGACTGGCGCTTTTTCAGGTGTCAGGTTTAAGGCCATGCGCTCGGGCATGAAATCTTCGACGTGGAAATCCCACTCGCGTTTCTGGTTATCTCCGGCACTGGCGCGGACGTGCCACATTCCCGTCGCGGCGCTGGCATCCAGCTTCCAGTTAAACTGATACAGGCCATTCACCGCTTTGCTCATCACGGTGCGAACCACCTGCCCGTCAGGCTGAACCACTTCCAGCTTCACGGGCTGATCCGCCAGCGGTTTACCGTCGCTGTCGCGCAGCAGCCCGTTCACAATCACCGTTTCGCCAGGGCGATAGAGATCGCGCGGGCCGAACATAAAGAACTGCTTGCTGTACCCCGGCGCACCGGCGATATCAAATTCCGACAGATCCAGCGCCGGGAGCTTCAAATCCAGCAGCGTGGTTTGCCCGTCTTTGCGCGCCAGCAGCAGCGCCGCTTCCTTGTCAGTTTGCAAGGTGGCATGGCCTTTACCATCGCTGTTGGCCTGAGCCAGCGTCTGGCCTTTGTCATTCAGCAGCTGCACGTCGATGCCGCTTTGCGCCGCGCCGTTTTCCAGACTCTGGGTGAAGATATCGAGGCGGTTATGATAACGGTGTGCGGACACGCCAATATCGCTCAGAGTAAAGAGCGTGGCGGCATTGCTGTAGGTGTAATGCCCGGCCTGATTCATCACCGCCACATACACCCCCGCCTGTTGCAACGGCTTGATGTCGCTTAAGGGCAGCAGGAGTTTTTCGCGGGTATTGCGTTCAGGATTCAGGTCAAAACGACCGGTGTACACCAGATCGGCCATTTTCAGCAGCTCATCGGATTCCCAGTTGCTGAGCGAGCTGCGGTATTCCCACTGGCTGACGAAAGCAGCCAATGATTCAGGTTTGATACGGAAGAAGTTAACGTCGACGTTATTGACGTTGAGCGCCATCACCGGCAGCCCGACCACCACTTTGCCCGGCAGCAGCGAGCCACGGCTGGCGAAACCGACGCTTGGCGCGATATCACGCGTTTCGATGGCTTTTTCGTAAGTCTTATCAAAGCTGGCTTTGTTCACCGCCACCAGATCAGGATCAACGGTCAGCACCAGATTGCGCTTCGGCTCAAGGTGGCGCATGCGCAATTCTTTAAGATTCGGGGCCAGTTCCCAGGCACCATCCACTTTGCCGCTTTTCTTATCGACCAGATGCACCCGGCTGGAAAAATCCTGTGCCGGGTCGAGAGGAATGGAGAAAGTCAGAACCAGCGTCGCGGCACCGTCAAGCTGCACTTCAGACGCATCAATCAAGGTAAGTGCTTTGCCCTGACTTTGAGCGGCGAGCTTTGCGAGCGCGGCGGCATCAGGCTTAGCGGAAGACACTTTAGACGGGGTGTCCGACGTGGATGCAGCAGGTTTTGCGGCCTGCGGCGCGTCCTTATCATCACAACCACTTAGCGACACGGCGGTGAGCAACGCGAGCGACAGCGCAGCGATTCGATACGGTTTCATCCATTAACCTCTGGCCCGAAAGCCTCAAATTTTCGTCAACACAGTATTATGCTTAATCTATCGTTTTTCCAACAGCCTAAAAACTCTGATATTGACTCCAATTATAGATCTCGCTCCCTTGTCGCAACGGGGAAAACAGCCCACAATCCGGTAATCAATGGGAAAATGGAGAGCACCATGACCACCTCTTATTTTGTCGCCGCCGACTGGCTGGCAGAGCACATTCACGATCCGCAAATTCAACTTCTCGACGCACGCATGGCGCCTCCAGGCCAGGAGCACCGCGACCTGGGTGCAGAATATCGCGCCGGACATCTGCCGGGTGCGGTGTTTTTTGACATTGAAGCGCTGTCCGATCACACCAGCCCGCTGCCGCATATGATGCCGCGCCCGGAAGCTTTCGCCGTCGCCATGCGCGAACTCGGCGTAAACAGCGACAAGCACCTGGTGGTATACGACGAAGGCAACCTGTTCTCTGCGCCACGCGCGTGGTGGATGCTGAAGACTTTTGGCGTTGAGAATGTCTCGATTCTTGCAGGCGGACTGGCAGGCTGGCAGCGCGATGAACTGCTGCTGGAAACGGGCGACGTTAACTTGCCGGAAGGCGATTTTGAGGTGAAATTCGCCCCCGAAAAAATCAAACGCCTGACTGACGTGCTGGTTGCCAGCCATGAGGGAAATGTTCAACTGGTGGATGCTCGCCCGGCACCGCGTTTCCTTGCCCAGGCCGATGAACCCCGTCCAGGGCTCAAACGTGGTCATATCCCAGGTGCGAAAAATGTGCCGTGGGGGGATCTGGTCATTAACGGTGAGCTGAAGACAACCGACGAACTGGAAGAGATCTTTGAGCGTCAGGGCGTGGATATCAATACCCCTATCATCGCCAGCTGTGGGTCAGGTGTGACCGCCGCCGTGGTGATGCTTGCACTGGCTACGCTGGATGCCCCTGATGTGACGCTTTATGACGGCTCATGGAGCGAATGGGGTGCTCGCGAGGATTTACCTGTCGCGAAATAATGCCCGGCGGCACAAGGTAAACAGCAAAGCCTTCTTCAGGAGAAGGCTTTTAGTGTGTGCTCCCTCTCCCCGTGGGAGAGGGCCGGGGTGAGGGCATCAGGCCGCACAATCCCTGTCAAATAATCCGGTTCTGCTTAAAATCGCGCAGGAAGCTGCCCCAGCGGCGTTCATAGAATGGGGTGATGTGGGCCATCATGAAATGGCTGATCCCTTTATCCCCTTCCACGACCTGACAAATATCAATCGGCTCATCGCCTGGTAACGTATCGGTCGCCACACTGCCTGTCGCCTGAATAATCGCCTCGATATCGCCCTCGGCTTCAATCCCAATCAGCAGGTTTGGCCGTTCATCAGCCCCCTCTTTGATGGAGCACAGAAATGCGCGTTTGACGGTTTTCAGGGATTTGAACAACGTGGTCAGCGAATCCACCATTTGCGCAGGCGGCTCCGCCACTTCAGACAGCAGCAGTGAAGCGCCGCCTTCCAGCACCGTTTGCGTGCTGAGTGGGTTGCCTTCGTCGCCAATCAGATGACTGATTTCACGCGGAGTGAACTCTTTCCCGGTCGGCAGTTTGGCATTCAGAAACAGCGCTTCACCGAGCGTCATTTCAAACAACGCACGCACCGGCATGACCACAAATGCCTGTTCGACATCCACGGCCTGCTGCATTGCTTCGAGAGAAGAGAAGAAAGGGATAACCGTAGTGCCGTCATCTTTCTCCCAGTGCTGCAAATCCAGCGCGCTGTCTTCTACAACCTGCTCGCCTTCCGCCGCCGTGCCTGGCACCCAGATGGTCGCCTCAAGCAGTGCGCGGAAGAAAGCCGGACGATGCGCGGGTTCAGTCGCCGCCTGTTCCAGTAAGGTTTCTAATTCGTTTTTGGTTTCGGACATAATAATTCCAGATCGTGCCAGCCCCTCACCCCGGCCCTCTCCCAAAGGGAGAGGGAGAACACCTGACAGTCCCCTCTCCCTTTGGGAGAGGGTTAGGGAGAGGGGCAAATATTATTCAGCGGTCAACAAATTGGCGAGAGTACGCACACCCAGCCCGGTTGCACCAGCCGCCCACTGCTCAACGGCAGATTTACGGTAGGTTGCGGAGCAGTCGATGTGCAGCCAGCCTTCGTGATAATTCTCAACGAAGTGCGACAGGAAACCTGCTGCGGTGCTGGCGCCTGCCGGGTAAGCCGCGCTGGCAGTGTTGTTCAACTCTGCAAAGTTAGACGGCAGCTGGTTGCGGTGGAACTCCGCCAGCGGCAGACGCCAGAAAGGCTCGTTCTCAGCCGCAGCGCTCGCCATCAGACGGGCAGCCAGTTTATCGTCGAAGCTGAACAGCGCGTGGTAATCGTTACCCAGTGCCGTTTTCGCCGCACCGGTCAGCGTGGCGGCATCGATAATCAGCTCTGGTTTCTGCGCGCAGGCGTCAATCAGGCCATCGGCCAGTACCAGGCGGCCTTCCGCGTCGGTGTTCATCACCTCAACGTTTTTGCCGTTGCGATAGCGAATGATGTCGCCCAGTTTGAACGCGTTACCGCTAACCATGTTGTCAGCGCAGCACAGGTAGAGCTTCACGCGCTTGTTCAGACCGCGAGTGATAGCGAAAGCCAGTGCGCCAGTCACCAGCGCCGCGCCACCCATGTCGGACTTCATGGAATCCATGAACGCGCTCTGCTTGATGCTGTAACCGCCGGAATCGAAGGTGATCCCTTTGCCCACGAGGCACGCGTAAACCGGCGCGTTTTCATCGCCAGTTGGGTTGTAATCCAGCGCCAGCAGCACAGGAGGACGCTCAGAGCCACGGCCCACCGTGTGGATGCCCATGTAGTTTTGCTCGCGCAGGTCTTCGCCTTTGGTAATGCGATAATGCACATTGTCGCAACCAAAGCGGCACAGTAAATCAACGGCACGCGCGGCAAGCTGCTCAGGGCCCAGTTCTTCTGCCGGAGCATTGATGGTGTCGCGAACCCAGTCGACGATCGCCAGACGGTTTTTCAGTTCGTCGTCCTGGTTTGCCCACTCGACGTTACGGGTGCCTTTCGGCCCTTTGTAGCCAGCCCAAAACGCCCAGCTGCGGTCTGTGTCCCAGCTTTCGCCCGTCAGGGAGACATTTTTGATGCCCATGCCGTCGATTTTACGGGCAGCACGCTGGATCAGGCCCAGATCGTCTTTGCCGTTCAGATGCAGGGTAATGCCGTCGTTGTTAATGCTGTAGCTGGCTTTCTCACCCCAGCGCGCGTCGGCGGGTTCGGTGGAGAGCGTAATCTTCATCGCTTCGGTCATTGTCTTTATCCTTATTGAGCAAACGGGCCGCCTGAGGCAGCCCGTTTCGCGAAAATCATTCTGCTTCGTCTAACCAGACTAACAGAATCGCCTCGAGAATTTTTTCATTGGATGCGTTGGGATCATCCTCAAAATCTTCCAGCTCGCAAATCCACTGATGCATATCTGTGAAGCGAACCGTTTTTGGATCGGTGTCCGGGTATGCATCGTACAATGCTTCGCCGATTTCACGGCTGTCAGTCCATTTCAGGGCCATATCAGTGCTCACGTGCGTGGTTGATGGTGTAACGCGGCATCTCGACCACCAGGTCTTCATCGGTGACGCGAGCCTGACAGCTTAAGCGGCTTTCCGGCTCCAGACCCCAGGCTTTGTCGAGCATGTCATCTTCGTCTTCGGTGCTTTCAGGCAGCGAGTCAAACCCTTCACGCACGATGCAGTGGCAGGTGGTGCAGGCGCAGGATTTCTCACAGGCGTGCTCAATCTCAATGCCGTTACGCAGCGCAACGTCAAGGATGGTTTCACCGCGTTCAGCTTCCAGAACTGCGCCATCCGGACAGAGATCCTGATGAGGCAAAAAAACAATCTTTGGCATATTAAACCTCGTCCACGGATTGGCCTTTCAGCGCTTTACGGACCGACTGGTCCATGCGGCGAGCGGCAAATTCCTGGGTTTGTGTGTCGATATTTTTAATGGCTTCTTTAATGGCTTCGGCATCACTGCCCGCGGCAGCGGTCTGCAGGGCGACCACGCCGTCATCAATCGCCTGACGCTCCTGCGCGCTCAGCAGAGCAGCATCAGCAGCCAGGGCACTGTTCAGGCTTTCCAGCACGCGCGCGGCTTCCACTTTCTGTTCTGCCAGCATGCGTGCCTGAACGTCCTGCTCGGCGTAACTCATCGAGTCTTTAATCATCGACGCGATTTCGTTGTCGCTCAGGCCGTAAGACGGTTTCACCTGGATGGACGCTTCCACTCCGGTGGATTTCTCCATCGCCGTGACGCTCAACAGACCATCAGCATCGACCTGGAAGGTGACGCGAATGTGAGCCCCGCCCGCAGGCAGCGCCGGAATACCGCGCAGCGCGAAACGCGCCAAAGAACGGCAATCCTGAACCAGTTCGCGCTCGCCTTGCATTACGTGGATGGACATCGCGGTCTGGCCGTCTTTGAAGGTGGTGAACTCCTGCGCACGCGCCACCGGAATGGTGGTGTTACGCGGAATGACTTTCTCCACCAGGCCGCCCATGGTTTCAAGACCAAGCGACAGCGGGATAACGTCCAGCAGCAGCATTTCGCTGTCCGGCTTGTTGCCGACCAGAATGTCTGCCTGAATGGCGGCGCCGATGGCGACCACTTTATCCGGATCGATAGACGTCAGCGGCGTACGGCCGAAGAATTCGCCCACTCGCTCGCGCACCAGTGGCACACGAGTGGAGCCGCCAACCATCACCACGTCTTTCACTTCTTCTGCTTCAACACCCGCATCTTTCAGCGCGCGACGGCAAGCCAGCAGCGTGCGTTTTACCAGCGCCGCGATCAGCTCATTGAACTGTTCACGAGTAATCTCATCCTGCCAGCCTGCAACGTTCACGCTAACGCTGTCTGCATCGCTAAGCGCAATTTTGGCCGCAATCGCCGCGTCCAGCAGCTCACGCTGCAGACGGTTGTCGGAACGATCCGCAATGCCTGCCTGCTCACGAATGAAATCCGCCAGCAGATGGTCGAAGTCGTCACCGCCGAGCGCAGAATCGCCGCCGGTTGCCAGCACTTCAAACACCCCACGGCTAAGACGCAGAATCGAAATATCAAAGGTGCCGCCGCCCAGATCGTAGACGGCAATCACGCCTTCCTGCCCGGAATCCAGACCGTAGGCTATCGCTGCCGCCGTCGGTTCGTTGAGCAGACGCAATACGTGCAGGCCCGCCAGACGCGCTGCGTCTTTGGTGCCCTGACGCTGTGCGTCATCAAAGTAGGCCGGAACAGTAATCACCACGCCGTCCAGCTCGCCCTCAAGGGCTTCTGTTGCGCGTGCTGCCAGCGCTTTGAGGATATCGGCGGAGATACGAATCGGGTTCAGTACGCCGCTTGCCGTAACCAGCATCGGCAAGCCGTTTTCGCTGGCTTGCAGCTGATACGGCAAATGCGGGTAACGAGCCTGAACATCGGCAAGGGAACGGCCTATCAGGCGTTTTACCGAGCTGATGGTATTCACAGGATCAAGTGCGGCGTTGGCGCGAGCATCATAGCCCACGTCATACCCTTGTGCCTGATAGTGCACAACGGAAGGAAGAAGATGACGCCCCTGATGGTCAGCCAGCGTTTCTGCCTGGCCGCTACGCACGGTCGCCACCAGTGAGTTGGTGGTGCCTAAGTCAATGCCCGCCGCCAGACGACGCTGGTGCGGCGCAGCACTCATCCCAGGCTCGCTAATTTGTAATAAGGCCATGTTGAGCTTCCAGAATCAAAAATCGAGCAGCTTTTCTTCGAGTTGTTCTGCTGAGCTGCGCAGTTTATCGAGAAAACGCAGTTTACGCACGGTATCTGCCGCCGCGTCCCACGTTTCATTATCGAGTTCCGCTACCATCTGCTGATGACGCGTATCGAACATGCCTTTCACACGCTTCATGAAAGCTTCAAGCTTGTCGCTGTCTTTGGCGCGCTCAATCTCATCCAGCTCTTCACGCAGCTCAAGCTGTTCCATCAAAAAAGCCGTGTCGCGAACCGTGTGCTGTTCACTCGCCAAATCGAAACCGTGCAGGGAAAGCAGATATTCCGCGCGAGTCAGCGGATTACGCAGCGTCTGCCAGGCCTGATTAATGGTCGCAGACTGCTGAACCGCTGCGAGCTGGTCGGCAGAAGAGTGGCTGGCAAATTTGTCCGGATGATTCTCGCGCTGGAGATCCTGAAAGCGCGTCGCAAGCTGCTGGCTATCGAGGTGATAAGAAGCAGGCAGACCGAAGAGAGTGAAGTAATCCATAGCTATCTCTGAAAAAGCAAACCCCACAGGCAGCCTGGCTACCGTGGGGTTATCTTACGCGTGTTTAAACGTGGAAGCTTTCGCCACAACCGCACTCGTCTTTCACGTTCGGGTTGGTGAATTTAAACCCTTCGTTCAGGCCTTCTTTGACGAAGTCCAGTTCGGTGCCGTTGAGGAATTGCAGGCTTTTGCCATCGACCACTACCTTCACGCCTTTGTCTTCAAACACGGTGTCTTCCGCATTCGGTGCATCGACAAATTCCAGCACGTAGGCCATACCAGAGCAACCGGAAGTCCGCACGCCCAGGCGCAGACCGAAGCCTTTGCCACGGTTGGCCAGGAAGGAGCTTACTCGCGCGGCAGCGCTGTCGCTAAGGGTAATCGACATAACAACCTCAATTATTTTGCTTCACGTTTGCTTTTGTAGTCCGCAATAGCGGCTTTGATCGCGTCTTCTGCCAGGATGGAGCAGTGGATTTTCACCGGCGGCAGTTCGAGTTCTTCTGCAATATCGGTGTTTTTAATCGCCTGAGCTTCGTCCAGGGATTTGCCTTTCACCCACTCGGTCACGAGGGAGCTGGAGGCAATCGCAGAACCGCAGCCATAGGTCTTGAAGCGCGCGTCTTCAATGATACCTTCATTGTTGACTTTGATCTGCAACTTCATCACGTCGCCGCACGCCGGTGCACCGACCATGCCGCTGCCGACGCTGTCGTCGCTGTTGTCAAACGAGCCGACGTTGCGCGGATTCTCGTAATGATCGATAACTTTTTCGCTGTAAGCCATGATGAATTCTCCTTATTGGGTACCGATTAGTGATGCGACCATTCGATGGTGTTCAGATCCACGCCCTGCTTGAACATTTCCCACAGCGGAGAAAGGTCACGCAGACGGCCGATGGATTTCTGCACCAGAGCGATGGTGTAGTCGATCTCTTCTTCGGTAGTAAAACGACCTAAAGAGAAACGGATGGAGCTGTGTGCCAGCTCGTCAGTCATGCCCAGTGCGCGCAGCACGTAGGATGGCTCAAGGCTTGCAGACGTACAGGCAGAACCGGAAGAGACGGCCAGGTCTTTCAGCGCCATGATCAGCGACTCGCCTTCAACGTAGTTAAAGCTGACGTTGAGGATGTTCGGTGCGCCCTGCTCGAGATCGCCGTTCAGATACACTTCTTCCATATCTTTCACGCCTTCCCACAGACGGTTACGCAGCTTGCGCAGGCGTGCCATCTCGGTGTCCATCTCTTCTTTGGCGATGCGGTAAGCTTCGCCCATGCCCACGATCTGGTGGACAGGCAGGGTGCCGGAACGCATGCCGCGCTCGTGACCGCCGCCGTGCATCTGTGCTTCGATACGAATACGGGGTTTACGACGCACATACAGCGCACCGATACCTTTCGGGCCATAGATTTTGTGGCCCGAGAAGGACATCAGATCCACTTTCAGCTGGCTGAGATCGATAGGCAGTTTGCCCACGCTCTGGGTCGCATCAACGTGATAGATGATGCCGCGCGCACGGCACAGTTCGCCGATAGTCGCAATATCCTGCACCACGCCGATTTCGTTATTCACGTGCATGATGGACACGAGGATGGTGTCGTCACGCATCGCCGCTTCGAGCTCTTTCAGATCGATGATGCCGTTGCTCTGTGGGGCGAGGTAAGTCACTTCAAACCCTTCACGCTCCAGCTGACGACAGGTGTCGAGAACCGCTTTGTGCTCGGTTTTGCAGGTGATGATGTGCTTGCCTTTTTTCTGATAGAAGTTGGCCGCACCTTTGATAGCCAGGTTGTCAGACTCAGTCGCACCAGAGGTAAAGACGATTTCACGCGGGTCAGCGCCTACCAGCTCAGCAATCTGATTACGGGCGATATCAACCGCCTCTTCAGCGTGCCAGCCAAAACGGTGTGAACGGGAAGCTGGGTTACCAAAGTTTCCGTCCAGGGTCAGACACTGCATCATTTTCTCGGCAACACGCGGGTCCACCGGCGTGGTTGCGGAGTAGTCGAGATAAATCGGTAATTTCATTGCTCTATAAACTCCGTACATCGCTTCAATGCAATGAACCAGGCAACCGGCTGGATGTACGACCGTGTTGACGGGGTGCCGTTCGCACCCCGGCCTGATTCTGAAATCTTGTTATTACGCGCGTAATTTGACGTCGATTGCGACTTGTGCGCGGGTATTGCGATGAGATTCGTGCGTGTGCTGACGGTCGGACACGTCCAGCACTTCCTGGTTATTCACCAGTTCACCCAGGGTGATGTTATTCAGGAAACCGGTGAGACGGTCGCTCAGATCGCGCCACAGTGCGTGGGTCAGGCATTTATCGCCGCCCTGGCAGCCACCTTTACCCTGACAACGGGTGGCGTCGACGGATTCGTCTACTGCGCTAATCACTTCGCCAACGGCGATGCTACCGGCTTCTTTGCCCAGCAGATAACCACCGCCAGGACCGCGAACGCTGGAAACCAGACCATTTTTACGCAGGCGAGAGAACAACTGTTCCAGGTAGGAAAGTGAAATTCCCTGACGTTCAGAAATATCAGCCAACGGAACCGGGCCCGCTTCGGAGTTGAGCGCAACGTCCAGCATCGCGGTCACGGCATAACGCCCTTTAGATGTCAGTCTCATGTCTTACTTAACCTCAAACTCGCCCCTGCCCGGGGTTGTTATTAAAATGTGTGAATTGCATAGCAGGGCCAAGTCTGACATTCCCGACTAAAATGGTCAACTATTTACTTGACTGTTTTAGTCAGGTATTTAACGTTCTGTGCGCTCTTTATTTGCCCGGCGGCGCTTCGCTTGCACAGGCCTACGTTTTGTAGGCCGGGTCAGGCGCAGCCGCCACCCGGCAAACAGGCATTACTTCTCTTTCTTTAACTGATCAATAGACGCCAACATGCCGCGCAGGATGTTCAGCTCCTGGCTTTCCGGGCGTGCACGGGTGAACATGCGACGAAGCTTATTCATCACCTGACCGGGATGGTTTTCACGAATAAAACCGGTCATCAGCAGCGTCTGCTCAAGGTGGCCGTAGAAGCGCTCCAGGTCATCCACCAGCGGGTATGGCGTCTCTTCGTGTTCGGCTTTCTCGCCTTTCTCTTCTGCCGCCAGCCATGCCATACGCACTTCGTAGGCGATAACCTGCACCGCCATCGCGAGATTCAGCGAGCTGTATTCCGGGTTCGCGGCAATCGCCACGTGATAGTGACATTTCTGCAATTCGTCGTTGGTCAAGCCCACACGTTCGCGACCAAACACCAGCGCGACGGGCGCATGTGCGCCTTCGCTTACGCTTTTCAGCCCACATTCGCGCGGGTCGAGCATCGGCCATGGCAGCGTACGGGAACGCGCGCTGGTGCCGACAACAAGGCTGCAACCTGCCAGCGCTTCGTCGAGGGTGTCGACAATCTGCGCATTGCCAATCACATCGCTGGCACCGGCGGCCAGGGCAATGGCCTGAGAGTCAGGTTTAACCAGCGGGTTCACCAGCCACAAGTTCGTTAAGCCCATGGTTTTCATGGCGCGAGCGACAGAACCCATGTTGCCAGTGTGGGAAGTTTCTACCAGTACGATTCGGATATTTTGCAGCATTGTCTTTCTTCGGCTAAAGATTATTCGCCGCATATTATCATAAAGCGAAGACAGAATCCGAATTCGCTGCTATGATATGCGCCGTTTTTCCCGTTCTTTAACATCCAGTGAGAGTGACCGATGCAACATCCTATGTTGACCATCGCCGTGCGCGCAGCGCGCAAGGCGGGTAATGTTATTGCCAAGCACTACGAGATGCCAGATTCCGTAGAAACCAGCCAGAAAGGCAGCAATGATTTCGTGACGAACGTCGATAAAGCCGCAGAAGCGATCATTATCGAAACCATTCGTAAATCTTACCCGCAGCACACCATCATCACCGAAGAAAGCGGTGAGCATGTCGGCGAAGATCAGGATGTTCAATGGGTTATCGATCCACTGGATGGCACCACCAACTTCGTTAAACACCTTCCACACTTCGCTGTTTCCATCGCCGTACGCATCAAAGGCCGTACTGAAGTGGCTGTGGTTTACGATCCAATGCGCAACGAGCTGTTCACCTCTACCCGTGGCCAGGGCGCACAGCTGAACGGTTACCGTCTGCGCGGCAGCACTGCTCGCGACCTCGACGGCACCATTCTGGCGACCGGTTTCCCGTTCAAAGCCAAACAGCACGCCCCCGCGTACATGAACATTCTCGGCAAGCTCTTCACCGAATGCGCAGACTTCCGTCGCACCGGTTCTGCTGCGCTGGATCTGTGCTATGTGGCTGCTGGCCGCGTTGACGGTTACTTCGAACTGGGCCTGAAGCCGTGGGATTTCGCAGCGGGTGAGTTGATTGCTCGTGAAGCAGGCGCCCTGGTTTGCGATTTCACTGGTGGTCACAACTTCCTGACCACCGGCAACATCGTAGCGGGCAACCCACGCGTCGTGAAAGCGATGCTGGCGAGCATGCGTGATGAACTGAGCGAAGCGCTGAAGCGTTAATCGTTCAGGCGTTCTGTTAGCGAAGTGAAATCCCCTCTCCCCTGCCCTCTCCCTTTGGGAGAGGGAGAAAAACAAACCGCGCCGAACAGTTCCCTCTCCCTTTGGGAGAGGGCTAGGGTGAGGGGTTGTTTTAAGGACAAAACTAAAAAGGCCGCAACCCCCTTCCCACCGGTACCGCACTCATCCACATCACCACGGCTGCGGCTATCAAAACAGCTCCGCCTGCAAACGCTAATGTCGTCCAGCCTACCTGTCTCCACAGCACCGGCGCCTTATTCTTACTGAGCCTGACCGCCAACTGGCGGAAACTGTGCACCAACAGCGCCAGCGATGAAATGGTTATCGACGTGCCTGCTGCCATTGCCAGTGCAGAGGCCACACCCCAACTGAACACGCCAATCACCTTGCTGAACAGCAGCACCATGATTGCTCCCGAACACGGTCGCATGCCCATTGAGAGGATAATCATCAACCTTGCGCGCCAGTCATTGCCGCTTTCAAGCTGTTGCGGATCGGGCAAATGCTGATGCCCACAGCCACAATTCGCGTCATGAACATGGTGTGGCACGAAGGATTTGAAGGTCGGTTTACGCAGCAACTGCCGCAATTTTTTCAGCGCACGCCAACACAGCAATACGCCGAGAAGCCCCACCAGCGCATAGCTGCCCTTCTCCAGCCAGAAGCTGCTCAAATGGAGTTGGCGTGCGGGAAGCGCTAACAGCGTAAGCACCACCACAACCAGCCCTATCGCCACCAGCCCCTGCAACAGTGAAGCCGCAAGCGTCAGGCCGATACTCGATTTCAGTTTTGAAGGGTGAGTGGCAAGCCAGGTGGTGATGACGATTTTGCCGTGCCCCGGCCCAAGTGCGTGAAGCACGCCATAGAGAAAGCTAAACGCCAGAAGCGACCCGCCCGCTTTGGCTGGGTTTTCCGCCACGGCCTGTAACAAACCGCTCATCTGCTGATTGACATCCCGCTGCCAGATGATGCTTTTCATCATGACCTGCGGCCATGCGCTCCACAACCAGATGCCCCCGGCAATCGCCAGCAGCAAAAAGAGCGCCAGCGGCCACAGCTGCAGCCAGCTGCGTGAGCGAGTCGGTGCGGGGAAAATTACGGGCATGTGAGCGTCACCTGCTGGGCAAACTGTTTGCCTAAATCCATGCTTTCGGGCGGCGCGTCGGCCTTATCGAGCGACAGCGCATAAGCGGTTAAATCTTCACTGGGTTTGGGCGTATGTACGCTAAGTTTACAGCCCTTTGGCAGAGTCGCGGGCGGCATAACATCCGCATCTTTGTCGTAATGCATATCAACAAAATAGCTCGGATCAAAAGTAGCAAACTGGTAGCTCTGCCCGGCAAGCGGCTGCGGTTGATCCAGCGGTAATGTGAAAGTCAGCACCGCTTTATGCCCTTCGCGGGCGAGGCCATAGGCCGTGGGAAGATTATCGAATTTCACCTTCTGCTTTCCGTGCCAGAATTCGGTGAAGTAGTGCTGCCCGAGCACGTTGGCCATCACTTCCGCCGCCAGCTTTTTCCAGACCTCATCGCCCGGCTTTGCCTTTCCCGCATCATAAAGCAGATCCGCAGAGGTGATTTCGTCCATCGTCCAGCGCATATCAATGGCGGTTAACTTCCCGTCTTTTGCCACCAGCTGGCTTTGCATCGTGATAAAACTGTGTGGGTGCGCGAGCGCCTGCCACGATAAAAGCGCGCCAAACGCCAAAACTGTGCCCTGTTTCACTCTTGTCATCGCAAACTCCGTGAAAAATTCTGTGACCGACTCCCGCAATCCTTGCGCAAAGGCATCCCGGCTGGCTTTCACACGCGGATCCTTTAACTATTCTTATCAAAAACCCTTACTGGAACCTGTCAGATGATGACCGTACTCGAACCGCCATCTGTGCTTTCCAGTCCACAGCGCCGCTGCCAGATAATGTTGATGCTCTATCTGCCAGGGCAGTCCGTGACGCCGGAAGCGATTAGCCGGGTTAACCGTGTTGATGACACCGTGGCCCGCGACGATATTGCCGAAATTCGTCATGTTATCCAGCGCTATCATCGACTGAACATCGTGACGCTTGCAGACGGCAGCTACCGGATTGAAGGCACCACACTTGACCAACGCTTATGCCTGATTCACTGGCTGCGTCGCGCGCTGCGTTTATGCCCCACCTTTATCAGCGGGCAGTTTACCCCATCGCTAAAAACCCGGCTTAAACAATCCGGCATTTCGCGCATTCTGTATGACGATACCAATCTGCGGGCGCTGGTCAATCGCTGCGGGCAGAACTTACAGCGGCAATTCGACAGCCGTGACGCGGCGTTTCTGGGGCTGTATTTGCAATATTGCCTGCTCCAGCAGCAGCCGTCTCAGGCTCCTGAATTTAACGACGGGCAGCGAAAATGGGCGCAGGCCAGCGCGGAGTATCAGGTCGCGGCGGAAATTGCTCGCCACTGGCAGCGACGCACCTTGAAAGAAGCCCATCCGGATGAGCATCTGTTTCTCGCTTTGCTGTTTATGATGCTCAAAGTGCCCGATCCGAAACGCGATCATCACACTCAGGAAGTTCGGCTGTATCGCAGCATCAATCAGCTAATCGACCACTTCCAGCAGCTTTCCGATCACCGCTTTACGGACCGCCGCGGCCTGCGCGATCAGCTCTATATCCATCTGGCCCAGGCGATTAATCGCAGTCTGTATGGGGTGAGCATTGATAACAGCCTGCCGGAAGAGGTGCAGCGGCTGTATCCACGGCTGATGCGCACCACCCAGCAGGCGCTGATCCCCTTTGAAGACCATTACGGCGTGCGTTTTTCTGATGAAGAGATGGGGCTGATTGCGGTTATTTTTGGCGCATGGTTGATGCAGGAAAGCGATCTTCAGGAAAAACAGGTGTTGTTACTGACAGGCGATAACACGCTGCTGGAACAGGAGCTTGAGCAACAGCTGCGGGAACTGACGCTGCTCCCGCTTAACATCAAATACCAGACGCTGCATGCCTTCCAGCAGGAAGGGGCACCAAAAGGTATCGCGCTGGTCGTCACGCCTTACACCATCGCGCTGCCGCTGTTTTCTCCGCCGCTGATCCATGCCGGAGAGCCGCTCAACGAGCGGCAGCGGCGGCATATCAGTCAGATGCTGGAAGGCTCAGGCTGAGGGGTAATTTTCGGACGCACAAACATGGCCGGGATCGCCAGTAAAGCCATGACCCAGAACACGCCCTGATGTAAGTGCTGATAGAGGAAGCCCGCAAAGACAGTCATGATGGCGATGCTGCCGCCCATCGCCACGGCGGAATAAACGGCCTGCAGGCGAATCACTTCGCTACCCTGACGCGCCGCGATGTAGCGCATGGCCGCCAGATGACAAACGGTGAAAGTCCCGCAGTGGAGAATTTGCGCCACAATCAGCCATGGCAGCTCCGTAGTCCAGCCCATGATGCCCCAACGTGCCAGCCCACAGAACGCCGAAAGCAGCAACAAATCGCGCGCGCCGAAGCGACGAAACACTTTCTTGCTCACCGCGAAGATAATCACTTCCGCGACTACGCCCAGTGACCAGAGATACCCAACAGCAGAGGCAGAATAACCAGCCTCCTGCCAGTAAATCGCGCTGAACCCGTAATAAGCGGCATGTGCGCCTTGCAGCAGACACACGCAGGCCAGGAAGCGCCAGCTCTGGGTGACGAGTGATTTCCACGCAGGCCAACCGGCGGATTCCTGCTGACGCGATGCCCCCTGCGGCATGATCGACGGCGTAATCATCATGCCAATCAGCATCGAAGCAATGCCGATGCTGAGCAGTGCGAGGATCGCGTGATAGTCAAACAGGCTGACCAGTTTGCCCGTCAGCGCCGAGCCAATCACAAACGCGACAGATCCCCACAGACGCACGCGCCCGTAATCCATGGTTATCTGTTTTTGCCAGGTGTTCGCTAACGCATCCGTCAGCGGAACCAGCGGGGAGAAGAACAGGTTAAAACCGACCATCATCGCCATGATCCAGGCGACATTCGTCCCCGCCCAGAAGGCGAGAATAAACAGCAGCGTTAATAACGCGAGGATGCGAACAGCGCTGATCAGACGTGACGGGTCGGTGACGCGCGGCGCAATCAGCAGGCTCCCCAGAAAACGGGCCACCAGCCCTGCGCCAAGCAGAACACCGATGGTTTCAGGCGTGAGCCCTGTACCCGCGAGCCAGACGCTCCAGAAAGGCAAAAAGATGCCGTAGCTAAAAAAGTAGGTGAAATAACTGAGCGCCAGCCAGCGCGTGGAATGCAAGACCATGAGTCCCTCCTGAATGGTGGCGTTAGTCTGGCGACAAACGCCCCGGCTGGCAAGTCACTCTAACAATCTAATAACATCATTCGACAAATGCGCTTTCAGGCACGATGCTCTTTCGCCACAGAAGAAGACGTCTGATGGCGTGCCGCCAGTTGTTCTTCCAGCGCTTCCAGCGTGATCCCTTTCGTTTCCGGCACATTGCGCTGAATGTAAATCCAGCCGAGGGCACAGATAACGCCATACAGCGAGAAACTGCCCGCCGCGCCCAATCCGGCATTCAGCAGTGGGAAGGTGTAAGTCAGCACGAAACAGGCAATCCATAACGCCAGCGTGCCTAAGGACATCGCCAGCCCACGAACGCGATTCGGGAAGATTTCCGCCAGTAGCACCCAGGTCACCGGGGCCAGCGTGAGCGCATAAATGGCAATCGCGGCCAATACCAGCAGCAACACAGGCCAACCCATAATGCCCAACGCATACGCCCCGGCAATCAGCGCATAAATCACGGTCAGCCCGCTTGCGCCGAGCAGCATCAGCTTGCGACGACCGATTTTATCCACCAGCGGCAAGGCGGCGAGCGTGAAAATAAGATTAATAATGCCGGTGGCGACAATCGATTTCAGCGTGCCGTTGATATCAAACCCGGCGGAGGCAAAAATTTCCTGCGCGTAGTTGAAAATAACGTTGATGCCACACCACTGCTGAAAGACCGCGAGCACCATGCCGATAATCACTACCGGGCGTACCTGTGGTTGCAGGAGCGTGGCAAACGAGACGCGATGCGTGTCTTTCGCCAGCGTGTGAGCGATATCCTTCAGCGTTTGCGTGGCATAGGAAACCGAGCCAATCCTCTCCAGCGTCTTACGTGCCTGAGCTTCTTTCCCGGCTTTCATTAACCAGCGTGGGGATTCTGGCACCACAAACAGCAGCAGCAAAAACGCCACCGCCGGTACCAGTTCCGCACCAAACATCCAGCGCCAGCCGGTTTGCCCGTTCCAGGTTTCAACAATCGCCTGCTGCGTCGCCCCTGCGGCGACCGGTTCAGCAATCAGTAAATTAATGAGCTGTGCTGCCAGCACGCCAATCACGATGGTGAGCTGGTTGACCGCCACAAAGCGCCCTCGCTTTTCTGCCGGGCTGACTTCAGCGATATACATTGGGCTCAACGCCGAAGCGAGCCCGATCCCCACGCCACCCACGATGCGATACACCACAAACATATCGAAATTGCTGGCCATCGCGGTGCCCCACGCCGAGGCCGTAAACAAAATCGCCGAAGCAATAAGCGGCAGACGGCGGCCAAATTTATCCGCACACCAGCCGGAAACCAGCGCCCCCGCGACACATCCGGCCAGCGCAGAGCTCATCGCCCAGCCGGACAGTGCCGGATCGGTGATAGTGAAATAAGCCTCGTAGAACGGCTTTGCGCCGCCAATCACCACCCAGTCGTAACCAAACAGCAAACCGCCACAGGCGGCGACCAGGCAGATAGTCCAGACGTACCCCATTTTTAATTCTGTTTGCGTATGATTCATGGACTCTGTTCCTTTGTCAGTCAGCTAAAAAACGGAGTCTAAAGAGAAGACCAGGCTCAAACAGATGCTCCCGGCACGCAATTAACTTAAGGCGGTTCACTGAACGTGACACCCTGCGATGACAGGGTGTCGGCGAGTCAGGAAAGCGATTCGACATGCAGCATCATCGACATCGTCGCAGAAGCACCAGGCGCCAACAGAGTCAACTCACCAGCAGCAGGGCGATGGTGATCATCGGGAGCATGGCTCATCGGTTCAAGGCAGAAGAACCCGAACTGATAACCCGCGTCAAAAGCAGGATCGGAGACAAACAGGAAGTAGCACGGTGCCGGAGGATCGGTTTTCATCGTCAGTTGATAGCCCATCTGTGGCTGGAAAATATGCGCGACGCCATCCCAGTGAGCAAAACCATTATTCAACCAGCGACGCGGCAGCGGTGAAGGCTGACTGAAATCCAGCTCCGGCGGCAAGTGTTCGCTGAACTCACCCGCCAGCCACAGTTCACGCTCCAGCCAGTATCCATAAGCTTTAGCCTGAATCAGCGTCTCGGGCGTGAGCGGGAAGAAAGGATGCCAGCCCAGACCAAAGGGGAGCGTCTCTTCGCCTTCATTGGTGACTGAAAGGGTCACCGTCAGCGTATCCGCCTGTAAGTGGAAAGCCTGCCGCGCCAGATAGCGGTACACGCCGTGGCCATGTTGGTACACCAGCGTCAGAGTGTCGGCACTCTGCGACTCACAACACCATTCGCCGAGCCAGCCGTCGCCGTGCAGATAGTGCGAGTCCCAGGCGACATTGGCTTCCAGCTGGTACGTCTTTCCCTGCCACTCAAAATGATTGCCGCTGACCCGATTGCCAAAGGGCACCAGAGGAAAACAGGAAGAATCTGTTGCTACGCCGCTGTTCTTCCCTTCCCGCAGCAGTGGGATATCCTGCCGCCACAACCCCTCAATCACCCCGCCCGTTGAGGAAACCGCCAGACGGAGATCGCCGTTTTGTAAACCATAGAGCGCCATGCGTTGCCTCCTTATTCCGGAAAGTTAATCACCACTTTTCCGCACTTGCCGCTGGCCATCAGCGCATAGGCCTCACCGGCCTGCTCCAGCGAAAAGCGGTGCGTGATAGCGTTGCGCGGCCAGAGTTTCCAGTCGGTCAGGTCATGAGCGCACTTTTCCATGTGGAACAGGCTGGTGACCCAGGAACCGATGATCCGACGCTGGTGATGCATCAGGTCGGCGCTGACTTCAAACTCAACTTTGCCCGTTTCTCCGATATACACCACGCGCCCCCAGTCCGCCGTGGACTGTAACGCCAGCAGGCGCCCCGCCGCATTTCCTGAGCAATCCAACGCCACGTCTGCGCCGCCGCGGGTGATGTCCGCGATGAGTTCCGGCAGGTTCGCCGTTGTCGCCAGATAACCGTTGTCCATGACGCCAAGCTGTTTCGCCATCGCCAGACGCTCCGGCAGCATGTCAACGCCGATAACGCGCTTCGCCCCGCGTCCACGCGCCAGCATCATCGCCATCATGCCCACCGGGCCAAGGCCAACCACCAGCACGTTGTCGCTGCCCGAAACCTCACCTCGCAAAATGCCTTCGTAGGCCGTCCCCACGCCACAGCTGATAAAAGCGCCATCCTCATAGCTCAACGCTTCCGGCAGCATGATCAGGTCCTTTTCCTCCGCCAGCAGATACTCCGCATGGCCGCCATCACGCTGCCAGCCGTATGCCGCTTTCCCTTTGCCCGTACAGGAAATAGGAAAACCGCGACGACAGTTGGCGCAAAAACCGCAGCCGGAAATGTGATACACCAGCACCCGGTCGCCTTCCTGAAAATGACGACAGCCCGGCCCGGTGGCGACAATCTGCCCGCACGGTTCATGTCCATTGATAAAACCCTGATACAGCGGTTTGTCCGGAGCCGCCGCCGTCGCGCGGTGCTGGTGATAGATGTAATGCACATCACTGCCGCAAATCCCGGAGGATTTCATTTTAAGAAGCACCTGATTAATGCCCGGCGTCGGCACGGGCACTTCCCGCAGATCGACCGTTGAATTACCGGGTAAATACGCTGCCAGCATGGTGTTCATAGTTCCCTCATCGCTCTTAATTGAAAATTCAGGCCTGCCGCAGGCGCGCCAGGCTCATCGTTCTTCAGCGCTTTGCTTTTTGACTGCGCTGGGTCAGCAGGATGTTGGCCAGCACAGCGGCCACAATGATCACGCCGCGTACCACCTGCTGGAAAAAGGAGTTGATGCCCAACAGCACCAGGCCATTGCCGATAAGCGTGATAACCAGCACGCCAAGCAGTGTGCCAAACAGTGAGCCCCGACCGCCGGAAAGTGCGGTTCCCCCGACCACCACCGCAGCAATCACGTCGAACTCAAGCCCGTTGGCCGCGCCCGCATTTCCCGAGCCAAGGCGTGCAGCCAGCAAAATCCCGGTGATGGCCGCCAGCAGGCCGGAAAGCGTAAAGATAAGAATGCGCACCCGGCGGACGTTGATGCCGCAGAGCTGTGCCGCTGTCGCGTTGCCGCCGACCGCAAACACCGAACGCCCAAAGGCCGTTTTCCGGCTGATAAACACGAACGCCACAAACAGGATCATCATCACTATCGCGGAGACCGGTATGCCGAGAAACTGGCCGCCAAGCCAGTCCAGCACATCGTTTTCATCAATGGGTACCGGCAACGCGTTGGTCATAAACAGCCCCATGCCGCGCAGTGCGCTCCACAACCCTAGCGTGGCAACAAAGCTCGGCACGTTAAACACGCCACGCAGGACCCCGGCGAGCGTCCCCATCAGCGCTCCAAGCAGCAGTACCAGCAGGCAGGCGATGCTCAACGGCACCTGGTATTGCAATAAAAACGCCAGGCACACCGACACGAACGCCACCATCGGCCCGACGCTGACGTCAATTTCGCCCGCGATGATGATAAGCGTCATCGCCCATGCCGCAATGCCGATGGTGGCCGCATCTCGCAGGACGTTCATCTGATTATTCAATGAGATAAAGCCGGGCGCATTCAGTGAGAACACCAGGTAGAGCACGGCAATAACCACCAGCAGCCCAATTTCGTTGATATGGCGGCTGACGATACTTTTGAGCGAGACACCCTTGCCTTGCGTCAGCGGGATTGGCGATGCAGACATGTTCAGTTTCCTCGTGGTGAGCCCATCAGTGGACGGACAAAATGGCGGACATCAGCGCATCCACACTGACGGGTGAACGAAATTCCTGGGTAAACGTGCCGTGCTGGAGCAGCAAAATGCGATCGCACACCAGCGGCAGCTCTTCCACTTCACTGGAGATAAAGACCACGCTTTTTCCCTCGGCGGCCAGCTCGCGTACGATGCGGTAAATCTGCTGCTTGGCTTCAATGTCGACGCCACGGGTGGGCTCATCCAGCAGCAGGATTTGACTGGCGGCATACACCCAACGGCCAATCACCACTTTTTGCTGATTGCCACCGGACAGCGTGCCAATCGGCGTCGTACTGCTGGCGGCTTTCACGGTCATTCTTTGCATCACTTGTTCCGTGAGACGGCGGATCGCCGGCCATTGCAGAACACCGCGAACGCTGACTTTCCGGTGATGGGTGATAACCGTATTTTCATCTACCCCAAGCCAGGGAATGATCCCCGCTTCCTTGCGATTTTCCGGGGTGTAGCCGATTCCCCGGCGCAGCATGCCCTGGTAGTCAGGCCGTTTGATGCTTTCACCGTTAACGACGATCTCGCCAGTCTCGGCTTCCTCCAGCCCAAGCAACGCTTTCAGCAATTCGCTTCGCCCTGCGCCAAGCAGCCCGGCAATCCCTAAGACTTCGCCCCGGTGCAGGGTGAAACTGATGTTGTTCAGTTTTGGGGCCTGCCGCAGCTCACGTACTTCCAGCACAGCGTCTTGCGGACAGTTAAGAGAGACAATTGGATCGCTTTCGATGTGATCGCGCCCAAGCATCAGCGACACAATCTCGCGGGTGGAGGTGCTTTCAAGGACGACATCCCCGGCCACTCGCCCGTCGCGCATGATGGTGGCGCAGGAGGCAATCCTGCGGATCTCCTCCATGCGGTGGCTGACATAAACTACCGCCACGCCCAGCGCTGACATCTTTTTAACGGCGTTGATAACCAGCTCCACCTCCGCGCTGGCGAGCGAACTGGTCGGCTCATCGAGGATCACCACTTTCGGCTGGCCTTTCATCACCCGCGCTATCTCGACCAGCTGTTTTTGCGCCGGGCTAAGTGAGGAAACCAGCTGCAGAGGATCGACTTCCACACCCAACGCCATCAAGCTTTGGCTGGCCTCGTCTTTCATCTGCTGGTAGTCAATCATGCCGTTGCGCTGCGGCCAGTGCCCAAGACACAGGTTCTCTGCCACCGTCAGCCCTTCCACCAGGCTGAGCTCCTGATACACCGCGCGAACCCCCAACTCAGCGGCGCGGCGGGTTAACGTGGCTTCGTCTCCCTCAAGCCGTATTTCGTCCAGCCAAATCTCGCCGCTGTCAGGCTTTTCGCTGCCGGTCAGCAATCGAATCAACGTGGATTTTCCCGCGCCGTTCTTCCCGAGTAGCGCGCGCACCTCCCCTTTTTTCAGCGTGAAGCTGACATCTTCCAGAGCCACCACGCCGGGATAGCGTTTGTTGCCGCCGATAACCTGCGCGACAGGAAGCGAGATGAATTGCGTTGCCGTCATCATGATCCCCTCAGTTCACTCACGGCAGACCGTCAACGTGCGTCGCCAGCCACTGCTTGCCATCTTCAGTGGTGCTGTAAAGGTCAATCGGCACCTGAATCACTTTCTCTTTTGGCGGGTTTTTATTGATGACGTTCAGGGTCTGGGCAAAGACCGCATCGCCCATCTTCTTGCCGGAGATATCCACCACCGCTTTCAGAACCTGATTGCTCGCCAGCTCCTGCGCGATTTCCGTGGTCATGTCAGAGCCGAACACCGCGATTTTTCCGACCTGATTCTGGTTACGCACGGCCTTCACTGCGCCAAGCGTCGCTCCACCAGATTCGCCCATAATGGCGTTCAAACCTTGAGTCGAAATGATCAGCTTTTCGCCGACCGAGATGGCTTTATCGAGAACCGTCCCTTCCTGATTCGCCACGATTTGTGCGGCAGGCACTCTCGCTTTCAGGGCTTCCTCAAATCCTTTGCGGCGCTGAACGCAGACTTCGAACGCTTCACAGTTGATAACGGCAATCTTTGGCTCGCTGATATGGCTGGCAAGGAAGTAGTCCGCCGCGGCGTTACCGAGCTTTTTGCCAAACTCCAGTGGGTCGCCCACCAGATAGGCGGAGACATATTTATCCACGCCTTTGGCGTTAATGCAGGTGTTGTAACAAATCACCGGAATACCGGCTTCGCTGGCACGGCGTACGGTACGGCTGCTGCCGTTTTCGGATACGGCGGAAAGAATAATCGCGTCGACGTTACGCGCGACCAAAGTATCCACGAAGGTGCTTTCTTTGGAGATATCCCCCTGAGCGTTGGTTTCGATTAATTCAGCCTGCACCGCAGACGCTTTCGCCGCGTCCTGCACGCCCTGACGGACGCCCGCATAGTAGCCCTGGGTATCCAGATAGATTGCCCCGACGGTGATTTGCTTCGGGACTGCGAACGCAGACGAGGTCAAACTGAGCAAAGCGATAAGGAAGAGAAGAGATGTTCTGATATTTCCGCACATTAAGTGCCTCCTTGTAGGGTTAAGGCATTGTTGTTATTTACGGCAAAGCGTCTTCAGCAGGCTCCGGCACACCTGCTGACAGTTGAATACAGACATCGAAAACTGAGCGGCAGACAACGCCGCTCACTGACAGGCTAAATCAGGACTTCACCCACTGCTGTACAGCAGGCATGACCTCACGAAACAGCGCCGCTTTCGGCCAGGCCGGATTGAGTGTTGCAAGCGCACGGCTGGCATTCTCATAAGCCTCGATATCGCCAAGCCCGGCAGCCGCCAGCGCCTCCACCATCAGGCATTTTTCCCGGTGTTGTTGCTGTAAATCGGCATACAGCGACAGCAGGTCTGGCTGGGAAACGGCGAAGAAATCGGCCTCAATGCTGCTTTTCGCCATATGCTGTGCCCGCTGTTTCATCTCGCTGAAAAGCTGCCCGGAAGCTTGCTCTTCCCCCAGCATCTTCAACGCCAGCCCTTGCCAGAACAGATAATCGACCGGCTGATCGTTGTAATAACTGTGAATATTGATAGTGCGATCGCCGGTTGCCGCCATCCGCAAACAACGCTTTGTCTCAGCTTCATCGCCAGACGCCTGAGCGCAGACAGCAAGGAAAAACCAGATATCGTTATCGGTCTGTCCGGGCAGACGACCTTCACTCAGATTCTCCGGGTAGTGCAATGCAGCACGGAGCAAAGCCTGAGCGGGCTGCGGCTGTTTTTGCTGAATACACTGCCAGGCGCGCAACAGCTGGTTGAGAATGAACTGGCCGGTAACCTTCCCTTCCCCACCTTCCCAGGGATGGAATTTACGCGTGGCCAGAATGTCTGCGGCTTTGGCGGTTTCCCCTGTCAGATGCCACAGACTCAGCAATTCTGCGGTCATATCGTCACGCTGAAGCGCACAGGATAAATGTTGCTCCAGACGAGCCAGTCGTTGCTCAGGGGCGACGCCCACCAGCTTGTCCAGCAAGTCTCGTTCGAAGAGCAGACGAGGATCGTGTGGGGCCAATGCGCAGGCAGTATCGAGGTAACGCGTAGCCTTCTGAGGATCATGAAGTTTGTTCCAGGCGTGGATGGCCAGCCCGCGCCAGGCGTCGGCAAATTCAGGCTCCATCTCCACACAGCGCTGCCAAAGCCCGACGGCTTTGTCGTAGCGGCCTTTGTTGTAGTGGAAACAGGCCAGCAGATGACGGGCAAACCAGCACGCTTCGAGGTTTTCCAGCGAGGCGACTTCGGTAAGACTATTTGGGAAACGGACAAACTGCGGGAAGGCCGCACGCGCCTGTTCGATAAGCGCGGCTCTCTCCTGCGGCTGCTTCAGGCTGGCCTGCAAATAGAGCGCCAGCGTCTGCTGACATTGCAACGCATCCAGCATTTCCGCAGCAAGCGCTGGCATTCCCCAGCTCAGCAGCTGCCCGGCGGTGAGCAGCGCGTTGATATCGCGACCACGACACATCCCGCGCCACTGTGAAAGACGGGTTTCGCTGCGCTCATCAAACCAGCTAAGCCACCAAAGCGTTGGATTCAGCGGATACCCCCGCAACAATTTTTCGCGCTGTTCGCGGGACTCACGCTGTTTGCCGCTTTGCAGCAACAGCAGGTTTTGCAGGCATAAAACGTCCTGATTGGTCGGGCACGCGAGCAGGCTCTGCTGGCAAAATTCCAGGCCAGCATCATTTTCGCCACGACGCGCCGCCAGACGCGCGAGGCCATAATACCCACCTGCTTTACTGTTCCCACTCCACACCGCACGCCAGAAGTCTTCTTCTGCTTCGTGCCATTTCTCCTGCCGCTCATAGGCACTGCCACGGATGAGGCTTGCCTGACCACACTGAGGATTTTTATTGAGCCGATGGGCGCGTTTCAGCGCCTGGGTTGCATAGTCTATCGTTCGGGTGAAATC
Source organism: Scandinavium sp. (assembly GCF_051650185.1). GTDB lineage: Bacteria > Pseudomonadota > Gammaproteobacteria > Enterobacterales > Enterobacteriaceae > Scandinavium. Next base: position 48,829 of record NZ_JBOFIN010000058.1, read on the forward strand.
AGCCCGGTTGTACTCCAGCATCGCCAGCGACAGGTTGCAGCGATAATCAAGCGGGTCGAGCGCCACGCCGCGAAGGTAGTAATCGAACGGCGAACGGCTGGCATGGTGATATTGCTCCAGATGCTGACCGATAAACCAGGCTTCATCCGCACTGGCAATCTCTTCAGCAGCCAAAGGGGCGGTCGCCACTTCCGGCAGCGGCACCGCCGTCGGCTGATGTTCCTGGTAGCGTAAGACACATTGGCCCTGCGCATTAATAAGCTCAATCGTCAGCCTTCCTGGCGCTGCCTGTTGCAGCACGCCCTGAATCGCTGTGGCCGGTGTCAGCGAAATCGCTTCATCGATCAGAGCATCCTGTCGCCCTTCTTCACGGACGGTCAGACGGTGATCCGTTAAAGAAGCAATCGCATACAGCCCCCACTCAATGCCCTCGTTGCTGCGTTGAAGTTTGAGCACCGCATCACGCGACGCGTTCTGCACCATGCCAAGCGAATGGTAAGGCAGGAAATACTGCTCGAAGCGCTTCTCTTCATACGCATCAAGCCAGGTAAAATCAGGCTGGTTATCGGCAAAGATGCCGGTCATCAGCTCGATGTAAGGGCCGTTTTCATCGGTGAGGCTTTTATCCCACGCCTGGCCAAACTCGCTGTAGCCCCAGCTCCACTGCTTTTTGCCGGGCGCGATATGGTGATTGGCGACGTGCAGCAACCCGCCGTCCTCGTCATGACACCAGGCGCCGACAAAATCGTATTCTGATTTTTCCGCCATATAAGACGTTGGCACCGGCACGTTTTTGTAGCGCGAGATATCCACGCCAGCGGAATAGTCGACTTTGTAGTAAGTGCCGGTGGCAATCGGGAAGGAAGACACTGCGCGCTTGCCGTGATCAAACACCGCGGTAACGTCCGGCGGGAAAACGCTCTGATGCCCTTCACCCCCTTTCACCGCCGGGTTGGCCCACCACAAAAAGTGACGCGGCGTGGCGTTGGCGTTGTAAACACGGCTGCCGATCTCCAGGGCCGCGCGGTCGGGTCTTAGGGTAAATCCGGTCATCACCTGCAGGCCGTGCATCGGCTCCGTTTCGCCAACCCAAACCGTTTGCGAGCCATCTTCATGCGACTCCATAGTGAAATCGACGGGCATAAACGTGGTGGGGCGGTGATGCTGCGGCCAGTTAAACTCAATGCCTCCGGAGATCCACGGCCCGAGCAATCCCACTAGCGCGGGTTTGATAACCTCGTTGTGATAGACAAAATCACGCTGTTTGACCTTGTCCCACGCTCTGTGCACGCGCCCGCCCAGCTCCGGCAAAATCATCACTTTGAGGTAGTCATTTTCCAGCCACACCGCTTGCCACTGTTTCAGCGTTTTTTCTTCGCTGAGCGTATCGGTCACGCCGTAGGGATACACCGCCCCGGACGATCCCTGATAAACGCGATTTTCGAGGAACATAGGATGACTATCCTGCGGCCCGGTTTCATAGGTCGGGATGCTGAGGTTTTCTTGCCACGCTTTGACTGATTCCATATCGCCCTCAATATTAACAAGACACACTAAACAAAAAGATTGATGGCAGTTTAATGAACAATCTGGCACTGTTTTCGCGCAATAATCACGCAATACAGTAAACGGGATTTAGTGATATGAAGGCTTGCATCAACAATCAGCAAATCCGGCATCACAACAAATGTGTGCTTCTGGAGCTGTTGTACCGTGTCAAACGCGCGAACAAGTCGACGCTGGCTCGTCTGGCGCAGATTTCCATTCCGGCCGTGAGCAACATTCTGGATGAGTTAGCGAAAGAGAATCGGGTGCTGAATGTTGAGGAAGAAAAACCCACTCGGGGTCACAGCGGCGGAGTCTGGCTGATTGCCCCGGAGGGTGACTGGACGCTGTGCCTGAATATCACCCCGACCAGTATCGAATGCCAGCTGGCGAACGCCTGCCTGAGCCCAAAGGGTGATTTCGAACGCGTGGCGATAGACGCCCCTTCCCCGCAGGCTCTGCTGGGCGAAATAGAAAAATGCTGGCACCGTCACCGTAAACTCTGGCCCAACCGAACCATCAATCTGGCGCTGGCTATCCACGGTCAGGTTGACCCGGTCACCGGTGTGTCGCAAACCATGCCACAGGCCCCGTGGAAAGCGCCTATCGAGGTGAAATATCTGCTGGAGGAGAAGCTGGGCGTGCGGGTGATGGTAGACAATGACTGCGTGATGCTGGCGCTGGCAGAGAAATGGCAAAACACCGCTCGCGGGCGAGATTTCTGCGTTATCAACGTGGATTACGGAATTGGCTCGTCGTTTGTCATTAACGATCAGGTGTATCGCGGCAGCCTGTACGGCAGTGGGCAAATCGGGCATACCATCATCGACCCCGACGGAATGGCCTGTGACTGCGGGCGCTACGGCTGCCTGGAAACGGTAGCCTCCCTGTCTGCGTTGAAAAAGCAGGCTCGCATCTGGCTCAAAGCGTCACCGCAGCCAGCGCAGCAAGATCCTGATACGCTTAAATCTCACCAGCTCGTCAGCGCCTGGCGCGAAGGCGATGAGCGTGTCGTGCGCTGGGTAGAAGAATCGGCGAATGCCATTGGCCTGAGCCTGTACAACTTCCTGAATATCTTAAACATTAATCAGATTTGGTTTTATGGCCGCAGTTGTGAATTTGGTGAGCAGTGGCTGGCGACTATCAAACAGCGCATCGGCTTCAATCCCTTTGATCATAATGACGGTTTAAAGCAAAACGAGACGGAGATAAGTTTCGGGCAACTGACCCGCGCTCAGCAGGTCATGGGGATTGGTTATTTATATGTCGAAGCGCTGTTGGCAAACGAAAACATGAAAATATAACGTCGCCACACCTGAATTTTATAAATAAATCTCGGGTGTTTTTATTCTTCTGATTCTTCACTTTCCATTTTTTCAATAAATGTTGTCACATCATAACTGCCTCTCGAAAACCAGGGATAAAACCAATATCCCAGAAGTATTACCACCAACAACAATACGATTAAAACAAACACAATAAATCCACCCAGAAAATAAATAATGTGTCTACTATAAATCAAAGCAAAAGCATGCAATATAGTATTTATTGAAAATCATTATTCTATCGCAGCTTAGCACATCACATTGACTTACTTATCGAACAAAGCCATATTCGCCCTCTTCACAAAAAAGGCGGGAATATGTTTAACAGATTCAAAAGGAATGACAGGAAAATTTCAAATTTCCTGTGGATTATTGTCGAAAAGATAATAGCAATTCTGGGTTTGATACTGGTAACCGCGTATGTTGCCCGCTACATTGGCCCTACAATTTATGGGCGGATTGCGCTGGCGGTATCTGTATTTCAGATAGTGCAGTTTATTGCGCAAATGGGTACCGATACGCTGATTATCAAGCGGGCCTCACTCAGAGTTCTCTCTGGCATCAGACTGACTAAAATCGCCATAACGCTGGTGGGGATGACATACCTGCTCCTTGGCTTGCCAGTGTTAGGGTTTATCAGCGTGGGCCGTGAACCTGTCACGGTGGTCCTTTTCGCCGCGGTATTTACCTCTTACTTTTTTCTTACTGTTGACTTATTTTCTTTTTTTAACAATGCATTATTGCAGTCAGAACGTAACACTCTGGCCAATCTTTCTGGCCTGATTAGCGGTCTGTCTATCCGCTATCTCATCGTCAAACTGGGGATGCCAGCAGAATGGCTAGGCATACCGATAATCCTGACCACACTGGTACCGCTAATCTTGCGCTGTATCTGGTTTTTTCGTTCATCTGCAACCACTGGCGAAGCCACACAGTTCAACGTCAAAAAGCACGGAACTCGCTACGCAAAATATATTTTTCAGACCGGCGGCGCTTTGGTTGTCAGCGCACTTTCGGTGGCAATTTACACTCGCATTAATCAACTGCTGATTTCCTCCCTGATCGGGGATAAAGCGCTGGGTGTTTACTCTTGTGCATTGGCGATATCAATGACCTGGAGCTTTATTACTGTAGCACTGGTCACGACTCTGATGCCTTCTATTTATAATGAACGTGATAATAATCGAGCCGAGGATAAAACCGCCAGACTCTGTCGGGTGACTATCCTGATCGCTATGATTTGTATTGTTGGATATATTTTCATCGGACACTTCATTATTTCTTCGTTGTACGGAGAGGCCTACATCGAGGCTTACAAACCCGGCATTATCTTATGTATTAGCTGCTTATTTTCCGGACTGGGAACCATTTCATCCAGATATATGATCAAGTACACAGGATATCGCTACATTTCCATCAAAGCCCTTATTACCGGCCTGACCAGTGTGCTAATTTCATACGTTCTCATTCAGAGAATGGGAATAATGGGGGCAGCGATAAATGTGCTGATCACGGAAATACTCTCAGGAACGGTTTTAAATTATTTCTTTATGCGCGGTGCCGTCCTCCGGATGCATTTTCGTATCCTCCCCGGAATGAGATTGAACACCTTGTCATCGTAGCGTAATGGCAGATTTTTCCGTTGTGTATTAGGGTTTAAGGACCCCCCTTTACACAATGGACTTGCTATGAACGCCATCCGTTATTTCGATTTTGGTTCCTCACGCTCGTTACTACTGCTGATCGCCCGAATTGCCCTCGTGGCCGTGTTTATTATTTTCGGTTATCCCAAACTGCCGGGTTTTCAGGGCACCGTGCAGTATATGGCCTCAAGCGGTGCGCCAGTGCCGATGCTGTCGGCTATCATCGCGGTGATTATGGAAGTGCCTGCCGCGATCCTTATCGTGCTGGGTTTCTTCACTCGTCCGCTGGCGGTGATTTTCATCTTTTATACCCTGGGAACGGCAGTGATTGGGCATCACTATTGGGATATGAGCGGTGATGCCGTGGTGCCAAACATGATTAACTTCTATAAGAACATCAGTATTGCGGGCGGTTTTCTGCTGTTGGCAATCGCCGGGCCGGGTTCGCTTTCTCTTGATCGGCGATAAACGATTGCCGGGTGTCGCTGGTGCTTACCCGGCCTACGGAAAAGCGTTGTAGGCCTGATAAGGCGTAGCCGCCATCAGGCAACAAAAAAGGCCGCATCAGCGGCCTTTTTCATGGGCACAACGGGATTATGCGTAAACCGGGAAGCGGGCGCAGATATCCAGGACTTTCCCTTTGACGCTCTCAATGATGGCTTCATCATTGATGTTGTCCAGAACATCGCACATCCAGCCAGCCAGCGCTTTCACTTCAGCTTCTTTGAAGCCGCGGCGAGTCACTGCCGGGGAGCCGATACGGATACCGGAAGTCACAAACGGGCTCTTCGGATCGTTTGGAACGCTGTTTTTGTTAACGGTGATGTTGGCACGGCCCAGCGCGGCGTCAGCGTCTTTACCGGTCAGGTTTTTGTCGACCAGATCCAGCAGGAACAGATGGTTCTCAGTACCGCCAGACACCACTTTGTAACCGCGGTTCAGGAACACTTCCACCATCGCTTTGGCGTTTTTCGCGACCTGCTGCTGGTAGGTTTTAAACTCTGGCTCCATCGCTTCTTTCAGCGCCACGGCTTTTGCCGCGATAACGTGCATCAGCGGGCCGCCCTGAGCGCTTGGGAAGACAGCGGAGTTCAGCTTTTTGTACAGCTCTTCGCTACCATCTTTCGCCAGGATCAGACCACCGCGAGGGCCAGCCAGCGTTTTGTGGGTGGTGGTGGTCACGACGTGAGCGTGTGGAACCGGGTTCGGGTATACGCCTGCGGCAATCAGACCCGCAACGTGCGCCATATCCACGAACAGGTAAGCGCCGATGCTGTCAGCGATTTCACGCATTTTGGCCCAGTCAACCACGCCGGAATAAGCAGAGAAGCCACCGATAATCATCTTCGGTTTGTGTTCCTGTGCCTGCTTAGCCATATCTTCGTAGTCGATTTTACCGGACTCATCGATACCGTAAGGGATGATGTTGTACAGCTTACCGGAGAAGTTAACCGGAGAACCGTGAGTCAGGTGGCCGCCCTGCGCCAGGTTCATACCGAGCACGGTATCGCCCGGCTGCAGCAGCGCGGTGTAGACCGCGAAGTTCGCCTGGGAGCCAGAGTGCGGCTGCACGTTCGCGTAGTCTGCGCCAAACAGCTCTTTCGCACGGTCGATAGCCAGTTGCTCAACGATATCGACGTATTCGCAGCCGCCGTAATAGCGCTTGCCCGGATACCCTTCAGCGTATTTGTTGGTCAGCTGAGAACCCTGAGCCTGCATCACGCGCGGGCTGGTGTAGTTTTCGGAGGCGATCAGTTCGATGTGCTCTTCCTGACGTACTTTTTCCTGCTCCATAGCCTGCCACAGTTCGGCATCATAATCGGCAATGTTCATTTCACGCTTTAACATCCGCATCTCCT
>NZ_JBOFIN010000059.1:0-15739 GCF_051650185.1 Scandinavium sp.
GTTGCTATGAAGTGTGGTGGTACAGCACGAAAGTGGGGGTTATCGACCTGAAGAAAAGGTCGATAACCATGGGTAAAGGATGTTAAATAGTGTTCACCATGTCCCCGAACACCTGTCTACCATGTCTCCGGACCGTACACCCTAAAAGAGAGAGGGAGTAAACCATTCCCCTCACTTTATCAGGGAAGCCAAATACCGCACATAACAGTCCCCTCGCCCCTTTGGGGAGAGGGTTAGGGTGAGGGGAAAAACCTAAAGCTTAAGGATCTCTTTTACAAAAGGAATGGTCAGCTTGCGTTGTGCTGTGATGGACGCCCGATCCAACTGATCCAGCGTCATAAAGAGGGTTCGCGTTTCGCGGTCAAGGCGCTTCATCAGGAAGCGGCAGACGTCTTCCGGCATCTCGAAGCCACGCATTTTGGCGCGCAGCTGTAATGCCTGTAACTTGTCTTCGTCAGAGAGCGGTTGCAGCTTGTAGATTTGCCCCCAGTCCAGGCGCGAAGCCAGATCCGGCAGGCCAAGATTCAACTGACGAGGAGGACGATCGCCGGTGATCAGCAGGCGCGTTTTACCGGATTCCAGAATGCGATTATAGAGGTTGAAAATCGCCATTTCCCACGGTTCGTCACCCGCCACACACTCGATATTATCAATGCAAACCAGCGCCAGATGTTCCATGCCATCGAGCACTTCCGGCACAAACCAGGTGCGCTTATCTAACGGAACATACCCGACCGCATCGCCGCGCTGTGAGAGTTCAGCACAGGCTGCGTGCAGCAAATGGCTGCGGCCCGCGCCTTCACGCGACCAGACATAGACGTATCCGCTGTGATCCTGGCGTAGCATGGTTTGCACGGCAGCAAGTAAAGAGGCGTTATCACCCGGCCAGAAACTCGCGAAGGTTTCGTCATCGGGCAGATAGAGTGGCAGAGAGAGCTGAGCCGGAGCGTTCAGAGTGACCTCAACATGGGACTGCAAAAAATCGCCATGAGTGTAACACAAAAGGCGTGAGGGAGAGAACCGGGCGGATCGTCCGCCCGGTGAAAGGATCAATGTGATGGCGTATCGCTGTCCGCGGCATCCAGCACCACTTCTTCCGGGCGCAGAACGCTGATCAGTTTGAAGATCAGGCTCAGGGCAATACCGACGATCGTCGCCAGCGCCATGCCTTTCAGTTCAGCCGCACCGATGTGCACTTTCGCGCCGCTGACGCCGATGATCAGAATGACGGAGGTCAGGATCAGGTTTTGCGCTTTGCTGTAATCCACTTTGGACTCAATCAGCACGCGAATACCGGATGCGCCGATTACGCCGTACAGCAGCAGAGAAACGCCGCCCATCACCGGAACCGGGATGATTTGAATCGCTGCCGCCAGTTTACCGACGCAGGACAGCAGGATCGCGATAATGGCCGCGCCGCCAATTACCCAGGTGCTGTAGACACGGGTGATCGCCATTACGCCGATGTTCTCACCGTAGGTGGTGTTTGGCGTGGAGCCGAAGAAACCGGAAATCACGGTCGACAAACCGTTGGCAAACATCGAGCGGTGCAAGCCCGGATCTTTAATCAGATCTTTTTTGACGATGTTCGCGGTCACGACCAGGTGACCGACGTGTTCAGCGATAACCACCAGTGCCGCAGGCAGGATGGTGAAGATGGCAAACCACTCAAAACGCGGGGTGTAGAAGGTTGGCAGCGCGAACCAGTGCGCCTGTGAAATCGCGGTGGTGTCGACCATGCCGAGGGCAAACGACAAACCGTAACCCACCAGCACGCCAATCAGAATCGGGATAATCGCCATAAAGCCGCGGAACAGCACGGAACCGAAAACGGTCACGCCTAAGGTCACCATCGACACGAGAATGACTTTGCTGTCGACGCTCTGCCCATCAGCAGGCAACAGGCCTGCCATGTTAGCCGCCACGCCCGCCAGCTCCAGACCGATAACCGCGACAATCGCGCCCATCGCCGCAGGCGGGAACATCACATCCAGCCAGCCGGTACCCGCTTTCTTCACGATAAACGACACCAGGCAGAACAGCACGCCGCACATGATGAAGCCGCCGAGCGCCACTTCATAACCCAGCGGCAGCAGAAGCAGCACCGGGGAGATAAACGCGAAGCTGGAGCCGAGATACGCCGGAATTTTACCTTTGCATATGAACAGATACAGCAACGTGCCGATGCCGTTAAACAGCAGGACCGTTGCCGGGTTAATATGAAAAAGCACAGGCACCAGCACGGTTGCGCCAAACATGGCGAACAGATGCTGCAAACTAAGCGGGATGGTCTGCAAAAGCGGTGGTCTTTCACTTACCCCGATAGCACGGCGCGTCATAGGTCTTTCCTCTTATGGGTGTTGTTGTGTTTTAGTCAAAAAAAAGCCGACTCTCAAAGTCGGCTCTTTTTAATGAATCACTTATTTAGTACCAAAGATCTTGTCGCCGGCGTCGCCGAGGCCCGGAATAATGTATCCGTGCTCGTTGAGGCCCTGATCAATGGAAGCGGTGTAGAGTTCTACATCCGGGTGCGCTTTTTCCAGCGCGGCGATACCTTCCGGTGCCGCAACCAGTACCAGCACCTTAATGCTGGAGCAGCCTGCGTTTTTCAGCAGGTCGATGGTGGCAATCATGGAACCGCCAGTTGCCAGCATTGGGTCAACTACCAGCGCCATACGCTCGTCGATGTTAGACACCAGCTTCTGGAAATACGGCACTGGCTCAAGCGTTTCTTCATTACGGTAGATACCGACAACCGAGATACGCGCGCTTGGTACGTGTTCAAGCACGCCTTCCATCATGCCCAGGCCCGCACGCAGGATTGGCACAACGGTGATCTTCTTGCCTTTGATCTGCTCAACCTGCACCGGGCCGTTCCAGCCTTCGATGGTGACGGTTTCTGTTTCCAGGTCGGAAGTGGCTTCATAAGTCAGTAAGCTGCCGACTTCTGAGGCGAGTTCACGGAAGCGTTTGGTACTGATATCGTGCTCGCGCATCAGGCCCAGCTTGTGTTTGACGAGTGGGTGTTTCACTTCCACAATCTTCATTCTCTTTCTCCTCTGAGGGGCAGCCACAAAAAAAATCGCGGGATTATACCGCTTTTTCCTGGAAGCGCCATACCTGTTAGATCAAGCCCGGCGATTAACATAATGTTACTTATTATAAAATAAGGACAAAAATAAACCCCGCCGGAGCGAGGTTTTAGTGATAGCGCCACTTCATGCCCGGCGGCGCTGCGCTAGCACGGGCCTACAAGAGCAAGCCTGTAGGCCGGGTCAGGCGAAGCCGCCACCCGGCACAAAATTACAGAGACTCACCATTGCTGCTGATCACCTTCTGATACCAGGCGAAAGATTTCTTGCGGCTGCGTTCCAGCGTGCCGTTGCCTTCGTTATCTTTATCAACATAGATAAAGCCGTAGCGTTTTTTCATCTCGCCGGTTCCGGCAGACACCAGGTCGATACAGCCCCAGGGGGTGTAACCCATCAGATCGACGCCATCTTCCACCACCGCTTTTTTCATTTCCGCGATGTGCGCAGAGAGATAGTCGATACGGTACTGGTCGTTGACGCTGCCGTCGGCTTCGCGTACGTCGATGGCACCAAACCCGTTCTCCACAATAAACAGCGGCAGCTGGTAGTGATCCCAGAACCAGTTCAGGGAGTAGCGCAGCCCGACCGGGTCAATCTGCCAGCCCCAGTCGGATTTCTTCACGTACGGATTCGAGACCAGCGCTTTCGTTTCGTCGTAATCCAGCTGCGGGTTGTCTTCGGTCGCTTTGGTGGCAAACGACATGTAATAGCTGAAACCGATGTAATCGACACAGCCTTGTTTCAGTGCCGCTTTGTCTTCTTCGGTAATATCAAACTGGAAGCCACGACGCTGGAAATAGTTCAGCAGATGCTGCGGGTATTTGCCGCGCACGTGCACATCGGTGAACCAGTAGCGCTTATGCATGGCGTTCATCGCCATCATCATGTCGTCTGGCGCACAGGTCAGCGGATAGATTGGGCACATGGCAATCATGCAGCCTACCTGCAATGACGGGTTGATCTCGCGGGCTATTTTCACCGCCAGGGCGCTGGCAACCAGCTCGTAGTGCGCCGCCTGATACATAATCGGTTCACGATCTTCACCTTCTTCATATTTAATGCCTGAGTTGGTGAACGGCGCGAAATCTTCGTGGTAGTTTGCCTGGTTGTTGATCTCGTTAAAGGTCATCCAGTACTTCACTTTGTGCTGATAGCGCTCAAACGCCACTTTCGCGAAGCGCACAAAGAAGTCGATGGTTTTACGGTTACGCCAGCCGCCGTACTCCTTCACTAAGTAGTAAGGCATCTCAAAGTGAGACAGCGTGATAACCGGTTCGATACCGTATTTCAGGCATTCATCGAACAGGTCATCGTAGAATTTCAGGCCCGCTTCATTCGGCTCCAGCTCGTCGCCTTTCGGGAACAGGCGCGTCCACGCAAGTGAAGTCCGGAAGCATTTGAAGCCCATTTCGGCGAACAGTTTGATGTCGTCTTTATAGCGATGATAGAAATCTATCGCTTCGTGGTTCGGATAGTTTTTCCCTGGCAGCACGCCGTCGGTAATTTCACGCGGAACACCGTGCGCGCCAGCGGTCATCACATCGGCCACGCTTGGGCCTTTGCCGCCCTCTTTCCAGCCGCCCTCTAACTGATGCGCCGCAACGGCTCCGCCCCACAGAAAATCGTGTTTAAATCCGGACATAACAACTCCCTCTTTAACGTTCAGACTGCTGATTAAAATGGTAAACCGCGCCGAGTAAACCGGCGTCGTTGCCGTGGCTGACGGTATCGATGTAGTCATCAATACCAAACCACGTGAGATGCTGTTTCAGCTGCGCCAAAAACCCTGGGCGTTCAGTAATGCCGCCGCCAAGCAGGATGGTTTGCGGATCAAACAGATTGACCAGGTTATACAGACCCGCGCCAATGCCGTTGAAGAAATCCTCCACCAACCGCTGGCAGGTTGCATCGCCTGCGTCATAGGCATCAAAAATCTCTTCACCGCTGACGTTATCCAGCGGTTTGCCCGTGTGTTGGCTATAACGACGACGCAGTACGCGCAGCGTGCAGGTGGCATTCATGGTGTAGTGAGTGGGATGGCGTACTCCGGGGCGTTCAGTAAACATGTAGCCAAATTCGCCGCCGCGAAACTTCGCGCCGCGCACCAGTTGGTTATTGCAGAAAATCGCCCCGCCGATGCCGGTGCCGATAGTCAGCACCAGAAAGTCGCTCATCGCTGAAGCCTTGCCGCGCCAGCGTTCTGCCAGCAGCACGCAGTTGGCGTCGTTTTCAATCGCTACGGGAAGATGCGTGCGTTCTTCAAGCCAGGCTTTGATGGCAAAGTTATCGAACTTGCGAATGGCCCCGCCCATTTCGATAAAGCCGGTATGAGGGTTCACATAGCCAGGTGCGCTGATGGCAACGCCTTCGCATTCCGGGTGGGAGGTAATCCAGCTCATGATGTGCTGCAGAATTTGATCACCGTCGCTGTCGGTTATCGTCGCCTTTTCCTTCGTGAGGATCTCACCTTGCCGGGTGACGATCCCCATTTTCAACGCCGTTCCACCAATATCAAATGCGGCAATATGCATTTGTTCCACTCCTCCTGAGGGCCATTTCAGAAACCGGTTTCAGTGGGATATTGTGTGCTCGGGCAATAACCTGCAAGCATTAAACTGTACCCGGTTTCATTTTCGTGAACAGGGTCAAATTTGCCTGCCGAAGCGGCTGAAACGCGCAAAAATCAGCCAATAAAAGATATCCACCGCCCAGGCTCGCAAACGTTTGCTTAGGCTGTTAGAATGGCGCCGATTTTATTTGCTAACGCCATCGCGTGGAGACTTTGCAGTGACCGACAAAACCTCTCTCAGCTATAAAGATGCCGGTGTTGATATCGACGCAGGTAATGCTCTGGTTGACCGAATCAAAGGTGTGGTGAAGAAAACCCGCCGCCCGGAAGTGATGGGTGGCCTGGGTGGCTTCGGCGCACTGTGCGCGCTGCCGCAAAAATATCGTGAGCCAGTGCTGGTTTCCGGTACGGATGGCGTTGGCACGAAACTGCGTCTGGCGATGGATCTGAAGCGTCACGACACCATCGGCATCGACCTGGTGGCGATGTGTGTGAACGATCTGGTGGTTCAGGGCGCTGAGCCTCTGTTCTTCCTTGATTACTACGCCACGGGCAAACTGGACGTCGACACGGCTTCCAGCGTGATCACTGGGATCGCCGAAGGTTGCCTGCAATCGGGCTGTGCGCTGGTCGGTGGCGAAACCGCTGAAATGCCGGGGATGTATCACGGCGAAGATTACGACGTGGCGGGGTTCTGCGTTGGCGTCGTTGAGAAATCCGAAATCATTGATGGCAGCAAAGTGGCAGACGGCGATGTGCTGATTGCGCTGGGTTCCAGCGGCCCGCACTCCAACGGCTACTCGCTGGTACGCAAGATCATTGAAGTCAGCGGCTGCAACCCGGAAACCGAAGAGCTGGACGGCAAGTCACTGGCCGACCACCTGCTGGCGCCCACCCGCATTTATGTGAAAAACATTCTCGATCTTATCGCCAATGTAGACGTTCACGCGATTGCACACCTGACCGGTGGCGGCTTCTGGGAAAACATTCCGCGCGTCCTGCCGGATAACACTCAGGCCGTGATCGACGAAGCCTCCTGGCAGTGGCCGTCCGTGTTCAACTGGCTGCAAAAAGCCGGCAACGTCAGCCAGCATGAAATGTACCGCACCTTTAACTGCGGCGTGGGCATGGTCATCGCCCTGCCAGCGTCCGAAGCCGACAAAGCCGTTGCTCTGATGACAGAGAAAGGTGAAAACGCGTGGAAAATCGGGTATATCAAAGCATCCGATTCTGAACAGCGTGTGGTCATCGAGTAATGAAAAACATTGTGGTGCTGATTTCTGGCAACGGAAGCAATTTGCAGGCGATTATTGACGCCTGCAAGCAGAAGAAAATCAACGGCACCCTGCGGGCAGTGTTCAGCAATAAGGCCGATGCATTCGGCCTTGAACGCGCGCGTGAAGCCGAAATCCCGGCACACGCGCTGGCCGCCAGCCAGTTTACGAGCCGTGAAGCGTTTGATCGTGAGTTGATGCAAGAGATTGATGCTTACGCGCCGGATGTCGTGGTGCTGGCGGGATATATGCGCATCCTGAGCCCTGATTTCGTGGCGCATTATCAGGGGCGTCTGCTGAATATCCACCCTTCCCTGCTGCCGAAATATCCGGGCCTCAATACGCATCGCCAGGTGCTGGAAAACGGCGACGAAGAGCATGGCACTTCTGTGCATTTCGTCACCGATGAGCTGGACGGTGGCCCGGTTATTTTGCAGGCCAAAGTCCCGGTATTTGAAGGCGATTCGGAAGAAGAGATAGCCGATCGCGTTCAACATCAGGAACACGCCATTTATCCTTTGGTGGTGAGCTGGTTTGTCGATGGGCGTCTGGCGATGAAAGGCAATACGGCCTGGCTGGACGGCGATGAGCTGCCTCCGCAGGGGCATGCTTCCGAAGAGTAACCCTGTGTCGGGCGGCGCTGCGCTTGCCCGACCTACAATCCCTTTCCCTTCGCTCCAACGCCTTAATATCCCCCGGAAAAAATTAACTGTCATACTTTGCTGGCACAATTGGACATATCAGGGCAAAGCTCGCCATAATGTGAAGGCTGTCCGCGTCAATCAACCGGAGTGTAAGTAGTAATGGGTCAGGATAAGCTTTATATCGAAAAAGAACTCAGTTGGTTATCTTTTAACGAGCGTGTTCTCCAGGAAGCGGCGGATAAAAGCAACCCGTTGATAGAACGCATGCGTTTTTTGGGCATCTATTCGAATAACCTTGATGAGTTCTACAAGGTGCGTTTTGCCGAACTGAAACGCCGCATTATCATTAACGAAGAACAAGGCATCACCGCCCACTCCCGGCATTTGCTTGGCAAAATTCAGGCCCGGGTGCTGAAGGCCGATCAGGAGTTCGACAGCCTCTATAACGAGCTGCTCCTCGAAATGGCGCGTAACCAAATCTTCCTCATTAACGAGCGGCAGCTTTCGGTGAATCAGCAAAGCTGGTTACGCCACTACTTCAAACACTACCTGCGCCAGCACATCACCCCTATTCTGATTAACCGCGAAACCGATCTGGTGTCGTTCCTGAAGGATGATTACACCTATCTGGCGGTAGAAATTATTCGCGGCGAAGAGATTAACTACGCGCTGCTCGAAATCCCGTCCGATAAGGTTCCGCGTTTCGTCAACCTGCCGCCGGAAACCCCGCGCCGCCGCAAGCCGATGATCCTGCTGGACAACATTCTGCGCTACTGTCTGGACGACATCTTCAAAGGCTTCTTTGATTATGATGCGCTGAATGCCTACTCGATGAAGATGACCCGTGACGCCGAATATGACCTGGTGCACGAGATGGAATCGAGCCTGATGGAGCTGATGTCCTCCAGCCTGAAACAGCGTCTGACGGCAGAACCGGTGCGCTTTGTGTATCAGCGTGATATGCCAGATGCGATGGTCGAGATGCTGCGCAAGAAGTTCGCCATCACCCGCTACGACTCCATCGTGCCGGGCGGCCGCTATCACAACTTCAAAGATTTCATCGGCTTCCCAAACGTTGGCAAAGCCAATCTGGTCAACAAGCCGCTGCCGCGCCTGCGTCACATCTGGTTTGATAAATTCCGCAACGGCTTTGATGCCATTCGCGAACGCGACGTGCTGCTCTACTATCCGTATCACACGTTTGAACACGTGCTGGAGCTGCTGCGCCAGGCCTCGTTCGACCCGAGCGTACTGGCTATCAAAATCAATATTTACCGCGTGGCGAAAGACTCACGCATTATTGATTCGATGATCCACGCCGCGCACAACGGCAAGAAAGTGACGGTGGTGGTGGAACTGCAGGCGCGCTTCGATGAAGAAGCCAACATCCATTGGGCAAAACGCCTGACGGAAGCGGGCGTGCACGTGATCTTCTCCGCACCAGGTCTGAAAATTCACGCCAAGCTGTTCCTGATTTCCCGTAAAGAAGGCGACGATGTGGTGCGTTACGCGCATATCGGCACCGGGAACTTCAACGAAAAAACAGCCCGAATTTATACCGACTACTCGCTGCTGACTGCTGACGCGCGCATCACCAACGAAGTGCGTCGGGTGTTTAACTTTATTGAAAACCCGTATCGCCCGGTCAACTTCGACTATCTGATGGTGTCGCCGCAAAACTCGCGTCGTCTGCTGTACGAAATGATCGACAAAGAAATTGCAAACGCCCAAAACGGTCAGCCATCCGGTATTACACTTAAGCTGAACAACCTGGTGGATAAAGGGCTGGTCGACAGACTGTATGCGGCGTCCGGTTCTGGCGTTCCGGTGAATCTGCTGGTCCGCGGTATGTGTTCGCTTATCCCGCAGCTGGAAGGGATCAGCGATAATATCAACGTGATCAGCATCGTTGACCGTTACCTTGAGCATGACCGGATCTATATTTTTGAAGACGGTGGGAACAAAAAAGTGTGGCTCTCCTCAGCTGACTGGATGACGCGAAACATCGATTACCGTATCGAGGTCGCCACGCCGCTGCTGGATCCGCGCCTGAAACAACACGTTCTGGATATTATCGACATTCTGTTTAGCGATACGGTGAAAGCCCGCTTTATCGACAAAGAACTGAGTAATCGTTATGTGCCCCGCGGCAATCGCCGCAAAGTTCGGTCACAGCTGGCGATTTACGACTATATCAAATCACTCGAGCAACCCGATTAATCTATGCCCATCAAAACCAAAACAACAAGACCGCAGGAGATTGCTGCGGTCGACCTGGGATCGAACAGTTTTCACATGGTCATCGCACGCGTGGTAGATGGCGCGTTGCAGATAATCGGCCGTCTGAAGCAGCGCGTCCACCTGGCCGATGGCCTGGATGCCAACAACATGCTGAGTGAAGAGGCGATGGAGCGCGGGCTGAACTGCCTGTCGCTGTTTGCCGAGCGCCTGCAAGGGTTTTCGCCTGCCAACGTCGTTATCGTCGGCACCCATACGCTGCGCCAGGCGCTGAATGCGCCTGAGTTTCTCAAGCGGGCGGAAAAAGTTATCCCCTACCCGATAGAGATAATTTCCGGGAATGAAGAAGCGCGCCTGATTTTTATGGGGGTGGAACACACGCAGCCGGAAAAAGGCCGCAAGCTGGTGATTGATATTGGCGGCGGCTCTACGGAACTGGTTATCGGTGAAGACTTCACGCCACAGCTGGTGGAAAGCCGTCGAATGGGCTGTGTCAGCTTTGCGCAGATGTTCTTCCCCGGTGGCGTTATCAGCAAAGAGAACTTCCAGCGCGCGCGTCTGGCCGCAGTGCAAAAACTAGAAACCCTGTCGTGGCAATACCGCATTCAGGGCTGGAACGTGGCGATGGGTGCGTCGGGTACCATTAAAGCCGTCCATGAAGTGCTGGTAGAAATGGGCGAGAAAGACGGCCTTATCACGCCGGAACGCCTGGAGAAGGTGGTGGAAGAAGCGCTGAAGTGTAAAAACTTCTCGTCGCTTAGCCTGCCGGGCTTATCCGAAGACCGCCAGGCCGTCTTTATGCCGGGCCTTGCCATTCTTTGTGGGGTGTTCGATTCGCTGGCGATTAAAGAACTGCGTCTTTCAGACGGGGCGCTGCGCGAAGGCGTGCTGTATGAGATGGAAGGCCGCTTCCGCCATGACGATATCCGTAGCCGTACCGCAGAAAGCCTGGCCAGCCAGTATCACATTGACCGTGAGCAGGCTCGTCGCGTGCTGGATACCACCAATCACATGTACGAACAATGGCTGGAGCAGAATCCTAAGCAGGCACACCCGCAGCTTGCGGCGCTGTTGAAATGGTCCGCGATGCTGCACGAAGTGGGGTTGAACATTAACCATAGCGGGATGCATCGTCATTCGGCCTACATCCTGCAAAACAGTGATTTGCCGGGTTTCAATCAGGAACAGCAAACCCTGATTGCCACGCTGGTTCGCTACCATCGCAAAGGGGTTAAGCTCGACGATTTGCCGCGCTTTACGCTGTTTAAGAAGAAGCAGTTCCTGCCGATGATCCAGCTGCTTCGCCTCGGCGTGCTGTTAAATAATCAGCGCCAGGCAACCACTACTCCGCCGACGTTAAAACTCACGACGGAAGCCAATCACTGGACGCTCTGCTTCCCGCACGACTGGTTCACCCAGAACGCGCTGGTGCTGCTCGATTTGGAAAAAGAGCAGCAATACTGGCAGGGTGTGACAGGCTGGATGCTGAAAATTACGGAAGAAGAATCACCAGATATCGCGGCCTGACGCCGGTTTATCTTTCTGTTCGGCAGCCAGATCCTCTAACGGTTCTGGTTTGCCGATACAGAAGCCCTGCAAATAATCGATCCCCAGCCCTAACGCCGCGTCCCGAATTTCTGCCGTTTCGACATACTCCGCGACAACCTGCATATTCTTCATTCTTGCCAGATGGCAAATCGACGAGACAATCTGGTAATCGAGGCTGCTTGAGAGCAGATTCCTGATAAAGCTGCCGTCAATTTTGAGGATATCCGCGCTCACTTTTTTCAGGCGCGCATAGCTGGCATAACCCGTACCAAAATCGTCGATAGCAATTCTGCAGCCCAGCGCCCGTAGCTGTTCCATGTTCTGACTGGCTTGCTCAGGATGGCTCAGTGACTGGCTCTCTGTTAATTCAAAAATGACCTGCCAGCCCTGGATATTGTGCCGCTTGAGGTGTTCCTCCACGGTTTTTGGGAACCGCGAGCCACAGGCCGACGAAGGCGATATGTTAATCGACAATCTTAAGCCCGCCAGCGCATCGCGATGCTGATCCATAAAGCGCAACGTATTATCGAGTACCCATAAATCAATTCGTGAGGAAAGACCGAACTCATGTGCGACAGGCAGGAAGTCATCGGGCGCGATGAGCTGGCCGTCTTCACCTTCCAGACGCAACAGAACCTCATGATAGCTGTCGCCACGGATCCCCACGATGGGCTGCGCCATCAGCTGAAACTTTCCGTGTTCCAGCGCCAGCTGCAGATGATTCATCATCATGATTTTGTCTCTGAGACGCTGCTGCAGATGCATGGCATTGCGGTGCTGCAAACTTTCCGGCGAGCCGGTCACTAACGATAAATTAGCAATCGTACTGAGTTCGCCAAGTAACATTGGCAACTGCATTACCGGGCTACGAACGTGGCAGTAACTGACGCCGACGTTAGGTTGCAACGGCATGCCATCCCAGACAAAACGGAATTTTTTGATGTGTGCATCGATCGCCTGGATGCGTGATTCATGCCCTTCGGTATTAAGACGAATCACCAAATCATGCCCGGAAAGTTGGTACACACTTTCACCCGGCAGCAGTTCAGGCTCCAGCCATTTGCCCAGATTTTGTTTGTACTGGATGCGCACCATCATGCCGTAGTGGCGGCCCAGGACTTCCAGTTCAGGAACCCGTAAGAAGCACAGCACTGACCATGGCGTGGCGGCCAGTTTACGGCTCAGCGCCCACAGATTCGGCATCTGAACGACAGGGTCGATAAAAGCCATGCGCCTTACCCGGGCGTGAATACTGCGCTGCTGCGTTGCCAGCATCGCCATGTAAACCACAATAAACGAGAACACCAGATAGCTGGACGAGGTGATCGCCAGCTGGTTGCTGTAGCTTGGGTAAACCGGCATGTAACGGTAGTAGAAGTGAATGCTCACAATCAGCACTATCGTCCAGATCAGAGACATCAATCGGTAGCCAAAACGCATCGAGCCCCACAGCATGACAGGAAGCAGCAGTGACAGCGTGTAGTTGGTGGTAAAAATCGACGCGGCGTTGGCCGTGGGGATCAGCAACAGGCCCATAATCAACAGCAGCAACATCGACCACACCACCATTTCGGCCGCCGTGACTTTGCGGTCGATTTGCAGACGAAGCTGGGAGATGAAAGCCCTTACGTGCAACGGGTTACGAATAATACGGATAAGCAGATAGCACAGAGGTACGCCCGTCAGGCAGCCGACCAGCATTGACTGGTAGTTGATTAAACTGTGGAGCGTCAACGGCCCAGTGCCTGCCGGTGAAATACGAGCGGGCAAAATCCCGAAGAAAACAGAGAAGAGCAAAAGGAGCTGGAAAATGCTCGCAGGGAAGAACACCTGCCAGAACAGACGCTGCGTCATCAGACGATCGGTGCCGTAGGAAATATGGCTACGCCGCGGAGCGAATACGCGATAGCCTCCCCAGCTCAACACAATAGGGATCAGGAAATGAAAAATGATACCGACTTTTTCAGGCGCGCTCATCCCCTGGCCAATGACCAGCCAAATCCCTAACACAATCCCGGGGAGTGCCTCCCAGCCAAAAAACAGCATAAAGCTGAGCAGCAGTGCTAGTGGCAGGTAATAAAGCGCGACAATGCCGCCGTCAATGCGAGTGAAGGTGTTTGCGCAGCGGGCAAGAGGCAACAGAAGCGTGGGCAGAAACAGGGGAAGTCCCCACCACTTATCTCGATTTTTTTTATAAAGTTCAGTTAACTGCATAAGTGCTCAACAGAAACCCCAACTCCTGATGGGCAGATTCAGACAGGCATCCCACCTGACATAAGTTCACCGCGATGACTTTTCTGCGCGGAGCTGGACAGGGGATTGTAATGAGCACTGGGGCTGAATATTTGACTTAGATCAATAAAACCGATTTCAGTTTTGATTAAAGCGGCTGAATTTTCGTCTTCCCCGGCGAGAAAGCAACCGATAGTCAACCTGAACATATTTTATTCAATTGTTAATTGACCCTGTCGTTCCGCTGTGCCTTAATGTGCTCACCGCCCGATATCGGGTATGCTAAAAGGACCCCTTAAGTGAGCCAGGCCACACCCATACGCAAACGAAACCAGTTCAACACTCGTATGACGCGGATTATTATTCTTATCAGCTTCCTCTTTTTCGCAGGCCGCTTTATCTACTCGTCTATCGGCGCCTGGTACCATCACCAGGACAAACAAGCCGCACAAGAATCCAGCCAGGTGACTGAACCACCCGTTCGCGACGAGCAAGAGTGACGACAACAGAGCTCAGATAGCCTCCTGACGGCCGTGCTGCCGTAGCAAGATCATTCCGAAAACGCTTTCCTGTCTTCCTGTATTGGCCGCTGCATTTGCATCCCTGGGAAAAACCAAGCACGATAAAGATGCATACTTAACGACCAGCCATACAGGGAGATGTATGAAAAAAGTGCTCAATACTTTTCTGCCGCTGTACACCACCACCCTGTTGATGCTGCTCGGTTCGGGCCTGCTGACGACCTATATCTCTTTACGCCTCGCGCATGAAGAAGTGAGCGGCACCTTAATTGGGGCGATCACGGCGGCGAACTATCTGGGTTTAGTCATCGGTGGAAAAGTCGGCCACAACCTCATTGCCCGCGTAGGGCATATTCGCGCTTATGTGGCCTGTGCGGGGATCATTACCGCCTCGGTGGTCGGGCATGGACTCAGCGACTTTATCCCCTTATGGATTTTTCTGCGATTAATCATCGGCCTGTGCATGATGTGTCAATACATGGTGCTGGAAAGCTGGCTTAACGACCAGGCTGAGTCATCACAGCGTGGCGCTATCTTCGGTCTTTATATGGTCGCCACCTATTTGGGTCTGTGCGGAGGCCAGATCATCCTGATCATGGCCGCCGGAATGGGGCCAGCCATGCTGCTCATTGTGGCACTGTGTTTCGCGCTGTGCCTCGTCCCCATTGCACTCACTACCCGAACTACCGCGCACCCGATGTCCCCTGCCCCCATGGAACTCGGCTACTTCTTCAAAGCGATTCCTAAACTGCTGGCCGCCACGCTGGTGATGGGAATGGCTGCTGGCTCTTTCTATGGCCTTGCTCCGGTTTATGCGATTTCGCAGGGCCTGAGCACGCAGCAAATCGGGCTGTTCATGGGCGTCACGATTTTCGCCGGAATGGTGTCACAGTTCCCGTTGAGCTGGTTATCCGATCGCTATGACCGCCAGCACCTGCTGTTTTATACCGCCCTGCTGTTCGCCGTTGCTTCCCTTCCGCTTTCGCTGTTTCCGCATCTGGGCTACTACTGGGTGCTCGGCATGGCCTTTCTTTCGAGCATGGCGATGTTCTCCCTGTATCCGCTGGGCGTCGCCATTGCCAACGATCGCGTCGCCCCAGAACGCCGGGTATCACTGACAGCCTGTCTGCTGATGGCCTTCGGTGTTGGCGCTTGTATCGGGCCGCTGATCACTGGCGCCATCATGCAGCCGTTTGGCGGTAACGTGCTGTACCTGTGCTTCACCCTTTGCGGCGTGATTATCGGCAGCATCAGTTGGATCAGAAAGCGCCAGCCAGAAATCATCGTCGATGCCCCACTGCCCCACGTGGTGATGCCAGACAGCCTGACGTCTTCACCGCTGGCGGTCGCCCTTAATCCTGGAATAGATGAAGAGGTTATTCAGGAAGTGATGGCTGAGGCTTCCGCTGAAGATGAGAAGGTTGAAGAACCGGCCAGCTCGTAGCCATCAACGCTCAGGCAAAAAAAAACCTCTGATGAGCAGTAATGCCAGTCAGTTAAGCAACTGACTGGCTCTTTTTCGGGGCTGTGGGGTATTTCCAGGGCCTCTCCTTTACCACTCTCGGGAAGGCCCTTTCCCTTCTTGTCGGTAATTTCACTAGTTGTCCCATACTTGCAAGAT
>NZ_JBOFIN010000060.1:0-42027 GCF_051650185.1 Scandinavium sp.
ATCCTGAGTGGAAATTACGGGCAGATGAAAGCATGGTCAGCCAGGCGCGCTCCCTGCTGGTTCGTCTGATGGGCGTGCGTAACAGTGAGTCGACCCTGTACCAGAAGATGCTCTCTCAGGTGGCACATCTGTATGTCGACATGCGTCTCGAAGACATGACCGGCGATACCGATGCATCCCGTCTGTTCAGCACCACGGAAGTCGTACCGGGCATGTTCACCCGCCAGGCCTGGGAGCAGGCCGTACAGCCGGCCATCGAGAAGGTGGTGAAGGCGCGCCGGGACGAGCTCGACTGGGTACTGACTGACAGTAAGCGCCAGGCGAAAACGCAGGATGAAACTTCTCCGGAAGCTCTGAAGAAGCGTCTGACTGAGCGCTACTTCGCTGACTTTGGCGGGGCCTGGCTGGAGTTTCTCAACAGCCTGCGCTGGAACCGGGCCACCACGCTGTCGGATTCCATTGACCAGCTGACACTGATGGCCGACGTGCGCCAGTCGCCTCTGGTGGCGCTGATGAACACCCTCAATGTGCAGGGCCGCACCGGGCAGACCGGTGAAGCCATTTCGGACTCGTTGGTGAAATCGGCCAAAAATCTGCTTGGCGGTGATAACAAGGATGCGATTGACCAGAGTGCCGGCGTTCACGGCCCGCTGGATGCGACCTTTGGCCCGGTGCTGGCGTTGATGGACAAGAACCGCACGGGAGCACAGGAGCAAAGTTTGCAGTCGTTCCTGACCCGCGTGACGCAGGTGCGTCTTCGCCTGCAGCAGGTGACCAATGCTGCTGACCCGCAGGCGATGACCCAGACCATTGCGCAGACCGTATTCCAGGGCAAGGCCGTGGACCTGACCGAAACCCGTGACTACGGCAGCCTGATTGCCGCCGGTCTGGGACAGGAGTGGAGCGGCTTTGGCCGGACGGTGTTTGTGAATCCGATGGAGCAGGCCTGGCAGCAGGTACTGACCCCGGCTGCCGACAGCCTCAATGCCCAGTGGCAGCAGGCGGTGGTCGCTGAGTGGAACAGTGCTTTCGGTGGGCGTTATCCGTTTAACAACGCCAGCAGTGATGTCTCCCTGCCACTGCTCGCCAAATACCTCAATGCGGATTCCGGACGTATCGCCCAGTTCCTGCAGACCCGCCTCAAAGGGGTGCTGCACAAAGAGGGCAACCACTGGGTGCCGGACAGCATCAACTCGCAGGGGCTGGCGTTTAACCCGGCGTTCCTCAATGCCATTAACACCCTGAGTCATATTTCGGATGTGGCCTTCACCGAAGGCAATGCCGGCATGAACTTCGAACTGCGTCCTGGTACGGCTGAAGGCGTGATGCAGACCAACATGATTATCGACAGCCAGAAGCTGACGTATGTGAACCAGCTGCCAGCATGGAAGCGCTTCACCTGGCCTGCAGATACTGAGGCTCCGGGGGCGAACCTCAGCTGGATTAGCACGCAGGCGGGCACCCGTCAGTACGCTGATATTCCTGGCGCCTGGGGCTTAATTCGCCTGCTCGATAAAGCCGCGGTCAGTGCTTACCCGGGTGTCGGCAGCAGCTACAGCCTGAGCTGGAAGGCACAGGACGGTCGCACGCTCAATTACACCCTGCGTACCGAAGCTGGCGAAGGCCCGCTGGCGCTGCTGAAACTGCGTAACTTCCGCCTGCCGGAAACCATCTTCAGTACCACCGGTATCGCGCCGTCAGACCCGGCTACAGATACGGTCAGTGACGACGGGGAGGCATACTGATGAGCACACTCAATGCTTTACTCAGTGCCTGCCAGACAGAGCAGGCACCCCTGCTTGCCGCCACCCGTGACCGGGTGGCGCAGTGGGACAGCTGGCTGCAGCCGCTGTCCGGTTCATCACCTGTTGGCGAGGACCCGGGCTATGACGATGATTTCCAGCAAATGCGCGAGGAGGTCAACAAACTCTCCGGCGCGGATACCGAACTCATCTGCCGGCTGGCAGAGAAACTGCTGACCACCACCGCCAAAGATATTCGTGTGGCAACTTACTACTGCTGGGCGAAGCTGCACCGCGAAGGTGAGCAGGGGCTGTCCGACGGACTCGAACTGCTGGCCGGTCTGCTGGAGCGCTTTGGCACACAACTGCACCCGCAGCGTGACCGCAGCCGTAAAGCGGCACTGGAATGGCTGGCAGGGTCGCGCATGACTGACTCGCTTTCCCTGTATCCGGAAGTGGTCAGGGAAGAGGCCGTACGCACCACCGGGGCGCTGCTGCTGATAGCCGGGCTTACGGAAAACGAGCCGGATGAAACCCGTCCGGAACTCAGCGCGCTGTACGGCGCGCTGGAAAATCGCCTGCAGAAAGCCGGCGGCGTGGATGCGGTGGTACCGCAGAACGCCAGCACCAGCGAAACGCATTCCGCGAGCAGTCACAGCGATGCCCCGGCCATCGGGCGTATCACGTCCGGCCAGGATTTGCTGGCTCAGGCCCGCACACTCACCGAATACCTGCGCGAGCAGCCGGACGGCTGGCTGTCAGCACACCATCTGATGAAAAGCCTGCGCCATGACACCCTGCGGGCTATCCCGGCCCCGGATGCACAGGGGAACACACGCATCGAGCCGCCAAGGGCAGATCAGCGTGCGTTACTCAAGCGCCTCTACCTGCAGCAGAACTGGGCTGAAATGCTGGAAATGGCTGACAGCACGTTTTCCCGCGGTGCCAATCACCTCTGGCTGGATTTGCAGTGGTATATCCACCAGGCCCTGACGAAATCCGGGCAGGAGACGCTGGCCGACATTGTCGCGGCTGACCTGAAAGGGCTGTTATCGCGTCTGTCCGGGCTGGAGACGTTGGCATTCAGTGACGGTACCCCGTTTGCAGACGAAGTGACACTGAACTGGATCCAGCAGAGTGTGCTGGATACCGTCGGTGGATGGGGTGATGACACGCCATCCGCCCCGGCAACTGCCGGAAACGATGACATTCTGGCGCTGGAGCCGGAAGCCGTGGCACTGGCTGACAGTGAAGGTCTGGATACGGCTCTGGCCTGGTTACAACAACGGCCCGGCATGACCTCCGGGCGTCAGCAGTGGCTGCTGCGGCTGCTGATGGGCCGCATTGCCGAGCAGTACGGTAAAAATGAACTGGCGGTACACCTGTTTGCTGAGCTGGGTGAACGTGCCGGAGACGTGACGCTTAGTGACTGGGAGCCTGAACTGTTGTTTGAAGTACATGCCCGTCATCTGAAACTCCTGCGTATGAAAGCCGGCCGTAGTGAGGCTGATAAAGCCCGCCTTACACCGGTAATGGACCAGTTACTTGCCGGGCTGATCGCCGTCGATCCTGCCCGTGCCGCCGTGCTTTGCGGTTAAATCCACAGGAACAGAAATAAATGGAAGATTTGACCCTGCGCTATTATGACGCGGAAATGCGCTACCTCCGTGAAGCCGCCAAAGAGTTTGCTCAGACCCACCCTGACCGTGCTGCGATGCTGGACCTGGATAAAGCCGGCACACCTGACCCGTATGTTGAACGTCTGTTCGAAGGTTTTGCTTTTTCGATGGGACGGCTGCGCGAGAAGATTGACGACGACCTGCCGGAGCTCACCGAAGGGCTGGTCAGCATGCTCTGGCCGCACTACCTGCGCACCATTCCATCGCTGTCGGTGGTGGCCCTCACCCCTGCCCTTCATGCCGTGAAAATGGCAGAAGTCGTGCCCGCTGGTTTTGAAGTATACTCCCGTCCGGTGGGACCGAAGAACACCGTCTGCCGCTACCGCACCACACAGGATGTGATGCTCAATCCCCTGAGTGTCTCGGGCGTCACCATGACCACCGAGCCGGATGGTCGTTCGCTGCTGCGGTTGCGCTTTGCCTGCAGCAGCCAGGCAGACTGGTCTCATGCTGACCTCAGCCACCTGAGCCTCTATCTCGGGGCGGATGCCCCGGCCAGCAGCCAGCTTCACCTGATGCTGACCAAACGTCAGGCGGCCCTGTATATGCGTCTGCCGGGTCAGACTGACCGCATCCGCCTTGACGGATATTTCTCGCCGGGGGGATTTGCGGAGGAGGACGGGCTGTGGCCGAAAGGCGACACCGCGTTCAGCGGCTACCAGCTGCTGCTGGAGTACTTCACTTTCCGCGACAAGTTTATGTTTGTCCATCTCAACGGCCTGGACGGCATTACGCCGCCTGCCGGGGCAGAGTACTTCGACATTGAAGTGGTGTTCAGTACACCGTGGCCATCCGACCTGCCGGTCACCGATGACGCGGTTCGTCTGCACTGTGTACCAGTGATTAACCTGTTCACCCTGGAAGCGGACCCGCTCACCATCACCGGGCTTGAAAGTGAGTACCTGCTGCGCCCTAAACGACTGCAGGACGGACACACCGAGATTTATGCGGTGGATTCGGTTACCGGCTCGAACCGCACCAGTGATGCCGAATACGTGCCATTCAGCAGCTTCCGCCACAAGGGCGGGATGATGCGCCGTCACGCACCACCTCGCTACTACCACACCCGGGTAAAGCGCAGCGTGACAGGACTGTATGACACCTGGCTGATTCTGGGTGGTCACCAGTGGGAAGCTGACCGGCTTGTCGACCGTGAAGCGGTGTCGCTGCAAATCACCGGCACCAACGGTCAGCTACCCCGCAGGGCGCTGCAGAGTACCCTGCTTGACCGTTGTGAGCAGGTAGTGAGTACACCGCTCTCAGTGCGCAACCTCTGTAAGCCCACGCTGCCGGTTTATCCGCCAGCGGAAGACCGTTTTCACTGGCGGGTGCTGAGTCACCTGGGCTCCGGGTTCCTGAACATGATGAGCACCGCCGAGGTACTGCGCGGGACGCTGGCGCTCTATAACTGGCAGGAAGATGAACTGAATACCCGGCGTCTGGAGGCGATTCAGCATGTCGAACACCACCGACTGCAACGTTTTGAGCAGGGCTACCTGCTGCGGGGTCTGGATATCGAGTTGACCCTCGACAGCAACGGCTTCACCGGTGAGGGCGATATCCACCTGTTTGGTGAAATGCTCAATCGCTTTTTCGCACTCTATGCCGACATGAATCAGTTTAACCAGCTCACCCTTATCGTTCAGCCAGAAGGAAAATGCATCCGGTGGAAAGAGAATCACAGTCCGCGCCTGCCCGGCTGATAACGCAACTGGGCGACCGGCTGCCGTACATTAACTTTTACCGTTTCTGCCAGCTGCTGGAACAGAGCCAGCCGGATAAACCGGTTATCGGCAGCAACTGGCAGGTACGCCATGAGCCGGTGCGCTTCCGGCCGCATCCGGGAATGGGCTTCCCGGCATCCGAAATCAAAGGGGTTGAGCCGCCTGAGCATCCCCACCTGCCGACGACGGTGCGCATCACTTTTATGGGGCTCTACGGTGTGGAGTCCCCGCTGCCGACGCACTATATCGATGACATCACCCAGCGTCGCGAAGGGTATGAAGCCACCGCCGATTTTCTGGATATCTTCAACCACCGGCTGATTGCCCAGTACTACCGCATCTGGCGCAAATACTCTTACCCGGCGAGCTTTGAAGCCGGCGGTAAGGACAATATCTCGCAGTACCTGCTGGGACTGGCGGGGCTCGGCATTGACGGCTGTACAGAGACCATCGCCGCCCCTGCGTCACGCTTCCTCGCACTGCTGCCGGTGATGTTACTGCCGGGACGTACAGCGGAAGGCATGGCCTCACTGGTGCGTCTGCTGGCCCCCAACACACAGGCGAAAATCTGGCATCACGACAAACGCCGGGTGCCGCTGAAAAAGCCGCTGACCATGAGTGTCCGCCAGCCCGTCACCCTGACAAATCGTCCGGTGATGGGCAATTATGCCACCGATGTGAACAGCCAGGTGCTGATGCGTCTGACGACCACCGACCCGACTGAAGTGCAGGGCTGGCTGCCGGGTGGCGAGCTTCATACCGACCTGATGGCGCTGCTGCATGTCTACCTGGGCTCCCGCCTTGATGTCCGCCTGCAGCTATGTGTCGACCGCAGCCTGCTGCCGGACGCGACGATGAGCACGAAACCCAAAGCAGGCGCAGTGCAACTGGGCCGTACTGCCGTGATGCGACCGCTGAATGCGGCCAGGACAGCATCACACCCCAAAACAATCACCATTAATCTGGGCCGCTATCAGCGCGTCCAGGAAAATATTCACCGCAGGGAGACCGATGAAAATGGCGATTATCGCTGGTAAAACCACCATGCCTGCGCTGGCCGCAGGTATCACATTGATGCTGGCAGGCTGTGGGCTGACCCAGAGCGTCACGGACGGCACTGTCGCTGTGACCAAATCGATTTTTTATAAGCAGATAAAGACCCTGCATCTGGATATTCGTGCCCGTGAGGCGGTGAACAGCAACGCCGGGGGTGTGGCCCTGTCCACCGTGTTGCGTGTATACCAGTTGAAAGACCGCAAAACCTTCGACACCACAGACTATCCGTCACTGTTTAAGGCCGACAGTCAGGCCATCAAGGCAGACCTGGTGGCGGAGAAAGATATTCGCCTGCAGCCAGGCGGAGCAGTCATGGTGGATATGCCGATGGATGAAAATGCGCAGTATGTGGCGGTGGCTGGCATGTTTATGTCACCGGACCAGGTGAACAACACCTGGCGAATAGTGCTGAGCCGTGATGACCTCGACCCGGACAAGGCTCGTGTTATCGAGGCTGGCAATAACCGACTGACGCTCATTCCGGTAAAGGATAAGTAAGATGCCCCGCCCTTCCCTCTATGAGAGCCTGTACGGCAATTTTACAGGCGGTCTCGACCTCCATCAGGTCAGCGAACAAAACCAGGTCATCATGTCGGTGCTGGATAATATGCAGCGTATTCTCAACTGCCGCGCCGGCACCCTGGCGCACCTGCCGGACTACGGACTGCCGGATATGACCAAAATTCTGCAGGGTCTGCCGGGCACCGCCCATCAGCTGATGGGTAAGCTGTCAGCCGTGCTGCTCACATACGAACCACGTCTGAAAAAAATAGACGTTGTGCTGCTTGACCAGGAAATCCCTGGCGAGCTGCGTTATGCCCTCGATGCCGAACTCAAAGGCATTGGGCTGGTGCGCTACGGCACGGAGTTTATGCCGGAAGGTCGTGTTCTTATCCGACATCTGCGACAGCAGCACTATCTTGATAACCAGCAGCGTCTCTGAGCGCGTTAACCTTTACCCCGCCAGCACAGGGAATGTATGTCAGCAAAAGCACAGTTTTTGAAGAAATTACAGGACCAGCGGCCCCGCAGTGCTGCTTTTAACTCTAAAGCGGAGGCCGATATTGCGGCTTTCCGCGAGAAGATAACCCGGTTACAGGAAACCATGGAGACATGGCTTACCGGAACAGAGGTGCACACCGACACTACCATCACCTCTCTGGTCGAATTTCTCATAGGCGGTAGCACGTTTTCAGTCCCCGGCATTGCCCTGCACTACCAGCAGCGGAGTATCCGGTTTACCCCCATTTTTCTGTACGGACAGGGCGTGACCGGGTGTGTTGAAGTCCGCCTGTGTGCAGAGGATGATAGCCGGCCGCTGTATCGTCTGTTTATGCGCAGCGCCGGGCTTGATGACTGGTCCGGGTGTCCGGCCGGCACACCCGACAGCAAACCTGCCCGGTTTGATGAAGAGACGTTCTTTGCCATTATTTCCCCTTTGCTGCCAGAGTAACCCCTGCACCTGACTCTGAGCCCTGCTCGCTTTTATGCCCACGGACAACCGAACATGCATGACGAACAACCCCGCCAGGTGAGAACCGGTGGCGACCCGCGCTCACTGCCTGAGTTTATGGCGCTGCGCGATGAGATGAGTAAGCTGACGCATCCGGCACGCCCGGACGTTAACTGGAAACAGGTGGAAGCCCTGTCACTCTCCCTGTTTGAAATCAACGGCGTGGAGCTGCAGACCGGTGCCTGGTATACCCTTGCCCGCAGCCATCTGGCGCGGGTCAGTGGTCTGAACGAGGGACTCGCCATTCTGACGGCGCTGCTGAACCACCAGTGGGCCCAGCTCTGGCCGCAGCCGGCACACGCCCGGGCAGAAATAATCAACGGCCTCCTGCAGCGTGTGCAGAAACTGTTCCGCACCTTTTCACTGGGACCTGCGGATATGCCAGCCCTGATACTCACTGAAACGCGGCTTCTGGAGATGAAGGATATTCTCAGGCGTCAGGAGCTGGAACATGCCTGTCAGATGAATCCCGTAATGCAACTGATACGCAGCGCGTTAACCCGGCTGGAGAACAGTCCTCAGTCAGAGGATGAGTCTGTCGGGAACACGGTATCCGGACAGGACGTGGTCATAACGGAAGACGCCCCGGCAAGCCGTCTGGTGTATGTCATCCGGAAGGAGCCGGAAATCGGGGTTGAGGTGACCGAAGATATCCCGACACCACCAAAGCGCTGGCCTGCATTTATCGCCGGCATGGCAACTGCATTGCTGCTCAGCGCGGTCACCGTATTCGGCTGGAAGGCGCTTCACCGCCCGGATAAAGCAGTTCAGGCGATGGCGGCATCAGTCGCCTGGGTACCGGAACCTATGACTCCCTCGCAAATCGAAGCCTTCCGTGGAACGCAGAACTGGAAATCGCATTCGGGAATGTGGCTTGCGCGCATGACGAACCAGGTCAACTGGATAACGACGCTGGCACCTGGCTGGCGGCTTCGCTATGGCTGGGGCATGGTCTCGCAGGCGAAAGCACTGTGGCCGGATGACCCGGCGACCCGGGCGCTGGTACAGCGCTGGGAACGCTATCAGGCATCCAGAGCGCTGCCTGCCAGCGAGCTGAATGGCTGGCATGACGGGATGATGCAGCTCAGGGCCCTGTCAGCACAACTTGATGCGCTGGACAGACAGAAAGGTAAATACATGACGGGCAGTGAACTGAAGACGATAGTCTGGCGCATCACCAGCACGTTTGCCAGTGCGGTTCCGGTGGAAGAGCAGTTTCGGCAACTGAATTCGGCTTCTGGAGAGACTGATGCTCCGCAGGCTAATATTGAGCAGGTTTCACGCCACCTGGATTCGTTGATCTATTTGCTGGAGCAATTGTCGGCGCAGAAGACGGATACATTAACGGAAAAAAACGTGCAGAAATATCAGCCCGAGGGAGGCAGCCATGCAACCCCGTGACCCTCATTATCATCCCTACCCCCTACCAGACTGGTTTGATAAGGCATTTCAGCATCTTAATCCGCATGACCGGAATAAAATGGTGATGCTATGGCGCTCCGAGCCCGTGCTAAGAGAGGCCACACTCCGGCTGAACAAACGTAATCCGGCAATACATCTCCCTACCCAGTGCCCCTGGTGTGGAAGTCCCCGGTATACACAAAACACCAGGGAATGGGAGTATCGTTGCTCAGATTGTCTGCGACAGTCATCACCCGCGACCGGCACGATTTTTACCGACCTGCACAGGCGTAAATATTACATTCTCTACGCCGTACTGGCCTCACACTGGCTGAATGAATATATCCAGGATGTTGTCTGGCTGAGCGGTTGCCACAACAAAAAGGAATGGAAGGAATACGCCCTACGCCTTCGCCCATTACTTGAGCGTCTGCCTGCGCCGGTTACAGAACTACCGCGGTATCTTCATGGTTTTTCACCTGCGGTTCAGGGCTTGTGTTGTCCGGCCTGCGGGGGAAAACACATTGCTTACGATACCGAAGAGCCTGCGGCCAACCCCAATTTACATTGCCGGATATGTCTGCACCGGTTTGTCATGCACCCGGACATGCCCAGAGGAACCCTTCGTGATGGCTCACAGCCGACTGTACCAACGTGGTTCCGGAAGGAGTTTGCACAGACCACCAACGCAGAATACGAACACCTCGTTACGGTCTGGTCACGTGAGCCCGTATTACAACAACTGATCGATGAACTCGATGACCAGAACCCGCTGCTGAGTCAGGTGCATGAATGCCCGTATTGCCACAATCACCGGGTTAGCAACCCGGCTGGTGACGACAGGTACATTTGTCATGCGTGTAAGCGGCCCTTCTCCAGTTCAACGGGAACGGTTTTCAGCAAAATGCCGAAAATACTCTACGGACGACTCTATCAAACGCTGGTACTTATGTGGGCGCAGTGGAACCCCAGGCGGGGCCTGAAGGCGAGCACGATGAGTTCCGAAGGGTTATTATTGGCATATCGTAATCGCATGAAACCCCTTCTTGATGGCATCAAAGGCGTACCAGTAACCCCTCGTCCACGCTGGATGATGAGGTTTACACCTGGAGAGCAGGGAGTCAGATGTCTGAAATGCCAGTCTGATAATCTGGGGACGGAAGGTC
This sequence comes from Scandinavium sp., assembly GCF_051650185.1. Taxonomy (GTDB): domain Bacteria; phylum Pseudomonadota; class Gammaproteobacteria; order Enterobacterales; family Enterobacteriaceae; genus Scandinavium. The sequence goes on from NZ_JBOFIN010000060.1 coordinate 10,282, forward strand.
GAACAGTGTCATCACTGGATGATCCGCAGATAGTCTGTAAGAGCTGCCACCATAAATTTATGCTCCGTGAATGGCTGGTTCAATTCCAGTCGGACGATTGACGCGAGTTGAAAATACACTCAGGATTGGTGGCTTCAGCCAAGAAATTATCTTCCGGCGGTCGAGCTGGTGGTCTTGACAAATACTGAAAAATAGGACTATATAGAAAACAGTACGTTAACCCGCTGGTTCGATTCCGAGTCCGGGCACCACTATTCTAAAGAACCCGCCCAAAAGGCGGGTTTTTGCTTTTTAGCATTTGCTTCCCTACCCCCATACAGACATTTCCCCTACCCGCCCCCTGAAATTTCTGAAAATACAGCCGCACGTTTATCGCCAATATTGCCCTTATGCCGCTGATAACTCTCTCGTTCCCCCGATTTTCGCCTCTAAATTCAACATATTTACAAATACAATTGAATACCTTCGACTACGCCATAGCGTGTATCCTTCGCGCGAAGCATGATGATTGTTTCACCATCTGAAGCCAGCAAGGAGGCACTATGACCGTCGATCACTACCTGAAAAAGCTACGCTGTGTAAAGGAAGAGCACGTGCTGGAAAAGCTGATTGCTCGTATCGAAGACACTCTGACGCCAGGATCGCAGGCCACGTTCCAGAAAGCCTGTGACCGCCGTCGTGCTGAACTGTGTGATAACCAGTTTTCGTTGAACAACTCATACAACGACTTTAGCCCGAGCAAAAGATACTAATTCCAGTAAGCCCACGAGAGTACCAGCCACAGGCTGGTACTTTTTTACCTCCCTCCCAACGCAATCCTTCGAGCCGACGCTCGTTCTTTTCCCAAAACCGATGCTTCATATAAGTTGAAATTAAATTCTAATCATGGACATTAAAACACATAAAACCATTATAAATCATGAAGCCAAAATGGCGTTCGAATGAATAGAATTACGCTTTCAACAAAAATCCTGCCAACTAATGTGGAATAGTTCATTTAAAATAGTGAGAATAACCATATTCAACAATGCCTAAATATATGTATAGCTTTTGCCCGGAGAAAAAATGGCAACATCACTTAAAAATGACCTCCTCGATTTGCTCGACTACTATCACGAATTTATCCAGGGTCAACACAATACAAAACAAGGCGCCGACGAACCCTGTGATGATACCTCTGTGAGGTTAAAATTTATCACCACGCTACTGCTCGCGGCCTTCTCCTACGATGACAACCGCTATCGAATGCTGGCTGAGAGGATGATGACGGTTACCGAGGATGAAGAGATGCACTCAATAACGGTTGAAATCTCCCATCTGCTTAAAAATAAGCCACACTCACAACGTAATGCAGTTCCATACTATTAATGGTTGTTCTTTTTATTTAGCTGAAATAAGGTCAGGCATAATATAATAAAGCACTATTAATAAACGCGGCAAACACTATACAGTCAGTTTTTTTAAGACGAAAACATCATATTCATTAGTCGAACTGGTTATCCATTCGCTCAGATATCTTTGTTAGGCTCACAGGTCTGTATACTCTGTCCCAGGGAGGGTTCTGGCATTTATTTCCCCTGCACCACGGCAGGCATCACCCGAACGAGCTTTTTTGCCCTACACTTACAAGGGCAACGGTTCCAGGGAACCCGTTCTGTTCGTGATTCATAAGAGATAATGCTATGGAATTAAAGGACTATTACGCCATCATGGGCGTGAAGCCGACGGACGATCTCAAAACCATTAAGACCGCCTATCGTCGACTTGCTCGTAAATACCATCCCGATGTCAGTAAAGAGCCCGATGCCGAAGCCCGCTTTAAAGAAGTGGCCGAAGCCTGGGAAGTGCTGAGCGACGAACAGCGTCGCCAGGAATATGACACGCTCTGGCAGCATCGCAACGATCCGCAGTTTCGCCAGCATGCCCATACCGGGCAGCAAGAAAGCTACAGCCAGCAGGATTTCGACGACATCTTCTCGTCGATGTTCGGTCATCGTGCCCAGCAATCGCGCCAGGCTCACACCGCCCGTGGTCACGACGTGGAAATCGAAGTGGCTGTTTTCCTCGAAGAAACGCTCGACGCGCATCAGCGTACCCTCAGCTTTAAGCTGCCGGTCTATAACGTCTTTGGCATGGTCGAGCAGGAAATCCCAAAAACCCTTAATGTCAAAATTCCGGCAGGCGTCGGTGACGGTCAACGCATCCGCCTGAAAGGCCAGGGCACGCCGGGTGAGAATGGTGGGCCAAACGGCGACCTGTGGTTGATAATCCGCATTGCGCCGCATCCGTTGTTCGACATCGTGGGGCACAACCTCGAAGTGGTGGTGCCACTCGCACCGTGGGAAGCCGCACTCGGCGCCAAAGTGGAAGTGCCCACGCTCAAAGAGAGCGTTCTGGTCACGATCCCTGCGGGCAGCCAGGCAGGACAGCGCCTGCGAATCAAAGGCAAAGGTCTGGTGAATAAACAGCATACCGGCGATCTGTTTGCGGTCATTAAGATTGTGATGCCGCCAAAACCTGATGAGAAGAGCACGGCACTCTGGCAGCAACTGGCCGAAGCACAAGCCAGCTTCAGTCCGCGTAAAACGTGGGGGAAAAATCATGGCTAATGTCACCATCACTTTTACCGTAACCGAATTTTGCCTGCACACCGGCGTCTCGGAAGAAGAACTGGATGAAATTGTCGGGCTTGGAGTGATAGAACCTCGCAAGAACACCGACGCGGCCTGGCAATTCGACGATCATGCCGTTACGGTTGTGCATCGTGCATTACGCCTGCGCCACGAGCTGGCGCTGGACTGGCCGGGTATCGCCGTCACGCTCACTTTGCTGGATGAAAATGAACGCCTGCGGCAGGAAAACCGTCTGCTGCTTCAACGCCTGCAGCGGTTTATCGAATAAGCCAGACAATTTTTGACACAAAGCCAGCCTGCGGGCTGGCCTTTTGATTGCCGCCTTCCCTTATACTTTCACCATGCCCTTTTTGACAAAGTAACTTCATCATGACGACATTTGCCGCTAAACGTGACTGGCGAATCCCTGGCGCGCTCTTTCTGTTAGTGGCGCTGCTGGCGCTGGCTTTTCAGCTTCACAGCCACTGGCCAGCTTTTTTGCAATGGTGTCTCGCCACCCAAATCACGCTGCACCGCTATCTGGTGATGTACCTGTTGCAACTGAATAATCACCAGTACAGCGGCGGCGTCTGGCTCCTGGTCGGCGCTTTTGTTTATGGCGTTTTGCACGCCATCGGCCCCGGACACGGCAAGTTTATCGTCACCACCTACATCAGTACTCATAACGAAAGCCAGCTTGCCGCGCGGGTGGTGCCGTTTATCGGCAGCCTGATGCAGGGCGTGAGCGCTATTCTGTTCGTGTTTATTCTGGCCGTCGGCCTCAATCTGGCGTCGGGTGATCTCAGCGAGAGCCGCTGGTATGTGGAAAAAATCAGTGCCGTGCTGATTGGCAGCTTCGGGGCCTTTGTTATCTGGCAGGCCCTGAAAAGCCTGCGTCCACGCAAACTCAGCATTCAAAGTCTTAAGCCTCTCCATGATCATGGTGATCGCTGCGGCTGCGGCCATCACGGCGTTGGCGCAGACCTCGCACAGGCCGACTGGAAAACCCGGGCAGGCATTGTATTAGCCATTGGGGCTCGCCCGTGCAGCGGGGCAATCATGATTTTGCTGTTTTCCAATGCGCTGGGCATCGTGACCTGGGGAATTATTGCGGTGATGGTGATGGCGCTGGGCACGGCGTTATCGATTCTGGGGCTTTCGCTCGCCGTACGTTATGCGCGGGAACGCACCGTGGCGCTGTTTGGTGAGAGTGCCAACCCGCGCCCATGGTTGGTGCCTGCGATTAAAATTGTCGGCGGATTGCTGATTGTCCTGTTTGCCGTGGTGCTGTTTTTGACCGTTATCCCGATCAGCGCCAACGGCGATTACATTGCCGCTGGCTGCTGATACCGGCATTAACGCGTCACATGGAGCACTTCTTCAGATTCGCTGTGCTGCTTCACCTCTTCGGCGTTCAGCCACAGCGGCTTACGGCCAAAGGTTTGATACAGGCTAAGCTGATCGTTGTAGTGTTTTGCAGGCGTGCCATCCGGGGCAATAAACCCACTCTGCCCTGGCGCCACCACATCCCACGCCAGCACGCTGCCCGGCTTCTCCTCTGGCGAAAACACAATCATGTCATTCTCCGTGCCACGGTTTTGGTATTCCGCCTGATGGCGGGCTTCCTCTGGCAATGCCTGCGGCACGCCAAAGAAGTTGTTCGCCCGGAAGGTCAAGTGCATGGCTGGCGTTTTCCACTGCGTCATGTCCGCACCATAGCGCTGCGATAAGGTCTTCCAGCTCTCGTCGAGCGCGTTGAGCACCACCTCCTGCTGCGTTTGCCCGTGGAAAAGATCAATGGCCTGTGGAACCGGACTTTGCTGCCCTTTCAGCGCCTCATACAGGATCTTCGCGCCCACGCTGATGTTCAGCGATCCCGTCGGCCCATCCTGAGTGGTTTCATAGCCGCTGGCGGTATACCAGCTGTCGAACGGTGCAGGCACAGCCGCAGCAACGGTCTGTTTAAGCATGCTGGTCAGCCAGAGGTTCAGGATTTCCGAGCCCGGCTCAGCCCAGGTTTTTCCGTCGCTATTCAGGTGATTGCTGCCGTCCCAGCCAGATAAGGTGCGAACCAGTTTCGCGCGCGGGTCGCTTTCCGAAAGCCCTTTCACCGCCGCCTGTAACGTCGGTAAAAACAGACGCAAATTCAAATCCTGACGGCTGGTGTGGCGAATGATATCCCACGCCTGTTCACGAGTGAGTTTTGGCTGCTTGTCGATTAAACGTTTGATCTCATCAACACGATCGGCGCCGCCCCACAGGAAGGCAAACAGATCGGAGGCCACATAGCCCTGCTGAGGAGAGTTATTCCAGTTCGCAATGTAGCCGGAAGCCGGGTTGTAAACCTGAGGGTTAGTGCTGAACGGCAAAATGCACTTCCAGTCCCATTTTCCGGTGCCGGGCACGGGTAAACGTGGGTCGTGCTGCGGCTGGCGCTGAGGATAGGCTCCGGAATGCACGTAGCCGATGTTGCCCTGCTGATCGGCGTAATACCAGTTGATGGTCAGCGCCTGCTGTGCGGCCTGCTGCTTCCACTGGCTCCAGTTTTTCGCCTGCATCTGGTGAGTCCAGGCCAGGAGTGATGCGACTTCTTTGCCGTCCCACGCGCGGGCTTTGGCATAGGCCGTGTGCGTCGACTTATCAGTCTTAATCACGTTGCCATGCACCGTTCGCCAGACCGTGAACGGCACTGACTTCTCGCCTTTCACCGGGATTTGCTCATCACGGCGCTGCATCGCTTGCCATTGTCCGTTGTGGTAATACGCGCCAGGATGCGCATCATCGAGCTTCTCGGCAAAAATATCCACATCGTCACCAAAGCCTGCCGTCGCCCCCCAGGAAATATGGCCATTGTGACCAAACACCAAACCCGGGTAAGCAAATGGTGTATTGCCGGTCACGTCGTATCCTGCGCCATGCAAACCGATGCCATAAGTATACGCTGGGGCATACCAGCCGAACTGCGGCCCGTTCACCATGATGGCGTTGGCGCCCTGCACTTTGGCTTTGCCAATCACCCACATGTTGCTGGTTGTCGGATAGCCGGCCAGCCCGTTCGCACCGCTGCGAGCAAACTGTGCCGCAATGGTGTTACTGTTTTCTTTACCCGAAAGCGCCAGCAAAGCGCCGTCATCCCCCTTCGCCAGCCGTTCAAGCATGGGCGGCGTCTGCGTGTATCGAGGAAGCTGGTAAGCAAGCTGCGTCGCTTCGCTGTTCAGGCGTAAAGGGTAACGGCTCTCTTTGCCTTCAATCGTGGTGGAGGCATCAGGGTTCACCAGCCATTTCAGCTGATTAAACACCGCCATGCCTTTGTCCGCACCGTACTTATCACGCAGCGCGGTCAGTAGCGCCAGGTTATCGATTTCACTGGTGCTGTCCGAAAAACGGTTTGCCATGGTACCGACAAAAACCATCGCCACATCAAAGGCTCGCCAGTGCTGCGGTTTGAACCCCAGCTTCGTAAACTGCTGCGGCATCAGCTTCTCAGGTTGAGCATTCACTTTGTCGATCCACGCGTTCATCCCTTCGGCGTAGCCTTCAAGAATGTCCCGTTCTTTTGGCGGCAGAGCGTCAATCTGTGCCTGAATGGACGCAGGCCAATAGTTGGTACGGATGTCCTTGTCGAAGTCGAGATACTTGCGGCCCAACACTTCACTGACTGTGCCCTGAGTGCTGCGCCGCGCCATTTCCATCTGGAACAGACGATCCTGTGCCACGACATAGCCGTAGCCATAGAACAGCCGCCGGGTGTCGTTCGCGTAAACATGCGGCACGCCATAGCCATCACGAATGATTTTTACGTCTGTTGTTGAATTTGCTGCCAGGGCGGAGCTGCCACTGAGGGTGAACAGGGCGGCGGCAATACAGTTCATTATTTTATGATTTTTATTATTCATTGAATCCTCTTACAGGTGAGTTAACGCGGATTCATCCTGGCAGAGAACCTCGTGTTATCCAGAACTCATGAGTAGTTTGCAGAGGAATTGTGAGCACGCTAACCATTTTTGATTCATCTTTAATCACAAGTCACATAAAACGAATCATAAAGAAGCGGATCAAGCGCCAAAAAAAACGCCCCCAGAAATGGAGGGCGTCTTAAGCGAAGCTAATGAATGCTGTTATTCATTAATGCGCGGATGCTGATCGACCAGCGTAGAGCGTTTTTGTTGAAGCTCAGCAATCTGCGTATCGAGATCTTCAATCTTCTGCTCAATGTTATCGTGATGCTCTTGCAGAATTTCTTTCGCTTCCTGGATATCCGAAGCCGCAGGCGTCGCGCCTTTCAACGGACGGTTCGCGGTTTCTTTCATCGAGATACCGGTCAGCAGGCCGATAACCGCAATCACCATCAGGTAATAAGCTGGCATCATCAGGTTCTGAGTGTATTCCACCAACCAGGCTGCCAGCGTTGGCGTCAGACCCGCAACCAGCACTGAAATGTTAAACGCACTGGCTAACGCACTGTAGCGAATATGCGTCGGGAACATCGCCGGCAGGGAAGAAGCCATCACCCCGATAAAGCAGTTGAGGATCACCGCCAGGAGCAGCAAGCCACAGAAAATCAGCGCGACAACATCGCTGTTAATCATGATAAATGCCGGGATGGAGCACACGAACAGCAGCACGCTGCCGACCAGGATAAACGGACGACGGCCGAAGCGGTCACTGAGCATGCCGATAATCGGCTGCACAAACAGCATCCCGACCATAATCGCGATGATGATCAGCACACCATGATCTTCCGAGTAATGCAGGTTATGCGAGAGATAACTCGGCATGTAGGTCAACAGCATGTAGTAGGTGACGTTGGTCGAAATCACCATCCCCACGCACACCAGCAGCGCGCGCCAGTGTTTGGTGGCAATCTCTTTAAACGACACCTTCGGCCCTTCCTGCAGGCCCTGACGGTCGCCCTGCTCCAGCTTCTCAACATGCTGTTGGAAGGCCGGGGTCTCTTCCAGCGCATGACGCAGATAAAGCCCGATAATGCCGAGCGGCAGCGCCAGGAAGAACGGCAGACGCCAGCCCCATTCAAGGAAGTTATCTTCACCCACAATGGTGGAAATCAGCACCACCAGGCCCGCACCCAGCACGAAACCGGCGATGGAACCAAAGTCGAGCCAGCTTCCCATAAAGCCGCGTTTACGGTCCGGCGAGTATTCCGCGACAAAGATAGACGCTCCGGTATATTCGCCGCCGACCGAGAAGCCCTGCGCCATCTTACACAGCAGCAGCAGGACAGGAGCCCAGATACCGATGGTGGCATAGCCGGGGATCAGACCGATACAGAAGGTACTGATCGACATGATGATGATGGTGATTGAGAGTATTTTCTGACGACCGTATTTGTCGCCGAGCATGCCGAAGAACAGACCACCCAGTGGGCGGATCAGGAAGGGAACGGAGAAGGTCCCCAGCGCGGCAATCATCTGAACGCCAGGGTTGGCATCCGGGAAAAAGACCTTACCGAGTGCGTAGGCCACAAATCCGTAAACGCCGAAGTCGAACCATTCCATCGCGTTACCCAGCGAAGCGGCGGTGATCGCTTTGCGCAGCTTACTGTCGTCGATGATGGTGACATCACGAAGCGTGATCGGCTTAACTTTTTTCCTTTTTAGCATTGTTGTCCTCGTTAACTATCGCCGTGAGCGCACGCAAAGGTGGCGAACAAGGGGGTTCGCAGCGGTGCGGTAGTGGAGCGGCGAATTGCTGTGCTCCTCATTTCAAGCGTAGCAGGTTTACTTACACTGACTGGTTACAGCCTGTACAACCGAACCTGTTGACGCCTGCTCTGGCAGTAAAAGGTGCTGACCAAAAGGTCAATGAGCAGGGGTGTTTCTCGTATTTCTGTCTTTACCCTAACAGTGTTTATATGTGTGATCAACTTCACGGAAAAATATCCTTACTGTTAAGTTGATTCATGAAACGTAAATAAGTTCAATCTTAATCCCTGAATTTCCCCGGCTAGCCCCCCTCATTTCCCGTACAAAAAACGCCGATATTCTCGCTAATTAAGCACGATTCGCCGTGGGTATCATTAATACGCTAACGATTTCCCAACCGACAATTCTTTACATTTAGTTCACAGCAAAATCATATTTAAAACCCCGACAAAGCTTTCCTTCAAATATGTGACAAATATAACTAAAACACTGTTTTATTTTCATTGAATCATTATTCCAGTGATCGCATCATAACCACGCAGTCAGCACGCAACACCGACGCTCAGTGGCTGCAAACAACACCTCTGAATACTTTAGCTTGCATAAACAAACAGATACCAGCCAGCACATTGGTCAGTCTGTTGATGAAAATTCTTTTATATCTTCCCGGCCATGATGCCGTTGGAAGCGAGGATAGATGATGAAAATCAAAGCCACGATTGAACGTATCCCTGGTGGGATGATGCTGGTGCCGCTGCTTCTCGGCGCGGTTTTAAATACCCTTGCACCGGACACCGGTAATTATTTTGGCTCGTTCACTAAAGGTATGATTGGCGGAACAGTGCCGATTCTGGCGGTGTGGTTTTTCTGTATTGGTGCCTCAATTGATTTACGCGCGACCGGCACGGTATTACGTAAGTCAGGCACGCTGGTGGTGACGAAAATAGCCGTCGCGTGGCTGGTAGCGATGATTGCCGCCACCTTCATTCCGGAAGGCGGAATTCAGACTGGCTTCTTCGCCGGCCTGTCGGTGCTGGCGCTGGTCTCTGCGATGGACATGACCAACGGTGGGTTGTACGCCAGCCTGATGAACCAGTACGGCACCAAAGAAGAATCCGGCGCGTTTGTCCTGATGTCGCTGGAATCCGGCCCGTTGATGACGATGGTTATCCTCGGCTCCGCTGGCCTCGCCTCTTTCGAGCCTCACCACTTCATCGGTGCCGTTCTGCCGTTTCTGATTGGCTTTGCCCTCGGCAACCTGGATCATGACTTCCGCGCGTTCTTCAGCAAAGCGACACCGGTGCTGATCCCGTTCTTCGGTTTCGCACTGGGGAATACCATCAATCTGAGCGTGATTATGGATACCGGCCTGCTGGGTATCGTGCTGGGCGTGGCAGTGATCATCATCACCGGTATTCCGTTGATTCTGGCGGATCGTCTGATTGGCGGCGGAAATGGCACGGCAGGGGTGGCGGCGTCTTCCGCTGCGGGAGCGGCAGTGGCAAACCCGGTGATTATCGCGCAGATTAACCCGGCCTTCGAACCGGTCGCCGCTTCAGCCACCGCGCTGGTCGCCGCGAGCGTGATTGTGACGGCGATTCTGGTCCCGATCATTACCGCGCTGTATGCCAAACGCTTTGGTCAGCCACAAACGGCGAAACAGCCTGAAGCGGTGGCCGCAGAGTCATTGCATCATTAATGTCAGATGCCGGGCGGCACTGCGTTTGCCCGGCCTGCAAAAACTGATTTTCGTAGGCCGGATAAGGCGTTTACGCCGCCATCCGGCAATCAGCTCTCATCGACAAACAGCTCTTCAATCATGGCATCCACCAGCCGTGTTGCCGAACAGAGTCTCGGCATACCCAGCGCAACGGGCTGCCAGGTTTGAGTCACGGACCAGCACACCGGCTGTCGAACCGCATCACAGTTGCTGCCCATCCAGGCCAGCATCTCTTTATGATCCATCAGCCCCACTGACGCTGGCGAAGCCAGCCACTGATGATAAGAATGGCGAGTCTCCTTCGCCGCACCAATGCCTTCCGCCAGATACTGTGCGGTCATGGTACGCAAACTGTCTTTGAGCAACGCGCGCACTTCGGGATTCGCCAGCCGCCAGGTATCGCCAAATGCCCCCCAGCGCAGCTCCTCCAGGGCGACATAGCACCGCCCTGCCAGTGACCAGCCATCGTATTGCCCGGCGTGCCAGCGGGTAAAGACTTCGTCGCTGTGCAAACCAGACTGTACCATTAGCCCGCGCTGCGTCAGCGCCCGTTGTTTATGCCCGGCCCGCAGGCTGAACTGCTCGCCCACCAGACCATACTGCTGACGTAACTCCACTGAAGCGTGGCTTTTGGCCTGCAAGATCAGCAGATAATCGCTCATCCGGGTGAGCGCCAGATGCCCGGGATCGAACTGGCTGGCGAGTTTTTCCGCCAGACCCAGCCGCATCGCCGGGTTGTCGCTGAATAAGCCCGCCGCAGACCACGGCCGCAGCTGCGTCTGCGCCACGATTTCATTCATCAGACGCTCACGAAACTGCTGCTGTTGCGGGGCAAGCGCATGCTGGCGCGGGTTATCAATCCCCAGCACCAGGTCGACCATAAATCGGGCATGGAGGGACTCAAGCGCCCGGCCCGGCCCCTCCAGCAATCGCGTGTTCATCTCTGTTCAGCCGCAAAAAGGGTTTGAATGTCATCGCGCAACAGGCGCGCATCCTCTTCAATCCAGCGCACCGTCGCCAGACTTTGCTGAAGCTTCTGGCAAAGCACGGTCACCGTGGACTGATGTTGCTGGCGGAGCGTCAGGCTCTCCTGCAGGCTTTTCTGCAAGCTGCTGAGGCTTTGCGAAAACTCTGCGAAGAACGTCGCCATTCCCGCCGTAACAGAGACATCGACTTGCGCCGCCAAAGCTTTAAGGATTTGTGAACAGAAGGTCGCGACGCTGTCGACAATTCGACCTCTAATCGCATTAACATCAATGATGTAGCGCGTTTTGGTCATCACGTAATCATCCCAGCCCCAGTTGGGATTATTCAGCCAGCGACTGACCGTTTCTCGCATACCGCTGCGGGCGCTGCCCACCGGGCTCTCTTCCGCCGCGATAGCCCCGTTAAACCATTGCGGCATCGTGATTTGTAACGATCCTGACTGAAACACCGGCAGCGTAATCCGCGTGCGGAACCCGGCACGATGAAGTTCCTCTTTGACGTGCGACTCTATCGGGCGCAACGCATCGTCAAGCGTTCGGCTGAGCGAGGTTTCCAGTTGGCTAAAACGCAGCGACAGCTCGCGGATAATGCCCTGCTGACAGGAAAAAATCGTGCTCTCACAGTCAGAACGAATAATGCTCAGCAGGCGGTTTGCCTGCTCTTCATCCTCAAGGATCAGCTCCCCGCCCTCGTCCTGTTGCGACCAGCGTAATTCCGCGCCGTGCGCCACGCTCATCTGATGCAGATTGTCCGCACTGAAGCTGTTCTCCACCAGCGTCAGGATTTCACGCTGTTGTAGCTCGATAAAGCCCTGTGCGGCTTCCATCGCCTGTTCCACTTCATGGCTGATCTCTTCGCTCACCACCCGCTGGCGCACCGTAAAGCGAGCCATATCCTCTTCAAGACGAGCGATATTGTCCTGCAGCTGATCTGCCGCAACGGTCAATCCTTGCAGGCGAAAATCGAGAAAATCCCGCGAGGTTTGCGCATAGTTCAGTAACTTATGCGATGCCGATCGCAGAGCAAACAGCGAGGCATTGGCATGTGCCGCATGCAGCAACATGTTGATCGGTTTTTCAAACAGCGAATCTTCCCACAGCAAGTCCGCGGCGTGGCGAATGTGAGTCAGATCGTCCAGATCCGCCGTGCGCCAGCGTCTGCCAAGCGCGGCTTCGGCAAAATCCTGCACCCAGCGTTGATCCTGGTGATCGGGCAGTTTTCCATAGGTCGAAATCTCATGCCGCGCGCGGTTGGCAAGATAGCCCCACATCGACGAGACCGGGAAGATCTGCCCTGGCGTGATGTAGCCTTTCATCAGCGTGCCCGAGATAGTCGCCCGAACCTGCTCCTCATCGTCGCTATTACGGTCTTTCTGATCGAACTTATTGACCAGCGCATACAGCGGCACCGATTTGCTGACGGCCGCGATCGCCTGCCGGACTTCCTGATCAGAAATCGACTTCAGCTGGGTATAATCCATCACCGCCAGCACCGCCGAGGCGCGGGCCAGCTGTTCATTGAGCATTTTCTGCAAGTGCGGCTGCCCGGCTTCATTGGGCCCTGGCGTGTCCAGCAGCGTCAGCTGACCGGGGTTCTCACCGAGCCCCGCCAGATGCACAAATTCCACCTCAATCACCGGGATGTGTTCGATAGCCGCGTAATCCGCAAACGGAAAATCCACATCCAGCGCCCGGGAAAGGCGAACCAGATCGTTAAGGCTTTTCAGGCACTGAAAAATAGGCTGCGCACCCAGATAATATTTTTCAAACGCTACGCCACCAATAATACGTTCCAGCAGAATGTTCATGTCTTTATCCACTTCAAGCTTAAGCGCCAGTTTGGCTCTGTCGATATCCCGCAACTTTTCCTGCAACTCGTGCATTAAGCGTTCAATCGGCTCGACGTGAATAAAATTCAATACCGGTTCTTTTTGCCCTTGCGTATGACGAATAAGGGTGGGCAATGCCGTCATGGGGCGATTTCGGTTAGGTAAAACTTCCGTACCCACAATGGCATTAATGGTGGTGGATTTCCCTGCCTTCATGGTGCCTACAATCGCCAGCACCATTTCCAGCCGGGTAATTTTTCGCAATTCGTTATTCAGCGTGTCCTGCTGAGCCGCCAGCAGATGCCCGCCCGAATGCGCTGTGGGTGTGATTTCCGCCTCCCCCTGCTCTGCCTGCAAGCCCCCTGGCAGCGCGGTGACCGTATCCAGATGTCGTAATGCCAACTGAAGCAAACGCTCAGCTTCCTGACTCAGTTCAAATATTGTCTGTGTGTACATGGTTAAAGTATTCCCTTAACGCAAACTTTATAACTTTTATTTGTCAGACTTTTTTATTTCCAGATTTAAATTTTTTATATAATTATCCGCACCACGATGAAAACGCAGTGCGTAAAAAAACCAGGAGATATACAGCGTAGCGCTATAAACACGGTTCGGCAGGATATATTGCATATAAATTTCCGGCCGAAAATGAAGGAAGATGATAGCGCTGTGTAATAATCAGAAATGCCTGCTCACCATAACGTAAACTGCATTCTCCGGCAATTTAGAATAAGAAAAATAATTTATTCCAACAAAGCGTTATCTCAGGCATCGGCAAATAGTCCCGACAACCGTAAGGATATGCAGTATAATGAGTGAGTCTTTTGGCGCTCAGCCGCAATTTTCACGGCCTGTGGCGCATTTTTATCACTTATGAGGTTCCTATGTCTCTGCCACATTGCCCGAAATGCAATTCTGAATACACCTATGAAGATAACGGGATGTTTATCTGCCCGGAATGCGCCCACGAATGGAACGATGCTCAGCCTGCTGACGATGCCGACGCGCTGATTGTCAAAGATGCTAACGGCAACCTGCTGGCCGACGGCGACAGCGTCACCGTCGTTAAAGATCTGAAGGTGAAAGGCAGCTCTTCCATGCTGAAAATCGGCACCAAAGTGAAGAATATCCGCCTCGTTGAAGGCGATCACAACATCGATTGCAAAATTGATGGTTTTGGCCCAATGAAGCTGAAATCAGAGTTCGTGAAGAAGAATTAATCTCCCGTGCCCGGTGGCAATTGCCCGGTGGCGGCTACGCCTTACCGGGCCTACAATTTATTTTTTTACAACGCCCTCCAAACCGTACCGCCTGGTGACATTCACCTAACGTAACTACACTTATCGGGTCCCTTTATCCGAGGTCATGGTTATGTCTTTAAGTCCCTACATCTCTTTTGGCGGCAACTGCGCCGAAGCTCATGCCTTCTACCAACAAGCACTGAACGCGGAGCTCGGCTACAAAATCACCTTTGGCGAAATGCCGAAATCGGAGAACAGCGAAGAAGGCTGCCCGTCCGGCATGCAGTTTCCGCCTGACGCCATTGCGCATTCCAACGTCCGCATCGCGGGCAGCGACATCATGATGAGTGATGGCATGAACGGCAGCGTCAGCTATTCCGGTTTCACGCTGGTGCTCGACACGCAGGATGTGAATGAAGGCAAACGCTGGTTCGACGCGCTGGCACAGGGCGGAAAAATCGAAATGGACTGGCAGGAAACCTTCTGGGCCCATGGATTTGGCAAAGTCAGCGATAAATTCGGCGTGCCGTGGATGATCAACGTCGTGAAACAACCGCAGTAATCCTCTCCCGGGCGGGCCCTCCCGCCCTGTCACACGCCTTACCTCAACTCTTCATCGTTCAGTCACCGGGCCTTAACGGCGCTGTCATATTGCCGCGTCAGGATGTCGGCAGTTTCTGATGAGCTCTCACCCTCTCCCCTGCCCTCTCCCTGAGGGAGAGGGAGAATGAAAAACCCCCTCTCCCCGTGGGAGAGGGTTGGGGAGAGGGCATCAGGCAACTCAACCGTGAAGAGGACCTGCTTATGATCCACCTGTCCAGACATCCGACCAGTTATCCGACTCGCTATGAGGAGATTGCCGCGAAGCTCGAACAGGAGCTGCGCAGTCAGTATCGCTGCGGGGATTATTTGCCTGCCGAACACCAGCTGGCGGCACGCTTTGAAGTCAACCGCCACACGCTGCGCCGCGCTATCGATCAACTGGTGGAAAAAGGGTGGGTCCAGCGTCGTCAGGGGATTGGCGTGCTGGTGCTGATGCGTCCTTTTGATTACCCGCTCAACGCTCAGGCGCGCTTCAGCCAGAATCTGCTCGATCAGGGGAGCCACCCTACCAGCGAAAAACTGCTGTCTGTTCTGCGACCGGCTTCCAGCCACGTGGCGGACGCGCTGGGCGTTCAGGAAGGCGACAACGTTATCCACTTGCGCACCCTGCGTCGGGTGAATGGTGTGGCGCTGTGTCTGATCGACCACTACTTCGCCGACATGAGTTTCTGGCCAGCCCTGCAACGGTTTAACAGCGGTTCGCTGCACGATTTTCTGCGCGATGAGCTGACCCTCACGCTGACCCGGACACAAACCCGGATCAGCGCTCGTCGCGCTCAGGCGAAAGAGAGCAACGTTCTCGAAATCCCCAATATGGCGCCGCTGCTTTGCGTGCGCACCCTGAACCATCGTGAAGGCCAGGTCAACGCGGCGGAGTACTCCGTCAGCCTGACCCGCGCCGACATGATTGAATTCACCATGGAGCACTGAATGCCTTTCGATACCGCTACCCGTCAGCGCTGGATCGCCGCCCTGACCCACAGTGACCCCGCGCAGTTGAACGCCCGAATGCAGGCTCTGAAGCTCATGCCTGACTACGAAACGCTCCGCGCCCCCGAAAGCGGGCTGGTGCAAATCCAGGCCCGCATGGGCGCAACCGGCGCTCGTTTCTTTGCGGGAGATGCCACGCTGACCCGCGCGGCCATTCGCTTGCAGGACGGTACGCTGGGTTACAGCTGGGTGCTGGGGCGCGATAAAGCTCACGCCGAACGCTGCGCCGTGATCGACGCCCTGCTGCAAACCCCTGACCACTTTCAGACCTTAATGGAAACCCTGATTGCCCCGCTGGAAGCCGAGCGCGCGGCGCGCATTGCCGCCCGTCACGCCGAAGTGAACACCAGCCGGGTGGACTTCTTTACCTTAGTGCGTGGAGACAACGCATGACCCTACAAACTGCTTTCCCTCTTCCGGTGCAGGATGCCCAACACAGTTTCCGTCGTCTGCTGAAAGCCATGAGCGAGCCAGGCGTGATTGTCTCGATGCAGCAGCATAAGCACGGCTGGCAGCCTCTGACCCCTGCCACCACCAGCGTGCTGCTGACGCTGGCTGACAACGACACGCCGGTCTGGCTGTCCGCTTCTGTCGACAACGATATCGCCCGGCAAAACCTGCGTTTTCATACCAATGCGCCGCTGGTCGAGAGGCCGCAGCAGGCGCTGTTTGCGGTCACTGACGCCAGCATCAGCGCGGAGCAGCTCAATGCGCTGTCGGCGGGAAGCGCCGTAGCGCCAGAAACCAGCGCGACGCTGATTGTGCAGCTCAGCAGCCTGAGCGGTGGACGCATGCTGCGTCTGACTGGCGCGGGCATTAACGAAGAGCGAATGATTGCGCCTCAGCTGCCGGAATGCATTCTGCATGAACTGACCGAACGCCCGCACCCGTTCCCGCTGGGCGTTGACCTGATCCTGACCTGCGGCGATCGCCTGCTGGCTATCCCGCGCACAACCCACGTGGAGGTGTGCTGATGTACGTTGCCGTTAAAGGGGGCGAAAAGGCGATTGAAGCCGCCCACGCCCTGCAGGAGAGCAAACGTCGCGGCGACCCAACGCTTGCTGAGCTGAGCGTCGCGCAAATCGAGCAGCAGCTCAATCTGGCGGTGGATCGCGTGATGACCGAAGGCGGCATCGCCGATCGCGAACTCGCAGCGCTGGCTTTGAAGCAGGCAAGCGGCGACAACGTTGAAGCCATCTTCCTGCTGCGCGCCTATCGCACTACGCTGGCAAAACTGGCGGTCAGCGAACCTCTCAATACCGCAGAGATGCGCTTAGAGCGCCGAATTTCAGCGGTCTACAAAGATGTGCCAGGCGGTCAACTGCTTGGCCCCACCTATGACTACACCCATCGCCTGCTGGACTTCACGCTGCTGGCAAACGGTGAAACACCTGAATTACGCACCAGTGATGAACAGCCCGCCGCTTCCCCACACGTCTTCAGCCTGTTGAGCAAACAGGGGCTGGCGAAAGCGGAAGAAGACGCAGGCGAAACGCCGGACGACATCACCCGCACGCCGCCGGTTTACCCGTGCTCTCGTGCTTCCCGCTTACAGCAGCTGATGCGCGGTGACGAAGGTTATTTGCTGGCGCTGGCCTACTCCACGCAGCGTGGCTACGGGCGCAACCACCCGTTCGCCGGTGAAATTCGCAGCGGCTATATCGACATAGAAATCGTGCCGGAAGAGCTGGGGTTTGCGGTAAACGTCGGCGAGCTGCTGATGACGGAATGTGAAATGGTGAACGGCTTCGTTGCGCCGGAAGAGGAAGCCCCGCACTTCACGCGCGGCTATGGCCTGGTGTTTGGCCTAAGCGAGCGCAAAGCGATGGCGATGGCGCTGATGGACAGAGCGCTTCAGGCTCCCGACTACGACGAACACCTCGCTGGCCCGGCACAGGACGAAGAGTTCGTGCTGGCGCATGCCGATAACGTCGAAGCCGCAGGTTTTGTCTCACACCTCAAACTGCCTCACTACGTCGATTTCCAGGCCGAACTGGAACTGCTCAAACGCCTGCAACAGGAGCACAACCGTGGCTAACCTCTCCGGCTATAACTTCGCTTACCTCGACGAACAGACCAAGCGCATGATCCGCCGCGCCATTCTCAAAGCCGTCGCCCTTCCTGGCTACCAGGTGCCATTTGGCGGCCGCGAAATGCCAATGCCCTATGGCTGGGGAACGGGCGGCATTCAGCTGACGGCCAGCGTGATTGGCGAAGCGGACGTGCTGAAAGTGATCGACCAGGGCGCAGATGACACCACCAACGCTGTGTCGATTCGCAACCTCTTCAAACGTGTGACCGGCGTCAACACCACCGAGCGCACCGAAGACGCGACGCTTATCCAGACTCGCCACCGCATTCCGGAAACGCCGCTTGTTGAGGATCAGATCCTTATTTTCCAGGTGCCCATCCCGGAGCCGCTGCGTTTTATCGAGCCGCGTGAAACCGAAACCCGCACCATGCACGCGCTGGAGGAGTACGGCGTGATGCAGGTGAAGCTGTACGAGGATATCGCCCGCTTCGGCCATATCGCCACCACCTACGCCTATCCGGTGAAAGTGAACGATCGCTACGTGATGGACCCGTCGCCAATCCCGAAATTCGATAACCCGAAAATGGACCAGATGCCCGCGCTTCAACTGTTTGGCGCCGGGCGTGAAAAGCGCATCTACGCCGTGCCGCCGTACACCAAAGTGGAAAGCCTCGATTTCGACGACCACCCGTTCACCGTGCAGGCGTGGGATGAGCCTTGCGCCATCTGCGGTTCGCGCCACAGCTATCTCGACGAGGTGGTGCTCGATGACACCGGCAAACGGATGTTTGTCTGCTCCGATACCGATTACTGCCGCCAACAGAGCGAGGCACTCAGCCAATGAATCAGCCGTTACTTTCGGTCAGTAACCTGACCCACCTTTATGCACCAGGCAAAGGCTTTACCGACGTGTCGTTTGAGCTGTGGCCGGGCGAAGTACTGGGGATTGTCGGCGAATCCGGTTCCGGCAAAACCACGCTGCTGAAAGCCATTTCTGCCCGCCTTGCGCCGCAGCAGGGTGAAGTGGTTTACGAAGATAAATCGCTGTATGCGATGAGCGAAGGCGAACGCCGTCGCCTGCTGCGCACCGAATGGGGCGTGGTGCATCAGCATCCGATGGACGGCCTGCGTCGTCAGGTTTCCGCAGGAGGCAACATTGGCGAACGCCTGATGGCAACCGGTGCACGTCACTACGGCAACATCCGCGAGACAGCGCAGCAGTGGCTGGAAGCCGTGGAAATTCCGCCGTCACGCATCGACGAACTGCCGACCACGTTTTCCGGCGGCATGCAGCAGCGTCTGCAAATCGCCCGCAATCTGGTCACGCACCCGAAGCTGGTGTTTATGGATGAGCCCACGGGCGGGCTGGACGTGTCCGTTCAGGCGCGTCTGCTCGACCTGCTCAGAGGCCTGGTGGTGGAACTGGATCTGGCGGTGGTGATTGTCACCCATGATTTAGGCGTTGCACGCCTGCTGGCTGACCGCCTGATGGTGATGAAAGAAGGACAGGTGGTGGAAAGTGGGTTAACCGACCGCGTGCTCGACGATCCGCTTCATCCGTATACCCAGTTGCTGGTGTCGTCCGTCTTGCAGAACTGACTTCGTGCCGGGTGGCGCTTCGCTTACCCGGCCTACGAATGCATGCCGTTGTAGGCCGGGTAAGGCGCAGCCGCCACCCGGCAACCCGAACCAAGAGGCCAACATGATTCGCGTTGAAAACCTGAGTAAAACCTTCGTCCTGCATCATCAAAACGGCATCCATTTGCCGGTGTTATACAAAGCGGAACTGACCGTCGAAGCCGGTGAATGCGTGGTGCTGCACGGCCATTCCGGTAGCGGAAAATCCACGCTGCTGCGTTCGCTGTACGCTAACTATTTGCCCGACGCGGGCCATATTCACATCAAGCATGGCGACGAATGGGTCGATTTGGTCACGGCTCCGGCGCGTAAAGTGCTGGAGGTCCGTAAAAGCACTATCGGCTGGGTTAGCCAGTTCCTGCGAGTGATCCCGCGCATCTCTGCCCTCGACGTGGTGATGCAACCGCTGCTGGATCTCGGCGTACCGCGCGACGAATGCTATGCCAAAGCAGCCAGCCTGCTGACACGCCTCAATGTACCGGAGCGCCTGTGGAACCTGGCCCCGTCAACGTTCTCCGGCGGCGAACAGCAGCGCGTGAACATCGCTCGCGGCTTTATTGTCGACTACCCCATTCTGCTGCTCGATGAACCTACCGCCTCGCTGGATGAGAAAAACAGCGCTGCCGTGGTGGAACTGATCGCCGAAGCCAAAGCGCGCGGCGCGGCGATTGTGGGCATTTTCCATGATGAAGCGGTGCGTAATATTGTCGCCGACCGTCTGCACCCGATGGGAGCCGCAGCATGATTATCAACAACGTGAAGTTAGTGCTGGAAAACGAAGTGGTTCATGGCTCCATCGACATTCAGGATGGCGTGATCCGTACCTTCGCAGAAACTCAAAGCCAGAATCCGCAGGCGATGGACGGTGAAGGCGGCTGGCTGCTGCCGGGGCTTATCGAGCTGCACACTGATAATCTGGATAAATTCTTCACCCCGCGCCCGAAAGTGGACTGGCCCGCGCATTCCGCGATGAGCAGCCACGACGCGCTGATGGTCGCGAGCGGGATTACTACCGTGCTGGATGCGGTGGCGATTGGCGATGTGCGTGACGGCGGCGACCGCCTCGAAAACCTGGAAAAGATGATCAACGCCGTGGAAGAGACGCAGAAACGCGGCCTTAACCGCGCCGAGCACCACCTGCATTTGCGCTGCGAACTGCCCCATTTCACCACCCTGCCGCTGTTTGAAAAGCTCGTTGACCGTGAACTGGTGTCGCTGGTGTCGCTGATGGATCATTCGCCGGGCCAGCGCCAGTACGCCGACCGCTCCAAATACCGCGAGTACTATCAGGGCAAATACCATCTGACCAACGATCAGATGGAGCGCTTTGAAGCCGAGCAAATTGCGCTGGCGGAAGAGTGGTCACACCCGAATCGGATGGCGATTTCAGAGCTCTGCCGTGCGCGTAGCATTGCCCTGGCAAGCCATGATGATGCGACACACGATCATGTCGTCGAATCGCATCACATCGGCAGCGTTATTGCTGAATTCCCCACCACGTTCGAAGCGGCGGAGTCTTCCCGCAAGCACGGCATGAACGTGCTGATGGGCGCACCAAACATTGTGCGCGGCGGCTCACATTCCGGCAACGTGGCGGCGCATGAACTGGCCTCTCGCGGCCTGCTCGATATCCTTTCCTCTGACTATTACCCGGCAAGCCTGTTAGATGCGGCATTCCGCATCGCCGATGACAGCCGCAACAGCTTCACATTGCCGCAGGCGGTGGCTCTTGTGACGCGCAATCCGGCTCGCGCGTTGAATCTGGACGATCGCGGCACACTTGCCGAAGGTAAACGCGCCGACCTCGTTCTGGTGCATCGCAAAGGCGAAAACGTCCACATCGATCATGTCTGGCGTCAGGGCAAGAGGGTCTTTTAATGACAGGAAAGCTCATCTGGTTGGTCGGCCCTTCCGGGTCCGGAAAAGACAGCCTGCTGGCGGCGCTGCGCCAGCGGGAAGAAGCGCGGATGTTAGTGGCTCATCGCTATATCACCCGCCCGGCCAACGCCGGGAGTGAAAACCATATTGCGCTGAGCGAACACGAGTTTTTTACCCGCGCCGAGCGCCAGCTTTTCGCCCTGAGCTGGCATGCGAATAATCTCTATTACGGCGTCGGCATTGAAATTGACGTCTGGCTGCATGCCGGGTTTGACGTGGTGGTGAACGGCTCGCGAGCGCATCTGGCCCAAACCAAAGCGCGCTATGCCGAGGCGCTGCTCCCCATCTGCTTGCAGGTGTCGCCCGACGTGTTACGAAGCCGCCTGGAACAGCGTGGCAGAGAGACTCAGAAAGAGATTGCTCAGCGTCTGGACAGAGCGGCACGCTACACGCCGACGGACTGTTTAACGCTGAATAACGACGGCAGTCTGCTACAGTCTGTGGAGACGTTTTTGCACCTGATTCGTACCCATGGAAACCAAAAAGAGAGCCAGCATGCCCTGTGAACTTCGCCGCGCCACACTCGATGACACCGAAGCCGTTTACGGCCTGATTTGCGAGCTAAAGCAGAAAACCCACGACAGGCAAGCCTTCGCAGCGGGCTTCGCTGCGAACCTCAAGAACCCAAATCAGCGCTACCAGTTAGCGCTGCGAAACGGCGAAGTCGTAGGGATGATTGGGATGCAAATCATGTTCCCGCTCAACCTGAACTGCTGGATTGGGGAGATTCAGGAACTGGTGATTTTGCCGCAGGTACGCGGGCTGAATATCGGCAAAGTGCTGCTGGAATGGGCCGAAGAGGAAGCACGCGAACAGGGTGCGAGCCTGATAGAGCTTTCCAGCGGCAAAGTGCGCACCGACGCGCACCGTTTTTATCTGCGCGAAGGGTATCAGCAAAGCCACTTCCGGTTTAAGAAAACGTTGTGAGCATCATGCCCGGCGGCACGTTGTTTGCCGGGCCTACGATGTTGTAGGCCGGGTCAGCGAAGCGCCACCCGGCATTTTCTGCGAGGATAAACCATGTCCCTCTCCCTCCGTCTGACCGGCACCGGCGGCGCACAGCTCGTTCCGGCCTTCGGCTGCGAATGCGTCGCCTGCCAGCGCGCGCGCCTGAATCCAGGTTATCGTCGTCGCCCCTGTAGCGCCGAAGTTCGCTATAACAATGCGGTGACGCTGCTGGATGCAGGCCTTCCTGATTTGATGGATCACCATCCTGCGGGCAGCTTCCGTCAGTTTTTGCTGACGCATTATCATATGGATCACGTACAGGGCCTGTTCCCGCTGCGTTGGGGCGTTGGGGACAAAATCCCGGTTTACGGCCCACCGGATGAAGAGGGCTGCGACGATTTGTTCAGGCATCCCGGCATACTGGATTTCAGCCACACCGTTGAACCGTTTGTGGTGTTTGAGCTTCAGGGAATGCAGGTCACCCCGCTGCCGCTCACGCATTCAAAACTGACGTTTGGCTACCTGCTGGAATCCGCCCACAGCCGCGTGGCGTGGCTCTCCGATACCGCCGGGCTGCCGGAAAAGACGCTCAAATTCCTGCTCAACAACCACCCTCAGGTGATGATCATCGATTGCAGCCATGAACCTCGCCCACAGACGCCGCGTAATCACTGCGATCTCAATACCGTGATAGCGCTGAATGAGATCATCCGCTGCCCGCGCGTGGTGCTGACGCATATCAGCCATCAGTTTGACGAGTGGCTGATGGATAATGTGTTACCAGAAGGATTTGAGGCCGGATTTGATGGCATGGAGATTGTGGTGGAGTAGCGCCCGACGATGGCCGGGCGCGGCAGGGCATTACCCCAGTTTAGCGATCAAATCTTTGCGTGAAGGCGTCCATACACTCAGCACTTTGCCTGGCGCCTCTTTGTGGCAGGTAATGTTGTGTGGCAGGCCAGGTGGAATGCGAATCGCCTGCCCCGGATGCAGTGTCGTTACTTCGCCATCGCACATAAAATCCAGCACTCCGCTGACCACATAATTCACTTCTTCATGCGGGTGATGATGCACACTCGCTACCGCACCCGCCGGAATATCGAGTTCAGAAACCGTCATCTCATCGCTGTTACTCAGAATACGAATGGCGACATCGCCAAACTGCACAGTATCGTTATGTTGTGTCATTGCCTCACCTTTTTGTTGTTATAACGCGTTGAAAAACAGCCAGATACCGCACAGCGCCGACGCTGCGCCAGACAATTGCAACAGGCCTTTTCCGCGCTGGATTTTTTGGATAAAGTGCGCGCCGAAAGCGCCCACCAGATGCAGGGTGGCGGTCGTTGCCAAAAATCCTGTGGTGTAGATAAGTTTGTTTTGCATCAGCGGCATTTCATAGCCGTGGGCATAGCCATGGAAGATGCCAAACAGCGCCGTTGCGGCCGCAGCCAGCCAAACGGGAAGCCGCTGATGAAAAGCAATGGCCAACCCTAATAACACCACAGACAGCGCCACGCCCACTTCGGTTAAAGGTAATTCGATATGCTCAAACCCTATGACGCCACCGAAGAACATAAAAACCACAAACGCACCGGGCACGATCCACACCGCCCGACCACCCAGTTGTACACTCCACACGCCAACTGCAATCATCGCCAACAGATGATCGATCCCGCTTAAGGGGTGCAACCACCCGGCGCTGCTGCCCGCATGCGCCCATGACATTGTGGGCAACATCAGCAGGCTTAGAGCCCCTGCGAAACGCCTGATGCTCATAATGCCTCCTTTTCCCCAACATCCAGGGTGACCGAAGCCCATACGCTTTCCCATTCCGCATCCGGGTTTTGGGAAGGCACCATATCTTCAGCGCTGAACAACCAGACGCCAGGCCCCGGCAGCGTAAACGTCACCTCACCTTTTTCATCGGTTCTGGCTTTCAGGAAATAACCTTTAAGCAGCGCTTTCACCTGAGTTCCTGCCAGAGGTTTACCGTCACGAATAAGTCGCAAGCGGTAGGCTTCTCCGCTCTGGTAGTGAAGCGGTTCCGTCAGCGGGATAAGCTCCAGCGGCAGCCCCAGAGTTTTATCGAACCCCTCGCTTTTGCCATCCACCAGCACAATGCTTTTCGCGCAGCGGGAGTAAAGTTCGCTGGCAGGCTGTGCGGAATCCCCTGCTTCACGGCGCTGGAGGAGAATTTTTTCGAGCCCTTCTTCCTGCAGGTATGCCTCAAATTCAGTGGCAGACAGCGTGATTTGCGCCTGATGAGTTTGCAGCGCTGCGAGGGTGGCGCCCGCCGTACGCGATCTTAAATGACCGAGCACCAGCGAGTTATCATGTCCGCTGACGGCATAAGTCCCGTTCGCATCCGTCGCCGTGAAATCGGCTACCAGACCGGGGATTCGCACCGAGCGTTTACCCGGCAGGCCGCTGCCGATACGAAGCTCAAACAGAACCTGTGCACCGGTGTGGCTTTGCGCGTCATGCGGAATGAGCCAAAACTCATGGGCCTGTGCAGCACGGATACCGCAAGCAAGCAGTGCCAGCGCCACAACAGCCTGTTTCAGAGCCTTCATTTCAGGGTCGCGGGAATAACGTAGGGGAAATCGTCGCTGTAGCGTTTCGGGTTCGCCACCGCCTGATCGGTTTGACGCCCAATCAGCAGGCTGAGCATGGCGCTCATCGCATCATCATCCAGACTGCGCCCGTTACGTTTATCCGCTGTGAACACCGCAGGTTCGCCAACGTGGTAAGTCAGCACATCAGGCACCAACTGGTTCGCGACTTTATCGCCATAGGCAAAGGGATCAGGCTGCGAATGAGCGAAGGCACTGGCGCGAGCGGTACGGGCAGAGACGAAGTTTTTCATGTCATCGCTGTTCTGCGGGCGGCTTTCATCATGCTCACGTTTGAGCGCTTCGTTCTCGAAAAGCATGATGTGGGAGAAGAGCGGGTTGGCGGAATACTGCACCTGTTTCCAGGCATCATTGCTGTGAAAATCCGTGGTCATGTAAACACTCATTTTCTCTGCCAGCAGCGAATCAGGCACTTCCAGCACAATCGCCCCACAGTTTCGGGCTGCAAAAATGTTTTTGCCCTGCGTTGAACGCCACAGACCCGGATCGTATTTTCCCTCTGCTAACTGAGTGCGAAAACGATGGAGACCCGGCGAATTCCCGACAAACGGATCTTGCGCGGCACCTGTCCAGAGCTTGATCCCCTGGTTCAACGTCACCGTACTGTTGGCCGGGGCATGACCGAGGACATCACCCGTTTGCCCTACCGCAGTGTCAGCCGTCGCTTCCTGAAAAGCAGTGACATTGCCATTCGCTTCGAATTTAAAGGTAAAGGTTTTTCCCTTTTTAAAATCAGCCGATTCAGCAATATGAATATTGTAGAGCGCATCCGGATTAAAAACGCCGCCGTCCCCTGATTTTGGAGAATGATTGACCGTCATCACAATGGCTGTATAACCGGGCGTTTTGGCGGGGAAAATAAAATTATCAAGCTGATTAAGGGAGGGGATTTTGATGGCCTGAGCGGATTCAAAATGATGACTGGCATTCGCCAGGGGTGAAAAACACGCAGCCGACAATAGCGCAGCTGTGAACGTAAACTTTGACATCAACTCATCCTTAAAAAAGGGCCGTAACCTCGCTCACGGAGAAAGCTACGGCCAACAATACCAGGCACGGAAAGCATGTATTTTTTATTTATAAATAACCGCTGTGGCCCTGATGTCGGAGCTCATCCCGGTACGCTCTAATGATGTAATATGATAATACCCGGCACCTTTTGCATCGGCTTCTTTACTGAGTGCAGCCATCGCCTCTTCAAAGGTTCCACTTTTCACGTTTACAGAGACATTGCCCAGTTTCTCTTTCATCCCGGACATTTGAGAATCGCGAATCTCGGTTGCCGCCAACGCTCCAGCACTGGCGGCCATTAACACGGTAAAGATAATTGCTTTGTTGATCATGGTCTTTTCCCTTCATTAAGCTGTGTGGCTGATAACGAAAATAATGCTTTAAACAAGCAGTTTTATCGCGCTGCAATTCAACATTAGCCAGGAACCTCCCTCAAAGTATCACCAAAATTTAAAGTAAATATCACAATTAGTTTATTTTTAATTTTCAGTTTTATTAAAAGTTAATTTCAATTAATTGAAGTAACTCTCGACTACAAATTAAATCGACAACAAGAGAAACTCATCAAGACAATAATAAGTAAGTATGAAATAGTCAGAAGAGAGAGCTTTCTTCACAGATGAATTGCATAGGGAGAAGTGAACAGGATGATTATTACAGTGCTAATAATACCACTATCTTTACCTGTCTTTTTTATGACCTTATTTTATTCCGCCACGCACACTCAGTGGTTGATGAAATATACGCACCTTGTCGCTTTGGGGCAGTGGCATGGCATGACCGCCAGCGTTTGTCTGACGTTGTTAGCCGCCATGGTGATCATTAACCTGCTCGCCACCATGCTAACGGCGCTGTTCGCCTCTTATTTGAACCGAAGATTGCAGCCGAAACATGGAATGTCGCTCAGCCGTTGGTGGGGCTAGCGGTCATACTCATCCTGCAACCGACGTTCTTCATCATCAAGCTGGCGGCGTTCCTGGTCCAGCTGACGCTGGCGGTCATCGAGCTGATGGTGGCGATCTTCAAGCTGGCGATAGCGATCGTCATACTGACGACTGCGGGTTGTGTCCTGCTGGCGATTGTCATCTGCATTATCGCTGTCATCCCGATCGTCGTGGTAAACGTGGTCGCTGTTTGGCTTATAGGCGTCGCTGATCGCCTGCTGAATGTTGCCGATAGCATCATCGATAATATCTGCGCGGGCCATCTGGCTCATCAAAGGCAGAGTGCAAATCAGCAGAGCAAGGGTTGTTCGTTTCATCAGGTCAGTCTCTGGGTTGGACTGACCTGAGCGTAATCAACGCAGGAATGGGCGGGTAGCGGAGGAATCTCAATTACGCCGCTGCTCAATGGCGGCAATCGCCTCCACCCGATGCTGATGACGGCCACCTTCGAAATCGGCACTCAGCCAGGCATCCACAATCATTTTCGCCAGCTCCAGTCCCACCACCCGCGAACCAAAGGCCAGCACGTTAGTGTTGTTATGCAGGCGTGAAAGCTGCGCTGAGTAGGGTTCACTGCACACCACGGCGCGGATCCCCGGAAACTTGTTGGCGGTAATGGAAATGCCTACGCCCGTGCCGCAAATCAGGAGTCCACCGTCCACTACCCCCGCGACAACCGCCTCAGCCACTGCGCTGGCATACAGCGGATAGTCGGTTCTCTCCGTTGACCATGCGCCTTTGTCCACGACCTCAATGCCCCGATCCTGTAGATGCGCGATGATATCGGCCTTCATCAAAAACCCGACGTGATCGCATCCGAATGCCACTTTCTTCATATCCGCCTCGTGTTAGCTGTTAACTTTACGAACCCGACAACTTTCGTGATTTAAGACCGGTTCACTGCCCACTTTATCGGCAAAGATGCCGGGTTCGTGCTCACTTCTACACCGTTCAGCTTTACAGAGCAATGTGATTTTTTAGCAATAGCGGAACTGCCACGTTAATTCAACTCACCAAGAATATTTATATAAACATGATTTTAAACGTCTTTTATAAAAACCCACACACGGCCAACTTCACAAAACATAAAACTTTATGAATTTATAAATACTGTGAAGTTGTCAGCATATTTTCTGTCCAGACTGTGGTGATATAGTAGCGTCTTCACTTCAAGGACAAGAGAGCGTGATGAGTCAGTCAGAAAATGATGCACCCCTGCCGAACGGCATTGGCCTCGCCCCCTGGCTTCGCATGAAGCAGGAAGGGATGACGGAGAACGAAAGCCGTATCGTTGACTGGTTACTGAAGCCCGGCAATCTGAGCGATGCCCCGGCGATCAAAGATGTTGCCGAGGCCCTGATGGTGTCGGAAGCGATGATCGTGAAGGTGTCCAAATTGCTTGGATTTAGCGGTTTTCGTAACCTGCGTAGCGCCCTGGTGGATTACTTCTCACAATCGGAACAGGTGCTCCCCACCGAGCTCGCGTTTGATGAAGCGCCGGAGGACGTGGTTAACAAGGTGTTTAACATCACCCTGCGGACCATTATGGAGGGTCAGTCGATCGTCAATGTCGACGAGATCCACCGCGCGGCCCGCTTTTTTGCTCAGGCCAGACAGCGCGATCTGTACGGTGTCGGAGGCTCAAACGCTATCTGTGCGGACATCCAGCACAAATTCCTGCGGATCGGCGTGCGCTGCCAGGCCTATCAGGACGCGCACATCATGATGATGTCTGCCTCTTTGTTAAAGGAGGGCGATGTGGTGCTGGTGGTTTCCCACTCCGGGCGCACCAGCGATTTAAAAGCCGCGGTCGAGTTAGCGAAAAAGAATGGCGCAAAAATTATTTGCATCACCCACAGCTACCATTCACCGATTGCCCGGCTTGCTGATTTTATTATTTGTTCGCCAGCACCAGAGACCCCTTTATTAGGGCGAAACGCCTCCGCGCGTATATTACAATTAACATTATTAGATGCCTTATTTGTTTCCGTCGCACAGCAAAATATTGAACAGGCTACGTTAAATATGCAAAAAACGGGTGCCATTGTGGATTTCTTTTCACCAGGAGCCCTGAAATAACAACAAGCCGTTCTTTTTAAAGGGAACGGCTACCCCTACCCTATATTGAGATTATTGCTATGAATAAATACCTGAAATTCTTCAGCGGTGCTGCTGTGGGCATGATGTTATCCACCAGTGCCTTTGCAGCCGCCGATTACGCAGTGGTTTTAAAAACATTATCCAATCCGTTTTGGGTGGATATGAAAAAAGGGATTGAAGAAGAAGCCAAAACGCTGGGCGTCAGCGTCGATGTATTCGCTTCGCCCTCGGAAGGGGATTTCCAGTCACAGCTTCAGCTGTTTGAAGACTTAAGCAATAAGAATTACAAGGGCATTGCGTTTGCCCCGCTCTCTTCCGTTAACCTGGTGATGCCGGTGGCTCGCGCATGGAAGAAAAATATTTATCTGGTGAACCTCGATGAAAAAATCGATATGGATAACCTGAAAAAAGCCGGCGGCAACGTGGAAGCTTTTGTTACCACCGATAACGTGGCGGTTGGCGCGAAGGGCGCAGACTTCATTATCGATAAACTCGGCGCACAGGGCGGGGAAGTGGCGATTATTGAAGGGAAAGCGGGCAATGCATCCGGTGAAGCGCGTCGCAATGGCGCGACGGAAGCCTTCAAAAAAGCCAGCCAAATCAAACTGGTGGCCAGCCAGCCCGCAGACTGGGATCGCATTAAAGCGCTGGATGTCGCCACAAACGTGTTGCAGCGCAACCCGAACCTGAAAGCCTTCTACTGCGCCAATGACACCATGGCGATGGGCGTGTCGCAGGCGGTCGCCAACGCAGGTAAAACCGGCAAAGTGCTGGTGGTTGGCACCGACGGCATTCCGGAAGCCCGCAAAATGGTAGAAGCCGGGCAAATGACCGCCACGGTCGCGCAAAACCCGGCAGACATTGGCGCCACAGGCCTGAAGCTGCTGGTGGATGCAGCGAAAACCGGCAAGGTTATCCCGCAGGATAAAGCGCCGGAGTTTAAGCTGGTGGATTCGGTGCTGGTGACGAAGTAATTTCCGTGCGGCCTGATGCCCTCTCCCCGGCCCTCTCCCACAGGGAGAGGGAGAAAATCAAAAATCGCACCACGCGGTTCCCTCTCCCTCAGGGAGAGGGTTAGGGAGAGGGTGTTAGTTCAATATGAGGTCCAGCTATGCTCACGCCCTATATTTCCATGGCGGGGATCGGCAAATCCTTTGGTCCGGTTCACGCCTTAAAATCTGTTGATTTAACTGTATTCCCTGGCGAAATTCACGCCCTGCTTGGGGAAAACGGTGCCGGTAAATCAACGTTAATGAAAGTGTTGTCGGGTATTCATGAGCCGACCAAAGGCACCATTATTATTAATGATATTCGCTACGACAAACTTGATCATAAGCTGGCGGCGAAATTAGGTATTGGCATTATTTATCAGGAACTCAGCGTCATCGACGAATTAACGGTGCTGGAAAATCTCTATATTGGACGACATGCCACGAAAAAAGTCTTTGGCTTAAATGTGATTGACTGGAAAGAGATGCGCGTCCGTGCCGCCATGATGTTATTGCGCGTGGGTTTAAAAGTCAGTCTGGACGAAAAGGTTGGCAATTTATCGATCAGCCACAAGCAAATGCTGGAAATTGCCAAAACGTTAATGCTTGATGCCAAAGTGATTATTATGGATGAGCCCACCTCCTCCTTAACCAATAAGGAAGTGGATTATCTCTTTTTAATCATGAACCAGCTGCGTAAAGAGGGCACGGCGATTGTTTATATCTCGCATAAGCTCGCCGAAATCCGCCGCATCTGTGACCGCTACACGGTGATGAAAGACGGCAGCAGCGTGTGCAGCGGCAACGTCAGCGATGTCACCAACGATGACATTGTGCGCCTTATGGTCGGTCGCGAGCTGCAAAGCCGCTTCAACGCCATGAAGGCCAGCACCGGCAACGTTGAACGCGACACTGTTTTTGAAGTGAAAAACGTCAGCAGCCGCGATCGCAAAAAAGTTCGCGATATCTCGTTCAGCGTCAATCGTGGCGAGATCCTCGGTTTTGCCGGGCTGGTCGGCAGTGGGCGCACCGAACTGATGGACTGCCTGTTTGGCGTGGATAAACGCGCCAGCGGCGAAATTTGCCTCAACGGCAAGGTTATCTCCCCGCGCTCCCCGCTGGACGCGTTGAAAAAGGGCATGGGCTATATCACCGAAAGCCGCCGCGATAACGGCTTTTTCCCCAACTTTTCCATCGCCCAGAACATGGCGGTAAGCCGCAGTCTGAAACAGGGCGGTTTTAAAGGCGCGATGGGGCTGCTGACCGAAAGCGAAGAGCGCAAAACCGCCGAGTCGCAGCGCCAGCTGCTGGCGCTCAAATGCCATAGCGTCGATCAGAACATCACCGAGCTTTCCGGCGGCAATCAGCAAAAGGTGCTGATTTCCAAATGGCTGTGTTGCAACCCGGAGGTGATCATTTTTGACGAACCGACTCGCGGCATCGACGTCGGCGCGAAAGCCGAGATCTACAAAGTGATGCGCCAGTTGGCCGATGACGGAAAAGTCATCCTGATGGTGTCGTCCGAACTTCCCGAAATACTCGCCGTCTGCGACCGCATCGCCGTGTTCTGCGAAGGGCGACTGACGCAAATCCTGACCAATCGCGACGACATGAGCGAAGAGGAGATTATGGCATGGGCATTACCACAAGAATGAAGGGC
Source organism: Scandinavium sp. (assembly GCF_051650185.1). Classification (GTDB taxonomy): domain Bacteria; phylum Pseudomonadota; class Gammaproteobacteria; order Enterobacterales; family Enterobacteriaceae; genus Scandinavium. The sequence goes on from NZ_JBOFIN010000060.1 coordinate 41,819, forward strand.
GACGCGCAGGAGAAAAAGCCGTTCAACTTCGCGCTATTCTGGGATAAATACGGCACCTTTTTTATCCTCGCCGGCTTTGTTGAATAAATCGAACTTTTGCTGAGTTGAAGGATCAGATCACGCATCCTCCCGATAACGAAGACCGTTCCGTGGCAAAGCAAAAGTTCAAAATTACCAACTGGCCCACCTACAACAAAGCTCTCATCAAC
>NZ_JBOFIN010000061.1:0-63328 GCF_051650185.1 Scandinavium sp.
CGGGTTCGGCCCAGGTTTGGGTATCGTCGAGCCAGGAAGAAAGCATAAAAAAGCCCCATCAGAAAATTGATGAGGCTATTGTCGTCTACCCGCCGGATCGTTCAACCGATCATTCTGCTTAACCGATCGGTGTTATCCATTCGGAGGGCTTCGCGTCATTTGATTTCGAGGATATCGAGCCGATTGGCGAGAATGTCGGTATCCTCGTCCTCTGGCTGCCAGCCTGCTGGCTGCAGCGGAATGTCTTCCCGGTCAAACGCCAGGTCGCCACCGTTTACGACTTCAGCGCCGTGAGTCAGGCCTTTGAAGTCGAACATTTCGGTGTCGCAGAGGTGAGAAGGGACAACGTTCTGCATCGCGCTGAACATCGTTTCGATGCGGCCAGGATAACGTTTGTCCCAGTCACGCAGCATATCGCCGATGACCTGACGTTGCAGGTTTGGCTGTGAACCACAGAGGTTGCACGGAATGATCGGGAACGCTTTTGCTTCGGCGAAACGCTCAATGTCTTTTTCACGGCAGTAAGCCAGTGGACGGATAACAATATGCTTGCCATCGTCGCTCATCAGCTTCGGTGGCATGCCTTTCATTTTGCCGCCGTAGAACATGTTCAGGAACAGCGTCTGCAGGATGTCGTCACGATGGTGACCGAGGGCGATTTTGGTCGCGCCCAGTTCTGTCGCTGTACGGTAAAGGATGCCGCGACGCAGGCGAGAGCAAAGAGAACAGGTGGTTTTACCTTCTGGAATTTTCTCTTTAACGATGCCGTAGGTGTTCTCTTCAACAATTTTGTATTCGACACCCAGCTCGTCAAGATAGGCCGGGAGAATATGCTCCGGGAAGCCAGGCTGCTTCTGGTCAAGGTTAACGGCAATCAGGCTGAAGTTAACCGGGGCGCTTTGTTGTAAATTGCGCAAAATTTCCAGCATCGTGTAGCTGTCTTTGCCGCCAGAGAGGCAAACCATAATGCGATCGCCTTCCTCAATCATATTGAAGTCAGCAATGGCTTCGCCCACGTTACGACGCAGACGCTTTTGCAATTTGTTAATGTTGTACTGTTCTTTCTTGCTAATATCTTGATTTTGCGACATTTAATGATGGCTCGGGTCGTTTGTAAATGGCAACCAGCGTCAGGGAAACTGACAAACATCGGGATTCACGACGGATTGTAGCAATAATCTGTGGCAGCCAGGACGATAATCTGGCGTGTATGGTACGGATTACGGTGACGAATGCCAGCCTGAATTATGTCGCAAGGTGTTTATCTGCCGGATTGCCGATCAGGGCTAATGGGCTGCATCAGCTCTTTCAGTAGCGCATAACGCTCGTCAGGGGTTAGCCAGAAGGGGGCTAATGCTTTGGCTGTGTCCGGCTCTTTCTGCCAAAAAGCGCGCATTGTCCTGAGGTAACTCTCGATGCTTTTGCTCATGATGTGATCTCCTGTAAGGGTGAGATAACTGTAGTGAACAAAAACCTGAAGAAAAAGGGATAGGTTGAAAGATAGACTTCCGGGTTTGTGCTGAGCGCTATTTATTTTTAGACATAAAAACAGAAAACTGCTGCATAAATAATAAACCCGCCACCAGGGCGGGTTATATTTACAACTTTTCCAATAATCGTCGACTTAGAACTGGTAAACCAGACCTGTCGCTACGATATTGTCAGTGCCGATACCGTTGTTTTGGTAGAAGCTGTCGTTGTTGTCCAGCAGGTTGATTTTGTAATCAACGTAGGTAGACATATTTTTGTTGAAGTAGTAGGTCGCGCCAATATCAACGTATTTAACCAGATCTTTGTCGCCATCTACGCCATTCACACCCAGATCCTGGCCTTTAGACTGCAGGTAGGAAATAGCCGGACGCAGACCGAAATCGAATTGATATTGTGCAGTCACTTCGAAGTTTTTGGTTTTATTTGCAATACCGTTGCCATCACCGTATGGGGTCATGTTACGGGTTTCAGAATACATGGTCGCCAGGTAGATGTTGTTCGCATCGTATTTCAGGCCAGCGGTCCATGCGTCAGCTTTCTCGCCCTGAGCGGTGCTGAGAGTCTGCTGGTCGTTAGTACGATCGGAAGACGCGTATGCCGCACCTGCGCTGAAGCCCATGCCCATGTCGTAGGTTGAGGAGATACCCCAGCCGTCGCCATTCGCATTACGGAATTTACGATCGCCGTTATTGGTCCCTTCACCCGTACCTGGGTTTTCGTTTTTACCCTGGTACTGAACAGCGAAGTTCAGACCGTCAACCAGACCGAAGAAATCGCTGTTACGGTAGGTCGCAACACCGTTAGTACGGCCAGTCATGAAGTTGTCAGTGTAGGTGTAGGAGTCGCCGCCGAATTCTGGCAGCACATCGGTCCAGGCTTCTACGTCGTACAGGACGCCGTAGTTACGACCGTAGTCGAATGAACCGTAGTCACCGAATTTCAGACCTGCGAAGGCCAGACGAGTCCATGCCTGATTACCGCTAGCGCTTTCAGCGTTGTTCGCCTGAACGTTGTATTCCCACTGGCCGTAACCGGTCAGCTGGTCGTTGATCTGAGTTTCGCCTTTGAAGCCCAGACGGATGTAAGACTGGTCGCCATCGGCGCTCTTATTGTCAGAGAAGTAGTGCAGACCGTCTACTTTACCGTAGAGATCCAGCTTGTTACCGTCTTTGTTATAAATTTCTGCTGCGTGAACAGCGCCTGCGGTTAATAACGCAGGGATCATCAGGGCCAGTACTTTTCTTTTCATTTAAATAATCCTTTAAGCTGTTTTTATACTTTTGCTTCCTTTGGGAAGTGCAGCAATCCTAATGTAGAGGTATCTAAAGAAGGTAAGTTTCAATTGTAACCATATGAGTAAAATCTCAATAAAATAATTCAGCTGAAATCATCATTCGCAAAATATATGAATGACGATTAACCATTCATGATAAAAATTATACAGTTTTGAAATATCCCGCTAGAATCAGACCGTTATATGCCTATATTGTCACACAAATTAAGCGTGTTGCTGTGTGTATTTGTTTAATTGTTATTTTGTCAATATTTAAAATGACAAGCCCGAACGGTTGTTCGGGCTTTTTTATTTAATTTTAAATCTTACATCTTATTCGTCGCTGGAGGCTTTCTCCGCTTTACCGGCCATTTGCGCGAGGAAGTCATACCGTTTTTGTAAATCCGCCGCAGCGTCCTGCCATAATTGCTCCGCGACTTCCGGCTGCTGTGCGTTCAGGCGACGGAAACGCTGCTCTTTCATCAATGTATCTGCGAGAGCATCAGAAGGTGGGCGTGAATCGAGCGCCAGCGGCAGTTTACCTTCATCTGCGCGACGTGGATCGAAGCGATAAAGCGGCCAGAAACCGGTGGCAGTAAGCTGGCGCATTTGATCATGACTTAACGCCAGATCGTAGCCGTGCTCTTCACAAGGGCTGTAGGCGATGATGAGTGACGGGCCAGGATAGGCTTCCGCTTCCTGAATCGCCTTCACGGTCTGATTAAGCTGTGCACCCAGCGAAATTTGCGCCACATAAACGTGACCATACATCATCATGCTGACGCCGAGGTCTTTACGCGCCTTACGTTTGCCGTGCTCACCAAACTTGGTGACCGCGCCCAATGGTGTCGCTTTTGAAGCCTGTCCACCAGTATTTGAATAACACTGGGTATCCAGCACCAGAATGTTGACGTTTTCGGTCAAGCTCAGGACATGATCGAGGCCACCAAAGCCGATGTCATAAGCCCAGCCATCGCCGCCAATCAGCCAGATGGACTTCTCGACCAAAGCGTCCGCATCGGTTAACAGTTCTTGCGCGCCTTCAACACCCTGTAAATGTTTACGCAAGGTGGCGACTTGCTCGCGACGAACGTCTGGCGTCGCGTCGGCATGCAACGCCTCATTGAGTTCAGCAGGCAGTTTATCCGCGAAGGTATCCAGCAGGCGCATGACTCGCTGGCGATGCTGGTCGACCGACAGGCGGAAGCCCAGACCAAATTCGGCGTTATCTTCAAACAGTGAGTTAGCCCAGGCCGGGCCACGGCCGTTGATATCCGTGGTGTATGGCGTTGAGGGCAGGTTGCCGCCATAAATAGAAGAACAGCCGGTGGCATTGGCAATCAGCATGCGATCGCCATAAAGCTGAGTCAGCAGCTTGATATAAGGGGTTTCACCACAGCCGGAGCAGGCACCAGAATATTCAAACAGCGGAGTGATGAGCTGCGAGGTGCGGATGTCGATACGTTCCAGTTTGCTGCGGTCGATCTCTGGCAGGTCGAGGAAGAAATCGTAATTCACTTTTTCTTCTTCCACATGCTCAAGACGCGACATCATGTTGATGGCCTTGATCTCAGGGTTCTGACGATCTTTCGCCGGGCAAACCTCTACGCACAGATTACAGCCAGTGCAGTCTTCCGGCGCAACCTGCAGCACGTATTTCTGGCCGCGCATGTCGCGAGATTTCACATCCAGAGAGTGCAGACTGGCTGGCGCGCTCTCCATATCTTCTGGAGAAACCACCTTGGCGCGGATCGCCGAATGTGGGCAAGCCGCCACGCAGTGGTTGCACTGGGTGCAAAGGTCTTCCTTCCAGATAGGGATCTCTTCAGCAATATTACGTTTTTCCCAGCGTGTCGTACCTACAGGCCAGGTGCCATCAGGTGGAAGGGCGGAAACCGGCAACGCGTCACCAAGTCCGGCAAGCATAGCCGCAGTGACTGTTTTAACGAAATCAGGCGCGGCATCAGAAACGACAGGCGGGCGGTTCGGGCTGTTGCCGTCGACAGGCTTTAGCGGCACTTCAGCCAGATTTTCACGTGCCATTGCCAGCGCCTGCCAGTTTCGCTCCACCAGCTCCTGGCCCTTACTGCTGTAGCTTTTCGCTATGGCCCCCTGAAGTTCTGCCAGTGCGCTGTCGCCGGGCAGGATTTGAGTCAACTGGAAAAACGCCATCTGCATGACGGTGTTGATACGAGCTGCAAGGCCACATTCACGGGCGATTTTGGCGGCATTCACCACATAGAACCGCGCTTTTTTCTGGTTCAGTACAGCCTGAACTTCCTGAGGCAGACGTGACCAGACTTCTGCAGCACTGTAAGGCGTGTTGAGCAGGAAAATCCCGCCAGGCTTCAGGCGTTCTGCCATCTGATACTTGTCGATAAACTGCAACTGGTGACAGCCGACAAAATCCGCCTGAGAAACCAGATACGCCGAACGAATGGGTTTCTCTGAGACACGCAAGTGGGAAACCGTCAGGCCACCCGCTTTTTTCGAGTCATAGACAAAATAGCCCTGCGCATACCACGGCGTGGAATTACCAATAATTTTGATGTTGTTCTTGGTGGCGGAAACGCTGCCATCGCTGCCAAGACCGTAAAACAGGGCTTCCAGCCGGGCCGTGGAAGGCAAGGTATTTTCTGGCAGCGGCAACGAAAGGTTGGTCACATCGTCGTAAATGCCCACGGTGAAACGTGGCTTCGGTTTTGCCGCGCTCAGTTCGTTGAAAATCGCCAGCACGCAGTCCGGGCCAAATTCTTTGGAAGACAAGCCATAACGTCCGCCAATGACTCGCGGTAAAAATTCACGCGTTCCGGCATTAAAGGCTTCGGCCAGGGCGCTCATTACGTCGAGATACAGCGGTTCTGCGTGTGCGCCAGGTTCTTTCGTGCGGTCGAGGACGGCAACGGTTTTTACCGATTGCGGGAGTTCAGCAATCAAATGTGCAGCGGAGAAAGGACGATACAGACGCACTTTAAGCACGCCGACTTTTTCCCCGCGCGTCAGTAATTCATCGACAACTTCTTCACAGGTTCCGATGGCCGATCCCATTAACACCACAACTCGTTCAGCCTGTGGGTGTCCGTAGTATTCAAACGGCTTGTACTGGCGGCCCGTGGCGGCGGCAAAATCATTCATTGCCTGTTCAACGTGTTGATACACGGCGTCGTACCACGGGTTGGTGGCTTCGCGAGACTGGAAATAAGTGTCCGGGTTGGCAGACGTTCCGCGTATAACCGGATGTTCCGGGTTTAACGCGCGTTCGCGATGAGCATCAATCTCCGCTTGTGGCAGCAAATTCTGAATAGTGTCATCTGCCAGCGGCACGATTTTGTTGATTTCGTGCGAGGTGCGGAAACCATCGAAAAAGTGAATGAAAGGCACGCGGCTTTTCAATGTGGCGATGTGGGAAATCAGCGCAAAGTCCTGCGCTTCCTGCACGCTGCCTGCACTTAACATCGCGCAACCGGTCTGGCGAATGGCCATCACGTCTGAATGATCGCCAAAAATGGAGAGGGCATGTGTTGCCACGGTGCGAGCTGCGACGTGTAACACAAAGGGAGTCAGTTGCCCGGCGAGCTTATACAGCGTCGGGATCATCAGCAGCAATCCCTGGGATGACGTAAACGACGTCGAGAGTGCGCCTGTTTGCAATGCGCCGTGCACGGCGGCGATCGCGCCCGCTTCTGACTGCATTTCAACCACCCGCGGCACGTCGCCCCAGATGTTTTTCAGCCCGTTACCCGCCCACGCATCAGCCAGTTCTGCCATGGTAGAACTCGGCGTAATGGGGTAGATGGCGATTACTTCACTGGCGCGAAACGCCACCGACGCGACAGCGCCATTACCATCAGTTGTAATCATGTGACACTCTTACATTGCGCAAGAAAAGGGACCCGTGATACGTCGACGAGTCCTGTAATTATCCTTTTATTTTAGCAAAGGGTCGGGAAGGCCATTTTTGCTTTTGTGTCCTTGGTGTTCTTTTGAGCAGAAGGGGGAGAAGGAGTTGGGCAGTAAAATTGCGAGAAATTGTTTCCAGGCCAGGATTTGCGCGTTTCGTCTCTCGACGGCAGGCCGCTTGCTGCCTATTATGAACAGGTTTTGCTAACGTTTTTGACAGGGGAGTGTAAAGAGAATGCGAGCAGCTTTTTGGGTAGGGTGCGCGGCACTGTTTTTATCCGCATGCAGCAGTGAACCAGAACAGCAGGCAACAGCGGCACATGTCACGCCAGGAATGCGTGCGGCGATGTCAGATTCCGGACAGGCCAACTGCGCGATGATTGGCGGCGCGTTGTCCGTTGCCCGTCAGCTTGATGGCTCAGCCATCGGGATGTGCGCATTACCCAATGGCAAGCGATGCAGCGAGCAGTCTCTTGCCACCGGGAGCTGCGGCAACTACTGAGCCACTCAGTTCACCAGATCGGCGAGGTTATACACCAACGAATCGTGAGATGTCGCGAGTGTTAGCTGATTGGCGGTCAAATCCACCTGAACGCCGTCATGCAGCATTGCGCTCAACAGGTTATCCAGTTGATTCATTTGTGGATCGGTGCAAAGCATGCGCGTCATTGCCAGGTTTTTCACCTTAAGCTCGCCGTCAGACAATTTCCCTTCGCCGGTGAAACGGTTGCACATGTTGCCGGAGACGTACATCTTCTCGCCAAAGCTTAACTCCAGTGGCTTATCGCTGGTGACATTCTTGCCATTGACGCTTTCCAGAACAAAACGATGATGCTGAAGCTGTTCAGGCTGGGTCGTGACATCACTGGTAGACACGCAGCCTGCCAGCAGCATTCCGGCCGCCAGCAGGGCGGCGCTCATTTTTATATGATTCATTAACTATTCACCAAATAAATAATACCAGACCAGAATGGCATTCTGGTACGGGGTGGGTTAATGGGGATTGTCCGAAAGTGCTCCCCGCGAACGGGGAGCAAAAAAGGTTAAACCAGAGCGTTCGGGCAGGTTTCGCCGTTGGCGATAAGACGCAGGTTTTCCAGCGTGGTTTCTGAAATACTGGTCAGCGCTTCGGCGGTCAGAAATGCCTGGTGGCCGGTAAACAGCACGTTATGGCAGGCGGAGAGGCGACGGAACACGTCATCCTGGATAACGTCATTGGACTTATCTTCAAAGAACAAATCGCGTTCGTTCTCATATACGTCCATCCCCAGCGCGCCGATTTTCTGGGTTTTCAGTGCTTCAATCGCGGCCTGCGAGTCGATAAGCCCACCCCGGCTGGTGTTAATCACCATCACACCATCTTTCATTTGCGAGAAAGCGGTGTGATTCAACAGGTGATAGTTCTCTTCGGTCAGCGGGCAATGCAGAGAAATCACGTCTGACTGAGAAAACAGCGTCGGCAGATCGACATATTCCACGCCCAGTTCAAGTGCTGCTTCGCTCGGATAGGGATCGAATGCCAGCAGCTTCATGCCAAAGCCTTTCAGGATACGCAGCGTAGCCACGCCGATTTTACCCGTACCGACGACACCCGCCGTTTTACCGTACAGGGTGAAACCGCAGAGGCCTTCCAGAGAGAAATTGGCGTCGCGGGTGCGCTGATAGGCGCGATGAATACGACGGTTCAGCGACATCATCAGACCAATGGCGTGTTCGGCGACGGCTTCAGGGGAGTAGGCCGGCACGCGTACCACTTTCAGCCCCAGCTCTTTTGCCGCGTCCAGATCAACGTTGTTAAAGCCAGCACAGCGCAGCGCGATATACTTAACACCATGATTTTTCAACTCTTCCAGAACAGGTCGGCTGCCGTCGTCGTTGACGAAAATACAGACCGCTTCACAGCCGTGAGCGGTTTTGGCTGTTTTTTCGCTTAAAAGGAAGTCAAAAAATTCAAGTTCAAAGCCAAATGCATCATTAACATCTTGCAGGTACTTTTTATCGTACTGCTTTGTGCTATAAACTGCGATTTTCATGAGACTTTTCTCCAGTGATTTTACCGTCACGGTAGCATATTTAAAATTATCCTACAAATATTAAACTTTACTTTAATCAGCGGGTTATATCAGTGAGTGTAGAGCATATTGGCGGGGTGATTTTGAGAAACGGCCTGCGCGTCAAAGCCGATCCTCTATGCTTATTACCTGACGGTGACTTTAACTGGTACGTTGAACATGCCACAATACGCGCCACTTCGGCTTTTAATCACAAAGAATCAGGATGTTAATCGCCCATGAAGGGTACCTGGAAAGCCGCGATTGCGCTACTGCTGTTGCTGATACTTCTGCCGCTTACGCTACTGCTAACGCTCACGCACTGGGTGCCGACGCTGGCGGGTATCTGGTTGCCTGCCGGTACGCGTATCGCTATCGATCATAGCCCGCGTTTCACACGTCATTCCATGCGCTTACCGGAACTGCGCTATCTGGTTGGGGATTGCCAGTTAGCGGTTCTCACCGACGCTGAGCTTTCGCATCCCAGCCGCTGGCGGCTTCACGTTGACAAACTGGACATTAACTCCGCGTGTCTGAGCAAGCTGCCAGAAAGCACACCCACCCCTGGCGCGCCGCGTACTCTTGCCGAATGGCAGTCCATGTTGCCCTACAGCTGGCTGACTATCGATCAGTTTCGCTTTTCGCCGTGGGAAAAATGGCAGGGCAAGCTGGCGGTGTCATTGACGCCAGCACAACAGGAACTGAGCTATAACGGGGACGCCGTCCATCTAAAAGCAAAATTACGCGGGCAGGCTCTGACCGTCAGCCAGTTTGAAGCTCAGGTTCAGGAAGACCGTCCGCCGATTAAGCTGGTCGGTGAGTTCACGATGCCGCTGGTGCCGGACGGACTGCCCGTAAATGGTCATCTGGTGTCGACGTTCCAGGTGCCTGAACCCGGCACGCTGGTGGATGCTGAACTGGAATGGCGTGAAAACCAGGGGCAGCTGGTGGTGATGGCGCGCGGAAACGATGATCCGCTGCTGGATTTACCCTGGGAACTGACGCGAGAAAGACTGACCATCAGCGACGGACGCTGGAACTGGCCGTGGCTCGAAGGCATTCCCTTGAGCGGCCGCGTGGGGCTGAAAATTGATAACTGGCAGCAGGGCATTGAGAAAATGCAGATTGCCGGGCGCCTGAACGTGCTGACGCAAGGCCAGGCAGGCAAGGGCAATGCCGTGCTGACCATCGGGCCGGGTACGCTGAGTATGGACAACAGCGCCATGCCGTTGCAGCTTACCGGCGAAGCCAAATATGACGACCTGGTGCTCTACGCTATTTTACCCGCCTCGCTAACGGGGCCGCTTACCGACCCACGCCTGAGCTTCGAGCCAGGTTCGCTGCTGCGCTCGCGCGGTCGTCTGATTGATACCCTGAATATTGATGAAGTGCGCTGGCCTCTGGCAGGCGTGCACGTCAGCAGCCAGGGCGTTGCCGGGCGTTTGCAGGCCATTTTGCGTGCGCACGAACAAGATACCGGCGATTTTGTCCTGCACCTCGACGGACAGGCCGACAACTTTTTGCCGGACAAAGGCAGCTGGCGCTGGCGCTACTGGGGCGACGGCAACTTTACCCCGATGCAGGCTCGCTGGGATGTGAAAGGGGATGGCGAATGGCGAGACAGTGCTATCGTGCTGAACAGCCTGTCGACAGGGTTCGATAAGCTGCAATACGGCACGATGACGGTCAGCCAGCCACGTCTGGTACTCGAACAGCCGATTCACTGGATCCGCGATGAACAGCATCCTTCCCTGACCGGCGCGTTATCGATGGATGCGGGCGAAACCCGTTTCAGTGGGGGCAGTGTGCTCCCGCCGTCAACGCTCAAGTTCAGCGTTGACGGGCGTGATCCCACCTGGTTCCAGTTTAAAGGCGATCTGCATGCGGCGAAAATTGGCCCCGTGCGGGTGAATGGCCGTTGGGACGGTGTACGCCTTCGCGGTGAAGCGTGGTGGCCGAAGCAGTCGCTGAGCGTCTTCCAGCCGCTGATCCCGCCTGACTGGAAAATGAATCTCCGTGATGGCGAGCTGTATGCGCAGGTGGCATTTTCTGCCGCCGCGGAGCAGGGCTTTGAAGCGGGTGGACACGGCGTGCTGAAAAATGGCAGCGCGTGGATGCCAGATAACCAAATCAACGGCGTGGATTTTGTCCTGCCGTTCCGCTTCCGGGAGGGCACATGGGATCTCGGCACGCGTGGCCCGGTGTCGCTGCGCATTGGCGAAATCGTCAACCAGGTGACAGCGAAAAACTTCACGGCGGATTTACAGGGCAGCTATCCCTGGAGTGAAGAAAATCCGCTGATCCTTAGCGATGTCAATCTGGATGTCATGGGCGGTAAGCTGTCGATGCTGCAACTGCGTATGCCGCAGCACGATCCGGCTTTGCTGCGGGTGCAGAATATCTCTACCAGCGAATTGATAAGCGCGGTCAACCCGAAACAGTTCACCATGTCCGGCCCGGTCAGCGGCGCGCTGCCGCTATGGCTCGACAACGAGAAATGGATAATCAAAGACGGCTGGTTGACCAACCCTGGCCCGATGACGCTGCGCATCGATAAAGACACAGCCGATGCGGTAGTGAAAGACAATATGGCGGCCGGGGCGGCCATCAACTGGTTACGCTACATGGAAATCACGCGTTCATGGACCAAAATCAATCTCGATAATCTTGGCGTGTTAACGCTGCAATCTACGGTGTCCGGCACCAGCCAGGCTGACGGCAAAACCGGCAAAGTGAATTTAAACTATACCCATGAAGAGAACGTGTTCGACCTGTGGCGCAGCCTGCGCTTTGGCGACAATCTTCAGGCGTGGCTTGAGCAAAATGCGGCCCTTCCGCAACCGAGTTGCCAGGCTGGCAAGGAATGTAAGGAGCAATAATGAAAACCACCGTCGCCCTGTTGGGCGGGATTGCCATATTGACGCTGAGCGGCTGCACGCCAAGGATCGAGGTGGCTGCACCGAAGGAGCCGATCACTATCAATATGAATGTCAAAATCGAACACGAAATTCATATCAAGGTCGATAAAGACGTCGAAGATTTACTGAAATCACGCAGCGATCTGTTCTGAGGCCATCATGAAGACATTACTGATTATGGTGGTGCTGAGTCTCAGCCTGATAAGCCAAAGCGCGTTCGCGCTGACGCTGGAGCAGGCTCGTTCCGAAGGGCTGGTCGGTGAAACGCTGAGCGGCTATCTGGCGCCACTCAGGCAAGATAAACAAACCCTGGCGCTGGTGAAGCAGATTAACGATGCGCGCAGTGAGAGCTATCAGCAACTGGCTGACAGCAACAATATTCCGGTGGATGAAGTCGCCAAAATGGCCGGACAAAAACTGGTGGCCCGTGCTCAGCCCGGTGAGTATGTGAAGGGCATCAACGGCAAGTGGCTGCGGAAATGACATTTTGCCTGGCGGCGCTGCGCTTGCACAGGCCTACATTCGGTGTCTGCCCGGTAAGCTTGCGCCACCGGGCGTTTTGTCAGCAACGATGACGCTTGCGGTATTCCCCTGGCGACACGCCAAAACGCTGGCGAAATGCGGTAGAGAAATGGCTGTGGTCGGTAAAGCCCCAGTTAAAACCAATACCCGCCAGCTTTTCGTCATCGGCGGCGCTGCGCAGGGCTTTGGCACACAGATCCAGCCGCCGGTTTTTAATGTATTGCGCCACCACCAGGCCTTTATCGGCAAACATGCGGTAAAGGCTTCTCACCGACATGCCTGTCTCATTCGCCAGCCATTCCGGACGCAAAAAGTCTGACTGAATATGGTCATCGATAAGCCGCACAATTTTGTCAAACTGCCGCTCACGCCGGGAGGGGTGCTGCTCCTGCTGCTGTAAGACCGGGCGCAGCAGGCAGACAATCGCCTCCAGCGCCGCTTCGCTTTCAATGCCAGAAAGCTCACGGTTGCTCATGCTCTCCTGTAACAACCGGTGGCTCATCTGCACCATTGGCAACGACTTCTCCAGACGCTGCACGCAGTGTCCTTCGCTGATCCGCAGTTGCTGCTCGACAAGGCTTCTTGGCAGTAATAAGGAGATTTGGCGTGAGGGCTGCTGCCACACTATTGAACAGGGGCGCGAAGCATCAACCAGGGTGATATCCCCCGGCTGAATCACTGTCTGACGTTCGTTTTGCTCAATGATGGCCTGGCCTTCCAGCTGAAAGACGGTATAGAACCAGCTGTCGTTGTAGCTTTTGATTTCGTTGGTGGTGCGGTACAGGTTGACGTTGGCGCTGGTGACGGTGCTGAGCTTCAGCGAACGGGTATAGCCGGTTTCCAGATGCCCTGAAAAGGTCCCTTCGAGTTGCCGTGCGGCAAAATTCCCGCATTCATGATTAATCTGCGCGAGCCACTGCTGGAACTGCTCTTCACCGGTTATCTGCGCCATAGTCAGCCTCAGTCAAAAAGTGCTATCACAATGTTGCATTTATGTTGCGCTAGCAAGGGTGTGCTGGTGACTATACGAAAGAACTATCACCGGCAACAGCAGCGAAGCCGACTATTGTCACTGTTTGCGAGGGCTGTCACAGGCGACAAAGCGAATGACAGAGAGACAAAAACAGAATCTGCGCTCCGGCTCTACACTGAAAAAAACCGTGAAGGGTAATAAGGAGCTGATATGTCTGATTCACAGGTCGCACTGCTTGAGAGCGTGCAACACTTTTTGGCGCGCCAGCACGGGCTTTATGTTGACGGCAAACAGCAGGCCTCGCTCAGCGACAAGCGCCTGACCGTCTGGGATCCGGCAACCGGAAAATCCATAGCGACAACCGCAGACGCCAACCGCGCGGATGTGGATGCTGCGGTTTCGTCTGCGTGGCGTGCCTTTGTCGATCGCCGCTGGGCAGGGCGTTTGCCTGCGGAACGCGAACGTATTTTGCTGCGTTTTGCTGATTTGGTTGAACAACATGCCGAAGAGCTCGCCCAGCTGGAAACCCTGGAGCAGGGCAAATCCATCAATATTTCCCGCGCGTTTGAAGTCGCCTGTACGTTGAACTGGATGCGCTATACCGCCGGGCTTGCCACCAAGATCACCGGGCAGACCCTGGATGTATCCATTCCATTGCCGGCAGGTGCACGCTATCAGGCGTGGACTCGCAAAGAGCCGGTGGGTGTCGTCGCGGGGATTGTGCCGTGGAACTTCCCGCTGATGATTGGCATGTGGAAAGTGATGCCCGCGCTGGCGGCAGGGTGCTCCATTGTTATCAAACCGTCAGAAACCACGCCGTTGACGCTGCTGCGAGTGGCAGAACTGGCGAGCGAAGCGGGCATACCGGACGGTGTGTTCAACGTCGTGACCGGAAGCGGGGCGGAATGTGGTGCTGCGCTGACTTCGCATCCTCAGGTCGCAAAAGTGAGCTTTACTGGTTCAACCCAGACGGGCAAACAGATTGCCCGCACGGCGGCAGACAGACTGACGCGTGTGACGCTGGAGCTCGGTGGCAAAAACCCGGCGATTGTGCTGAAAGATGCCGATCCGCAGTGGGTGATTGAAGGCCTGATGATGGGCAGTTTCCTTAATCAGGGGCAGGTGTGTGCCGCCAGCTCGCGTATTTATATCGAAGCACCGCTGTTTGACACCCTGGTCACCGGTTTTGAACAAGCAGTGAAATCGCTGAGCGTCGGGCCGGGGATGTCTGAAAGCGCACAGATTAACCCGCTGGCGTCTCGTGCACATTGCGACAAAGTGGCTGCGTTCCTGCATGAAGCCGAGCAGAATCATGCTGAACTGATTGGCGGTAATTCTGGGCCAGAAGGACAGGGTTACTACGTCCGCCCTACGCTGGTGGTCAATCCTGACGCGCGCTTGCGCCTGACCCGGGAAGAGGTGTTCGGCCCGGTAGTGAACCTCGTTCGCGTGGCAGACGGTGAAGAAGCGCTGAAACTGGCGAATGAGACTGAATATGGCCTGACCGCCAGCGTCTGGACGCAAAACATTTCGCAGGCATTGAGCTACACAGACCGCTTACAGGCGGGAACGGTGTGGGTCAACAGCCACACGCTTATCGACCCCAATCTGCCGTTTGGCGGCATGAAACAGTCCGGCACCGGACGTGATTTTGGCCCGGACTGGCTCGACGGCTGGTGCGAAACCAAATCGGTTTGCGTGCGTTATTAAAAGCTGGTGAGCTACCCCTCCCGTGCGGGAGGGGTAAGCCTCACAGGGCGGCAAGCTGATAAAAGAAGGCTGGGTTAAGTTGAATAGCGGCTAATACTTTGGCCGCGAGGCCCGTAGGATTGCGCCTTTTCGACTCCCAGCTTTTTATTGTATCTACGCTGGTTCCCAGCGCTCTGGCCATCTCGCTTTGAGAGACATTGAGCTGCTGACGAATCGCTTTGACATCAGCAATTTCATAGCGGGTGACGTGGGTGGGCGCTGCCTCACCGTTCTTTATCGCCACGGCCTGCTCCAGTGACGTTTTAAGCTCGTTATAAAAAGTCATATCACACCTCATCTTTCAGCCACGCAGTCAGTGTCTTCAACTGTGCTTTTTCTGCATCTGTTAGCGTTTCTTTTTTGGTTTTGGCGTAAGCCATGACCAGCCATACGCGTTCTCTGTTTGCCAGGAAGTAGATAACGCGGGCGCTTCCGCTTTTTCCTTGCGAGCCGGTCGCCATCCTGATTTTCCGCAACCCTCCGGTTTGGGGGATCAGATCGCCCCTTTCCGGGAACTGTATCAGTTCACGTTGCAGCTCTTTAAGTTCGTCATCCGTTGCCAGCTGTTTTATCTGTCGTGTAAACATCGGCGTTTCGATGAACTCGATGGCATGAAACATACGCGCTCTCCCTGAGCAGGTACATAGTACTCCTTTAAGGGGTACTATGTACATCGTTGTTGAGTAAATTTCCAACATGCTACGGGGATTTTTTATGTCGTGCCGATCTCGTTTACGCTTTTGCGTAGTGGCTCGTAAATGGCTGAAAGTCGAGGGCATCGTACGGCAGATGCCAGCGCTACTCGGGCAGGTTATTAATACGCAACTGATAGCCACCGCGAACAAAATCAATATGGCGATCTGTTTTAAGCGACGAAATAACATTGAGAATGCTGCTGCGCGAAAGCCCGGTACGCTCCTGGATAAAGCTCAGAATATTGACGCGCTCCCTGGTTTCTTCAGACAGGGCGCCGAGCTCCCGTAAGTAATGGCAAACAATAGGGTAAGTTCGCTGGTTAACGATTTGCAGATCGCGACAGATCATCGTGTGTGTATGAAAGGCCAGCAGCTCCGCCACATCCCGCCACAATCCCCGCTGCTCGATCGCCTCTTCGGCGACTTTGGCCTCCACCTGCGTCAGTACGCAAGGCGTTTCAGCCCGCAGCACGTTGCTTCTCATCTGATGAAACATTTCAGAGAAACCGAAAATATGAGGTTCGACGACGGTAGCCACAAGAAGCCCATCGGAGACGCGGGAAACGGACAGCTCACCCTGAAGGAAGAGATAGACCACCGGTGCTGCAATAGGCATCTGGGGCAGGCGTCTGCGGGCCGCAATGTCGACGGTTTTCCCCAGCGGCTGGAGTTCGGCAATCAGACGCTCGATAGCGCCCTTCGGCCTGACGGGATAAGTGATCATGAATTACCTGATTAAACGTATAACTGAGCGGTATTTTATAAGGAAAAAAACCGTCATGGGTAAACATCTAGGGCTATTGGCCGTCAGGTTCAGGTGCGGTATTTACTCTGTTTGTGTTCGTAAAGGCGTTCATCGGCCTTGATAAAGGCTGTTTCAAAGGTGTCCTGCTCCGTCATCTGATAGCTACCCCACGAAAAGGCGACCAGTCTGGTGCTATCGATCTCCTGCAGTTTATCTTCAATTCGCACAATGACTTCCCGGGCTTTAGTCAGATTCGCATCCACCAGAATGATAGTGAACTCATCACCGCCCAGCCGAATGCCGAAATCGCTTTTACGAACAGAGGACTCGATAGCCTTGCCCAGCAGCTTGATGGCTCTGTCGCCCATGGCGTGTCCGAGCGTATCGTTAATACGCTTCAGGCCATCACAATCGATGGCCACGACCGTGACGGCAATGTTTTTAGCCAGCAACGTTTTCGTACTCTCTTCCAGTTGACGGGACATAATTTTACGGTTAAACAGCCCGGTGAGCGGGTCGGTGACGTTATCGCGGGTCAGTGAAGCATGGCGATTGAGCTGATAGCGGGCGTACTGGCAAAGCAGAAGGGTTGCCACAATCCACAGCACGAGCAGCCAGAGATTGGTCAGCACAAAATAGAGAAAATCGAGGCTGGCATGAAGCGTGTAATAACGGGTGATCGCTTCCTGATGACCAATAAAATCAAAAGAGGCCACTTTCGGTTTGTGGAAATGGATAACCTTATGGCTGTTGTTATCCTCCACGTACATCGTTAAAAACGTCCATAAAATGGGGCGGTCGGGGGTATAAAACGAGGTAACCAGATCGCTGATGCTAAAATCGGTCACAATCACTCCGCGTATTTTCCCGTTGGAAAACACCGGATTAAGCATGCTGATGATATTTTTCTTCGTATAACCGTCGCGATAGATGTGCGACACAATACTGTTTCCGCTCTGTAAATCCTTCAGCGCATCCCGGTCGATATTGATAGAAATCGCACTGGTATCAATATCGATATCGCTGCTGCCTGCCACCAGCCAGTTCTGGAACGTGTAATGCCGGCTGTCGACCAGGCGGTTGATATAGATGTAGTTATGCACCAGGTCGATGTAATAGCGCTGGTTATTAAAGGCATAGCCGGTGTAATTCGAGAAGCTGTATTTCGGGGAAGGGCTGGCGTTGCTGTCGAGCAGTACCGCAAGTTCCGGCACATCATAAGCCCAGTCAAGGCAACGCGGATCGCGGGTTTGCAGCGTGCCGTTAAGCGCGGTAAAGGTTTGTCCGGCCAGGTTCAGGCCATAAACCCCATTAATATGTTCGACATGCTTGCAAACGGTATCCGGATCGTTGATGCCAGTTTTTCCCGGCATGGTAGCCGAGAACGCCGTTGACAAGCTGAAGGCAACGCGCTGGTTAATATACTCTTCATGAAACAGCGCGGATTTTCCGTTTTCCGCGATGTAGGCCATGTATTTTTTCAGCGCCTGATATTCCCGGTAGAGCAGGCCAGAGAACACCGCGGTGCTGAGAATGACGATCGCCGCAAAGGTGGCTGTCCGTTTGGGGTTAAACACGATGGGCTATTCCTTTCACTACCCTGATGCGGCGAATTATAGCATGTGTGAATACTTTAACCGATAAGGCCGGAAAGGCCATGGATCCCCATGTAAACCCCCACAATGGCGATCAGGGTGCCGGAAAGCCAGGGCGCTTTGCGGGCGAGGTTGTTGAATCCGCTCCAGCGTTTAGCCGCATGTCGCATGCTCAGTGCCGCAGCGGCCCCCACGCTCACAAGGGTGACCGCAAGTCCAATACTGAAACTGATCACCATCGTCGCACCCAGCGCCAGCGCTTTGAGCTGAATACAAATCAGCATCACGGTGACCGCAGCAGGACAGGGGATCAGGCCTCCCGTCAGGCCAAACAGGACGATCTGCCCATTGCTCACCTCCGTGCCGGTGAATTTGCGCTCTATTTCACTGGCATGGTAACGCTCATGGGCATCCTGATACTCCGGCGTACCTTGACCCAAGTGGGCCAGTTCACCATGCTGATGGTCATGGTCATGGTCATGGTCATGGTCATGGTCATGGTCGTGATGGTGGTCGTGGCCGTGATGATGATCGTGGTGGCTATCGTGATGATGCGACTGCATCTCCTGCATCCAGCCTTGTTCCCCTTTCCAGGTTCGTCTGAGCATCCAGAAGGCGGTCGCCAGAATAATGATCGCAGACACGATCTGTATCCACGGCTCTACCGACTCCGCCGTAAAGCGTTTACTGATATACATTCCGCCAAAGGCAATCAGCCAGACGATCAGTGTATGGCTTACGGTAGCCGCTAAACCCAGCATCACAGCCTGTTTCACCGTGCCGCGAATGGCCACGATAAACGCCGCCATCATGGTTTTGGAATGGCCCGGCTCAAGGCCGTGCAGGGCGCCCAGAAGTATGGCGCTGGGAATAAAGAACCAGGCATTTCCCTGATGAAACAGCGTGGTGAAATCCGTCATGGTGATGAACTCGTGAAAGGTGAAGTGGGCGAAATTCTACTCCCCCCCAGTACCAAATACTACCCCCCAGTAGAATGCCGGTGCTATGATCTTCGTTTCTGAACGCCGTGGAGGTTTAAGCCGTGTCCCATACCATTCGTGATAAACAGAAGCTGAAAGCCCGAAGCAACAAGATCCAGGGGCAGGTGGCTGCGCTGAACAGAATGCTCGATGAGCCGCACGAGTGCTCAGCTGTCCTGCAGCAAATTGCCGCCATTCGCGGCGCAGTCAATGGCTTAATGCGGGAAGTGATCAAGGGACATCTGACGGAGCATATTGTGCATCAGGAAGATGAGGCGCAGCGGGAAGCCGACCTGGACGTCATTTTGAAAGTGCTGGATTCGTATATCAAGTAACCCTCCATGCTCTGGAGTTTTTATAGAAAGCAATGGCCCCCTTCAGCAGGAAGGGGGAAGTTAGCACCATTACACCAGTTTGGCCGTCACCCACTGCGGGGCCTTCAAATCGGCGGCAAACATCCACACCAGCTCACACAGCAGCCCTTTCAGCGACATTTCCGTTTCCGGCAGCAGCGACTGCTGGCTCAGCACCTGGGTAAGGGACTGGCAATATTCACACAGCGCTTCTGAATCGGGTTCAAAATTCATCGGCGGATCGGGCAGCTTTTCGGCGGTGAAGCGGGCGACAAGATGGGCCGGAATGGGCTGACCGATCATCGGTCGCAGTAGCGCCAGACAGGTGCTGATGCGACCTAAAAGCGCCATTTTGTAGAGGGGCTCGTGGCTCTCGATCAAGTCCTGGGCGAAGAGGTCGCAGTAGTCGGCCAGCACGAAAAAATCCGTCGCGGCGTTAAAGGGAAGGGACAGTAAATCGCAGTCGGTATTGCGGATTGTTGTCATCAGACAGCCTCCACTAAGGGGAAAAATTCCGCCAGCGGAGAGGTCAATCTCACGGGTGGCGGATCCGGGCGAGGTTGACCTTACCGGCCTTAGTGGACACCGGCGCGTCTTGCGACGCCCCCGCCCGGTCCGCCATTGTAGCGTAGCCGTGCGCACGACACAAAAAAGGCGCTGACGCGCCGGTATGTCGTCACTAAGGTTTTTCAGGAGGTCAATCCCGGCACCTGATTTTGCAGGTGCCGGAAGAGAATACTGCGATTAGGCGGGCTGAAGAAGGTCTGTTTCCGGAAGGAGAATGACATTATGGAATGGTGCTGCCGGGCATCACTTCTTCAGCATCTTAATCGTGGCTTCAATATCAATCTCATCTTCCGAGAAGATGGATGTGGTGCCCTGGAACGTGGTGATCGCCAGTTTCTTCACCGAGCGCGTTTCGCCCGGTTTAACGCTCTCTTTTGGGCGAATGCTGTTCATCAGCAATCCAACAGAAAGCACCGCGTTTTCTTTGTCGATTTTGCTGTCGACCGGCTCGTCTTCACTGAACACGACATACGATTTGATGGCGGTGAGCTTCATGCGCTCGCCTGCGATGTAGATGTATTTGCTTTCAGGCAGCACTTTCACCGCGAAAGCTGACAGGCCTTTGTTGTTGGTGCCTGGCTCGAAAGTGACCGCTGCGTCTTTCTTGATAAGCTCGGGGTTGGCGACCTTAATCACATGAAAATAGCGGTTTTCACCGTTTTCATCTTTGATAAAGCCAAAACCTTTATCTTCAAACCAGGTTGTGATTGTTCCGTTCATCGCCAGTACCTTCTGAGTCATCTTTAAACAGCATCAAATTTTGCAGCGCGCAGTGTAATGCACAATGCCCGCTCAGGCCATCCTTTGAGTTTAGCTTAATGAGAGAATTGCCCGGCGGCACTGCGTTTGCGCGGGCCTACAAAGACGCAGTAGACCGGGTAAGCGCCAGCGCCACCCGGCAACAAAAACTAAAAAGAAAAGGGGCCGAAGCCCCTCAGGTATTACTGTTTCTTCTCGCCAAGCGTCGGCGTCTCATCGAAGAAGTTCCACGGCTTGAGCAGCGCGTGAACCCATTCGGTTGGCATAATCGGCCACTCTTCGGCGCGGGCGACGTGCGTCGTGCCTGTGGTTACCCAAACCACATCATCCTGATTATCGATGGACTCGTTGTCTTTGGAGTATTGCCCTAAACCGGTGTCGTGCGTTGAACGGTTCGGGTATTTCCCTTCCGGATAGCGTTCATCAGCCTTATAACGCGTCACCCACAGCTGTTTATCCATAAAGTTCAGACGATGGTAAATCCACTCGTCCGGCGCAAATTTCGCCCCGGTCGCCACCGGATGTGTGCCGCCTGCGTACGGGATAATCTGGTACGAAACCGGGTTCCCCATACGGTTCTCTTTGCTGGTGTTGCTCAGCAGGCGAATGGTGCCCGGGTCGAATTTCTGCGCGGCTTCCTGCTCGGTCTCAATCGTATGCTGGTCAATCTGCATGGTACTGGTACGCGGGCCGCCTGCGGTGTTGGGCTTCACATCAGGATCCATCGCCACCAGACGGTTGTTCTCGCCATCCACGTCCATATCGAGACGGAAGTTGTAGATATGCTGGTGGGTGGTGCCGACGATGTTGTGATCGATAAGTGTGCCGTATTTGGTGTCGTCTTTCGCGCTTGGGTCATGCATGGTTTTAGCCTGCACGCCTTTCACCGCTTCAATCCCTGTTGCGCCAGCATCGATGCCGATCACGCCGTTGTCGTGGAACACCCAGTCAAAGATGTAGTCGTAGTTACCCACTGTGCTTATCCAGCGCACGACCAGCTCGCGGCGCTCGGTGCTGACGTTCGGTTTACCCATTTCCTGATGCTTATACTCTGGCCCGGCGTAGCGCTCGAAAATGGCGATGGCGTGCGGAATGTCCATTGGGGCGCCGGTATAGTCGGCGATGGTTTCATCCAGCAGCACGGCGTTCGATGGCGCATCTTTGCCACGGGCAATCGAGGAGGTCAGGGTACCCATACCGTAGTCGCCAGAATCCAGATACGCTTTGAAGTACCAGCCCACATCCGGATCGCCGTAAGGCACAATCATGCCGCCGAGCGAGCCTTCATACATCACTTTGCGTTTGGTGCCGTTATCGTTATACGTCACGGTCGACAGAATCGGCCCGACGCGAGAATCCAGACGCAGATGGAAATCCCAGTTCTGCCAGTGGATCATGTCGCCGGTGATGGTGTAGTTCTTACCTTCCGGCTCGATGATATCCAGCGGTTTGATTTTCGGTGCGACGCGGTCACGACCGTCATACGGGCGTGGAGCCAGCGGCACAGGAATAACCGGGCCTTCTTCAATTTTGATGATTTTTTTCTGCTCTAAATCGACGACCGCCACCAGGTTCTCAATCGGGTGCGCCCAGTAGTTGCCGTCGCCGGTATCGAGATAGCTGACCACTTTCAGCAGGCGGTCTTCCTGCTTCAGGCCATCTTTGCCATCGAAATAACCGACGGTCAGCGGGGTGGTGATCACTTTAGTCGGGTCGGTAATGCCGTGTTTTTTCAGCGCATCGGCATACTCTTTGCTTGCGTTAATCACGTTCTGTACGGTGGAGAAATCGTCCAGCAGCACCATGCCGTGCGCGTCTTTAATCGGCTCCCAGTGCAGCACTTTCTTGCTCTGCAAATCGACCTGGCTCTCGATGATGTGTTTGCCATCCAGCATGGTGACATTCGCCATACGCGGTTCGTCCACGGCTTTACCGCTCATCACGAAATCCCACACTTTGGCTTTCTCAGGTTCGGCGAGGGCAATCTGGGTGAATCGGGTGTTCGGTTTGAAATCCGGGGAGGCTTTGACTATCTCCACGGCTTCTTTGATTTCTGCCGCTGTCAGCGCATTAAGCGGGTGTGGTTTCTTCTCAACCTGGAAAGTCTGATCCAGGCCGGACTGGAAAACGTCGTTGATAAAGGTATCGGAGATATAGGCTTTGTTGTGCTTCATCACCACCGGCACCTGAAGCGACAGGGTTTTGCCGTTCACCACTGCGGTTTTCGCGCCCGGTCTAACCTTCACGTAAGCGCCATCTTTGGCGATGGTGAACATCTGGGCATAATCATCCCACTGCACGTCAGCGCCAAAATCCTGCAACGTTTTGTCCATCGGCACCATGTGGGCTTCGCCGCCGTGGGCGAATACGGGTGCTTGCCAGCTACACATCAGGGCCACTGCCACAGCCAACGCCGTTTTACGGGCGGAGAAAGAAGTAAGGCTTGCCATTGTTAACCTCATCTTATTTATAGGTTTGGTGTTGTGTTGCGTCATGCTCACCCTAACAGCGGCAGACTCACGGTGTTTGTCTGCACCTGCCAGGTGTTTTGTCAGATTTGCCAGATTGTGTGTGAGGTTTAGTGCCGGGTGGAGCCGCCACCCGGCAATGCGGAATTAAAAATCCCCGTGTTGACGAGCGACCAGCGTCAGAATGGAATACAGCGCGACGGCCTGCTGGTGCTGGTTAAACACTTCCACCGCCCATTCGACCACGCCTGTGGCTTTGTCTTCGGCGGTTTTCTGGCGTTTGACGGTTTTGCGCTTCACCGTCAGACGCACCTGAAGCGTATCGCCCGGTTTCACAGGTTCGATAAAGCGCAGGTTTTCCATGCCGTAGTTAGCAATCACCGGGCCAACGCCCGCATCCACAAACAGACCCGCAGCGGCAGAAATCACAAAGTAACCGTGAACCACACGCTCTCCGAACATCGATTCGGCAGCGCCGATTTTGTCCATATGCGCGTAGAAGTGATCGCCACTCAGGCAGGCGAAGTTGACGATGTCGGCTTCGGTCATGGTGCGGCGAGCGGTCAGCAGGCTGTCGCCCGGTTGCAGCTCTTCGAAGTACTTGCGGAACGGGTGAACCCGATCTTCCTGCACCTTCGCACCGCGCACCCATTGTTTACTGATGCTGGCGAGCATCGTCGGGCTGCCCTGAACGGCGGTGCGTTGCAGATAGTGTTTCACCGCCCGCAGGCCGCCCAGCTCTTCGCCGCCACCCGCGCGACCCGGTCCACCGTGCAGCAGCTGCGGCAGAGGGGAACCGTGTCCGGTGGACTCTTTGGACGACTCTTCGTTGAGGATTTGAATACGCCCGTGCGCGCGTGCTGCACCCAGAATAAACTCGCGAGCGATGTCGGCGTCAGCGGTAACAAGTGTACCCGCGAGGCTGCCTTGTCCGGCACGCGCAAGCGTCAGCGCGTGTTCACGGTTCTGATAGGGCATCAGCGTGGCAACCGGACCAAAAGCTTCCGTGGCGTGAACGGCTGGCGTTTCATCAGGCTGTGGGCAGAACAGCAGAGTAGGTGGGAAGAACGCGCCAGCGGCCTGCAAATCTGCTTTGCCACCCAGACGCACTTCACAGCCAGCCGCAATCAGCGAATCCACTTTTTCCTGCACGTCGGCACGCTGTTCAGCGTTGACCAGTGCGCCCATCTTGACGCCTTCAACCACCGGATCGCCCACCTTCACGCCTTGCAGACGGGCAATCAGCGCTTCGCTGACCGCATCGATTTGCGCCTGCGGCACGATGATGCGGCGGATGGCGGTGCATTTCTGGCCCGCTTTGGTGGTCATCTCACGCACGACTTCACGAACAAACAGCGCGAACTCCGGCTGCTCAGGCATCACGTCTTCGCCCAGTACGCAGCAGTTGAGGGAGTCAGCTTCCATGGTGAACGGAATGGAATTTTTAACGATGTTCGGGTGAATACGCAGCAACTGGCCGGTTTGTGCCGAGCCGGTGAAGGTCACCACGTCCTGGAAATCGAGCTGATCCAGAAGGTCGCCCGCACCGCCGCAAATCAGGCTGATAGCGCCGTCTGGCACCAGGCCGCTGTCGACAATCGCTTTGACCATTGCCTGCGTCACCTGGGCGCTGGCGGTGGCGGGTTTGATGATTGCAGGCATTCCGGCAAGCCAGGTGGGAGCCAGTTTTTCCAGCATACCCCAGCAGGGGAAGTTAAAAGCGTTGATATGGACAGCCACGCCGGATTTGGCGGTCAGCACGTGGCGCGCTGCAAAGCCACCGTTTTTCGACAGCGGGATCAGCTCATCTTCAGGCCACAGCACATCATCAGGCAGCTCACGCGCACCCAGACCGGCATAAGTGAAGAGGGTGCCGATACCGCCTTCGATATCTACCCAACTGTCGGCACGGGTAGCGCCTGTTTGCGCGGAGAGGGCGTAGAAGTGCTCTTTCTGCTCCAGCAGATGTTTAGCGACAGCTTTCAGCATCGCGGCGCGTTCCACGAAGGTCATCTTGCCGAGCGCGGCGCCGCCGTGCTCAATCGCATAACGGCGAGCATCAGCCATATCCAGGCCTTCGCTGGTCACTTCAAAGAGGGTTTCACCGGTAATGGCGTGCTGGATGGTACGTGTGCGGCCCCGGCCTGACTGCCAGCTGCCGGATAAGAAACTGGTTAACTGCTGCATGGTTCTTCTCCGTAAAATGTTACGTCGTTTCGCTCTATATAGTTTGATTGTGAATCATAAAAAGCAATCCTCAATTTAATAATTTATTAACAATGCGATCGTGGTCTTCTTCGTTAAGCGGGTTATTACGTTGTTAAATAAGCTTTTGTTGATTTACTCTGCGACGACGCTCACAGAATACACAAACCGTTCTTGGGGTTTTAGTTAACCATTATGTAACTTCTCATAAACAATATGATTCACAATAAAGTTAAAAGTGAATCAAATGGGAATCATAAAGGTGACAATGTGACTGAAGAACAACGCTTTGAAGCGCGCATCGCCGAAGAGACGGCCATCGAGCCGCAGGACTGGATGCCCGAGGCGTATCGCAAAACCCTGATCCGCCAGATCGGTCAACACGCCCATTCCGAGATTGTCGGCATGCTGCCGGAAGGCAACTGGATCACCCGTGCGCCGACACTGCGCCGCAAGGCGATTCTGCTGGCGAAAGTGCAGGATGAAGCAGGCCATGGCCTCTATCTCTACAGCGCTGCGGAAACCCTCGGCTGCGCCCGCGAAGATATCTACCAGAAGATGCTCGACGGCCGCATGAAGTACTCCTCCATCTTTAACTATCCAACCCTGAACTGGGCCGACATCGGCGTGATTGGCTGGCTGGTCGACGGTGCCGCCATCGTTAACCAGGTGGCGCTGTGCCGAACTTCCTACGGCCCGTATGCCCGCGCGATGGTGAAAATCTGCAAAGAAGAGAGCTTCCATCAGCGCCAGGGGTTCGAAGCCTGCATGGCGCTGTCTCAGGGCAGCGAAGAGCAGCGTGCGATGTTGCAGGACGCGATCAACCGCTTTTGGTGGCCTGCGCTGATGATGTTTGGCCCGAACGATGACAGCTCTCCGAACAGCGCCCAGAGCCTGGCGTGGAAAATCAAACGTTTTGGTAACGACGAGCTGCGTCAGCGTTTTGTCGACAACACCGTGCCGCAGGTGGAAATGCTCGGCATGACGGTGCCGGATGAAGATCTGCATCGGGACGAAGCCACCGGGCAGTACCGTTTCGGTGAAATCGACTGGCATGAATTCAATGAAGTGATTAACGGGCGTGGCATCTGTAACCACGAACGTCTGGCCGCGAAACGCAAGGCCTGGGAAGAGGGCGAGTGGGTGCGGGAAGCTGCACTGGCGCACGCTGAGAAACAACAGGCCCGCAAAGTGGCGTAAGGAGAATAACGATGAGCAATGTCTACTGGCCTTTATACGAAGTATTTGTTCGCAGCAAACAGGGGTTATCCCACCGTCATGTGGGCAGCCTGCATGCCGCAGACGAGCGCATGGCGCTGGAAAACGCCCGTGATGCCTACACCCGTCGCAGCGAAGGTTGCTCCATCTGGGTGGTGAAAGCGAGTGAAATCGTGGCGTCACAGCCGGAAGAGCGCGGTGAGTTTTTCGACCCGGCAGAAAGCAAAGTCTATCGCCATCCGACGTTCTACAACCTGCCTGACGGCATCGAGCATATGTGAGGCAGAAGATGAATCAGGATCCAATCGCCACTTATGCCCTGCGTCTGGGCGACAACTGCCTGGTGCTGGCGCAGCGTCTGTCAGCCTGGTGCGGTCACGCGCCGGAGCTGGAAATCGACCTGGCGCTCGCCAATATCGGCCTCGACTTACTCGGGCAGGCCCGCAATTTCCTTAGCTATGCCGCAGAGCGTCAGGGCAAAGGCGATGAAGACACGCTGGCATTCCACCGTGACGAACGCGAGTTTCGCAACGTGCTTTTAGTCGAACAGCCGAACGGGAACTTTGCCGACACGATCGCCCGCCAGTTGCTGATGGACGCGTGGCACGTCGCACTGTTCAGCCGTCTGGTGAATAGCCAGGACGCACAGCTTGCAGCCATCGCCGCAAAATCGATTAAAGAAGCGCGTTATCACCTCCGTTTCAGCCGTGGCTGGACGGAACGTCTGGGAGGTGGCACCGAGCTTTCCGCTAAACGCATGCAAACGGCCATTAACAACGTGTGGCGCTTCACCGCTGAACTGTTCCATGCCGATGACCTGGAAATCCAGCTCAGCGAGCAGGGCATTGCGGTCGACCCGCGCGAACTGCACGAAGGCTGGCTCGCAGAGATCACCAGCGCGCTGACAGCCGCAGAGCTCAGCGTGCCGCAGGAACAGCCTTACCGCACTGGCGGTAAAGATGGTCTGCACACCGAACATCTGGGGCCGATGCTGGCAGAAATGCAGTATTTGCAACGCGCTTACCCCGGTCAGCAGTGGTAACGGAGGTCGCTATGCAACGTCTCGCTGAAATCGCTCCGGCAGAAGTTCACCAGATTTGGGCGCTGTTAAGTCAGATCCCCGACCCGGAAGTGCCGGTGCTGACAATCACCGATCTGGGCATGGTCCGCAGCGTTACGCCACAGGGCGAAGGCTGGGTGGTGGGCTTTACGCCAACCTATTCAGGCTGCCCGGCGACGGAGCACCTGATTGGCGAAATCCGCAACGTGATGACGGAGCATGGCTTCAGCCCGGTGCATATCGTTCTGCAACTCGACCCGGCCTGGACAACAGACTGGATGACGCCGGATGCCCGTGAGCGCCTGCGTCAGTACGGCATCAGCCCGCCGCAGGCACACGCCTGCCACGCCGGATTGCCGACAGACGTTGCCTGCCCGCGCTGCGGAAGCACGCACACCACCATGATCAGTGAATTCGGCTCCACGGCCTGCAAAGCGCTTTATCGCTGCGACAGCTGCCGGGAACCCTTTGATTACTTTAAATGCATTTGAGGTTGCCATGACGACGTTTCATTCGCTAACGGTGGCAAAAGTAGAACCGGAAACCCGCGATGCCGTGACCATCACCTTCGCGGTCCCTTCAGAATTACAAACGGCGTATGCCTTCCGTCCGGGTCAGCATTTAACGCTGAAAGCCCGGCTGGCAGGCGAAGAGCTGCGCCGCTGTTACTCCATTTGTCGCCGTGCCGTTCCCGGCGAAATCAGCGTGGCGGTGAAAGCCATCGAAGGCGGGCGCTTCTCCCGCTATGCCCGCGACGAAATCAAAGCCGGGATGAACCTGGAAGTCATGATCCCTCAGGGGAATTTTGGCTATCAGGCACAACCTGAACGCAACGGTCACTACCTGGCGATTGCCGCCGGTTCGGGCATCACGCCGATGCTGGCGATTGTGGAAACGACTCTGGAAGCAGAGCCGCAGAGTGAGTTCACCGTTATCTACGGTAACCGCAGCAGCCAGAGCATGATGTTCCGCCAGTTGCTGGCTGATCTGAAAGACAAGTACCCGACACGCCTGCAGCTGCTGAGCATCTTCAGCCAGGAAACGCTGGACAGCGCGCTGCTGCATGGGCGTATCGATGGCGAAAAACTGAAAGCCCTTGGTCAGTCTCTGCTGAACTTCAGCCAGTTTGACGAAGCCTTTATCTGCGGCCCGGCAGCAATGATGGATGAGGCTGAAACCGCGCTGGTTGATCTGGGCATGCCAGCGAGAGCGATTCATCTGGAACGCTTTAACACGCCGGGCAGCACCGTTCGCCACGCCTCCAGCGTTCAGGCTGAAGGGCAAACCGTCACCATTCGTCAGGACGGACGCGACCGCGCGATCACGCTTTCCGGTGAAGACGAAAGCATTCTCGACGCGGCGCTGCGTCAGGGCGCGGATCTGCCGTATGCCTGCAAAGGCGGCGTGTGCGCCACCTGCAAATGCAAAGTGCTGCGTGGGGAAGTGTCGATGGCGACCAACTACAGCCTGGAGCCCGACGAACTGGCAGCGGGCTATGTGCTGAGCTGCCAGGCGCTGCCAACCACGCCAGACGTGATCGTCGATTTCGACGCGAAGGGGATGGCATGAGCGAGTTGACTTTAAGCCAGCACGGTCGCGTGCTGCTGCTGACGCTGAATCGCCCACAGGCGCGAAATGCGTTGAATAACGCGCTGCTGACCCAGTTTGCCGAAGCGCTGGAAAATGCCCAGCAGGACAGCAGCATCGGGGCAGTGGTGATCACTGGCAACGAACGTTTCTTCGCGGCAGGGGCGGATTTGCAGGAGATGGCGGAGAAAGATTTACCCGCCACGCTCAACGACATTCGCCCGCGTTTATGGGCGCGCATAGATGCGTTCACTAAACCGCTGATTGCGGCAGTTAATGGCTACGCGCTGGGCGCTGGTTGTGAACTGGCCCTGCTTTGTGACGTGGTGATTGCGGGGGATAACGCATCCTTCGGTTTACCTGAGATCACGCTGGGCATTATGCCGGGTGCGGGCGGGACTCAGCGTTTGATTCGCTGTGTCGGCAAATCTCTCGCCACGCAAATGGTGCTTACGGGCAAAGCCATTGACGCACCGCGCGCGCAGCTCGCCGGGCTGGTGAGCGACATTCATCCGGTTGGTCTGACCGTTGAATACAGCCTGAAGCTCGCGGCTGCGATGGCGGAGCACTCCCCACTGGCATTGCAGGCGGCAAAACAGGCGCTGCGTCAGTCGCAGGAAGTCACGCTGTCGGCGGGCTTAGCTCAGGAACGCCAGCTCTTTAGCCTGCTCAGCGCCACCGACGATCGCCGCGAAGGCATCGCCGCGTTTCTGGCGAAACGTCAACCCGACTTCAAAGGACGCTAATCATGGAAGCCTTCATTCTCAGCCACGTTGAACACGGGGTGATGACCCTGACGCTGAACCGCCCGGAGCGACTGAACAGCTTTAACGACGTGATGCATCAACAGCTTTCGGAATGCCTGAAACAAGCCGAGCGCGATGAAACCATTCGTTGCCTGCTGATAACCGGTGCAGGGCGTGGTTTTTGCGCCGGCCAGGATCTGAATGACCGCAACGTTGACCCGAACGGGCCAGCGCCGGATCTCGGTTACTCCGTTGAAACGTTTTACAACCCGCTGGTACGCCGCCTGGCGAAACTGCCAAAACCGGTTATCTGTGCGGTGAACGGTGTGGCAGCAGGGGCTGGAGCCACTCTGGCACTTGGGTGTGACATTGTGATTGCTGCCCGATCGGCCAATTTCGTGATGGCCTTCAGCAAGCTCGGCCTGATCCCTGACTGTGGCGGCACCTGGCTGCTGCCGCGTGTTGCCGGGAAAACGCGTGCCATGGCGCTGGCGCTGCTGGGCGATAAGCTCAGCGCGGAGCAGGCGCAGCAGTGGGGCATGATCTGGCAGGTCGTTGACGACGCACAGCTCAGCGATACCGCCGGACAACTGGCGCGTCATCTGGCGACGCAACCCACTTACGGATTGGGGCTGATCAAGCAGGCCATCAACGCAGCGGAAACCAATACGCTGGATGCGCAGTTAGATCTGGAGCGCGATTACCAGCGTATGGCGGGACGCAGCGCCGATTATCGCGAAGGCGTCAGCGCCTTCATGAACAAACGCCAACCACAGTTCAGCGGGAAATAACCATGAGCCAACAGATTCGAACCGTGGCAGTGATTGGCAGTGGCACCATGGGCGCTGGCATTGCCGAAGTGGCGGCGATGGCGGGCCAGCAGGTGCTGTTGCACGACATCTCTGCCGAAGCGATGAGCCGTGCGATTGCCGCCTTGCGCAGCCGCCTGGAAGCGCGAGTGGCGAAGGGCAAACTCAGCGCTGAAGCCTGCGAGCGTGGACTGGCGCGGATTGTGCCCGTCACCGACATCGCCGCACTTGCCGCCGCTGATTTAGTGATTGAAGCGGCTGCTGAAAATCTCGACATCAAAAAAGCGCTGTTCATCCAGCTCGGTGAGATTTGCCAGCCTCAGGCGCTGCTGACCAGCAACACCTCATCCATTTCGATTACGGCCATTGCGGCAGGGGTGAAGCACCCGGAACGCGTGGCGGGGCTGCACTTCTTTAACCCGGCACCGGTGATGAAGCTGGTGGAAGTGGTGAGCGGCGTCGCGACATCAGACGAAGTGGTGACTCAGCTCAGCCAGTGTGTACTGGCGTGGGGCAAACAGCCGGTTCACTGCCAGTCTACGCCGGGGTTTATCGTCAACCGCGTGGCGCGTCCTTTCTACGCCGAAGCGTGGCGTGCGCTGGAAGAGCAGGTGGCTGCCCCGGAAGTGATTGATACCGCGTTACGCGAAGCGGGCCGTTTCCCGATGGGGCCGCTGGCGCTGACCGACCTGATTGGTCAGGACGTTAACTTCGCGGTGACCTGTTCCGTCTTCAATGCCTTCTGGCAGGAACGGCGTTTTCTGCCTTCGCTGGTGCAGCAGGAGCTGGTGCTGGCGGGGCGTTACGGCAAGAAAACCGGGCAGGGCGTTTATCGCTGGCCAGAAGGGGCTGCGGAAGTGGCTTTCTACCCGGACGTTCCTGCACATTGCAAGGCCTCACAGACTAACAAAGAGCGTGACGTTGTCACTCTTGATGAGGTGCTGTTACTCGAAACCACTGGCGAAACCGCGCAGGCTGCTGCCACGCGCTTACAACGTCCTGTTGTGGTGATGGACCGTAGCGAGAGCGACGTGGTGGTGATTGCTGCCGCCGCAAGCAACCGTCTGGAAGAGAGTGAAAAAGCCATTCACTGGCTGCAACAACAGGGGAAAAAAGTGCTGCTGGTCGCGGATTATCCGGGGCTGCTGGTGTGGCGCACCGTGGCGATGCTGGTTAACGAAGCGCTGGATGCGCTGCAAAAAGGCGTTGCCAGCGAAGCGGACATCAATATCGCGATGCGTCTTGGCGTGAATTACCCGCGTGGGCCGCTGCAATGGGGCGAACTGCTGGGCTGGCAGCGCGTGCTTGAAGTGCTGGAAAACCTGCAACGTCATTATGGTGAAGAGCGCTATCGCCCTTGTTCCCTGCTGCGCCAGCGTGCGCTTCTGGAGAGTAGCTATGAGTCATAACAGCGCCTGGCATAACGCCCGCGTGATGTACGAGAAAGATACCTGTGCGCAGGCGCTCGGCATCGACATCATTGAAATGGACGAAGGGTTTGCGGTGCTGACCATGACTGTCACACCGCAGATGCTCAATGGCCATCAAACCTGCCACGGCGGGCAGCTGTTCTCGCTGGCTGATACGGCTTTTGCTTATGCCTGCAACAGCCAAGGGCTGGCGGCGGTTGCTTCTGCCTGCAATATCGATTTTCTGCGTCCGGGCTTTGCCGGGGACAAGCTCACTGCCACCGCGCGGGTGAAGCATCAGGGCAAACTGACCGGCGTGTATGACATTGAAATCGTTAACCAACAACAAAAAACTGTCGCCCTGTTTCGCGGGAAATCACACCGCATCGGCGGCAGCGTAACAGGAGAAGCCTGATGCGTGACGCATTTATCTGTGAAGGTGTTCGTACCCCGATGGGTCGCTACGGCGGCGCGTTGTCCAGCGTCAGGGCGGACGATCTGGCGGCTGTGCCTTTGCGCGCGCTGCTGGCTCGCCTGCCGCAACTGGATGCGGAACGTATCGATGATGTGATTTTCGGCTGTGCTAACCAGGCGGGTGAAGATAACCGCAACGTGGCACGTATGGCGGCGTTGCTGGCAGGACTGCCGCAGTCGGTTTCAGGCACCACCATTAACCGTTTGTGCGGTTCCGGGCTGGATGCGATTGGCTTTGCGGCTCGTGCTATCAAAGCGGGCGATGCCGATTTACTGATTGCCGGCGGTGTGGAATCTATGTCCCGTGCGCCATTTGTGATGGGCAAAGCCACTACGCCTTTCCAGCGTCAGGCCGAGATGTTCGATACCACTATCGGCTGGCGTTTTGTGAACCCGCTCATGCAGCAACAATTTGGTACTGACAGCATGCCGGAAACGGCGGAGAATGTAGCTGAATTGTTAAAAATAAGCCGGGCCGATCAGGATGCGTTTGCGCTCCGTAGCCAGCAGCGCACGGCAATCGCTCAGCAGAACGGCATTCTGGCGCAGGAAATTGTGCCGGTCAGCGTGAAGGGCAAAAAGGGTGCCGTGACGGAAGTTTCAGAAGATGAACATCCCCGCGCGGACACCACCCTGGAGCAGCTTGCCGCCCTGAAAGCGCCATTTCGTGCGAACGGCGTGATCACTGCGGGTAATGCTTCCGGCGTCAATGACGGCGCTGCCGCTGTGATTATCGCCAGCGCTGAGATGGCTAAACAGCAAGGCTTAACGCCGCGTGCTCGCATCGTGGCAATGGCAACCGCAGGCGTGGAACCACGTCTGATGGGCCTTGGCCCGGTGCCCGCTACCCGCAAAGTGCTGGAGCGTGCCGGCCTGAGCATTAACGATATGGATGTCATCGAGCTGAACGAGGCGTTTGCTGCCCAGGCGCTCGGTGTCCTGAGACAACTGGGGTTACCGGATGATGCCCCGCATGTAAACCCCAACGGTGGGGCCATCGCCTTAGGCCATCCGTTGGGCATGAGTGGTGCCCGACTGGCGCTTGCCGCCAGTAATGAACTGCACCGTCGCGGCGGGCGTTATGCCCTCTGTACGATGTGTATCGGTGTGGGTCAGGGCATTGCCATGATCCTGGAGCGCGTGTGAGCTGATTAACCTGCGAGTACCCTACAATGACAACAACAAAATTAGACCCAATCGAAACCGCGTCCGTTGATGAACTTCAGGCTCTGCAAACCCAACGCCTGAAATGGACGCTGAAACACGCTTACGACAATGTACCCATGTACCGCCGCAAGTTTGACGAGGCAGGCGTACACCCTGACGATTTTAAAGAGCTGAGCGATCTCCAGAAATTCCCGTGCACCACCAAGCAGGATTTGCGTGATAACTATCCTTTCGACACGTTTGCCGTGCCGATGGAGCAAGTCGTACGCATTCATGCCTCATCGGGCACA
This sequence comes from Scandinavium sp., assembly GCF_051650185.1. Taxonomy (GTDB): domain Bacteria; phylum Pseudomonadota; class Gammaproteobacteria; order Enterobacterales; family Enterobacteriaceae; genus Scandinavium. The sequence continues at coordinate 34,005 of NZ_JBOFIN010000061.1, forward strand.
ACCGGCAAGCCAACCGTGGTCGGGTATACCCAGAATGATATTGATACCTGGGCCAATATTGTTGCGCGTTCTCTGCGTGCGGCGGGCGGCAGTGCGAAAGACAAAATTCACGTGGCGTACGGTTACGGCCTGTTTACGGGCGGTCTCGGCGCACACTACGGCGCAGAGCGTTTAGGCGCGACGGTTATCCCGATGTCAGGTGGGCAAACCGAGAAGCAAGCTCAGCTGATTCGTGATTTTAAACCTGACATGATCATGGTCACGCCATCTTATTGCCTGAATCTGATTGAAGAACTGGAACGCCAGATGGGCGGCGACGCCAGCCAGTGCTCGCTGCGTGTCGGCGTCTTCGGCGCAGAGCCGTGGACCATGGCGATGCGTAAGGAAATTGAGCGTCGTCTGGGCATTACCGCGCTGGATATCTACGGTCTGTCTGAGGTCATGGGGCCGGGCGTGGCGATGGAATGTATCGAAACCGCTGACGGCCCAACCATCTGGGAAGACCATTTCTATCCGGAAATCGTTAACCCGAACGATGGCACACCGCTGGCGGACGGCGAGCAGGGCGAACTGCTGTTCACCACGCTGACCAAAGAAGCGCTGCCGGTTATTCGCTATCGCACCCGCGATCTGACGCGCCTGCTGCCAGGTACCGCGCGTACCATGCGCCGCATGGACCGTATCAGCGGGCGCAGCGATGACATGCTGATCATCCGCGGCGTGAACGTCTTCCCGTCACAGCTGGAAGAAGAGATCGTTAAGTTCGAGCACCTGTCGCCACACTATCAGCTGGAAGTGAACCGTCGCGGTCATCTGGATTCGCTGTCGATTAAGGTTGAGCTGAAAGAGAGCAGCCTGTCGCTGACGCATGAACAGCGCTGCCAGGTGTGCCACCAGTTGCGTCATCGTATTAAGTCGATGGTAGGTATTTCCACCGATGTGATGATCGTTAACTGCGGCAGTATTCCGCGTTCCGAAGGCAAAGCCTGCCGCGTGTTTGACCTGCGTAAAGTGGCGGCCAACGGCTGATGATTTGCTGCCGGGCGGCACGGTGTTTGACCGGCCTACAAGACTTCGTAGGCCGGGTAAGCGCAGCGCCACCCGGCGAGTCTGTGCTATGATTCATCAGGGATGAAAATAACAACAGAATGAATCAGATGAGTAAACTCGATACCTTTATTCAGCAGGCCGTCGCGGCCGTGCCCATCAGCGGAACTTCTTTAATCTCCTCTCTCTATGGTGACGCATTATCCCATCGTGGCGGGGAGATCTGGCTTGGCAGCCTGACCGCATTGCTTGAGGGGCTGGGCTTTGGCGATCGCTTCGTTCGCACGTCTCTGTTTCGACTCAATAAAGAGGGCTGGCTGGATGTCGATCGAATCGGAAGGCGCAGTTTTTATCGCTTAAGCGACAAAGGGTTGCGGCTCACGCGTCGTGCTGAAGGCAAAATATACCGCGCTGAGCCTCCGGCCTGGGACGGCACCTGGCTCCTTTTGCTGTCGGAAGGCCTCGATAAAGCCACGCTTGCCGATGTCAAAAAACAGCTCATCTGGCAGGGATTCGGCACGTTAGCCCCCAGCCTGATGGCATCACCTTCGCAGAAATTGGCGGATGTTCAGGCACTGCTGCATGAAGCCGGTGTTGCCGATAACGTGATCTGTTTTGAAGCGCAGTCTCCGCTGGCGACGTCCGTCAGCGCATTGCGAGCGCGGGTAGAAGAGTGCTGGCAACTGACTGAACAAAACCACCTCTATGAAAATTTCATTAATACGTTCCGACCCCTGCTGCCGCTGCTGCGTGATGCGACCCCGCAGGAGCTAACGCCTCAGCGCTGTTTTGCCATTCAGCTTTTAGCCATCCATCTCTATCGCCGCGTGATCCTCAAGGACCCGTTACTGCCGGAAGAGCTGTTGCCTGCGCACTGGGCAGGACAGGCGGCGCGTCAACTGTGCATTAACATCTATCAAATCGTGGCGGCAGGAGCCCTGGCGTGGGTCAGCGAAAAAGGGGAAACCTCTGTCGGGCCCTTACCTCAGCCCGCATCGCCGTTTTATCAGCGTTTTGGTGGTCTGAACCTCAAATAAGGAGCGCAAATGCCTGTTTATCAAATTGATGGCTTAACGCCTGTGGTACCGGAAGAAAGCTATGTGCATCCGACAGCGGTGCTGATAGGCGATGTGATCCTCGGCAAAAGTGTCTACGTTGGCCCGAACGCCAGCCTGCGCGGTGATTTTGGCCGCATCGTGGTGAAGGACGGCGCAAATATTCAGGATAACTGTGTGATGCACGGTTTCCCGGAGCAGGACACAGTAGTGGAAGAAGATGGCCACATCGGGCATAGCGCAATTCTGCATGGCTGCGTGATACGCCGCAATGCGCTGGTCGGTATGAATGCGGTGGTGATGGACGGGGCGGTGATCGGCGAGAACAGCATTGTCGGTGCGGCGGCCTTTGTGAAAGCGAAGGCTGAAATGCCTGCAAATTACCTAATCGTCGGCAGCCCGGCCAAAGCCATTCGTGAGCTGAGCAGCCAGGAAATTGAATGGAAGAAGCGCGGCACGCGGGAATATCAGGTGCTGGTCGAGCGCTGCAAGATGACGATGCATCAGGTTGAGCCATTACGTGAAGTGGAAGAAGGGCGCCAGCGTCTGACTTTTGATGAAAATCTGAGACCCAAATCGGCGAATTAAAAGAAGTTGGCCCTCCTCTTGCGAAGCGTGAACATCAGTACTGTGAGACACAGCACAATGATTGCCACCAGGGCGTATTTTGTCAGCATGTTATTGCCTCCGTGCTTTGGAAGGACTAACATCCAACTTGCGAGGGTTGGAATGTTAGTCCCCCCAGGTTGATAGAAATATCTCCTGGGGTTTTAACTTTCCGGCCTCATACAAGTACCGCTCATCCCATGCCTGAGACCAGACAGCCTCAAACACCCGCCGCCATACTAAACTTCTTTGTTGTGACTGACAGACTGACGTGCCGAATTCACGAGCAGGCTCGTAATTATTCGTAGAGATTAGGAATTTGACGGGGAAAAGAACCCTCCCACCGGGCGGTGAGAGGGGAAAATCTTAGGCTGCAACCAGGCTGTTGATGGCGGCTTTCGCGTCAGATTGCGCTTTTGCTGCCACTTCAGGACCGTATGCCACGCCTTCAGCGAACACGAAGTTCACGTCGGTGATGTCGATGAAGCCCAGGAACAGCTTCATGTACGGTGCCAGCAGATCAGTTGGGGTATCTTTATGGATACCGCCACGGCTGGAAACGACGATAGCGCGTTTGCCTTTCACCAGACCTTCCGGGCCGTTTTCGGTGTAACGGAAAGTCACACCAGCGCGTGCTACCAGGTCGAAGTAGTTTTTCAGCTGAGTCGGGATGTTGAAGTTGTACATCGGAGCTGCAATCACAACCACGTCGTGAGCCTGAAGCTCAGCAATCAGCTCATCGGACAGCGCCAGCGCTTCCTGCTGACGTGGAGACAGTGGCGCATCACTCGGACGCAGAGCGCCTACCAGTTCACCATCCAGGACGGGAATCGGCTGTGCGGCCAGGTCACGAACGGTAATCTGATCTGCCGGGTGTTTTTCAGCCCACTGATCAACAAAATAATCAGTCAGCTGACCAGACTGAGAGTACCCTGCCAGAATACTGGATTTGAGAACTAATACCTTGCTCATGGGTGTTTCCTTATATGAGATTGACGGGCCCGTGCCCTGTTGCTTGTTGACACTCTATTCACAATCCTGCCGCAGGGATAGCGCAATATATCGAAGCCTTCGTTCAAATTTATTGATGAAGGAAAGCGAAGCAGCGATGTGGTACTCTAACACTAATGAAAACAGAGACATTTTTCCGGCAGTGCGCTGCCCGATAACGATATGACAGAACAACAGAAAATCACCTTCTCTCAGCTTCATCATCAACTGGACGGCCTGATGCTGCGCGACAAGACGCGCTTTTCCCGTCGGTTGCACGGCGTGAAGAAGGTTAAAAATCCTGAATCACAACAGGCCATTTTGCAGGAGATGGCAAAAGAGATTGAACAGGCGATAGGGAAGGTTGTGCTGCGTGAAGCCGCGCGGCCGGAGATAACCTATCCGGAAAACCTGCCCGTCAGCCAGAAAAAACAGGACATCCTTAACGCCGTTCGCGACAACCAGGTGGTGATCGTTGCCGGTGAAACGGGGTCCGGGAAAACCACTCAGCTGCCGAAGATTTGTATGGAGCTGGGGCGTGGTGTGAAAGGGCTGATTGGTCATACCCAGCCGCGTCGTCTGGCGGCCAGAACCGTCGCCAACCGTATTGCCGAAGAGCTACAAACGGAGCCGGGTGGCTGCATCGGGTATAAAGTCCGCTTTAGCGATCATGTCAGCGATAACACCATGGTCAAGCTGATGACCGACGGGATCCTGCTGGCGGAAATTCAGCAAGATCGCATGCTGATGCAGTACGACACCATCATCATCGATGAAGCTCACGAACGCAGCCTGAACATCGATTTCCTGTTGGGCTATCTGAAAGAGTTGCTGCCGCGTCGTCCTGATCTGAAAATTATCATCACCTCGGCGACGATCGACCCGCAGCGTTTCTCAAAACATTTCAATAACGCGCCAATTATCGAAGTGTCGGGCCGCACCTACCCGGTAGACGTTCGTTATCGCCCGATTGTCGAAGACGCGGACGATACCGAGCGCGACCAGTTGCAGGCCATTTTTGATGCGGTTGATGAACTGGGTAATGAAAGCCCTGGCGATATCCTGATCTTCATGAGCGGTGAGCGTGAGATCCGTGACACCGCGGACGCGTTAAGTAAGCGCGACCTGCGCCACACGGAAATCCTGCCGCTGTATGCCCGCTTATCTAACAGTGAACAGAACCGCGTGTTCCAGTCGCACAGCGGGCGGCGTATCGTGCTGGCGACCAACGTCGCAGAAACCTCGCTGACCGTGCCGGGCATTAAGTATGTGATTGATCCGGGTACGGCGCGAATCAGCCGCTACAGCTATCGCACCAAGGTACAGCGCCTGCCGATTGAACCGGTTTCCCAGGCATCCGCGAACCAGCGTAAGGGCCGCTGTGGGCGTGTTTCCGAAGGCATCTGCATTCGTCTTTATTCGGAAGATGACTTCCTGTCGCGTCCGGAATTTACCGATCCGGAAATCCTGCGTACCAACCTGGCATCCGTCATTCTGCAAATGACAGCGCTGGGTCTGGGTGATATCGGCGCGTTCCCGTTCGTTGAAGCACCCGATAAGCGCAATATCCAGGACGGTGTGCGTCTTCTGGAAGAATTAGGCGCGATTACGACCGACGAGCAACAAACGGTCTATAAACTGACGCCGATGGGCCGCCAGTTAAGCCAGCTCCCCGTTGACCCGCGTCTGGCGAGAATGGTGCTGGAAGCGCAGAAACACGGCTGTGTGCGCGAGGCGATGATCATTACCTCAGCGCTCTCGATTCAGGACCCGCGCGAGCGTCCAATGGACAAACAGCAGGCTTCTGATGAAAAACATCGTCGCTTCCACGACAAAGAGTCTGACTTCCTCGCCTTCGTAAACCTGTGGAATTATCTCGGCGAGCAGCAAAAAGCGCTCTCTTCGAACCAGTTCCGTCGCCTGTGTCGTACAGATTATCTGAACTACTTACGCGTACGGGAATGGCAGGATATTTACACCCAATTGCGCCAGGTGGTGAAAGAGCTCGGCATTCCTGTAAACAGTGAACCGGCTGAGTACCGTGAGATCCACGTTGCGCTGCTGACGGGCTTGCTCTCGCACATCGGCATGAAAGATGCCGATAAGCAGGAATTTACCGGCGCGCGTAACGCTCGTTTCTCCATCTTCCCGGGCTCCGGTTTATTCAAAAAGCCACCAAAATGGACGATGGTCGCCGAACTGGTTGAAACCAGCCGCCTGTGGGGGCGAATTGCGGCACGTATCGATCCGGAATGGGTTGAGCCCGTCGCCCAGCATCTGATCAAACGCTCGTACAGTGAACCGCACTGGGAACGTGCGCAGGGTGCGGTGATGGCGACGGAAAAAGTCACTGTTTACGGCTTGCCGATCGTGGCGGCACGTAAGGTGAACTACAGCCAGATTGACCCGGCGCTTTGTCGCGAACTCTTTATCCGTCATGCATTAGTAGAAGGCGACTGGCAGACGCGTCATGCTTTTTTCCGCGATAACCTGAAATTACGCGCGGAAGTGGAAGAGCTGGAACACAAATCCCGCCGCCGTGACATCCTGGTGGACGACGAATCGCTGTTTGAGTTTTACGACCAGCGCATCAGCCACGAGGTTATCTCAGCTCGCCACTTCGACAGCTGGTGGAAAACGGCCAGCCGTGAAACGCCGGATCTGCTCAATTTCGAAAAGAGCATGCTGATTAAAGAAGGGGCGGAAAACGTCAGTAAGCTCGACTACCCGAACTTCTGGCATCAGGGCAATCTTAAACTGCGTCTGAGCTATCAGTTTGAGCCTGGCGCTGACGCCGATGGCGTAACGGTGCATATTCCGTTGCCGCTACTGAATCAGGTCGAAGAGGCCGGTTTCGAATGGCAAATCCCTGGCTTGCGTCGGGAACTGATCATCGCGCTGATTAAGTCCTTGCCAAAACCGGTTCGCCGTAATTTTGTGCCCGCGCCGAATTACGCTGAAGCATTCCTTGGCCGCGCAACGCCGCTGGAATTGCCGTTACTCGATTCAATGGAGCGCGAATTGCGGCGTATGACGGGCGTCACCATTGACCGTGAAGACTGGCACTGGGATCAGGTGCCCGATCACCTGAAAGTCACCTTCCGCGTGGTGGATGATAAAAACAAGAAGCTGCAGGAAGGTCGCGACCTGGCAGCGCTGAAAGATGGTCTGAAAGGGAAGGTGCAGGAAACCCTCTCTGCGGTGGCTGACGACGGTATTGAACAGAGCGGGCTGCATCTGTGGAGTTTCGGCACGTTGCAGGAGAGTTACGAGCAGAAACGCGGTAACTACAAGATGAAAGCGTGGCCTGCGCTGGTGGATGAACGGGACAGCGTGGCAATCAAACTGTTTGATAACCCGCAGGAACAGCAGCAGGCGATGTGGCGTGGCTTGCGCCGTTTGCTATTGCTGAACATTCCCTCGCCTATCAAATATCTGCATGAAAAACTGCCCAATAAGGCCAAGCTGGGCCTCTATTTCAACCCCTACGGAAAAGTGCTGGATTTGATAGATGACTGCATCTCTTGCGGCGTCGATAAGCTGATTGACGAAGCAGGCGGCCCGGTGTGGACCGAAGAGAACTTTGCGAAGCTGCACGAGAAAGTGCGCGCAGAACTCAACGACACCGTGGTGGATATTGCGAAGCAGGTCGAACAAATTCTGACGGCTGTGTTCAACATCAACAAACGGCTGAAAGGGCGCGTTGATATGACCATGGCACTTGGACTGTCCGACGTGAAAGCGCAAATGGCTGGCCTGGTGTATCGAGGGTTTGTTACCGGGAATGGCTTTAAGCGGCTTGGCGATACACTGCGTTATCTGAATGCGATTGAGAAGCGGCTGGAAAAACTGGCCGTCGATCCGCACCGCGATCGCGCGCAAATGCTGAAAGTCGAAAGCGTTCAGCAGGCCTGGCAGCAGTGGCTGAACAAGCTCCCGCCAGCGCGCCGTGATGATGCCGATGTGCAGGAGATCCGCTGGATGATCGAAGAGCTGCGAGTCAGCTACTTTGCGCAACAGTTGGGTACGCCATACCCGGTTTCGGACAAGCGTGTGCTGCAGGCGATGGATCAGATTAGCGGGTAATCCTCTGCGCTTTTCCCCTCACCCTGACCCTCTCCCCAAAGGGGCGAGGGGACTGACCGGAGCGGATTTTGAATTTCTCCCTCTCCATTCAGGGAGAGGGCCGGGGAGAGGGGGAGCTGGCGACGCCAAAACTACCCTCTTTTTCTATCCGTTCACCCACGCCAGCGTAAATCCATCCCAGCCTTTAAGCCGCTACCCTGACTAAGCAGACCAGCCGCCTCCCAGCGACCGGTAAAGATCGATTTGTGCCAGCAGCAGATTATTTTTCACTTGCACGACGCTGAGCTGGGTGGAAAACAGCGTGCGCTGCGCGTCCAGCACATCCAGATAGGAGGAGTAGCCGTTGCGATAGCGATTCTGCGCAATTCTGAGCGTATCGCTGGCCACCTGTTGCTGTTCCTCAAGCGCTTCGAGCTGTTCCCGATAGCGGGTAATGGCGTCCAGGCTGTCGTTCACTTCGCCAAAGGCACTGCGAACGGTTTTTTCATATCCGTACAGCGCCTGATTTCGCTGAGACATTGAGATGTCCACCTGCGCATTCAGTGCCTGGCGGTTAAGCAGCGGGGCGAGAATACTGCCGCCGAGGCTCCATAAGCGTAGTGGATTGTCGAGCAGGCCTGGCAATGTCGCATCCTGATAGCTGCCCGTGGCGGTCAGGTTGATGGAAGGTAGCAGTTGTGCCTCAGAGGAGGCCAGCGTTTCATCGGCAGCCAGCAGTGCTCGCTGCGCCTGAACGATATCCGGTCGGCGATTTAACAGGGTTGAAGGCAGTTGCGAGGGCAAGGTTAGCGGTGTCAGCGCGTCAAAGACCTGGCGTTCAACACTGGCGGGGTTTTGTCCGAGCAATAAACTGAGTGCATTTTCCTGCTGAGCGATTTGGTGCTGCAACAGCGGAACCTGTGCCCGCGTGCCACGCAGTTCGGAATCAGCCTGCATCAGCTCCAGCCGTGATGTGTAGCCTGTTTCATACTGGCGTTTTGCCAGCTGATAAGCTTCCTCACGAGATTTCAGCGTATTCTGCGTGACCTGCAGCTGTTCATCGAGAGACAGCAGCGTCACATAACCTGCTGCTACGCTGGATGCGACGGTCAATTCTGCCGCAGAAGCCGCTGCTTTCTGTGCCGCCAGCGACGCTTGCGCTGCGCGCGATGCCGAGCGGTTCGCTCCCCATAAATCCACATCGTAGCTGGCGGTCAGGCTGCCTTTATACAGCGTGCTGTGGATGGGCAGGTCCGTTGCGGCCGATTGCGCGCGAGCTCGCGCCCCGCTGACATCCGCATCAAGTGACGGGAAGAGAGAACCTTCTGTAGCGTAAGCCCGGGCCTGATATTCATTCACGCGTTCGCGGGCGATTAACACGTCGCTGTTGTAACGCAGCGCCTGATCCACATAACGATTCAGCGAACTGTCATGAAACTGCCGCCACCAGACGCTTTCAGCCGGGCTGGCTGGGCCAATGCTTTGCCGCCATTGCGTTGGGATCACCAGTTGTGAGTCAGCTTTCTGCACATCAACGGCATGGCATCCTGCCAGCAACAACGCAACCGCTACGGACGTTAAGCGTCTCATTGTTTCGCCTCGCGGGTATCAATCGTGACCTGAACAGACATTCCTGGGCGCAGGCGTTCGGCATTTTTTTGTCCTTCGTTGACGGTTATCCGTACCGGAATTCGCTGGGCAATTTTCACAAAGTTGCCGGTGGCGTTATCCGGCGAGATAGCGCTGAACTCCACGCCCGTTGCAGGCGAAATGCTCTGCACGGTGCCGTGGAATTGTTCATCATTGAGTGCATCGACGGTAAAGGTAGCTGGCTGTCCGACTTTCAGTTCAGCAAGCTGAGTCTCTTTAATATTGGCAATCACCCAATGCTGCGGCGGAACCAGCGTCGTCAGGTGCGTGCCTGCGGTGACGTAAGCGCCCAGGCGCACGCTGATTTGCCCCAGTTGGCCCTCACGAGGCGCAATAATTCGGGTGTTTTGCAGATCGATTTGCGCCAGTTCGAGCGAGGCTTTGGCGTTCGCCACATCAGCTTCCAGCGAAGCGCGATTGACGATAGTGGACTGCAAATCCTGGCGTGACATCTCAAGAGTGGCTTTCGCCTGAGCGATATCGGCATTTCCCTGAGCCGCACTGGCCAGGGCGGCGTCGCGTTCGCGAATCGAAAGCGAGCCATCGGAAGTCAGCTCTTTAACGCGCTTGAGGTCGGCCTGCGATTTTAAATTCTGTGCTTTGGCGTTATCCAGCGCCGCGATGTTGCGGGCGATCACGGCCTCCGCGCTGTTACGCTGCTGAAGGTTATTGTTCAGTGCGGCCTGTTTCATCGCCAGTTGTGCCTGTGCCTGATGAACGCGCTGGCGGTAAATGCGGTCATCAATCTGAATTAACACATCGCCTTGCTTAACGTGGTCGAAGTCTTTCACGTTGACGGCGGTGATATAGCCGTTGACCTGCGGGCTGATAAAAGTGGTCATGCCGCGCACATAAGCATTATCGGTAAACTGGCTGTGGCGCGTGAAGGGCGGCAGTTGCCAGGCGTAGAGAATAACCAGTACCCCGACAAGCCCAATCGCCGCAGCGGTGAAAACAGATACCACGCGCAGGTTATTGCGCGTGTGGGCCTGCTCGGTGGCGGCATCCTGCTGACTCATAAAGACTCCTGTAAACAGAACTTAATCATTTGCTTCCCGTGGCTTTTCTTAATGCCAGATGGGCGGTCACGCGCAGGCGCAGCAACCGCCATAAGATCCACACCAGCGTGGTGCCCGCAATCGCGGCGGTCAACAGGTAGGTGTCGTTGTAGGCCAGGATGTTGGCCTCCAGCGTACTGAGGGTCTGGAGCTGCGTTAGCGCCTGGACGCCCAGCAGCGAGCTGTCGCCAATCTGGCTTTGAAACAGTTGGGTGTATTGCTGAAGGCGTTCGCTGACCAGCGGGTTGAGGGTAGTGAGCTGCTCGGCAATCAGCGCCGAATGGTATTTTTCGCGCCAGGTCTGGAAGGTGCCGAGAAGGGCTGAGCCCAGCAGGCCACCGATATTCTGGCTCATGCCAAACAGCACCGAGAAACTGACCAGATTGCGTGGGTCGGCGATCACACCGCCAATGCCAGCCAGCATAGACGGGGCGATGAAGAAAGCGCTGGCAAATCCCAATAAGAACTGGCTGACCATCAGCTGGTCCGGGCGGGTCAGGCTGCTGGACTGGCTGTCCATCAGTGAGGCCACAATCATCAGTGCCAGCGAGGTGACGATCGGCCATGCCAGTCGCTGAGGTTTGAGCGTCAGGCAACTGGCGACAATCCCACAGCTGATCCCGGCAAATATAGACCATGCCAGCGGGATCATTTGTTCGTTTTGCAGGCCGACATACTGTAACCAGCCAATGACACCGGTGTTCTGTTCCGCCAGCACGATGCGGATCAGCAGCATAATCAGCCCTAATCGCAAAATACTGCCGCTCGAAAGCCAGCGCGTATTGAGCAGCGGGTTGCTGCGGTTATGCTCAAAAGCAATGGCGCTGATGATAAGCACCGTCGCCAGCGCCAGCGACCAGCCAATCCACGGTGCTTCAAACCACCAGTCGAGACGACCGAGTGACAGCACCGCGCACAGCAGCGCCATGCCGGGTGCAAGCAGGAAGAAGGTGATGAAATCTTTCTTCTCGAACACCTTTTTGCGATCGCTGGGCGGGAGCTTGAGCGCAATCACGCAGGCCAGACAAATCAGCGCCAGCCCGAGCTCGAAGAAGTAGAGCCCACGCCACTCATCAAGCTGCAACAGCTCGGTGGAAAACAAACGGGCCAGCGGTATGGCGAGCGACGACCCGGTAATGCCAATCGTCAGGCCTTTAAGGCGGTGGCGAGCGGGCCAGGCCTGGATCTGGTAATAAATGCCGAGCGAACTCAACGCCGCGGCCACCATGCCGTGAGCGGCGCGAACCATCAGGGCGCTGTTCAAATCGTTGACGAAAAGATGGAAAAACGTCACCAGCACATACAGCACCAGAAAGCCTTCGGTGAAAGCCCGCAGCCCGAACTGCTGGCGGAATTTTACCAGCAGCAGGTTAATGGAGACGTTGGTCATCACATAAACCGCTGGCAGCCAGGCAATCTCCGTCGACCAGGCCGCGAAGGTGCCTTGCAGGTTTTGCAGATTCGCGGTGACGACGGCGTTGCCCAAAGCCCCGGTCAGGCACACCAATAAACCGACAATCCCATAGGCGATGCGCCTTGGAACAGGATGCTCCGGCGTGGACGGTGAGCCGAGAAGGGCGGGCTTTTCGTGAGGTGCCCAGTCGTGCGGTGCGTATGGATCGCGTTTGGGCAGGCTCATGCTATCCCTTAGATCTTGCAGAAAATGACTTCATCATGTGAATTGTTAGCAGGCTAACGAGTGTAATGCGCTTTTAAGACATTACTCAAGTGAATATCTCAATATTGTAACAAAATCAGAGTGAATGAAAGTGCGAAAGGAGAGGTCAGAAACAGGGGCAATTGCTCGCTTTCGGAGTGATCTACTGTCATCATCGCCGGCGACCGTTACCCTGTAGGAAGACACATGAAAGAAGGGAACATTATGCTGACGACCTTTCCCCATCTGAATGACGACACGTTGCAGGCCGCCAATAGCGTAGGTGAGTGGCTGGCACAGAACGATTTTTCCACACCGCCTGTCAATGTTGAGGCCGATCTGGTGGTGCTGGCTGGCAACGCCGTGATGCCAACGATTGATGCCGCTTGCCGACTGGCGGCGGAAAACCGCACGTTGCTGATCAGCGGCGGCATTGGGCACTCCACCACGTTTCTCTATGCGGCCGTTGCCCGTCATCCACGTTACAACATACTCCGCACCACCGCCCGGGCGGAAGCCTCGATTCTGGCGGATATTGCTCATCAGTACTGGAATATTCCCCTCGATCGCATCGTGGTGGAAGACCGCTCCACCAACTGCGGCGAAAATGCCCGTTTCACCCGTGAAGTGATGCAGGAGCGCGGCATCCCTTGTCAGAGCGGCATTGTGGTGCAGGATCCGACCATGCAGCGCCGGACCATGGCGACTTTTGCGCACGTGTGGCAGGACGCCCCCCAGGCGCCACAATGGCGGAGCTATCCGGGCTACCTGCCGGTGTTGCGTAACGCCACCCACGGGCTGACCTTTACCGATGAAGCCGATGCTGTCTGGCCGGTGGAGCGCTATTTGTCACTGCTGCTGGGTGAATTGCCGCGTTTGCTCGACGATGAAAACGGCTACGGCCCACGTGGTAAAGGGTTTATTGCCCATGTCGATATCCCCGACAGGGTGATGGCGGCCTGGCAAACGCTGCAAGAAGATTCGCGCCTGCGTGAGGCACTCACCAGTCGTTCACTGCTGTAAAAGCGAGACATAAAATGCCCGTTTGCGACAGAAACAACGCAAACGGGCAAAACGTGTTACGAAAATGTTTAAGCTGAATCGCGTCCATAAGCCTGCTTTTATGATATATCTCACAAATACAGCATCATAGGGTAGGAATCAGCCCCCTTAAATCTCGATATTTAACATTAAGTTTACTTATTAAAAACGATGCATTTACAGGAGCGATTCATGACGGCACCCGTACAACACCCAATGTATATCGATGGTCAGTTTGTGTCCTGGCAGGGCGACAGCTGGATTGATGTGGTCAACCCTTCCACTGAGGCGATCCTCTCCCGCATCCCTGATGGTTCCGCCAAAGAAGCGCAACAGGCGATTGATGCCGCAGAACGCGCTCAGCCGGCCTGGGAAGCTCTGCCAGCTATAGAGCGTGCTGGCTGGTTACGTAAGATTGCCGCGGGTATTCGCGAGCGCGCCGCTGAAATCAGTTCGCTGATTGTGGCGGAAGGCGGCAAAATCCAGCAGCTGGCCGAAGTGGAAGTCTTCTTCACTGCCGATTACCTCGATTACATGTCCGAATGGGCTCGTCGCTACGAAGGGGAAATTCTGCAAAGCGACCGTCCGGGCGAAAACATCTTTGTCTTCAAACGTGCATTGGGCGTCACCACCGGTATTCTGCCGTGGAACTTCCCGTTCTTCCTGATTGCCCGCAAGCTGGCTCCTGCGCTGATCACCGGTAACACGATCGTTATCAAGCCAAGCGAATTCACGCCAAACAACGCTATTGCGTTTGCGCAAATCGTGCATGAAATCGGCCTGCCAAAAGGCGTCTTCAATCTGGTGTTGGGCCGTGGTGAAACCGTCGGTCAGGAACTGGCGGGTAACCCGAAAGTGGCGATGGTCAGCATGACCGGCAGCGTGGGCGCAGGTGAGAAAATCATGACCGCCGCCGCCAAAAATATCACCAAAGTGTGCCTGGAACTCGGCGGTAAAGCGCCAGCCATCGTGCTGGATGATGCGAATCTGGATCTGGCAGTAAAAGCGATTGTCGACTCCCGCGTGATCAACACCGGGCAGGTCTGTAACTGCGCAGAGCGCGTCTATGTGCAGAAAGGCATTTACGATCAGTTTGTGAATCGTCTGGGTGAAGCGATGAAAGCCGTACAGTTTGGTGACCCGGCGCAGCGAAATGATATCGCCATGGGGCCATTGATCAACGCCGCGGCGCTGGAACGCGTTGAACAGAAAGTCGCAAAAGCGGTTGAGCAGGGCGCGAAAGTGGTACTTGGCGGGAAAGCGGTGGAAGGGAAAGGCTATTTCTATCCGCCGACGCTGCTGCTTGATGTGCGTCAGGACATGACCATCATGCACGAAGAAACCTTCGGCCCGGTGCTGCCCGTCGTGGCGTTTGATACGCTGGATGAAGCGCTGGCGATGGCCAACGACAGCGAGTATGGTCTGACGTCCTCTGTTTACACTCAGGATCTCAATAAGGCGATGAAAGCCATCAAAGGGCTGAAGTTCGGCGAAACCTACATCAACCGCGAAAACTTCGAAGCGATGCAGGGGTTCCATGCGGGCTGGCGTAAATCCGGCATTGGCGGCGCAGATGGCCGTCATGGCCTGGAAGAGTATCTCCAGACGCAGGTGGTTTATTTGCAGTCCTGATACCTCTGGGGCGATTGCCCCAGATCTCGTGCAGGCCGGGTAAGCGCCAGCGCCACCCGGCAATTCGCACCCGGCAAAAATGCAAACGCTGTGCTACAAATTAGGGCTCACCTGAAAAAGTCGAGGTTTGCCCGTGACTGAAAAAGTAAATGCCCGGTGCCACTGTGGAACAGTGAAATTTACCGTCGAACTGGCGGATGGATTCAACACCATCAGACGCTGCAACTGCTCTTTTTGCCGGATGCGCGGCGCGGTGGTGGTTTCTGCACCGCTCTCGGGAATAACCGTTACGCAAGGCAAGGACAAGCTGACGGAATATCGCTTCAACACCCACACTGCCGCCCATTATTTCTGTTCCGTTTGCGGGATTTACACCTTCCATCAGCGCCGTTCGAATCCCAACCAGTTTGGCGTCAACGTGGCCTGTATCGAGGGCGTCTCACCGTTTGATTTCCACGAAGTGACGGTGGCCGATGGCGTGAATCATCCCTCTGATGGCGGCGGTGGCACGGCGGGAATTCTGCGTTATAGCCCCGTAAAATAAGGGGCTGGCGTTAATCTGAAAAGCCTTAGCCACTGCGACATTCGGACTTAACGTAGCGAGCATATTGCTATGATCCCCTTTTAACGAGGTGATTATGGCAATAGCAAAAAACTGGTCTCCGGAATTAGAAGGCATGCGCGGGGTCGCATCGCTGTGGGTCTTTCTCGGGCATATCGCCCTGTTGGTCAACTGCAAAATCCCGATAATCGCGGTGCCGAAACTCGGCGTCGATTTGTTTATTTTGCTGTCCGGCTACCTGATGGCCAAAAACTATATTGAACGTCAGGACAAAGAGCCCTGGAGTGCCTGGCAGACGATAAAAACGTTCTGGATGCGACGTTATTTTCGTATCGCGCCTCTGTATTACGTGATGCTGTTTATCGCGCTCGTCAGCGGGCATTTTATGGGTGAGATGCGCCAGATTATCGGTGAAGCCTTTCCTTCAACGGTGACCGAAACGTCGCGCTACAGCGATATCTCTTTCATGAATTTGCTCACCCACGTGACGTTTGTCTTCGGTGATTTGCCGCAGTATGCCTATAACACCGCGCTGCCAGACTGGAGTATCGGGCTGGAAATGCAGTTTTACCTGTTATTCCCGTTCATCATGCTGCTGACGATGCGTTGGGGCTTTGCGACGACGCTGGTGGTGTTGATGGGGCTGGTGGCGGTAGGGCGCTATTTGCTGCCGGGCATGTACGAGGCGTTCCCGATGCCGTCGATGATCCTGATTAAACTGCATATGTTTATCGCCGGAATGCTAATGGCTGAAGCGGTGAGACAACGTCGTTTGCTGTTTGTTTTACTGGCGCTGCTTGCACCGGTCGTGAGCGCCATCATGAACATTCGCATGGATTCGGTGCAGATTTTCTTTGAAGCGTTCATGATTGTCGGCATGACGGGCGTGCTGTGGCGCTATCAGCAACCGGGCATCGTGGCAAAAGTCTTCAGCGTGCCGCGTTGGTTGTTGAGCCATCGGCTGTTCACCTGGCTTGGCGATGTGTCCTATTCCGTGTATTTGCTGCACCTGCTGATTGTCATGCCGGTCATTGCCTTCCTGCTGAACCATTCCCCTATTGCGCAGCATTCGAGCGGAGCCCGTTATCTGCTGACCGTCGGGATTTGCCTGCCCATCGTTTACTTGCTCGCCACGTTGCTTCACCGTTATATCGAAATGCGGGGCATTGACCTGGGTAAACGTATTATCAAAAATCGCGCGGCCAACGAAAAGGCGCTTAACCTCTCTTAAAAAAGCAGGGCATAAGACTGAGCTTATGCCCTGGCTTTCGTTCATCGCAGAAAGGAAAGCGAGAGGATTGACGTGCGGCGAAGGGTTACAGTTTTACAAACTTCTCCAGCACGCGAATAAGCTGGGTAACGAAGCCGTATTCGTTGTCATACCACGACACGGTTTTGACCAGTTGCAGATCGCCAACCTCTGTGATTTCAGTCTGAGTGGCATCAAAGACTGAACCAAAATGGCTGCCAATCACATCGGAAGAGACAATTTCTTCGTCGGTGTAGCCAAACGACTCGTTACCGTCGGTGGCTTTTTTCAGCGCCGCGTTCACCTCATCAGCCGTGACCTTTTTACCCAGAATCGACACCAGCTCCGTCACTGAACCGGTTTTTACTGGCACGCGCTGCGCATGGCCTTTGAGCTTGCCGTTCAGTTCAGGGATAACCAGGCCGATGGCTTTCGCCGCGCCAGTGGTATGAGGAATGATGTTCTCCGCTGCGGCACGTGAGGCACGCAAATCTTTACCGCGAGGGCCATCGACCAGCGCCTGAGTGCCGGTATAGGCGTGGATGGTGGTCATGGTGCCGACTTTAATTTCAAACGCATCGTGTAGCGCTTTCGCCATCGGCGCCAGGCAGTTGGTGGTGCAGGACGCTACAGAAATGATGGTGTCCTTGCCGTCCAGCGTATCGTCATTGACGTTAAACACGATGGTTTTCATGTCTCCGGCAGGGGCGGAGACCAGCACTTTTTTTGCCCCGGCATCAAGGTGAGCCTGAGCTTTGTCCGTGGCGGTATAGAACCCGGTGCATTCGACAATCAGTTCCGCACCCGCTGTTTTCCACGGAATATTTTTTGCGTCTTTTTCGGCATAAACGGCGATTTTTTTGCCGTCGACAATTAGCGCATCGTCCGTGTGATCGACGCTCCACGGGAACGGACCGTAGTTGGAATCATGCTTCAACAAATAGGCCAGCACTTTCGGCGACGTTAAGTCATTAATGGCGACCACTTCCTGCGCACTGTTGACTTCCAGCAGACGACGCAACACCAGACGGCCAATACGCCCAAACCCATTAATACCCATCTTACTCATTACGTATCTCCTTTGAGAGGCTCAATCACGACGTGAATAAACTCCTCCAGGCTTAGACCAACCGGTCAGATTGGGCAAACGTTCAGTGTGAAGTCGCGGCTAACGGTTTGAAAATCTATACAGAAAAGTTAATGAATTTTTAAGACAACGCCGCTATGTTAACCCTCTCACGGTTTTGACGCGGACATCATGATGCGAGAAAAATACTCTGGCCTACAGATTGGCATTCACTGGCTGGTCTTTCTGCTGGTTATTGGCGCTTACTGCGCAATGGAATTGCGCGGTTTCTTCCCGCGCACTTATCGACCGTATTTCAACATGGTGCATGTGTCGTGCGGCATTTCGATTCTGGTGTTGATGGTGGCCCGTCTGCTGGTGCGCCTGAAACAGAAGTCGCCGCCGATTGTGCCTAAACCGAAGCCATGGATGACCGGCATGGCGCATTTAGGCCATCTGGTGATTTACCTGCTGTTCATTATTCTGCCGATTATCGGCCTGGTGATGATGTACAACCGCGGAAATCCGTGGATTGCCTTCGGTATTACCATGCCACATGCGGCAGAGGCCAATTTCGATTTGGCCGATAATCTGAAGGAGTATCACGTCCTGCTGGCAACCATCGGTTATTACGTGATTGGATTGCACGCCCTGGCGGCGCTGTTGCATCACTATGTCTGGAAGGACAACACGCTGCTGCGCATGATGCCGCGTAAGAAGCAGTAAGGCGTTTCTGGGTAGGCCGGATAAGCGTTAGCGCCATCCGGCAATTGTTGCCCGGCGGCACTGTGTTTGCCGGGCCTACAACAAATGCGTTAACTCCCCGGCATTGATTTACGAATGGCACTCAACAACGTCTGTGCGCCAGCTGAAAGCTGGGTATCGACCCGAGTCAGAATGCCGATCGGTTCTCCCGCCACCTGAGTGGTCACCGGCAACGCTGCCAGCGTACCGCGTCGCAAATCATCTTTCACCGCGCCGGACGGCACAAACCACACGTAGTCGAAATCTACCGTGAGCTGGCGAGAGAGCGATGCCGAGAGCGTTTCAATACAGCCCGCCGGAAGTTTACACCCCTGACTTAACACCAGCGCTTCCGCGTTCTGGCGCGGAACTGTCCCTTTCGGCGAAACCACCACCGGCCATTCCATCACTTTGCTAAGCGTGACCGTCTCCTGCAACAGCGGGTGATCCGGACGCACAACCAGCTTCAGCGACTCCAGAAACAGCAACTCATAGTTCAGGCCACTCATGAGTTCCGGGTCGGACATCCGGCCAATACCCAGATCGATCTCCCCGGATTTCAGGCCTGCCAGCAGCATGGTGTTATTCATGGTCGCCACTTGCAGGGTGATATCTTTTTGCTGTTTGTGAAACTCACCGATCACCGCAGGCAGTATGCCCAACGCCGCCGTGGGCAGCGCGCCAATTCTCACCACATCATTGCTGATGCCTTCTTTGCGATTCAGCGCCTGTCCTGCGGTATTCAGGGCATCCAGCACTTTCACCGCATGGGTCAGAAACTGTTCGCCAACCAGCGTGAGCTGAGCGCCCATTCGCCCGCGATCGAAAAGGCGAGTGCCGGTAAGCTGTTCCAGTTCATTGAGGGTTTTCGACAGCGCAGGCTGGCTAAGATTGAGCGTTTCCGCCGCGCGCCCCAGCGTTCCCTGTTGAGCGACGGCGACAAAGGTATGCAAATGGCGCAAGCGAATGCGCTGACTGAAGAGACCGTTTTTTTCCATAACCGGATGTTAAAGACAGAACAAAGCGGTTTACAAGACAACTTGTTTAATTTTGATAACTTGATAGCAAAATAATATTAACATATGAGCCATTTGAGTGACATGTGGTTATGGAATGCGCAGTGATATCCCGGCAGCCAGGCGCTGCCGGAAGGGCGATCACAGGTCGAAAAAGACGGTTTCCTTGTCGCCTTGCAGATAAATATCAAAGCGATACACCACTTCATCACCGCGCTGTTCGCGCTGACCGATCAGCGTCTGACGGTGAACTTCCCATTCAATCAGGTTGAGTACCGGGTCGCGCTGGTTGGCGTCCTGTTCATCAGAGAAATACATCCTCGTGTTCAGGCCAATATTGATGCCACGAGCGACAATCCACAGGTTGACGTGAGGGGCCATCAGGCGTCCGTCGCGCCCGATAACTGCGCCCGGCTTGATGGTTTCGAAGCGCCAGGTACCTGAATCAAAATCGGAACAGCTGCGTCCCCAGCCGCGAAAATCCTGGTCGAGCGGTTTCTCTGCCTGTTGATCCGCCGGATGGTTGTAGCGTCCGTTGGCGTTAGCCTGCCAGATTTCCAGCAGCACATCGCGCACCGGAGTGCCTGAGCCGTCAAAAACGCGCCCCTCAAGGGTGATTCGTTCGCCTTCGGTGTGGCTGTTCACCAGAATCGGGCCGAAGTTTTTCTCGAAGATGTGAAAGCCTGCGGCTTCTGGTGCGAGGCCAATATGGACATAAGGCCCGGCGGTCTGTGAGGCGGTTTCCGCTAAATAGTCTTTCATCGTGCAGCTCCCTGAGTGCGGTTTTCAAACAGCGTGGCGCGATGGCCGCGCAGCACCAAATCAAAACGGTACGCCAGGCAGTCCAGCGGCACGGCGGCATGGGTGTCCAGCTCGGCAATCAGGGTACGAATGGCGTCGTCATTATTGATGGTTTTGACGATAGGGCATTGCTTGATCAGCGGGTCGCCTTCGAAATACATCTGGGTAATTAAGCGCTGAGCGAAAGCCTCACCGGAAAGCGAGAAGTGAATGTGCGAGGGGCGCCAGTCGCTGGCCTGATTGCGCCACGGATAAGGGCCGGGCTTAATCGTGCGGAAGAAGTAGTAGCCGTTTTCATCCGTCAGCACACGGCCACAGCCGCCAAAATTGGGGTCGATAGGGGCCAGGTATTGGTCTTTTTTATGACGATAGCGCCCGCCAGCATTGGCCTGCCACACTTCGACCAGCGTGTTTTTCATCGGGCGGCCAAAGCCGTCACGCACGTAGCCATGGACGATAATGCGCTCGCCAATCGGTAAGCCTTCTTTGGCGTAATTCATGATCAGGTCGTTATCTGACGGGCCTAAATCGGCGCTGCTGAAGACCGGGCCGGTGATCTCAGACAAGGAGTTTTGCAGCGAAATAAGGGCATTGCGCGGCGAGCGAAGCACGCTGGTTTTATAGCCTGGTGCGAAAGCCGGTGGGTGGCTGCTGTAGTCGCGATGCACCACTTCGCGTGGTGTCCATTTTTCGGTCATAGGGCGCTCCGGGTAAGAGGGTGTTGTTGTTATGTGCTGGCGTTATGCCGGATTGACCCCTGGCAGTGTGTGTAATCATATTGTTAATTTAAAGTGAATTTATGCGGTTTTTTCCATAACAACAGGTTATTGCCTGCACAAAAATAAGGGAAAATCACGGAGGTTATCCGCGATCACAATTCGGAAATTCTTCCTCCCGACGGCAAATGGCTTATGTACACTCCAGGTAATATTCACTGGAGACATGACATCATGGCGAACACCATCACGGCTGATGAGATTCGGGAAAACTTTTCGCAGGCTATGTCAGCGATGTACCAGCAGGAAGTTCCGCAGTACGGCACGCTGCTGGAACTTGTGGCGGACGTGAACCTGGCGGTCCTGGAGCATAATCCTCATTTACATGAACAGCTGGCGAACGCTGATGAGCTGTCGCGGCTTAACGTGGAGCGTCACGGCGCGATCCGCGTGGGCACTGCCGAAGAGCTGAACACGCTGCGCCGGATGTTTGCGATCATGGGGATGTACCCCGTCAGCTATTACGATCTTTCTCAGGCAGGCGTGCCAGTGCATTCCACCGCGTTTCGTCCGGTGGAGGATGTGGCGCTGGCTCGTAATCCTTTCCGCGTGTTTACTTCACTGCTGCGTCTGGAGCTCATCGAAAATCTCGCCCTGCGGGAGAAAGCCGCTGACATCCTGGCGAAGCGTCAGATTTTCACCCCTCGCTGTCTGGATCTTATTGCTCAGCATGAAGTGCAGGGCGATCTGAGCGAAGCGGAGGGCAAAGAGTTCGTTAAGGAAGCGCTGGAGACGTTCCGCTGGCACAGCCATGCCACGGTTGATCAGGAAACCTATCAGGCGCTGCACAATGAACATCGGCTGATTGCGGATGTGGTGTGCTTCCCTGGTTGCCACATTAATCACCTGACGCCGCGCACGCTGGATATCGACCGCGTGCAGCAGCTGATGCCGGAATACGGCATCGAACCGAAGATCCTGATTGAAGGCCCGCCGCGTCGGGAAGTGCCCATTCTGCTGCGTCAGACCAGTTTTAAAGCGCTGGAAGAGCCGGTGTTGTTTGCAGGCGAACACCGGGGCACGCACTCGGCGCGCTTTGGTGAAATTGAACAGCGTGGTGTGGCGCTGACGCCCAAAGGGCGCGCGCTGTATGACTCTTTACTGACGGAAGCGGGCACCGGAAAAGACAACGTCAGCCATCAGCACCATCTTGCGGAGATGTTTAAGGCTTTCCCGGACAGCGAGATGTTTTTACGTCGCCAGGAGCTGGCCTATTTCCGCTATCGCCTGACGCCCGCCGGGGAAGCCCATCGCCAGGCGTTTCGTCCGGGCGATGATCCGCAGCCCCTGATTGAGCGTGGCTGGCTGGTTGCGCAGCCTGTCACCTACGAAGATTTCCTGCCGGTCAGCGCCGCGGGCATTTTCCAGTCCAATCTGGGGAACGAAACGCAGGCGCGTAGCCACGGTAATTCCAGTAAAGCCGCCTTTGAAGCCGCGCTGGGCTGTGAAGTACTGGACGAGTTTCAGCTTTACCAGGCCGCAGAGGAACGCAGCAAACGTCGTTGCGGGTTACTGTAAAACCTGAATACACTGGGAGCCTTGCAGAGAAAGGATCGCACGTATGCAAACTCCCGTTTTACCGCTAGTGCAGACCCGGCAGGGCGACCTGCTGGGTTTGGTTGAAGACGATATTCATCTCTGGCGAGGCATTCCCTTCGCCACCCCTCCCGTTGGTTCGCTCCGTTGGCGTTCGCCTCAGCCCGTTCTTCCCTGGCAGGGCGTGCGTGAGGCGCATCAGTTTTCTCCGTCAAGCTGGCAGGATATCAACTATTGCCGTGAACTCGGCGGGGGCGATCCGGGTGCCTTTTCCGAAGATTGTCTCTATCTGAATGTCTGGGCTCCGGCTCAGCGAACGCAGCCGTTGCCCGTGATGGTCTGGCTGCACGGCGGCGGGTTTGCCATTGGGGCGGGAAGCCTGCCTCCGTACGACGGTAAAGCACTGGCAAAACGGGATGCGGTGGTGGTTACGGTCAATTACCGACTCGGGCATTTGGGCTTTTTCGCTCATCCTGCTTTGAAAGGGGAAGAAGACGAGCGAGTGTGCAATTTTGCACTGCTGGATCAGATTGCCGCGCTGAAGTGGGTACAGGAAAACATCGCCGCTTTCGGCGGTGACAGTGACAACGTCACCTTATTTGGTGAATCCGCTGGCGCTCGCAGCGTGATGTCGCTGATGGTTTCACCGAAAGCAAAAGGCTTGTTTCATAAAGCCATTATTCAAAGCAGCTACACGCTGTCCGATCAGACGCTCGAACACGCTGAAGCCAAAAGCCAGGCGATTGCCCGCCATTTCGACCTGCACAACGCCACGGCAGAGCAGCTACGGGCGATCCCCGCAGAAAGCCTGTGGCCGCTCGACGGCGAACTGAAACAGGGCCCGGTTCCCATCTGCGGGGATGCCGTATTGCCACAGCCGATGCTGGACATGTTCTTCGCCGCCCGCCAGTATCCGATGCCGGTGATGGTGGGCTCAAACAGCGATGAAGCGAGCGTGATGGCGGTGTTTGGCGTCGACCTGGCCGGGCAAATTCAAAAACTGCGTCGCGAGCGGCGACTGGGATTAGGGCTGATTAAACTGCTCTATCCTGGCGTGAAAGACGATGTGGAGCTGGGCCGACAGGTGTGTCGCGACATGGCGTTTACCACCCTCGGCTATCTGGTGATGCAGGCGCAGCAGCGTGTCGGGCAGCCGTGCTGGCGCTACTGGTTTGACTATGTGGCGCAGGCCGAGCACGACACCTATGCCAACGGAACCTGGCACGGCAATGAAGTGCCCTACGTGTTTGATACCCTGACGCTGGCCGAACCCGCACGTCAGTACGTGAATCAGCATGATTGCGCGTTCTCCGCTCAGGTGGCGGATTACTGGGTGAATTTCGCCCGCCACGCCAGTCTCACCTGTGACACGTTACATGGCCCGCTTCGCTGGCCTGCGGCGATAAAAGGGCGCGACAGGCTTTTACGTATCGGGCTCAACAAGCATGCGGGCTTTAAAGTCGAAAACCGTTTTATGCGTGCCCGGCTGGCACTGTTTCGTCGGGTAATGCGTCATCACGTGACGCTGGATTAAGCAGCCCGTCGCGAAATTGCCTCAGACCGGAAGCCTTCGCTGACCCTTCGCGAACCACCAGGCGGTAGCTGGCACCGGTTTTCACGCTGAGCGCGTAAGGCCGCACGAGCCTGCCGCTCAGCAAATCCTCCTGCACCAGGGTTTCGTCAGCAATCGCGACCCCAAAGCCCTGAATCGCCGCCGTGATGGCTAAATCCATGGTGTCGAAGTGCTGATTTTTTTGCATCGCAGACGGCAACGGCGAGGTGAATTGCGCCAGCCATATCGACCAGTCTGTTTTGTCGCGCGTGGGATGCAAAAACGTCATACCTGAAAACTGTGCATTCTCCGCCAGACGATGGCTGACGACCGGAGTCAGCGCCTCTTCGAAAAGCAGATCGCCTGCATTCAGGTGTGAGCCAAACACAATCGCGGCATCAAACGGTTCCGTCTTGAAGTTAACCGAATGCTCGGTGGTGGTGGTGAGCGCAATCTGCATCTCCGGGAAACGCTGTTCGATATCCACAAGCTTCGGCACCAGCCAGCGCATGGCGCAGGTGGGCGCTTTCAGGCGAACCACGGTTTGCTGCTGGCGAGCCTGTTCGGCCACCGTCACCATTTGATGAAACGAGTTCATCAGCTCCGGATAGAGCGCGCTGCCTTGCGGAGAAAGGCGTAAGCCTCGCGCCAGCCGTTCAAACAGCGGAAAGCCAAACCACGCTTCCAGGGTGGCAATCTTGCGGCTCACTGCGCCCTGAGTCAGGCACAGCTCTTTGGCCGCATGCGTCAGATTGAGATGACGGGCGGTAACGAGGAAGGTTTCGATAGCGTTCAGGGGCAACTGGCTACGTGGCATGCAGACTCCAGCTATGCAATTTGCTCATGGCGGGTATGACATTGCCTCATTGTCCGAAAAATGGCAATCGCCGCCGGGTGCGTGAAGGTAAGGCTGACACTGCTCGGGCGATGTTTTCACCGATTTCCGCACACACCGTCAGCCCCTGAACGAAGGGCCGATCGTGCAGTAAATACGGCAGAGCACCGCAGGCTATTCGCCCGCGCACAAAAGCCGGTTCAAGCAAGGTGTAATCGTCTGCGACATCCGGAAAGTCATCGCCCGTTTCAGCCAGTTGCTGGCGCAGTGTCGGGAAAGGGAGATCGCGGATTTTCAGCGGCTTTTGACCTCGCGCATCAATAAACGTGGCAAATTCAAAGCGCTTATCTTCAGCGATAATGACCGTTTTACTCTTTCCGGTATTCAGGGTGTAATCCTGTCCGAGCGCGTGAATGCTCAGAATCCCCGCATCGCGAAGCGCGAGCAGGCGGCGAATCGATTCAGAAGGGAATCGCGGTGTAGTTATCGATAAACACGCGAGCCAGCCCTTTGCTGAACCGCTCCCTGTCAGGTTCACTGAGATGGGGCACGATATCCTCGACAGGCTCATGCAGACGCAAGAGGGCGTAGCGCCACGCCACGGTGTGTTTGTCTCGCTTATTCCGTTCGACTTCTTCAAGGTTTTTAGCCGCCCAGTGAAACGGGCAGTGCTGCTGCCGGTCGGCAAACCAGGCTTCGGAAAAGGTGTCAGCGTTCAGGGTTTGCAGGGATATCTTTTTGCTCCAGCGAGGATCGGCCAACTCAATCTCTTTCACCATCAGGGCGAAAACACGGTCGAGTAACCCCTCTTGCCCGGCAGCAATTTCGTGCTCAATCGTCTTTTCCGTCACGATTTGCAAAGGTTCGTAGGGCAGAGGGCAGTAGAAATCCGCCTCCGGCAAAATTCCCGAGCGCGACAACAACGCAATGTTTAGCGCATCGCTGCCCTCATCAAGACGAAAAGCAAGCCCGTCGCTGCCGGTTTCGACAAACTCGCCGTGCTGCGCCACAACCGCCATGGCGGCATCAATCGCGCTAAGTGATACGCCCATGATCCCTACCTTTCCGGCATCAATGTGTGCTTCCAGCAAACCAGACCACGGGCTTGGAAAGAAAGAGCGCGTTGCCTGGTCATCATCAGGCCAGACGTGACCTGTCGCCAGTACCACCAGGTCGAAGAGCTCGGGTTGTGAAGCATTAGCCCAGAGTTTTACGCCTTCGTGGGTCACGGCCAAATCCTTTACTTCGCTGGATTCCCGCACTGTTATCCGGAAACCCCGCTGCCGGGCTTGTTCGATCAGCTGCAAAAACTGGCTGCGGTAGTACTCACCAAGCAAAATACGCGGCAAAAATTGTCGTTCATGCAGCGTGGCGTGCTGCACGCCGTAATGGGCCAGATGAAGCGGATCTTGCTGTATCAGCCAGTCAAGATAGGTCGAAAACAGCGGGGGGATTTCAATGCTCGCAATGTTGGCCAGCATCAGCCGGGAATTGTCTTCCTGTGCATAGGGCATACCAACGCCGGCTTCGTCTGCCTGATCATAAAGGGTGATAGCGGCGGCTTTCTGGTTTTCAACCATCGAATAAAGGGTGTAGATCCCGGTCGGGCCGGTGCCAACAATGGCGATGTTTTTCATAGGAGTGACCTGTCATGACCTGCAGCAAGTGTAGTACAGGAAGCCATGCATTTTTCTCATGGCTAATATGACAACAATTCGATTGTCGTTTTATCTGGCATTAGATTGAATAGTTATGCATATTTTCTGAGAAAGGATTGGCAATGACTCTGCGTTCTTCGGTGAAAACCCGCACCAAACTGCCCGATGTGGGCACCACTATCTTTACCGTGATCGGTCAACTTTCCTCTCAACATAATGCGATTAACCTGTCCCAGGGCGCGCCGAACTTTCCGTGTGATTCACGCCTGGTGGCTGGGGTTACGCGAGCCATGGAAGAGGGGCATAACCAGTACGCGCCCATGACCGGCTTACGCCCACTGAAAGAGCGCATCGCCGATAAAATTGCCGATTTGTACGGCACACGTTACGACGTGGACAGCGAAGTGCTGATTACCGCCAGCGCCAGTGAAGGGCTTTATTCAGCGATAAGCGGCCTGGTGCATCCTGGCGATGAGGTCATTTACTTCGAACCTTCCTTCGACAGCTACGCGCCGATTGTCCGCTTGCAGGGCGCAAAGCCTGTTGCGATTAAGCTGACCGTCCCGGATTTCCAGGTGAACTGGGATGAAGTGCGTGCGGCCATTTCGCCTCGCACAAGAATGATCATCGTGAATACGCCGCATAACCCAAGCGGCATGGTTTTCAGCGCAGACGATCTGCAACAGCTGGCGAACCTGACCCACAACACCGACATCGTTATTCTTTCCGATGAGGTGTATGAACATGTGGTGTTTGACGGTGAACCGCATCACGGCATGGCGACACATCCGCAGCTGGCGGAGCGCAGCGTGATAATCTCTTCGTTTGGTAAAACGTACCATGTGACCGGCTGGCGTGTCGGGTACTGCGTTGCGCCGGCTGAGCTGATGGATGAAATCTGCAAAGTGCATCAGTTTTTGATGTTCTCTGCCGATACTCCCATGCAGCACGCGTTTGCTGAGCACATGAACGACCCGCAGACCTGGCTGTCGCTGTCGGCCTTTTACCAGCGCAAACGCGACCTGCTGCAAACGCTGCTGGCTGAATCACCGTTTAAGCTGCTGCCAAGCCGCGGTTCCTTCTTCCTGCTGGCGGACTACAGCCATTTCAGCGATGAAAGCGACAGCGAGATGGTCAAACGGCTTATCGTCGATCATGGCGTCGCTACCATTCCGCTGTCGGCGTTTTATACCGACGGCACGGACAACAACATTATCCGTCTCTCCTTTGCGAAGGATGAGGCTACATTACGGGCAGGCGCTGCGGCCCTGTGTCAGGTAAAACCACGTTAAGGGGCGTTGGCGATGAAAGGTAAAGCACTGATTCTGGGCATGGGCCTGTTCTGCTCACTCTCTTCTTTTGCGGCGGGCTCACTCCGTTTTGGCGTAGAGGCAGAATATCCCCCGTTTGAGAGCCGCAATTCCGCCGGTGAATTGCAAGGGTTTGATATCGATTTAGGCAATGCGATTTGCCAGGCCGCACAGCTGAAATGCAGCTGGGTGGAAAGCTCCTTTGATTCTCTGATCCCAGGTCTGGTGGCGAAAAAGTTTGATGCCATTAACTCGGCGATGAACATCACCGAACAGCGCCGCAAGAGCATCGATTTCACCCAGCCTATTTACCGCATTCCTTCGCAGTTAGTCGGTAAAGAAGGCAGCGGAATGCAGGCGACGCCGGAAGGATTGCAGGTCAAAACCATTGGTGTGCTGCAAGGCTCCATTCAGGAAACCTATGCTAAAGAACACTGGGAAAAACACGGCGTAACGGTTGTGTCTTACAAAGACCAGAATATGGCGTGGGCAGACTTGCTGAATGGCCGTATTGATGCCTCGCTGGTGATGTCTGCCGCCGGGCAGGCGGGTTTCCTCAGCAAGCCGCAGGGCAAAGGATTTGGCTTTATTGGTATGCCCGTCGCCGATGACACTATTCTCGGCAGCGGCATTGGTTTCGGCCTGCGTAAAGGCGATGAGGCCAGCAAAAAACAACTCGACACCGCCATCGACAAAGTTCGCGCC
Organism: Scandinavium sp.; assembly: GCF_051650185.1. Taxonomy (GTDB): domain Bacteria; phylum Pseudomonadota; class Gammaproteobacteria; order Enterobacterales; family Enterobacteriaceae; genus Scandinavium. The sequence goes on from NZ_JBOFIN010000061.1 coordinate 62,616, forward strand.
GATGGCACCATTACAAAGCTTGCGGCGAAATACTTCCCCGGTATCGACGTCAGCGTAAAATAATAGCGAGTACGGCTTTGGCTTTGGCCCCGGAGATGATGTCTTCCGGGGCTTTTTTATTATTAAAATCTATTTTTATTCTTTGCGGAAATTTATAGAAAAGGGTTGTTAATTTATCAGATGACGTAAAGCGTTATTATGCTTTCACCTTCAGTGACAGGATCCAGAAGGTCTTTATCTTTTTTTTATTCTTCGGTTATTAACTGAACTTACTTAAATTGTCAGAGGTAAATAATGGCTACCGCAACACGTAATAATAATGAACTCATTGGTGCACTCGCAGCAACGTCAGCCCCCGCACCTTTCGATCCCAGCCCGGCGGCACCTTCGATTGTCAACATCGATTATATCAATGATGACGTCGGCGAAAATACAGGACATATCGCTGAGGATGGGTTAACTGACGATTTACGCCCAACGTTAAGCGGTCACGCTGAAGGCGCGGAAGGGATGGAGCTGAAAGTCTGGTTTAATACCGAACTTGCAGGCTATGCCGTCGTGGATCAGAACGGTAACTAAATAGCTGCGCCGAATAGTAGATCACTTAAAGGGAACTCAGCCCGGATTGTGCGATCTGATCAATCGCCAAACCAACCAAAATCACCAACTGGACTGAGCAATGCCGATCATAGCACCCATCCCCCGAAATGAAC
>NZ_JBOFIN010000062.1:0-7455 GCF_051650185.1 Scandinavium sp.
CAGCGTACAGCTGGAGGCGTTGGAGGCATACTTCGAAAATTTTGCGTAAACAGAAATAAAGAGCTGACAGAACTATGTTCGAACAACGCGTAAATTCTGACGTACTGACCGTTTCTACCGTTAACTCTCAGGATCAGGTGACTCAAAAGCCTCTCCGTGACTCGGTTAAACAGGCACTGAAGAACTATTTTGCTCAATTGAATGGTCAGGATGTGAATGATCTCTATGAGCTGGTACTGGCTGAAGTAGAACAGCCCCTGTTGGACATGGTGATGCAATACACCCGTGGCAACCAGACCCGTGCTGCCCTGATGATGGGTATCAACCGCGGTACTCTGCGTAAGAAATTGAAAAAATACGGCATGAACTAAGTTTCGTTCATGACGGTTAAAAAGGCGCTCTTCGGCATGGGGAAGCGCCTTTTTTAATGCCTGACATTCCCTCGCTTTTCCCCCCTTCCCAGACGTTACTTTTCGTGTATATTGCCAGCCATTCACGCAATCTCATTTCAGGTGCAGGTATGCTTCGTAAGTACGGTTGGCTGGTTGTCTTCGCCCTCTTTATGTTTCTGTTCGATGGACTGCTGATGCAGTGGATAGAGCTGTTAGCGACCGAAAGCGAAAAATGCCGCAATATGAACTCCGTGAATCCTCTCAAGCTGGTGAACTGCTCCAGCCTGGAATAAAAGTATGCCGGCAACGTCGGCGAACATGCTGATATTCCACGCTAAAATAAGGGTTTTAAATCCCTTTGAGTCCCTTAATGTCGATGGTAATGTCACAGCCCTCACACCCCGTGAATGAGTTGATGACACCATGCTGCCCAGCCATTACGACCCCATTCTGGTCGCCATTTCCTTTGTGATTGCCATCCTCGCGGCCTGGACTGCGCTGAACATGGCGGGCCGCGTGTCGACAAGCCAGGGCCGAGCTACCGCGCTGTGGCTGACCGGCGGCGGAATGGCGATGGGTATTGGTGTCTGGGCGATGCATTTCATCGGCATGCTGGCGATGGATAACGGCATGGCTATGCGCTATGACCCTGCCCTGACGGCGATCTCCATGGCTGTGGCCATAGCCTCTTCTCTGTTTGCGCTGTGGCTGGTCAGTGTCGATCACCTTAGGCTGAAGCGGCTTAGCCCGGGAGCCGTCGTAATGGGGACTGGCGTAGTGCTGATGCACTACACCGGGATGGCGGCGATGAACGTGAGTCCGCCCATTGTCTGGGATTATCGCTGGGTCGCGCTCTCCGTCATCATCGCCCTGCTTGCCTCATTTGCCGCACTCTGGCTCACTTTTCGTTTACGCCATGAGGCGGCACAGGTCGCCCTGATGCGTTTTGGTGCAGCCGTCCTGATGGGCATAGCCATTGCCGGAATGCACTACAACTCGCCTCCCGAACCGCGTGTTGTTTGAAGATCGTCTTGAACAAGCCATCAGCAAAGCCAATCGGGAAGATCGCCCCTTTGCCTTAATGTTTATGGACCTGGACGGTTTTAAGGCGGTGCATTACCAGCCTAAGTTTCATGCTTCCAGCGGCGCTATTATGGGCTTTGAAGCGCTGCTGCGCTGGGAGCATCCGTCCAAAGGGCTGCTCGCCCCCGATCTCTTCCTGCCTTTGGCGGAAAAAACGGGGATCATCATTCCGATGGGCAACTGGGTTATTGATGAGGCCTGTCGCCAGCTGGCCGAGTGGCGCACAGAAGGGCAATTGAACTGGTCTATGGCCGTGAACCTCTCCGCCCTGCAATTCGAACAGGAGATGTTGATTGAGACGGTGATGTCGACGCTATGCCGCCACAACATCCCGCCAGAAATGTTGATTCTGGAAGTGACTGAAACCACAGCTATGCATAATCCGGAGCAGAGTGTTGAGGTGTTAACGCGCCTGACAGAACTCGGCGTGAAGGCATCTATCGACGACTTTGGGACAGGTTATTCCAGCCTCCTCTATCTTAAGCGGCTTCCTGCATGCGAACTGAAAATTGACCGGGTCTTTGTTCAGGAGCTCAATGGCGAGGGTGAAGACGCCACGATTGTCTCGGCAATTGTGGCCCTGGCAAGAACGCTTAATTTGCGGGTTGTGGCTGAGGGTGTTGAGACACCGGCTCAACGGGAGTTTCTGACAGAGCTTGGCTGCAACACATTGCAAGGATACCTGTTGGGTAAACCGATGAGTGCCGATGCTATCCGCGCCAGCACCAGATAAAAAAAGCGACACCTGACTGAAATTTAGTTTTTCCTTCTGCATATTTTCTACATTATTATCGGGATATTCACCAAATCCTCCACGATGTTTACAGTTCAAATAAATTGAGATTATTTGTCCCTCTATGGGTCAACATCACGGTGATAAAATAGCCGCAATTCCGCAAAACAACAGGTTCAGTAGTGCGGCGTGATATTGAGGTAATATGATGAAAAGATTGATTTCAGTTGCATTGCTGACCGCTCTGCTTGCAGGCTGCGCACATGATTCACCTTGCGTGCCGGTTTATGACGATCAGGGGCAGCTGGTTCATACCAATACCTGTGTGAAAGGTACGACGCAGGATAACTGGGAAACAGCGGGCGCTATCGCTGGCGGCGCTGCTGCTCTGGCAGGCCTGACGCTGGGTATCGTCGCCTTAACCAAATAGTTTCACCGAAGCGCGGGCCCTCCCGCGCTTTTGCTTCAACATGGTGCAGTCCCCCGGATAAAAGTAAATAAATCGCGCTATCACCACGCTTAAAAAGAATAATTTCGTTTTTTAAATCATCGCCACCATCATGAAAAGTTATTACTCACCTAAATACACGTGATCGATTTCACAGTAATTCCCCCGTTCATTTTCACGCCAATATTAACCTGCGAAATCATTTCCCTTTTTGCTCTCAATACTGAAACTTTTTCGCTCTGATTTGTGGCACAGGTTTCAATTTTGCACCATCCCAGGGCGCTTACTTTTTTCTTTCCTGACTACACTCACTTTATTGCGCCACAGCGACCCTCTCGCTGGTGATTGCAATTCTGGCATTCCCTTTGCTTTAGAGGAAATGGCCATGGCCACAGACAGGTTTCGACGTTCTCCCGGACGTCATTATTTATAACGATAAATTTTCGCCACACAGGATGCTTTATGAAAAAGATGATGATCGCCAGCCTCACTGCGGCGGGCGTACTGTTTGCACTCTCAACTCAGGCACATGCGGGTACTACTTTCGATGCCGTCAAAAAGAAAGGCTTTGTGCAATGTGGTATCAGTGATGGATTGCCGGGTTTCTCCTATGCAGATGCCGACGGTAAATTCACCGGTATTGATGTAGACGTTTGCCGTGGTGTGGCTGCAGCGGTGTTTGGTGATGCCAATAAAGTGAAATATACCCCGCTCACCGCGAAAGAACGTTTCACCGCGCTGCAATCGGGTGAAGTCGACCTGCTGTCACGTAATACCACCTGGACCTCTTCTCGCGATGCGGGTATGGGGCTTTCTTTCACTGGCGTAACGTATTACGACGGTATCGGCTTCCTGACTCACGATAAAGCGGGCCTGAAAAGTGCAAAAGAACTGGATGGCGCGACCGTGTGTATTCAGGCGGGAACGGATACTGAGCTGAACGTGGCTGATTACTTCAAAGCCAACAACATGAAGTACACCCCAGTGACCTTTGACCGCTCCGATGAATCCGCTAAAGCGCTCGAATCTGGTCGCTGCGATACGCTGGCGTCTGACCAGTCGCAGCTTTACGCCCTGCGCATCAAGCTGAGCAAACCGGGCGACTGGATTGTCCTGCCTGAAGTCATTTCTAAAGAGCCTCTGGGGCCTGTTGTGCGCCGTGGCGATGACGAATGGTTCTCCATTGTTCGCTGGACGCTGTTTGCGATGCTGAATGCTGAAGAAATGGGCATCAACTCGAAAAACGTCGATGAGAAATTTGCGAATCCTTCCACCCCGGATATGTCACATCTGCTGGGCAAAGAGGGCGATTTTGGCAAAGACCTGAAGCTCGATAACAAGTGGGCCTACAACATCGTGAAACAAGTCGGCAACTACGCTGAGATCTTCGATCGCAACGTCGGTGAAGGCAGCGCGCTGAAAATCAAACGGGGTCAGAACAACCTCTGGAACAATGGCGGGATCCAGTACGCTCCGCCAGTACGTTGATTGTTAAGCAGTAACGGGCATCGCTTCGGCGATGCCCTCTCCAGAGTCTGGTTATTGAGGTTTCACTATGTCTCGTCGCCGCCTGACCGTAAAAGGACAGCTTTCCTTTTCCAACCCCACGGTTCGTGCCTGGCTATTTCAGATAATCGCAGTGGTAGCGGTTGCTGTAATTGCTATCTACCTTATCCACAACACCATTACCAACCTGAACAACCGCGGCATCACCTCCGGATTTGCCTTTCTCGATCGCAGCGCCGGGTTCGGCATTGTTCAGCATCTGATTGATTATCAGCAAGGAGACACCTACGGCCGCGTCTTTGTCGTCGGACTGCTGAATACCCTGCTGGTGTCGGCGCTCTGTATTGTTTTCGCCTCGGTCATCGGCTTTTTCCTTGGCCTTGCCCGCCTTTCAGAGAACTGGCTGCTGCGTAAGCTCTCCACGTTGTATATCGAAATTTTCCGCAACATTCCGCCGCTGTTGCAGATCTTTTTCTGGTACTTCGCTGTGTTGCGTAATCTTCCCGGCCCACGCCAGGCGGTTAACGCCTTCGATCTTGTTTTTCTCAGCAACCGTGGCTTGTACATTCCTGCGCCCCAGTTAGGGGAGGGATTATTGGCCTTTGCTGGCGCAATTCTTCTGGCCATCATGATTTCCGCAGGGCTTTACCGCTATAACAAAAACCTGCAAATCAAAACGGGGCAGATGAGGAGAACCTGGCCTGTCGCGCTTGGACTGATTGTTTGCTTACCGCTTCTGTCACACTGGATTTTCGGCGCAGCGATACATTGGGATGTCCCGGAGCTTCGTGGATTTAACTTCCGCGGTGGTATGGCGCTGATCCCGGAACTTGCCGCACTGACGCTGGCGCTGTCGGTCTACACCTCTGCCTTTATCGCCGAAATCATACGCGCGGGCATTCAGGCCGTACCTTATGGTCAACATGAAGCGGCACGCTCTTTAGGCCTGCCAAACCCAGTCACATTACGCCAGGTCATCATTCCTCAGGCTCTGCGGGTGATTATTCCCCCACTCACCAGCCAATATCTGAATATCGTCAAAAACTCGTCGCTCGCAGCGGCAATTGGTTATCCGGATATGGTGTCGCTCTTTGCCGGGACAGTACTGAATCAGACCGGCCAGGCCATCGAAACTATTGCGATAACCATGTCGGTGTACCTCATTATCAGCCTGACGATTTCGCTGCTGATGAACATCTATAACCGCCGAATGGCACTGATTGAGCGCTAGGGAGTCCCGATGACAAAAGCTCTTCTGTCACATCCTCCTCGCCCTGCCAGTGTCGGTTCAGGGCGGGTCATTAACTGGGTTCGCAAAAACCTGTTTTCCAGTTGGTCGAACACCCTGTTGACGCTGTTTTGCATCTGGGTGCTGTGGGAGGTCATCCCGCCTCTTCTTAACTGGGCTATCCTCCAGGCGAACTGGGTAGGCACCACACGGGCTGACTGTACTAAAGCCGGCGCCTGCTGGGTCTTCATTCACCAGCGTTTCGGGCAATTCATGTATGGCCTGTACCCGCACGACCAGCGCTGGCGCATAAACCTGGCATTAGTCATTGGTTTGCTCAGTATCGTGCCCATGTTCTGGAACGCGATGCCTCGCCGCGGACGCTATATCGCCTGCTGGGCAGTTATCTATCCAATCGTGGTGTGGTTCCTGCTGTATGGCGGTTTTCTTGGGCTGGAGCGCGTGGAAACCCGGCAGTGGGGCGGGCTGACGCTGACGCTGATCATTGCCTCCGTCGGGATTGCTGGCGCATTGCCTCTCGGCATACTGCTCGCGCTAGGGCGTCGTTCGACGATGCCTGTCGTGCGTATCCTGTCAGTTATTTTTATTGAGTTCTGGCGCGGCGTGCCGCTGATTACCGTCTTGTTTATGTCATCAGTAATGCTGCCGCTGTTTATGGCGGAAGGGACCAGCATCGACAAGTTAATCAGAGCGCTGGTCGGAGTCATTCTGTTCCAGTCAGCCTATGTCGCGGAAGTTGTTCGTGGCGGTCTGCAGGCCTTGCCAAAAGGACAATATGAAGCCGCGGAATCCCTTGCCCTGGGCTACTGGAAAACACAGGCACTGGTCATTCTGCCTCAGGCTCTGAAGCTGGTAATACCAGGGCTGGTTAACACCATTATCGCGCTCTTTAAAGATACCAGTCTGGTGATCATCATCGGCCTGTTTGATCTGTTCAGTAGTGTCCAGCAGGCAACCGTCGATCCCGTCTGGCTCGGCATGTCGACCGAGGGCTATGTCTTCGCCGCACTGATCTACTGGATCTTCTGCTTTAGCATGTCGCGCTACAGCCAACATCTGGAAAAGCGCTTTAACACCGGGCGTACGCCGCATTGAGGAAACTATGAGTCAAACATTACTACAACCGGCGGATGCGATGATTACGCTGGAAAACGTCAATAAGTGGTACGGGCAGTTTCATGTGCTCAAAGACATTAACCTGAATGTGAAACAAGGCGAGAGGATCGTGTTATGCGGGCCTTCAGGTTCAGGAAAATCAACGACCATTCGCTGTATCAACCACCTGGAAGAGCACCAGCAGGGGCGGATCGTGGTCGATGGGATCGAGCTCAACGAAGATATCCGCAACATCGAACGCGTTCGTCAGGAAGTCGGGATGGTGTTCCAGCACTTTAACCTGTTTCCTCATCTGACTGTATTGCAGAACTGTACACTGGCCCCCATCTGGGTCAGAAAGATGCCGAAGAAGGAAGCAGAGGCACTGGCCATGCACTATCTCGAACGAGTACGTATCGCAGAGCACGCCCATAAGTTCCCAGGGCAGATTTCTGGCGGGCAGCAGCAGCGTGTCGCTATCGCTCGTTCACTGTGCATGAAGCCTAAGATTATGCTGTTCGACGAACCCACTTCTGCGCTGGATCCAGAGATGGTGAAAGAAGTGCTGGATACCATGATTGGCCTGGCGCAATCCGGTATGACGATGCTTTGTGTGACTCATGAAATGGGCTTTGCCAGAACCGTCGCCGACAGAGTTATCTTTATGGATCGCGGGGAGATAGTGGAGCAGGCTCCGCCGGATCAGTTCTTTGCTAATCCAAAATCTGAACGAACTCGTGCGTTCCTTTCCCAGGTTATCCATTGAACCAGTTCTCCCCTGAGGGGGAGAATCTTCATTGGGTATAAAGCACAAAAGCAAAAAGCCCAGTCATAAGACTGGGCTTTTTGCTTAATTGATGTCTGGCAGTTCCCTACTCTCACATGGGGAGACCCCACACTACCATCGGCGCTACGGCGTTTCACTTCTGAGTTCGGCATGGGGTCAGGT
>NZ_JBOFIN010000063.1:0-11848 GCF_051650185.1 Scandinavium sp.
AGAACAAACTCGGTACGTAATGACATGGTATCTCTCGCATCCCAGGGCATAAGCGACTCCATAAACGGGTTCTTATGCCTTAGTTGTAAGTGTCTACCATGTCCCCGAACAAGTGTTCATGATGTCCCCGGACCGTACATAGGGAGAGGGCTGGGGTGAGGGTCAAAGATCATCCAACAAATGCTGCATCAGCAGCGGAATCGGCCTCCCCGAAGCCACACTCCTGCCACCTTCACGCCACAGCGCTGTGCCGCTGATATCCAGATGCGCCCACGGAATGTCTGACGGGCAGAAGTGGTGCAACAGCCAGGCGGCGGAAGCACTGATCGCGGCGTTATTGGTGGGGGTGTTGCACAGGTCAGCAATTGCGCTTTCGGTCTGTTTTTTCAGGCGTTTATCCAGCGGCAGCGACCACACTTCATCTCCGCTCTTGTCTCCTGCCTGAGTTAACGCACTGCGCAGTGGTTCATCCTGTGTCATCAGGCCACTCAGCTCATAGCCCAACGCTTTGACGACAGCACCTGTGAGCGTTGCCATGTCGATAATGTACTGCGTTTGCGGATGACGCTGGCTGGCCCAGGCGATGGCATCCGCCAGCACCAGACGGCCTTCTGCATCAGTGTTATTGATTTCCACCGTCAGGCCATTACAGGCGCGGGCCACGCTGCCGGGCTGCATCGCGTCCGGGCCGATAGCATTTTCTGCCAGCGCCAGTACGCCCATGACGCGAACGGGCAGTTTCAGCTCTGCAATGCTCAGCATCAACCCCAACACATTCGCCGCGCCGCACATGTCGTATTTCATGGTGTACATGCCAGCGCCTTCTTTCAGCCACAGGCCGCCGGTGTCAAACGTAATGCCTTTGCCAACGTAGCTGCGAACAGGGCCGGTTTCCGCGCCATTGTAGTGAATGGCGAGCAGGCGAGGAGGGCGTGACGCGCCTTTGCCGACGGCGTGCAGTAACCCAAGCCCTTGTTCGACAATGGCCTTTTCATCAAGCACTTCGCATTTCAGCGCTGGATACTGAGCACAAAGACGCTGTGCTTCCTCTGTCACAAACTGTGGCGTGCAGGTTTCTGAGGGAATGTCCGCCAGACGGCGTGCCGCAAGCATTCCCTTCGCGACGGCATGCTGCTGACGAAATGCCTCGCTCAAGGCTGATTGCTGCTCTGGCAGACTGAATCCGCAGAGCGTTTTGACCCGCAGCTGCTGTTCATCGCGCTTACGCAGCCCAAGATCGTCGAGGCTATGATCGAGGTTAAAGAACCAGCGCAGGGCAGAATCACGTACCCGGTTTTCCGTCAACGAAGTGCAATCGAGCACCACTTCTTCACTGGCAGGCGATTTAAACAGCGGGCGCAGATGCGTCAGCAAGCTGTCCGTTAGCGCATCCTGCCATGCCGAGCCCGGAATCAGTGTGATTCTGGCAAAGGGCGCACAGGCAAAACGGCTATCGGCAACGTGGCCTGCGTTTGCATGGGCGATCATGTCTGCCAGCGCCGGGATATCAAACGCCGCCCACAGCGGGCTGCCTGCATGGCTGATCAAATGAGCGCCGGGTAGGACCTCGGCAGGGCGCGTGATTAAACGATATTCCATGGGTTACTCCTCAATCGGGGCGCGAATGCGCTCGGCATAAGCCTGCATCCATTCATCGTCCACCGGCTGATAGTGGGTTTTTTCTTTGTGGCGTTCAGCACGAAAGACGGTCAATGGCTGTTTTGCCGTGGCGACCACAAAGGAGAAGGTTTTGATGTTGGTTGAGGCACCAAATTCACCGTGGCGATTCATGCAAACCACCGACAAATCGCCCGCACGGCCAAAGCGTGACATCAGCTTATCTTCCAGTTCGAAGACCACGGAATCTGCCGCTTGCTGTGGCGTCATGCCGCCCGCCATGCGGCGGACTATTTCGTAGCTGGTGCAGCCTTTCATCAGGTCTTCACCCACGCCTGTTGCAGTGGCGGCCCCGGTTTCGCTGTCGCAGTAAAAGCCGGAACCCATGATCGGTGAATCGCCGATGCGCCCACGTTTCTTCATAAACAGGCCGCTGGTGGAGGTTGCAACGCTCATCGAGCCTTGTTTATCCAGGCCGATAATGCCGACGGTGTCGTGGCCGTCATACGGGCTGAGCCCTTTGTCGAGCGTTTCCCGGCAGCGTTTGCGATAGTGCTGCATCGCGCGTTCGGTGAGCATCTCTTTATGGCTGAAACCTTGCTCCAGCGCCCATTCGCGCGCGCCCTGGCCGACCAGTAGAGAGTTGTAGCGCTGACGGCTGAGCGCGTGCGCCACACGCACCGGGTTGGCGATATCGATAAGGTTGCCTACCGCGCCAAATGCCAGCGTGTCGCCGTCCATAAACGCCGCATCCAGCTCAACCTCTCCGTTTTCGGTAGGCAAACCGCCAAACCCGACGGATTTGTAATACGGAAAATCTTCTACGGCAGCAACGGCATCGACCACGGCGACCGAGGCAGCATTCCCTGCGGCAAGCGCAGACGCGGATTCAGTAACGCCTTCCAGCGCCATACGCCAGGTTGCAATTATTCCCCACATTTCACTCACTCCTGTTTTGCTAACTGGCTGATTTCACTTTCGGTAACGACTTCTGCGGCACGGTACTGCTTATCGACAATGCGCATAAACGGCAGGTACAGCATCGCGCCAATCAGCAGGTTGATGATTTGCATCAGGCTGCCGGACAGATGTCCGGTGACGATAAACCCGCTCAGAACTGGCGGCAGTGTCCAGGGAATAAACACCCCGGTGGTGACCGCGACCGCGCCAATTTTCATCGCCACATACTGCACCGTGACCAGCACCAGCGGCACGAGATTGAAAGGGATAAGCATTATCGGGTTCATGATGACCGGCAGGCCAAACAGAACCGGTTCGTTGATATTGAAGATGGAGGCACCGGCGCCAAGCCGCGCCACTTCACGCATGTTTTTACTGCGAGCGAAAATCAGCATGGCGATAACAAGCGACAGCGTTGCGCCCGCGCCGCCCATCCAGATCATATCGAAGAACTGTTCGGTGATGATGTGTGGCGGTGTTACGCCCGCCTGAATGGCGGCGATGTTGTCGGTCTGGTTTTCCATCCACAGCGGGCGAATGATGCCGTTGATCATCGAGCCGGAGTTAATGCCGACAGACCACAGAATGGTGATGCTGAACACTGTCATCAGCGCACCGAAATAGGAGGTGCCGTAGTGACGCACCGGTGTGGCGACCACTTCATAAATGAACTGGTGAATGGTGTTGTAATGGGTATTTTCAAAACCGATGCGGATAACCAGCACCAGAATCATCACCACCAGCGCCGGGATCAGTGCAGCAAACGACTCCTGCACCGCAGGCGGCACGCCGTCGGGCATTTTGATGACCAGCTTTTTGCGCTTCAGCCAGCAGAACAGCTCAGTCCACAGCAGGGAGCCAATCATCGCCACGAACAGGCCTTTACTGCCAATCCACTCGACCGGCATCACGGTGATCCCGCCGTTTTCCGCCACTTTGATAAACGGGGTCAGGATCAGGAAGCTCACCAGCGCCAGAATGCCGCAGGAGATGCGGTCTTCTTTGTAGTGTTCCGCGAGGCGATAGGCCACGAGGAAGCTGACGAACAGCGACATGGTTGAGAACACCGCATTGAACGGGATCTCGACGATGCTGCTCCAGCTGTCACCAAAGGTGTGAGACATGAACTGCTGGTAGCCCTGATTCGGGAACGACGAAATCACCAGCAGGATCGAACCGACAATAATAAACGGCATAAAAGAGACATAGGCACCGCGAATGGCGCCCAGATGGCGCTGCTGGGCCGCTTTGGCGGCCAGAGGCATCAGTTTTGCTTCTAAAAATCCCAGAACATTGTTCATTGTGAGCTCCGCACGAGACTGGCTGGACGGTTGTGTGTTATGACTGCGGATTATCAGTGAAAGCGCAGGGCTGAAAGGTGAATCCGGTCACATTGCCAGTGCGTGATTACTGTAAGTCTCATATGATTGGTTCTGGTTATATTCTGGGAGCAGGCGATGGAAATTAAGCTGCACGCTAACGCGACGACAACTCCACGAGTGCGTCGTTACCTGCAACAGTCCGATAAAAGCGACCGGGAACTGGCGAAAGAGTTGGGCATTTCCGTCACCACTGTGCGGCGCTGGCGCAACCGGCAGCAGATTGAAGATCGGCACACCACGCCTCGGGTGGTACACAAAGCGATGAGATCTGAACAGGTGGTGCTGATCAACGCCCTGCGTGACACCCTGAATGCGCCGCTTGATGAACTGCTGATCCTGGTGAATGAGGGGCTGGGGATCCCGGTCTCTCGCGCCACGCTGAATCGCTATTTGGCTCCGGCGCATCAGCGGCAGAAGGCGGCAGCGCAGGGTAAGAAAGCCCTGAAGGCGGGTGTGCAGCCGACGACCTTAACCGTGCATTATCGACTGCTGTCGATGACGATGGATGATGGCGGCGATCACCATTTGCTTTGGGCGCGTGAGCCGGTAAGCGGCTGGTGCCAGGCTCGGGTTTGTTCGGGGATCTCTCTGGCGTTGATGCAAAACTGGCTGAGTGAAGTTCTGGAACACTGTCCGGCTGATATTCAATGTATTGAGACTGAAAAGGTAAAGTGGCTTCAGGTTGAGCTTGAGGGGCGGGTTCGGCGTGACCTTCCTTCTGGCGAGTTATCCACCATTGCATTCAGCGAATCTTTGAATACCTTGATTCCGGCGGCAAGCGAACCGGATGCGTTGGTTCAGCGTTTGTGTGAATTGTGGAATACGGGAAAGGCACAAAAGAAACTTGGGGAGTTAACGCCGCAGGCTTTTCTGGAAGCGCTGCGGCATCAGGATTAAAGGATATCCAGCACGGATTCTGGTGGACGACCAATACGCGCCTGGCCGTTTTTAATGACGATGGGGCGTTCAATCAGCTTAGGATTGGCGATCATCGCTTTGATCAAATCGGCTTCGCTCAGGGCGCTGTCGGCCAGATCCAGCTCTTTATACAACTCTTCTTTCTGGCGCATCAGCTCGCGAGCGCTTTTCATGCCGAGCATTTTCAGCAGATTTTTCACGGTTGCTGCATCCGGCGGGGTGTCCAGATAGAGCACGACTTCTGGCTCGATGCCTTTCTCTTTTAGCAGCGCCAGCGTTTCGCGGCTCTTGGAACAGCGTGGGTTGTGATAAATCGTGATGGCATCACTCATCGGGTATCCTTACATCTTGTTATACGGTTTAAAGGTTTCCTGCAACTGGCGGAACTGGTCGATACGCGCGTCATAGCGGGCCTGTTGCAAGCTGCCCAGTTTCACCTGTGAGCTGGCGCTACTGAGCAAAGAAATGGCCTGATCGAGCCGGCCAACCAGCGCCATATTCTCAGCACGGGCGGCCAATTCCTGATCGCGGTTGCCCAGTTGCCCCTCGGCCTGGGCCAGCAGATCCCAACCGTTAGTGTCATCTTTATAGGTAAAGGTATAGCGGTTCAGCAGCGTTGCGGCTTCCGCGGGTTTACCTGACTCAAGCAGGGCGTTAGCAAGGTTAAGCTGCAACACCGGGTTGGTTCGCAGCTCCGCGGCACCTTTCAGACGGTTAACGGCTTCATCGTTCTTTTTCTGCCCCAGCGAAATGTCTGTTGCCAGATCGAGGTACCAGGCGTTTTGCGGATTGGCGGTGAGCAGTGGCTGAAGCTGTTTACTGGCTTCGGCAAAGTTATCTTTCTGCATCGCCAGCAGGGCGCGGCCATATTGTGCGGCGTGCTGCTCACGGATATTGCCTTTCGACCAGCTGTCCAGCAGGTCGCTACCCAGCTGATTCTGCCCGTTGTTGTACATGCCCAGAATTCGCGCTTTGGCCATGTAAAAATCTTCAGAGGATTGCACGACCACCGGACGCATCTGGTTTGCACGGTTACGCGCATCGGCCAGACGGCTTTCCGGTAGGGGGTGCGTCAGCAGCATTTCTGGCGGGCGCGAAGAGTAGCGCGACTGATCCATCAGCTTATCCATAAACTGCGGCATGCCCTGCGGATCAAAACCGGAACGCTGCAAAACCTGAATCCCGATGCGGTCAGCTTCTTCTTCGTTCTGACGCGTAAAGCTGATAAGCCCTTGCTGCGTGCCTGCCAGCGTACCGGTGAGCGCTGCCATCCCGGCTTGCGGACTCGCCATCGCCAGCAGAATCGAACCGAGTGCTCCAACCCAGGTCAGTGGCGCATTGCGCTTCTGATCTTCCATCGCACGCGCCAGGTGGCGTTGAGTCACGTGGGAGATTTCGTGCGCCATCACCGAAGCGAGCTGGCTTTCGGTGTCGGCATAACGGAACAGCGCTGAGTGCAGCACCACGTTGCCGCCGAAGAAGGCAAAGGCGTTGAGCTCATCGTTGTTGATTAAAAAGAAGTGAAAAGGGGTGCGCACGGAGTTGGCATGCGAAACAAGGCGCATCCCGAGGCCGTTAATGTACTGAACCAGCAGCGGGTCGTTGACCAGTGGCGCGCTGCCGCGCAGCTGGCGAACATAGAAATCGCCCATCTGCATTTCCTGCCCGATAGAGAGCGTGCTTCCGGCCGTGGTGCCCATATCCGGCAGCGAGTCTGCGGTATCCGCAAAAGCAGGCAAGGCCTGGCTTAGCGTCAATGACGCGATAAGTGTTGCAACCAGCGTTTTCTTTAACTGCCTGAACATAGCTCGGTCCTGTCTGTAGGGTTTGCGAGTTTGACCGACAACGAGGCGTAACGTTCCATGTCGGCGGCTCACGCAGTGTAGCGTCCAGTGGTTCGCCTGGAAACACCCTTGCGCGACTTTTGCTGTCTGGTGCGCTGGGGGACAAAAAACGGAGTCTTTTTTGTGACATTTCGATACACTTCCCGAGGGCCTTTTGCCCACCATTCAGGGATACGTTTTATATGCTCGAAATGTTAATGCAGTGGTATCGTCGTCGCTTCAGCGACCCGGAGGCGATTGCGCTGCTGGTCATTCTGCTTGCCGGGTTCGGCATTCTCTTCTTCTTTAGCGGCCTGCTTGCCCCGTTGCTGGTGGCGATTGTGCTCGCTTATCTCCTTGAGTGGCCGACGGTTCGCCTCGAGCGCATTGGCTGCTCCCGAAGCTGGGCCACCTCAATTGTGCTTGTCGTTTTCGTTGGCATTTTGCTGCTGATGGCGTTTGTGGTGATGCCGGTGGCGTGGCAGCAGGGGATCAATCTGATTCGCGACATGCCGGGCATGCTCAATAAACTCTCTGATTTTGCCGCCACCTTGCCGCGTCGTTATCCCGCTTTAATGGATGCGGGCATTATTGATGCGATGGCTGAAAACATGCGCAGCCGAATGCTGACCATGGGCGATTCAGTGGTGAAATATTCTCTCGCCTCGCTGGTCGGGCTGCTGACCCTGGCGGTCTATCTGGTCTTAGTCCCGCTGATGGTGTTCTTCCTGGTGAAAGACAAAGAGCAGATGCTGAACGCCGTGCGCCGCGTGCTGCCGCGTAACCGGGGGCTTGCAGGCCAGGTCTGGAAAGAGATGAATCAGCAAATCACCAACTACATCCGCGGCAAAGTGCTGGAGATGATCGTGGTTGGGGTCGCCACCTGGATTGGCTTCCTGCTGTTCGGCCTGAACTATTCGCTGCTGCTCGCCGTGCTGGTCGGGCTGTCGGTGCTGATCCCTTATATCGGCGCCTTTGTGGTGACCATCCCGGTGGTGTTTGTGGCGTTGTTCCAGTTCGGCCTCGGCACTGAGTTCTGGAGCCTGTTCGCCGTGTACCTGATTATTCAGGGGCTGGATGGCAACCTGCTGGTGCCAGTGCTGTTCTCGGAAGCGGTGAACCTGCATCCGCTGGTGATTATCCTGTCGGTGGTTATCTTCGGCGGCCTGTGGGGATTCTGGGGCGTGTTCTTTGCCATCCCGCTGGCAACGCTCATTAAGGCAGTGGTTCACGCCTGGCCGGACAGCCCGGCTGTAGAGGAAGCGTGAAAAAGCAGTACCTGAAGGAAGCCACCGCGCGGCAGATTGTCCAGCGGGCGATGAAAATCATCCCCTGGTCGGTCAACGTGATGAACGAAGAGGGGATTATCATCGCCTCTGGTGAACCTTCTCGTCTGCAGCAGCGCCATGAAGGGGCGATTCTGGCGCTGAAAGACAACCGTGTCGTCGAGATTGATACCGCTACGGCAAACCGGCTGAAGGGCGTAAAACCGGGCATCAACCTGCCCATCTCCTTTCACGGGCAACTCCTTGGCGTGCTGGGCATTACCGGCGAGCCGGAAGAAGTTCGGGCTTATGCCGAGCTGGTAAAAATGGCCTCTGAGCTGGTCATCGAGCACATGGCGCTGATTGAGCAAAAGCAGTGGGATAAACGCTACCGGGAAGATCTCATTAATCAGCTCATTATGCGGGAGCCGCCCGCAGATGCGCTGCACGACATGGTTTCCTATCTGGGCGTCGACCCTGAATTACCGCGCGTGGTAGCGATCATCGAGCTGCGCCAGCCCGACCGCGAAGCGCTGCGCAACCTGCTGGATTATTTTGAAAACAGCGCGCGCGACCATCTGGTGACCTTCACCGACTTCAACGAGCTTATCATCATCAAACCGATTGCCCTGAAAGGGGAGAACTGGGATTTGCAGCAGGAGATGCGGGAGCTGCAGACGTTTAAATCCTGGGCCAGTTCTTCAGGATTCAGTCGCATCGTGGTCGGTGGCCATTTCCCCGGCGCGAGAGGCTGGCACCGCTCCTGGCAGACTGCGAAGGCGACGCAGGCGATGGTGAAAAGGCAGAAGTTCAAAAACCAGTATGTCTTCTACCATGACTACGCTTTACCCGCGCTGCTGGGGGAAATTTCCGAAAGCTGGCAGGCGCAGGAGTTGTCACGTTTGTGGGCGAAGTTGCTGGAAAATGACAGCAAAGGCGTATTGCAAACCACCTTGCGCGCATGGTTTGAACAGAACTGTGAGCTTACTCAAACCGCGAAGCACCTTCATATCCACGTCAATACCCTTCGCTATCGTCTTCAGCGCTGCGAAGAGATCCTGCAAATTAAAATCAATGACTTAAAGAGTATTCTCTGGTTGTTCATTGGGATGCAGCTGCAAACTGAAATTGTAGGTTCCCACAATTTAACCCCCGCTCAGTTAGCAAAACTTCGTTAAAAGCACTAACTCCATTCGTCACGCCTTTCCTCATACTGCGCCGGTACCTTACAAAGGAGGCGCTTAAAAATGACGTCCATCTCTACTCTGGGAGCTATCGCCGCGTTGGTGGTAGCCATCTTACTGATTTTAAGAAAAGTTTCTCCTGCCTACGGCATGATGGCAGGGGCATTAATTGGTGGGCTGGTTGGCGGAGCGGATCTGGTTGAAACCGTGAAGCTGATGGTGACGGGCGCACAAGGGATCACCAATGCCGTGCTGCGTATTCTGGCCGCAGGTGTGCTGGCAGGTGTCCTGATTGAGTCCGGGGCCGCGAACACCATCGCCGGAACGGTGGTTAAGAAAGTCGGTGAAACTCGCGCTCTGTTGGCGCTGGCGATTGCCACACTTTGCCTGACGGCAGTGGGGGTTTTTGTCGATGTGGCGGTGATCACTGTGGCACCGATTGCCCTCTCGATTGCTCACCGTGCCGGGTTGTCGAAAACGGCAATTTTGCTGGCAATGATTGGTGGCGGTAAGGCCGGCAACGTGATGTCGCCAAACCCGAATGCGATTGCGGCGGCTGATGCTTTCCACGTGCCGCTGACTTCAATCATGATGGCGGGCGTGATCCCGGGGCTGTTTGGCCTGGTGATGGCTTATTTCCTCGCGAAAAAACTGAGTCGCAAAGGCACGATGGTGACGCAGGAAGAAGTCGTGGTTCAGGGCACTCATGCCGATCAACCGGGTTTTCTGGTGTCGGTCAGCGCCCCGCTGGTGGCCATTGTGCTGCTTTCGCTGCGTCCAATTGCGGGTATCAACATTGACCCCCTGATTGCTCTGCCTGTCGGTGGCCTGATTGGCCTGATGTTAATGGGACGCGCACGTCACGCTAATCAGTACATGGTGGCTGGCCTGAGTCGCATGGCTCCTGTCGCGATCATGCTTTTGGGGACAGGAACGCTGGCAGGCATTATTGCCAACTCTGAACTGAAAGATGTGCTGATCCACGGCCTGACGGCTTCCGGATTGCCTGCCTGGGTGCTGGCCCCGGTTTCGGGGGCTATCATGTCGATGGCGACAGCCTCGACGACCGCAGGCACCGCAGTGGCGTCCAGCGTCTTTGCGCCAACCCTGGTTGAACTCGGCGTGTCAGCGTTAGCGGGCGCGGCGATGATTCACGCGGGCGCAACCGTGCTTGATCACCTGCCACACGGCAGCTTCTTCCACGCCACAGGCGGCAGCGTCAACATGCAGATCCGTGAGCGTCTGAAGCTGATGCCTTATGAGACGCTGGTCGGTTTGACCATTGCGGTTATGTCTACACTGATGTTTGGCGTGTTCGGATTCGCAGGATAACGATGATGAAAATTGTAATTGCACCTGATTCTTTTAAAGAAAGCCTCTCGGCCCTGAATGTTGCACGCGCCATTGAAGCCGGGTTTCGCCAGATATATCCGGATGCGGAGTATGTCACCGTGCCGATGGCCGATGGCGGGGAAGGGACCGTGGAGTCGATGGTCGAAGCAACTGACGGTCGTTATCAGTTTACTGAGGTGACAGGGCCGCTGGGCGAGAGAGTGAGTGCTCGCTGGGGCCTGATGGGGGACGGGCAAACGGCCATCATTGAAATGGCTGCTGCGTCCGGGTTGCATTATGTCGCCCCTGAACTGCGTAACCCGCTGAAGACAACGAGTTTCGGCACCGGGGAAGTGATTGTCGCGGCGCTGGAATCGGGCGTCGAGCGCATCATCCTCGGCATCGGAGGCAGTGCGACGAACGACGGGGGCGCAGGCATGATGCAGGCGCTGGGTGCGACGCTTTCAGGCGCTGAAGGCAACGCGCTGGCTCACAGCGGTGGCGCACTGGAAAAGCTCGCTCATATTGATTTAAGCGGGCTGCATCCACGGCTGGCGGAGGTTTCGCTCACGGTCGCTTGTGATGTGAACAATCCGCTGTGTGGCCCTAACGGGGCGTCAGCCGTATTCGGCCCGCAGAAAGGGGCGACGCCAGAGATGGTCGGGCAACTGGACGCTATCCTCAATAATTGGGGCCAGATGATGGCGAAAACCACCGGGCGCGATGTGCGCGAAGTGGCGGGCGCAGGCGCGGCGGGAGGAATGGGCGCCGCGCTGGTTGGGCTGCTCAATGCGCAGCTCAAACCCGGCGTTGAGATTGTGGTGGAAGCGCTGAAGCTGGATGAGCACGTCAAAGATGCCACTCTGGTGATCACCGGTGAAGGGCGGCTCGACAGCCAAAGTATCTGCGGCAAAACGCCGATTGGTGTAGCAACCGTAGCAAAGCGTTATAACAAGCCGGTTATTGCGTTAGCGGGTGGGTTAAAAGACGATCATCAGGTGGTGTACGAACATGGGCTTGATGCCGCGTTCGCGATCCTTCCGGGGATTGTGACATTGCCGCAGGCGCTGGAAGGCGCACATGAAAACCTGAAGCTCACCGCCCGCAATGTTGCTGCGGTATGGAAGATGGCGCAATTGGTGAAGTAGGGTTTATTGCCGACAAAAGGCCTTGTATCAGCGAAGCCGCCACCCGGCAACATCCAGCCCAACAAAAAACCGCCCCTTGGGGTAATGCCGATCAGTTAAGGATCAGTTGACCGATCCAGTGGCTGTGTAAGAATCCGGAAACGCTCACTCGTTTCCGGATTTTTTTATGCTCATTGGACAGGCACTTGATTTGGTATCCCGTTACGATTCTCTGCGTAA
>NZ_JBOFIN010000064.1:0-56311 GCF_051650185.1 Scandinavium sp.
TGCAAGTATGGGACAACTAGTGAAATTACCGACAAGAAGGGAAAGGGCCTTCCCGAGAGTGGTAAAGGAGAGGCCCTGGAAATACCCCACAGCCCCGAAAAAGAGCCAGTCAGTTGCTTAACTGACTGGCATTACAGCCCTGGTGCTGCGATTTTTTTTTGCAAAGGCTACTGACAGTACGCTGTCAGTAGCCCTGTTCTATGCTCTCTGTGAACTTATCCCTGACCCCGGAGGCTGTATGAACATCATTAACTGGTTTGAAATCCCCGTGTCCGATCTCGATCGTGCCGTCGCTTTTTATGAACCCGTGATGCAGGTGGCACTACGCCGCGAAAAAATGGAAGGCGCGCAGATGGCCGTATTCCCGCATGAAGAGACCGCTACTGGCGGTGCG
Source organism: Scandinavium sp. (assembly GCF_051650185.1). Lineage (GTDB taxonomy): Bacteria > Pseudomonadota > Gammaproteobacteria > Enterobacterales > Enterobacteriaceae > Scandinavium. The sequence continues at coordinate 395 of NZ_JBOFIN010000064.1, forward strand.
CTGGTCAAATTCGACCATTTCTCTCCTTCTTCACAGGGCTGTATCATTTATCTCAGCACGCAAAATTTGCCCGCTACGTTAGAACGTATTGCCACGGCAGGTGGTGAGTGTGTGTTTGGTCCGCTGGTGCTGCCAAAGGGCATCGGGACTATCGCCTTATTTACTGACACTGAAGGCAATCGTGTTGGGCTGCATCAGCCCGAGGCCTGACAATCAGGAGTGACTATGTCCCGGCGCGCCGACCGTTTATTTCAGATAGTGCAAATCCTGCGCGGCAGGCGCTTAACCACGGCAGCGCTGCTGGCCGAACGGCTGGGCGTGTCGCTGCGTACCATTTATCGTGATATTCAGGATCTGTCGCTTTCGGGCGTGCCGGTAGAAGGGGAGGCCGGAAGCGGCTATCGCCTGCTGGAAGGTTATCATCTGCCGCCGCTGATGCTCACACCGCAAGAGTCGGAAGCCATGATGGTGGCGATTCGCCTGTTGCGGACCTGGGGCGGTGATTCACTCTCCCTTGCTCTGGAATCTGCGCAAGAAAAAATGCTGGCTATTTTGCCCGCCGAGAGCCGTCGGCGGGCAGAGCAGTCACGTATTTTTGCGCCTGATTTCGGCGAACAAGGCTTTTGTAAAAGCCGCTTCGATCTTATTCATCAGGCCATCTCCCGCCAGGATGTGCTGACGTTGCACTACCGTGACGAAGCCGGCCAACTCTCGTGGCGAGATGTGCAGCCGCTTGGTCTGTTCTTTTGGGGGGAGCGCTGGCTGTTGGTCGCCTGGTGCGAACGACGTGAGGATTACCGCAGTTTTCGCCTCGATCGCTGTCTGACCGTCACCCCTGCCGGAAGGCGATTCAGTGAACGCGCCGATCGTTCGCTGAGTGATTTTCTGCGCAAGGTTCGCTGCGAGGACAGGAACGGGCGTTGAGAGTCAAACTCTGGCACTTTTTTTCGCACAAGCCCCGGAGTTGCAGGTATGGTGAGGGTCTCACTCACAGCTCGGGAGCCACACGGAAATGCCCCACCATCACATTCACCTTCAGAACGTCCCGCAGCCGCAGTGCTGGACGGGTTTGTCTTCAGTCACGCTCAGCGATGCGACCCTTGCGCAGCGCAAGGCGAAAGTCCTCGCCGGGATGCAGCAGCAGAAGCTGGACACGCTGATTGTCTACGCGGATAAAGAGCACGGCGGTAACTTTGAATATCTCACCGGATTTATCCCGCGCTTTGAGGAGGCGCTGCTGGTAATTCACAGCGACGGCGAAGCGGTATTAGTGCTGGGTAATGAAAACCTCAAGCTGGCTGCTCACGCCCGGTTGCCCAGCCGCGTGGTGCATGCGCCGTGGTTCTCTTTGCCTAATCAGCCGATGGACAATACTCAGTCTCTGCCTGAGCTCTTGCAAAGCGCAGGGATCACGGCGAATAAACGGCTGGGCCTGGCAGGCTGGAAACTCTTCACCGGCGTGAAAGACAACACCCGTCAGATGTTCGATATCCCGGCGTTTATCGTTGATGCTATTCGTGAAGCGGCACCGCTTGCGGAGCTACAAAACGCCACCGGGCTATTTATTTCCCCGGCGGTTGGGGCGCGCGTTGTCAACAATGCCAACGAACTGGCGCACTACGAGTACGGCGCGAATCTCGCTTCTACCGCCATTCTCGGCGCCTTAAATGCGGTTGCAACGGGCAAAACCGAAAAGCAGATTGCCAGTTTGTTGGCCGCCGATGGTCAGCCGAATAACGTGGTGACGATCGCCGCGACGGGAGACCGTTTCGCTTACGCCAATCTGTATCCTGGCGATAAAGTCGTGCAGCAGGGGGATAAGTTCTCGCTGACGACGAGCTACAAAGGCGGGCTCAGCAGCCGTGCGGCTTACGTCGTGAAAGAGGCTTCTCAACTCCCTGAAGCAGTCAGGGATTATCTTGATGTGGTGGCGATTCCGTATTTCCGCGCGGTCGTCACCTGGCTGGAAAACATTCGCCCAGGCATGACGGGCGGCGAACTGTATCAGCTGATTGAAGATGTGCTGCCGAAGTCAGAATACCACTGGCATCTCAATCCTGGTCACCTGGTCGCGGACGAAGAGTGGTTATGCTCGCCAGTCGGTCCGGGATCTGACGTTCCATTAAAAAGCGGCATGCTGCTGCAAATCGATATTATTCCTTCTCGTACAGGCTACGCGGGCGCAAGTATTGAGGACACGGTGGCACTGGCAGATGACACGCTGCGTCAGCAATTGGCTGCTGAATACCCGGTGCTTTGGGCGCGCGTAGTGGCGAGACGTGAATATATTAAACGCGAAATTGGGATTCAGCTGCCGGAGTGTGTGCTGCCGTTCTCAAATACCGTGGGGTATTTACGACCGTGGCTGTTGGATCAGAGTAAAGCGTTGAGCGTGAGGTCATAAAATTGCCCGGTGGCGGTTTCGCCTTACCGGGCCTACGGTTTTCTGCATACCGTTGTAGGCCCGGCAAGCTCGCGCCGCCGGGCATTGCATCATCAGAAGTTATAACCCACAACCAGGTAACCACCCCAACCGGTGGAGCGAACGCTGAAGTTGCCGTCGCCGAAGTTCAGGCTGGCATCGTCGTTCCACTGGCCACCGTTGTGCCAGTAACGTGCCACGACAGAGTAGTGCCAGTGATCGTAGTTCAGCGCCAGGATGTGGCTGGAGGCGATGGAGTTGCTGGTGCGCGCGTGCTTCCCGTTCAGATCGTAGAAGTTGTCATCGCCCAGGTCAGAACCCCAGTCAAAGTTGGTGAAGCCGATATAGCTCAGCTGGCCGCCCCACAGTTGGGTGATTGGCACGAAGTACTTCACCTTGAAGCGGTAGCCATCCCACTCGTTTTCGTTGGACGCGCCATAGTTCTGCCACTGGTATTTCGCGTACACGTTCAGGGACAGGCTCATTGGCAAGCCGGTGTCGATGTCGGTGCCCAGACCCATGTACCAGGTGCTCTGCTTGCTGGCATCGTTGCCGTGAGCGCCCATGTCATAGATGTAGTTGTTCGCGAAGTACCACTCTTTGAACGGGCCGAATACCAGGCTGGTGCCGGTCAGTTTGTCGATGGAGAAGCGAGGTTCGATCTCCATGAACATGCGGGAACCGTCGTCCCAGACGCCAGTGTCATTGCCGTTACCCCAACCGAAGGTTTTTGGGATATCGATGTAGCCGTAGAAATCAAACCAGTCTTTTTTGGCAAACGCTTCGTACTCCAGGTACACGTCGTTATTGATTTTTGGTCCGAAGCGGGTGTGGTAGCTGCCTACCACGTTGACGCTCTGGTGCCACCAGTCAGAGACGTACTCTGGCTTAGAGGTTTCGGCAGCGTTTGCCGTGAAAGACGAGGAGAGCGCAAGCACTGCACTGGCTGCAAGTAATGTTTTTTTCATAAAGACGCCACTTTTTTAAAATCCCTTTCGGGGTGTGAAAAGACCCGCCGGAGCGTTTCTAAATGTAACTGTTTTTGCGAGGCCTATTATAAGAATCATTGCTCACAAAAATATGTGGTGTTTCACAGTTTTATCATATACGTAATCGATTGCGTTCACGTTTGCGTACATTAACGGCGGGCATTGTACGGATTCTCATGAATGTTTCCAGGGTTTTCTGGAAAAACAGGAAACATTGCAAAGGGTGTCAAAGCGTGAGGAAAGGGCGGGAAAGAGGCCGGATAACGGGCGTTATCCGGCAACAATCAGTTACTGGGCATTCACCGGTTGAATGTCGTGGATACGCACGAAGACCGGTTGCTTCGGATCGATGCCGTTTAACTGCAACGGAATATCGACATCGCTTGGGGCAAGGATGCTTGCCGGGGCGTTGATGAGCTGGTTTTTGACGTCAACTTCCTGGTAGTTGTCCGTGGTGCCCTGAATCAGGCCCCATTCGACCGTGCCGCTAAAGGCTGGCAACGGATCGTTGGATTCCCCCTGAATACGCAGCGTGGCACGCATTCCGTCAGCGTTTTGCGCAATATTGGTCAGCGACATGCGCAGGGTACCAATCTGGCTCTCGAGGCGTGCCGGGGTATTCGCGCCAGGCAGCAGATAAACACCGCTTGCAGATTTTGCATTCAGGGCATTTTGCTGGGTTATCCTGACCGTTTCCTGATTAAGTTTGGTCATGTCCTGCGAGAGGGCGCTCACGCTCTGCTGCATCTGGTGAACTTCGGTTTGCTGTGCACAGGCGCTAAGGGTAAACAGACTTCCCACGGCCAAAAGGCGTAAATAACGTCGTGTCATTGTCAGGGTTCCTTTCAGAGTTCTTTCGTCTTCAATGGTAGCAGTATCGCGCGCGTTGCCATCGGGGGGTTGTCTCAAAATGACGGCGCCGCCTGGGTCGTGGTAAAATAGGAAAATGTCATTCCCCTTTCGTCAGGACGCGCCATGCATTGCCCATTTTGTTTAGCCGTAGATACCAAAGTGATCGACTCTCGTCTGGTGGGAGAAGGCTCTTCTGTACGCCGCCGCCGACAGTGCCTGGTCTGTAATGAACGCTTCACCACCTTCGAAGTGGCTGAACTTGTGATGCCGCGAGTGGTGAAAAGCAACGATGTTCGCGAGCCGTTTAATGAAGACAAACTGCGCAGCGGCATCCAGAAAGCGCTCGAAAAGCGTCCTGTCAGTTCAGATGACGTCGAAATGGCGCTGAATCACATTAAATCGCAGCTGCGCGCCACCGGCGAGCGTGAAATCCCAAGCAAACAGATTGGCAATCTGGTGATGGAGCAGCTGAAAAAGCTCGATAAAGTGGCCTATATCCGTTTTGCCTCGGTGTATCGCAGCTTCGAAGACATCAAAGAATTCGGCGAAGAGATCGCCCGTTTACAGGACTGAGCCATGCACGACGAACAGTACATGGCGCGTGCGCTGAAGCTGGCGAATCAGGGCCGTTTCACCACTCACCCCAATCCACGTGTCGGCTGCGTGATAGTCAAAGACGGCGAGATTGTGGGAGAGGGCGCGCACTACCGAGCGGGTGAACCTCATGCGGAAGTGCATGCGTTGCGCATGGCGGGCGAAAAAGCCAAAGGGGCCACGGCGTACGTCACGCTTGAACCCTGCAGTCATCACGGGCGCACGCCGCCATGCTGTGAAGCTCTCATTGCGGCTGGCGTGAGCCGCGTTGTGGCAGCAATGCAGGATCCAAATCCACAAGTTGCAGGACGCGGGCTTTATCGCCTGCAGCAGGAAGGCATTGAAGTCAGCCATGGGCTGATGATGAGCGAAGCCGAAGCGCTGAACAAAGGCTTCCTGAAGCGGATGCGTACCGGTTTCCCCTATATCCAGCTAAAACTGGGCGCTTCGCTGGACGGGCGCACGGCAATGGCGAGCGGTGAAAGCCAGTGGATCACATCGCCACAAGCGCGCCGCGATGTTCAGCGTTTGCGCGCAGAAAGCCATGCCATTTTGACCAGCAGTGCAACAGTGTTAGCGGATAATCCGGCACTGACCCTACGCTGGGAAGAACTTAATGCCGACGTGCAGGCGCACTACCCGCAGGAAAACTTGCGTCAGCCAGTGCGCATCGTTATCGACAGCCAAAATCGTGTGTCGCCGGAACACCGCATCGTGCAGCAACCGGGCGAAACCTGGATTGCCAGAACCCAACCAGATCCCCGCGAATGGCCGGAAGCAGTGCGCACGCTGCAAATCCCGGAACACAACGGCCATCTCGATCTGGTGCTGCTGATGATGCAACTGGGCAAACAGCAGATTAACAGTATCTGGGTTGAGGCAGGTCCAACCCTGGCTGGCGCGCTGTTGCAGGCAGGACTTGTGGATGAGCTGATTGTTTACGTTGCGCCTAAACTGTTAGGCAGTGATGCCAGAGGATTATGTGTGTTGCCAGGGCTTGAGAAACTGGCCGATGCGCCCCAATTTAGTTTCAGCGAGATACGCCACGTTGGCCCGGATCTCTGTCTGCACCTGATACCCGCGTAAGTTGCTGTCAATAACCGAAGCAGCGCGCAAATTATTATGATAAAATCCGCCCCCCTCATGGGGTAAGTCGAATCCCAAAAGGAAAAGTATGAACATTATCGAAGCTAACGTAGCGGCTCCTGAAGCCCGCGTCGCCATCACCATTGCGCGTTTCAACAACTTCATCAATGACAGCCTGCTGGAAGGTGCGATTGACGCCCTGAAGCGCATTGGTCAGGTTAACGATAACAACATCACCGTCGTCTGGGTTCCGGGCGCATACGAACTGCCACTGGCAGCGGGCGCACTGGCGAAGACCGGTAAATATGACGCCGTTGTTGCACTGGGCACCGTTATCCGTGGCGGTACGGCTCACTTTGAATACGTCGCCGGTGGCGCAAGCAATGGCCTGCTGCATGTTGCACAGGACAGCGAAATTCCGGTCGCTTTTGGCGTATTGACCACCGAAAGCATCGAACAAGCCATCGAACGCGCTGGCACCAAGGCGGGTAACAAGGGTGCAGAAGCTGCACTGACCGCACTTGAAATGATTAATGTATTGAAGGCCATCAAGGCCTGAATTTTGTAAGGGGAATTCCGTGAAACCTGCTGCTCGTCGCCGCGCCCGTGAGTGTGCCGTCCAGGCGCTTTACTCCTGGCAGTTGTCCCATAACGACATCGCTGATGTTGAATATCAGTTCCTGGCGGAACAGGACGTGAAAGACGTCGACGTCGTGTACTTCCGTGAACTGCTGTCCGGGGTGGCGACCAACAGCGCGTATCTCGACGGCCTGATGAAACCTTACCTCTCCCGTCTGCTGGAAGAGCTGGGTCAGGTGGAAAAAGCCGTACTGCGTATCGCGCTGTTCGAGCTGGCGAAACGTGACGATGTGCCGTACAAAGTGGCCATCAACGAAGCCATCGAACTGGCGAAAACCTTCGGCGCCGAAGACAGCCACAAGTTCGTCAACGGCGTGCTGGACAAAGCAGCCCCGGTTATCCGTCCCCGCAAAAAATAGTCTGCAGGCCGACGAAGCGGTTTCTCCGCTTTTGTCGGCCTTTCTTCTTCCTTTCTCGAGGCCTGACGCATGGCATGCGGTGAATTCTCTCTCATTTCCCGTTATTTCGATCGCGTAAGAAGCTCCCGTCTTGATGTTGAAACCGGAATCGGTGACGACTGTGCGCTGCTCAGCGTGCCTGAGAAACAGACGCTGGCGATCAGCACCGATACGCTGGTATCGGGCATTCATTTTCTCCCGGACATCAACCCTGCCGATCTTGCCCGTAAAGCGCTTGCAGTCAATCTCAGCGATTTAGCGGCGATGGGGGCCGATCCAGCGTGGCTCACATTAGCGCTGACACTGCCTTCTGTGGATGAAGCCTGGCTGGAAACGTTCAGCAACAGCCTGTTCGAACAGCTCAATTATTACGATATGCAGCTGATTGGCGGCGACACCACCAAAGGCCCGCTGTCGATGACGCTGGGCATTCATGGTTTTGTGCCAGAGGGCCGGGCCCTGAAGCGTTCAGGCGCAAAACCCGGCGACTGGATTTACGTGACCGGCACGCCGGGTGATAGCGCGGCGGGTTTGGCGATTTTGCAGGACTGCATGAAGGTCAATGCGAAAGAAGACGCTGATTATCTGGTCAAACGGCATCTCAACCCGACACCACGCATTCTGAGCGGACAAGCCCTGCGTGGGCTCGCAAATTCGGCTATCGATCTTTCTGATGGGCTGATTTCCGACCTGGGGCATATCCTCAAAGCGAGCGAGTGCGGAGCAAGAATCGATCTGGATTCACTGCCGTATTCTGAAGCCATGACCCGCCACGTCGAGCCTGAACAGGCGCTGCGCTGGGCGCTGTCCGGCGGTGAAGATTACGAGCTGTGCTTTACCGTGCCAGAATTGAACCGGGGCGCACTGGATGTGGCGCTGGGGAATTTTGGTATGGCGTATACCTGCATCGGACAGATGACGGCCGATGTAGAAGGACTGCATTTTCAGCGTGACGGCAAGCCGGTGACGCTCGACTGGAAGGGGTACGACCATTTTGCGCAGTAAAGACGTCGCGAAAAGCCGCCTGAGTATGTTCAATCCCTGGCATTTACTCGCCACAGGATTTGGCAGCGGGCTCAGCCCAATCATGCCAGGCACAGCGGGCTCGCTGGCCGCCATCCCCTTCTGGTATCTGCTCACGCTTCTGCCCTGGCAGCTCTATTCGCTGGTGGTCATGCTGGGGATTTGTATCGGAGTCTACATTTGTCACCGCACCGCCAAAGACATGGGCGTGCATGACCATGGCAGCATCGTCTGGGACGAATTTGTCGGGATGTGGATAACGCTGATGGCGCTGCCGACAAACCAGTGGCAGTGGGTCGCCGCAGGCTTCGTGATTTTCCGCATTTTTGATATGTGGAAGCCGTGGCCGATTCGCTGGTTTGATCGCAACGTCCACGGTGGCATGGGGATCATGGTCGATGACATCATCGCCGGGATCATCTCCGCCGGGCTGTTGTATCTGATTGGCCACCACTGGCCGATTGGGATCATTTGATTTTACACAGTAGAGCGCTGCTCCACCCTCTCCCTAACCCTCTCCCTTAGGGAGAGGGAACACTGAAAGTGCGGGCGTTTATTCTCCCTCTCCCTTAGTGAGAGGGAACTCAGAAAGTACGGTCGCTTATTCTCCCTCTCCCCGCGGGAGAGGGCCGGGGAGAGGGGGTGGCACTTACTTAAACCCCACCACCGGATGCGGCTGATAAGGCGTTTCCAGCTCGGCAATCTGCTCTGGCTTCAGCGTAATATCTACTGCATTCAACAGGTCATCGAGCTGTTCTTCTCGCGATGTGCCGATAATCGGTGCAGCCACGCCGGGCTTGCTTAACAGCCACGCCAGCGCAACCTGCGCGCGGCTCACGTCCAACTCTTCCGCAATCGCCGCCAGCCGTTCAGCTATCTGGGCATCGTTCGCTTCGGTGGTGCTGTAGAGCGTTTTACCAAACTCATCAGACACCACTCGCGCCGTCGTTTCACCCCATGGTCGTGTCAGACGACCACGTGCCAGCGGGCTCCATGGGATCACCGCCACCCCCTCCTGATAGCACAGCGGCAGCATCTCGCGTTCTTCTTCACGGTAGATCAGGTTGTAGTGATCCTGCATGGTGACAAAGCGCGCCCAGCCGTGTTGTTTCTGCAATTCCAGGGCCTGAGCAAATTGGGAGGCGTGCATCGAAGACGCGCCGATATAACGCGCTTTCCCGGCTTTGACCACATCATTTAGCGCTTCGAGCGTTTCTTCAATCGGGGTGTTGTAATCCCAGCGGTGGATTTGCAGCAGGTCGACATATTCCATGCCAAGCCGGCGCAAACTGTCGTCAATGGAGCGCAGGATTTGCGCACGGGAAAGCCCTTGCGGCAGGTCGCCCGTCTGGTGATAAACCTTGGTCGCCACCACCACATCCTCGCGGCGGGCAAAATCACGTAAGGCACGCCCGACGATTTCTTCGCTGCTGCCGTCAGAGTAGCTATTGGCGGTATCAAAGAAGTTAATGCCGCCTTCCAGCGCGCGTTTGATGACAGGACGGCTGCTCTCTTCCGGCAGCGTCCAGGCGTGGTTGCCGCGATCGGGCTCGCCAAAGGTCATACAGCCGAGACAGAGCCGGGAGACGTTGAGGTTGGTCGTTCCTAATTTGTTGTATTGCATGGTTCCACTCCTGCGATGAACATAATAGTAAGCATAGCAGGAGCGGAAAGGGGGAAGGATCAGGCCAGCCAGGCGTTGATTTTGGCTTCGATGCCTTCGGCATCCAGGCCAATTTCGGCCCGGGCTTCTTCCTGCGTGCCCTGTGGGATAAAGAAATCAGGCAGGCCGAGGTTCAGCACAGGCACCGGTTTACGGTGTGCCATCAGCACCTCGTTCACACCGCTACCCGCCCCGCCCATAATGGCGTTTTCTTCCAGAGTGACCAGCGCTTCATGGCGCGCGGCCATCTCAAGAATCAGCGTTTCATCCAGTGGTTTGACAAAGCGCATATCGACCAGCGTGGCGTTAAGTTTTTCCGCCACAGTTTCAGCGTCTGCCAGCAAAGTCCCGAAGTTCAGCATCGCGATTTTCTCGCCCTGACGCTTCACAATGCCTTTGCCGAGCGGCAGTTTTTCTAAAGGCGCCAGTTCCGCGCCCGTGCCGCTACCTCGTGGATAGCGCACGGCGCTTGGGCCATCATTGTGGTGATAGCCGGTGAACAGCATCTGGCGGCATTCGTTCTCATCGCTCGGGGTCATGATGACCATATCCGGAATGCAGCGCAGATAAGAGAGATCGAACGCGCCCTGGTGCGTTTGCCCGTCAGCGCCGACAATCCCGGCCCTGTCGATAGCAAATAACACCGGCAGCTTCTGGATGGCGACGTCGTGGATAACCTGATCGTAGGCGCGTTGCAGGAAGGTGGAGTAAATCGCCACCACCGGCTTATAACCGCCAATCGCCAGGCCTGCGGCGAAGGTTACCGCGTGCTGTTCGGCAATCGCGACATCGAAATACTGGTCTGGATATTTCTTCGAAAACGCCACCATTCCGGAGCCTTCGCGCATCGCCGGGGTGACTGCCATCAGCTTGTTGTCTTTGGCCGCCGTTTCGCACAGCCAGTCGCCGAAGATCTTCGAATAGCTCGGCAGGCCGCCGCTGCTTTTCGGCAGCACGCCGCTGGTGTGATCGAATTTCGGTACGGCGTGGAAAGTGATCGGATCTTTTTCCGCTGGCTCATAGCCACGGCCTTTCTTGGTCATGATATGAAGGAACTGCGGGCCTTTCAGGTCCCGCATGTTCTTCAGGGTGCTGACCAGACCGAGCACGTCGTGACCGTCTACCGGGCCGATGTAGTTAAAACCGAGCTCTTCAAACAGCGTGCCCGGTACCACCATGCCTTTGATATGTTCTTCGGTGCGCTTCAGCAGTTCTTTAATCGGCGGTACGCCAGAGAAGACCTTCTTGCCGCCTTCACGCAGCGAGGAGTAAAGCTTGCCGGAGAGCAACTGCGCCAGATGGTTATTCAGCGCGCCCACGTTCTCAGAAATCGACATTTCGTTATCGTTGAGGATAACCAGCATGTCCGGTTTGATATCGCCCGCGTGGTTCATGGCTTCAAACGCCATGCCTGCGGTAATGGCCCCATCGCCAATCACGCAGACGGTGCGACGCTGTTTGGCTTCTTTTTCAGCGGCGACGGCGATGCCAATCCCGGCAGAAATGGAGGTCGATGAGTGGCCGACGCTCAGCACGTCGAATTCGCTTTCACCGCGCCACGGGAACGGGTGCAGGCCGCCTTTCTGACGAATGGTGCCAATTTTATCGCGACGACCGGTCAGGATTTTGTGCGGATAAGCCTGATGGCCTACGTCCCAGATCAGCTGATCAAACGGGGTGTTGTAGACATAGTGCAGCGCCACGGTGAGTTCCACCGTGCCAAGCCCGGAGGCGAAGTGTCCGCTGGAGCGGCTCACGCTGTCGAGCAGGTAGCGGCGCAGTTCGTCGCAGAGCTTCGGCAGGCTCTCTTTTGGCAACAGACGCAGTTCCTGAGTGGACTCCACCAGTGCCAGCGTCGGGTATTTGGCAATATCAAAACTCATCAGAGACTCATCGTGGTGTTTTTTTATTTATCGCGCTGAATAATGTAATTCGCTAGCGCTTCCAGTGCCGTGGTGTCCAGAGACTGCGCGGCCAGAACGGTCAATGCCTGGCGGGCTTCTTCAATCAGATCACGGGCTTTCGTTTGGGCTTGCTCAAGGCCCAGCAGGGCAGGGTAGGTGCTTTTGCCAAGTTGCTGATCGGCTCCCTGGCGCTTACCAAGGGTCGCAGTATCCCCTACCACATCCAGAATGTCATCCTGCACCTGGAAGGCCAGGCCGATGCATTCTGCGTATTTATCCAGTACCGGCAGCGCTGCGAGGCCTTTATCACCCGCACTCAATGCGCCTAAGCGAACGGCGGAGCGAATCAGCGCGCCTGTTTTATGGCGATGGATACGCTCCAGCGCCTGTAAATCAACCTGTTTACCTTCTGCTTCCAGATCCAGCGCCTGACCGCCACACATGCCCGCCACGCCGCTTGCTTGCGCCAGCTCGGAGACCATTTTCAGACGATAGCGATCGCTCACTTCCGGCATGGGCGCATCACTGAGTATAGAAAATGCCAGCGTTTGCAACGCATCTCCGGCCAGAATGGCATTGGCTTCGCCAAATTTAATGTGGCAGGTCGGCTGACCGCGACGCAGATCGTCGTCATCCATTGCCGGTAAATCGTCGTGAATCAAAGAATAAGCGTGAATACATTCCACCGCCGCAGCGGGCGCATCCAGCGTGGACAAACTGACGTTGAACATCTCGCCTGTGGCATACACCAGGAACGGGCGCAGGCGCTTTCCGCCTAAGAGTGCGCCATAGTGCATGGCTTCGACCAGTGGAGTGTTCTGAAACGGCTGCGGGGCGATGAACTGACGCAGCGCTTCGTTAGCTCGCGTCACGCAGGCCTGTAATTGTTGCGTGAAATCCATATTACTCAGCGTCCGGCGTGAAGGGGGTCAGTGGGGCGTCTTCGTTATCAGCCAGCAGGATTTGCACACGCTGCTCGGCTTGTTGCAGCTTCACCTGGCCCTGACGCGCAAGCCCGATGCCGCGTTCAAACTCGTTCAGCGCCTCTTCCAGCGGAAGGTCGCCGTTTTCAAGGCGCGAGACAATCTGCTCAAGTTCAGTCAGTGCGGTTTCAAAACTGGCTGGCGCTTCATTTTTCTTTGGCATGTGAATGGACTCTTAAGTTTTCAGCCCCGTCATGGTAACGGACTCGGGGCAATTATCAAATAACGCGCAATGTGCACAGGAGCCGCGCGAAGGTGGTATACTTGCGCGCCTGGATGCAGCCACCAAAGTGAGCTGCTGTACTCTTTTTCATCACAAGCCTTTGCGGGCTTGCCAAAGAACCATTGCCGCCATGAAGTTTATCATTAAATTGTTCCCGGAAATCACCATCAAGAGCCAATCTGTGCGCATACGCTTTATAAAGATGCTCACCGGGAACATCCGTAACGTTCTGAAGCAGTATGACGAAACCCTCGCCGTCGTGCGTCACTGGGATCACATTGAAGTGCGCGCCAAAGATGAGAATCAGCGCCCTGTCATTCGTGATGCGCTGACCCGCATTCCCGGCATCCATCATATTCTGGAAGTCGAAGATGTGCCTTTCACTTCGCTGCACGATATTTTCGAACAGACGCTGCCGCTGTGGCGTGAGCAGCTGGAAGGCAAATCCTTCTGTGTGCGCGTGAAGCGTCGTGGTAAGCACGAGTTCACCTCTATCGAAGTGGAACGTTACGTTGGCGGCGGGCTGAATCAGCATATTGAAACGGCGCGCGTGAAGCTCACCAACCCGGACATCACCGTACATCTGGAAATCGAAAACGATCGCCTGCTGCTGGTGAAAGGCCGCTATGAAGGCATCGGCGGTTTCCCGATTGGTACGCAGGAAGACGTGCTGTCGCTGATTTCCGGCGGCTTCGATTCCGGCGTCTCCAGCTACATGCTGATTCGCCGCGGTTGCCGCGTTCACTACTGCTTCTTCAACCTCGGCGGTGCTGCGCATGAAATCGGTGTTCGTCAGGTGGCTCACTACCTGTGGAACCGCTTTGGCAGCTCCCACAAGGTGCGTTTTGTGGCGATCAACTTTGAACCCGTGGTTGGCGAAATTCTCGAAAAAGTTGATGACGGCCAGATGGGCGTGGTCCTAAAACGCATGATGATGCGTGCCGCATCACAAGTTGCCGAGCGCTATGGCGTGCAGGCGCTGGTGACCGGCGAAGCGCTGGGCCAGGTCTCCAGCCAGACGCTGACCAACCTGCGTCTGATCGACAACGTCTCTGATACCCTGATCCTGCGTCCGCTGATCTCCCACGACAAAGAGCACATCATCGATCTGGCGCGTGAAATCGGTACCGAAGATTTCGCCCGTACTATGCCGGAATACTGCGGCGTGATTTCGAAGAGCCCAACCGTCAAAGCGGTGAAAGCGAAAATCGAAGCGGAAGAGCAAAACTTCGACTTCGCGATCCTCGACAAAGTGGTGGCTGAGGCCAGCAACATTGATATCCGTGAAATCGCGCAGCAGAGCCAGCAGGAAGTGGTGGAAGTGGAAACCGTCAGCGGCTTCAGCGCCAACGACGTGATCCTCGACATCCGTTCCATCGACGAGCAGGACGAAAAGCCGCTGAAAGTCGACGGTGTCGAGGTGGTGTCATTACCTTTCTATAAGCTCAGCACGAAGTTTGGCGACCTGGATCAGAGTAAGACCTGGCTGCTGTGGTGTGAGCGTGGGGTGATGAGCCGCCTTCAGGCTCTGTATCTGCGTGAGCAGGGCTTTGCGAACGTGAAGGTTTATCGTCCTGAATAATCTGAGCTGACGGTTCCCCCTCTCCCTAACCCTCTCCCTCAAGGGAGAGGGGACTGTTTGGCGCCGGTTTGCTCCCTCTCCCTGTGGGAGAGGGCCGGGGAGAGGGCATCAGATCGCTGAGTCGTGATAAAGCTAGCGCTTCACAATCCGGCAAGGCTGGCCAACGGCAATCGCGCCGCTGGGCATATCTTTGGTGACGACCGCCCCGGCACCCACTTTGGCACCCTCTCCCAGCGTTATCTCACCAATCACAATGGCCCCGGCCCCGAACTCGACGTTATCGCCAATTTTCGGGCAGCTGCCGTCGTCTGTGGCATTCCCGATAGTGACGCCGTGTCGCAGAATGCAGTTGTTACCGATAATCACATCGCGGTTGAGCACAATGCAGTGCGCATGATAGATCCGCAGCCCCGCGCCGATTTGGGTTTGCCAGGGGATCTCTACGCTGAAAAACCACTCGTTAATCACTTTGTTGAGGATCACAAAAGGGAGGCTCAGCAGCTTTAGCAGCGGATTTTTTCGGCGGCGCAGCGTCGCCAGCCGATACAGCACAATGACGATTTTCGCCTTGGCATTGCCATTTAGTTTTAACTCGCGGCGCAGCGAGTATTTTGCGTCAGACATGGTTAATTCTCTATGTTGAAGGTCGCCAGAGGGTACCAGCCGTCGGCGCTTCGCCCCTGATTGGCCAGGGCGATCCGCGGAGTGTCCTTCTCGTCAGTGATGGTTGCTTCCAGCTGCCAGCTGCCTGCTGTCAGGCTGGCTGGAAGGGCAAACTGCACGCGGCTGGGGTGCTCGCCCGGCAGCCACTGACGAAGATCGTCCTGGGTTCGTTGCTGTAGCACGACGTTCCCCCGGGCATCGGTAATTCGCCAGGCGACGTGATAAGGCAGATAGACGGGAGCCACGCCATCATTGCTCCAGGTGCTGTTGAGCACCAGCGTTGTCCCGGCTTTGACGGTACCCGGGAGTTCAAGGCGGCTGACGCGATAGCGATAGCCTATCTTCAGAAGCGCCTTGTCGACGATATCCCGATATTCCTGCGGCACCCGGCGGGATTTCAGGTTGAGCGTGCTGGCGTGCTGCTGGAGCGCCCAGTCGAAGGTGGCCTGCACCTGCTGTCGGGTGTAGTGCTGCACGCTTTGCCATTCGTCCATGTAGCCGCAAATCTCAAGGCTGACGGGCGCATGCTGCCAGCTGTTCGCGAAACCACTGTAGGAGGCCTGTGCCGCAGCCAGCCGCTGCGGGTAGTCATCGCGCATGTGGCTCCACTGTGCCGAAAAGTTGCTCCAGTCGCCCCAGCAGTCGGCTCGCCAGCCAGCACCGTGCTGTGCGGCATACGCCAGCGACTCCCCGCCGCTGATCAGCATGATTTTGGGCGTTTTGGGAAAGGCGGCCAGGTGCATGTCGATATAGCGATTAAGCTGCGCAGGCGTGTATTTCTCCGCCAGCGGCGGCACGTCGGTAAAGTTGGAGTTATGCCATTCTCCCCAGGAGCCCACCATGCCAATATCCACCAGCGCCAGTTCAGGATTGCCGTCATAGCGCTGACCCATCGCGGTCAGCAGCTTTTGGGCATAGCGCAGGAAAATCGGATCGCTCAGGTCCGGCACGAAGGTTTTGCCGTTCGCGACCCATTGGCCTTTGATCCCTTTGGCAATCAGCCAGTCGGGAATTCTGGAGCCGGACTGCGGCTCATCGAGCACCATAAAACGCAGGCCGACGTTCATCGCAGGCTGGTGTTGGGCCGCCACCGCAAAAGCATGATCGATGAGATCGAAGCGGTAAACGCCCTCCTGTGGCTCCAGCTCGCTCCAGTAAAAGCGATCGTACTCGATGCCGGTATCAGGATAGTCCGCCAGCGACAGCTTTTCGCCGTAGCCGTCGTGAAAGCTGGCGATCCCCATGCCCGGATTCGTCAGGAGCCCGTTGAACGCCGGGGGGGCCACGGTCTGGTTTGCGGCCAGCGCTGACGTTGTCAGCAGCAGTGTCGCAAGCGCAGTAAGAAGGCGGGCAGAGGGTAGAGTCATGGTGAGGTCGCTTTGTCGTGAAGATGGATAAACCAGTCCCAGATCCCCACGTGGAAATGTTTAAACACGTCAATGCCCAGCGCGGATTTCAGCATATAGAGCGCCAGCAGCATTGAGAGGATGCAGAACAAAATAAGGACAGTCACGCTGAGGGTGGTAAATATGCGGCTGAATGCCCCTGCTTCGCGCGGGCGTTTTCGCAGGTCCCGGCCAAGCAGGAACACCACAAAATAGCGCCGATGCAGAAACGGAAAACTGCGACGAAAATCGACAGGATGGCGGGTGGCGAGCGTGGCTTGAGTCAGCGCCTGCTCGATGCCGCTTTTCTGCTCTGGCGTCAGGGTCTTCCCGACGTCCGGGTCGAGGGCGGCATAAAAGCGGCCAATAACGAGGTCTGAGGTTGATTTTTGCACTTAGCTGTCCGTCTTCATGATTTTCTGATAAATCCGGAGGGTAGCATCTGCGATATCTGGCCAGCGATATTTTGATAACAAATTGCTGTAGTCCACGGTTTCGTGGCCGCGCCACGCCTGAAGTTTTTCAGCCAGAGCCGGAACGCTCCCGGTGGTGAAATAACAGCTGGCAGGCAGGCCAGGCTCAACGTTTGCCGGAATGTCGCTGACCACCACCGGCAAAGACCAGGACATCGCTTCCAGCAGCGCGATCGGCAGCCCTTCGTGGTAAGACGGCAGGACGAACAGCCCCGCCTGAGAGAAGATGGAATGCAGCGTCACGCCGTTCAGGAAACCGGTCGGAATGACATTTGGGGTATCCATTGCCTGTTTCTTAAGGCGTTCGCTGTAGGCATCAGGATGGTCAGCGTCTCCCACCAGCACCAGCGGCAGCTGGCAGTTGGCTTGCCTGTAGGCAGAGACAAGATCGTGCAGGCCTTTCTCTTCCACAAAACGCGCCACGGCGATGATGTACTCCCCCCGCTTCAGGCCAAAGTTATTGAGCGTCGTGTTGATAGCCTCTTCGGAAGGCAGCTCGGGCACCCGGACCCCGTTGTGGATCACGTGAGCATCGTGGCGGTTATGCTTTGTTTTCACGATCTGATTGATGACATGGGAGATAACAATCACTTCACTGGCGCACTTTACGGCCCACTTCTCACCCAGCTCCAGCATCCATTTGGCGAGCTTGCCCCATTTCTGACGGTCGTAATCTGGCCCATGATGAGTGAACACCACTTTTTTCCCGAGCAGACGCAGAAGCGGAACCACCAGCCCAGGGCCGACCGCGTGGACGTGCACAATCTCAGATCTGTCAAACAGGGTGCTGAAGGCGGCGAGGGTAGAGTGAACGATGGCCTCAAATTTACGGCTTTTCGGTGCCCAAAGGGTTTTCAGGCGCACGCCTTTGTACTCGCCGCGGCGATAGTTAACGTAGGGCGAGCGGGCGATGACGCAGATATCCGCGTCGTGCCGGGCTTTAATTTCCGGATATAAATTCTGGCAGTGGGTTTCCACGCCGCCCTGGACGTCGGGGATCCCCCGGGTGCCGAGTACGGTAATCTTTACTGTCATAATGTCTGACCATTGAGTTGCAAATAGAGCGCCTGCAGCGCCTGCATATGTTGGGAAAGCGAATATTTTTGTTCCAGCCGCAGTCGGGCGCTTTGGCCCATTTCACGCGCCTGCTCGGGATCGCGAACCAGCTGATCCAGAATAGTCGCCAGCGCCCCGGCGTCGCCCGGAGTAAACAGCCTGCCGTCCTGACCGTCGCGGATCTGTTCAGGGATCCCACCGATATTCCCGCCCACTACCGGACGGCCAAACGCCATCGCTTCCAGCACCGACATCGAGCAGTTTTCGTAATATTCGGAAGGAACGATCACCGCGCGGGCGTTGCGAATCAGCGCGTTCAGCCCTTCGCCCTGCTGCTGATAGCCGAGGAACTCTGGTTTGGGGTAGCGGGCGCGTAAATCGTCAAACAGCAGGCCGTCGCCGGCAATTTTGAGCGGCAGGCTCTCCTGCATTTTTTGATGCGCTTCGGCAAGAGTGGCTACGCCTTTCTCGCGGCTCAGGCGGCCGATATAGAGAAAGTAGTCGCCGGGGGTGTCGCCAGGCGTGGATGCGGTATCGATGCCGTTGACGATAACCTCAATGCGCGACTCAGGCAGCTTTCGCAGCAGCGTCTGGCGCATAAATTCGCTCGGGGCGACGATGACATCCAGCATCTGATAGTTGCGGGCTATCTTTTGCCAGAAGGCTTCAAGCGAGAGCAGCAGACTTTTCCCGCGTTCGCCTTCCTGACAGCGGTGTTTGTAAGCATTGAATACCGATCCGGTCAGGCACAGTTCGCACACTTTTCCTTCGCGCAGCATGGTGTAGGAGGGGCAGACAATTTTATAGTCGTGCGCCGTCAGCACCGTTTTGCAACCAAAGCGTTTCGCCACGCCGATAAGCGCGGGCGTCAGCTGGTGGTAGATATTGTGGAAGTGAACCACGTCCGGTTTTTCCGCCAGCAGCAGGGCATTGAACTTCTCCACCGCCCGGCTGTTGTAAATAAAGTCCTTCCCGGCCTGCACTTTATCCCACAGCGAATGGCTGCCGTGGTAGTCCACGTTATGCACGAAAAACTCGCTCCACTCAGACGGCGCGTTTTCAGGGTGCTGCATGCTGAAGTCGATGATCTGATGCCCGGCCTGGGCCATGGCATCGCGCTCCTGAAACAGAACCGTTTCCGCTCCGCCTTTAATAAAGAAGAACTTATTGACGTAAAGTATTTTCATTTTCGTCGTCGATATGTTGAGGGTGAGAGACAGTCACGGCAGGGCGGACCAGAGGATCTTTTGGTGAATTCAGCAGGCCGCGCACCAGGCCCGCAGAGAACAAAGAGAGGTTGATGACGCTCTGCACGCCGTCGCGCAGGGAGCTATTTTTATACGCTTTAGCGGCGATAAACAGCAGCAGCGGTAACAGGGTCACGCCAATCACGGCCGGGTTAAGCGAAACGATCGCCAGCAGCAGGAGCAGCAGGTAAAGAGTGAAGATCAGCTCATTGCGGACAATCTTAAAGGCCGCCGGAAAATGCTTCTTCCCCCAGGCGTTGCGTAATAACTCCCCCGGCGCCCACAAGAAGCCGTGCTTCCAGCGATAGGCCAGCATTTTAAACGTCGGCATGGTGTAAGAGGCATGGCGGAAGTAGGGCACGTCAAGGCGACGCAGCTTATAGCCCGCAGCTTGCAGCCGAATACCCAACTCGGCTTCTTCGTAACCGTGCAGATTCAGGTTGGTCAGGTAGCCGATCTTTTCAATGGCGCTGCGGCGGTAGAGGCCGCCGCCGCCAAGATGATCGGTGTCTCCCAGCGGGTAGATCAGATGGAGCCGCTGCTTACGCGATTTGAACTCATAGTTGGCCGCATCATCCATTTCGACGCTGCCTGCGACGCCCGCATAGTCTGGATTATTTTCCAGAAACGCTATCGCGGTAGTCAGGAAGCCGGGTTCCAGCTCCATGTCGCCATCCAGCAGCAGCAGATAATCCCCTTCGCTGTAGAGCCAGCCGAGCTGGTGGCCAACGCCGCAGCAGCGGTCGGCAGGGTTGTCGAGACACACCACCATCGCGCCTTTCGCCAGCGCCAGCTCGCGGGTGTTATCGGTGGAGAGACTGTCTGCGACGATGATCTGATGCGGGTAGCTCGCCAGTTGCTGACGAACGCTGTCGATGGTTTTTTCAATCCCTTCGGCTTCGTTCAGGGTCTTGATGCTGACAGTAATGGAGGGCAGTGGGGTCATAGTGGAGTACCGGAGTTTAAACGGACAGAGCGATGAATGACGATGAGCGAGCCCAGCGCCAGCCAGAACTGAAATTGCAGCATGGGGATGATCATCAGGATCTGGCTGTAGGGCAGGCTGAGCAAACAGCCGAGGGTAAAGACGTAAAACGCCGGCGCGGCACTGAGGAGCTGCAGATCCTCATGATTTAAGTCATTACGTGAAAAGGTTTCCCGTGGTCGCATGGCCTTCAGGATGCTGACCACGATGGTGGTCAGCAGCAGCAGACCGATAATGCCCACTTCCCACAGCAGCATGCTGAGCGAGGTCGAGTCGAGGATCAGGTTAAACCAGGTGCTGATGTAGCCCGGTGACACGGCGCTGCCGCTGTTGGTGGCGTTTAGCCCGTAGCCAAACAGCACGCTGCCGATGCCGTAGAGATCGTTATGCTTCAGCCAAAAGAAGATTGTCGTGAAGCGGCCGAGTTCACCGCTCGGCATGATGTAGTTGGTGTCGAAGATGTAGCCTAACGAATCCACAAACACCGAAAATGCGCTTTTGGTCGGATCGCCCCCAAAGGCGGAAGAGTAATTGGCGGCGAGGATGGTAATGGCGGCAAAAATCAGCACCACCATACCGACGGCGATAATCAGCAGGGAGCGCAAACTCACCTTGCTGACGCCGCTGACGTAGCCCGGCAGGATCCACAGCAGCGCCAGCAAAAACGGCGACAGCAGGATCACAAACTTCACTTCGCCCACCACGCACAGGACAAAAGCCAGAATGATGTGCAGGGCCATGGATTTAAACGAGCAGATGCCGTGCTTATATTCCGACACCTTCAGCAGCATGATAAGCAGACAGAACATCCCCATCGCTGCCGTGTTGCCGCCGCCCATCGGGTTACCGCCGAAAGTGCCGACCACCGAATCCCATTTTTCGTCTTCGCCGCGAAACGCGACGCGTTTGGGCACCACCACCAGCACCTGATAAATCACGAGCGGGAACTGAACGTAGAAGAACCAGTAAAAGAGCTGGATCAGACGA
Source organism: Scandinavium sp. (assembly GCF_051650185.1). Classification (GTDB taxonomy): domain Bacteria; phylum Pseudomonadota; class Gammaproteobacteria; order Enterobacterales; family Enterobacteriaceae; genus Scandinavium. Next base: position 21,549 of record NZ_JBOFIN010000064.1, read on the forward strand.
TGAAGCTGGGATTCCCGGAACATGCCGAGCAGCATACAGAGCATGATAAGCGACAGCGCCAGCTCGTTTTTGAACCCCACAATGGTGACGACTGCGCCCCCCAGCAGGAACGTGCCCGCCAGCGTCATGACCAGAAAGGCAAGATAGAGCGTGAGGATCACTTTCTCAGCCGGGGTCATTTCCAGGGGCTGGCTGGACCTGTGCATAATGAGCAGCACGACCATCAGCAGCACCATGAAAAAGGGGATCCACAGCACCGCCAGCACGCCGGTAAAGTACTGGACGGTGCCGCAAATGACCAGGGTCATCAGTGCGAGCACCTCCAGATAACGGCCGGTATTAAGCTGCATCAGTGCTGCTCCTGCCTGGCGAGCGACCGGGCGCGCTTGTTCATAAACAGCAAAATGAACAGATAACGCAGGCTGGTGAGCAGCGAGAAGGTCAGGAGCGACACCTCATAGCTTTGCCCAAGCTTCGGCAGCGCCACAAAAGCCACCAGGATTATCAGCAGTTGCTCAATCTGAATGCGCAGGAAGTAGCGTTTCGAGCCGAAGATCAGCTCAATCACCGTCAGTGGGCTGACCGCCAGCGCGGCAAACAGGTAGGGAAGCATATAGCGTGAAGTGGGAATCGAGTTGAGCCACTCCTGGCTGAAGCCAAGGCGCATCACCAGCGGATAAAAAATCCAGATCCCGGCGATGCAAACCAGCGCCGCGCCCAGCAGCAGCAGGCGCACTTTCTTGTACTCTTCGTAGTTAAAGGTGCTGTGGCGAAAATCCATCGACCATTTGGAGAAAATGGAGTTGCGCACCGCGTTGCCAATGATCATCACCGGCGACAGGCAAAAACGGCTTACGACTGAGAAATAGCCTGCGACCAGCGGCGAAAAAAGCACGTTGATAAGCATCGTCGGCAGGTTGTTGCTGGCCATCGCCAGCACTTCAGCGCTGCCGACGCGGCTCAGATGCTGCCAGTGTTCCCGCATAAAATGCCAGTTTGCCGCCGGGGAAAAGTGGCTGGCCGTCAGGCTGCGGAAAGCAAACAGCCGCAGCAGACAGAGCGAAAGCAGGATCAGGATCCCCACCATCCACGCCAGATAGAACAGCGACGGGTTGGGCATGAGCAGCAGGGCAACGGCCACCACCAGCGAGACCGCAATACGCTGCACCGTGAGAAACTGATAGTTGCCGCCGCGAAGTGACAGGTTTTCGGCAATCAGCACCAGCGCGTAGCCAAAGGTCAACAGGTACAAAAAAGCGATATTCAGGTGGAAAATCAGCCCGGTGATCGCCGCCCAGGGCAGGGCGATAATCAGGCTTTGCAGCAGGCAAAACACCACGTTTTGCCCCAGTTCAGCATCGTCCTGACGCGGGATCAGCAGCTGGGAGGCAAAGGTGCAGACCTGCGCACCAATCAGCACATTGCTGTAAATCATCGCGTAGTGGCCGACCTCCGCCATACCGTAGCGGTGCGAAATCAGCCAGACGGAAAAGGCACCAATCAGTTGTGAAAGGACCGACGAGCTGGCAATGGAGGTAATGCTCTTAATTAAATTCATAGGGGCTGATTCGGAGATATAAGTTCGTCGATGGCACGTTCCGGCAGACGGCGGCCCTCAAGCGTTTCCAGATTTTCCTCCTGCACCTGGTTAAGCATCAGCGCCAGCGAGTGTTTGCCCCCGGCGCTGAGGCGCTCGAATGTGCTGGCAATTGGGCTGGCTGCATCGCCGGCCCTGGCGACCAGCAGCGTGATATCCACGTGGTTTTGCAACAGCAGGCTATCCTGGGCCTGGCTCAGGGAGGGGGTATTGACGATCAGCGTGTGCCAGCGCTGGTGCAGCGTTTCCAGCAGCGCAGGCAGGTTGTCTGAGGTCAGCAGCAGCAGCGAAGAGTCGCGCAGCTCGCCCCGTGGCAGCAGATCGAGGTTTTCCCCAAGATTCACCACGGCCTGCTCGACGGTACACTCGCCGTACAGGCAGCGAGAGAAGCCCAGCGCTGGCTCGCTGGTGGTCTGCGGTTTCAGGTAATCGAGATCGATCAGCAGCGTTTTGTGGGCTTTGCTGGCCGAACGGGCCAGCAGCTCTGCTATCAGCGTGCTGCCATCCTGTTGCTGCACGGCCGTGACCATCAGGCTTTGCGGCTCCCGGCGCTCGCCTTCGAGTGCCATGCGCAGGCTATGGATCATGTCGGCGTACAGCCGATCGTTAAAAATTTGCGCGGCTGATTTTGGCTGAGGGAGCAGGGGAAATTCGCCACTTCCGGCGATCCCGGCCTTGGCTTTCAGCTCGCTCAGGCTGTTGACGGTTTTATCCAGCGCCGTGGTGACAATCAGATACATGATGTACAGGCCGAGCACCAGAATGGAGATCATCACGATCAGCATTGAGCGTTTGGGTTTGGAGGCGTTAAGCGGCGGCGTAGCGGGATCGTAGATCTGCTCGTCCGCGACGGAGAAACTCTCCGACAGCGTCTGTTCGTTAGCGCGCTGGTAGAGGGATTTATACAGCTCTTCGGTCTTATTCAACGCGGTCATCAGGGTGTTGTAATGGTCACGTTTTGCCGCCAGCTGCTCGAAATTGCCTTTCTGGTCATCGAGCATTTTCTGGTAGTGGTGCTCATCGTCCAGGGCAATCTGGTACTGCTGGCGCAGGCCGTTGGTCAGTTCGCCCAGCACCTGACCAATCTGCCCGTTGACCGCCTGAAGCTGTGCCTGAGCCTGAAGGTATTTTGGATGCTGCGGGCCATAGTGTTTGGCGGCATCGGAGAGGTTGCGCTTCGCCTGGGTCAGGGCGATGCGCAGATCCTGAATTTGCGGATGACCCGAGATTTCCGGCAGCGAGATGATCATCTCCGGCGGCTTGCCCTGCTGACGGCGCACTTTGTCCCAGGTGGTCTGAGCCTGAAGACGGCGCTGCGTGGCATCGGCTAATCGATTGGTGACGATACCCAACTGCTCGGTTTCATAGCCATCAACGCCGCGGAAGGTCAGCAGCCCTTGCTGTTTGAGGTACGCATCGATATCCGCTTTCTGTTTGACCATGTTGTCTTTCAGGTCAGCCATCATCTTTTCGTTCCAGCCCTGGGCCTGAAGCAGCGCTTTCTGCTTCTGATGCAGGCTGTAGTCGATAAACGCCTGCGCCAGACCGTTTGCCACATCGGCGGCTTTCTGCGGTGAGGCGGCCTCCATGGAAACGGAGACCAGCTGGGTCGAACGCACGCCGTTGATGGCTACATTCTTTTGCAGGTAGCCGATGGCGTTGTTGATGCGGGTCGCTTGATCTTTGTCGTCCCCGCCGTTGAACTCAGGATCCTGCTCGAGCTTCAGGTTTTTCACCGCCTGTTCCAGTACTACCCGGGAGCTCATCTGCGCATATTTGGTTTCGTAGTAGTCGCTGCGCGTGGAATCATAGTTCTCCAGCCGCGGCAGCGGGGAGACATCAGCGGACTGGGCCTTAAACAGCACTGTGGCGGTGGCGACATAGCGGGAGGCCATAAAGCGTGTGCCAATAAAGGTCAGCACTGCCGCTGCCACGAAAACGACCAGGCACCAGAGCAGCTTGCGCTTGATCCTGTTGAGATAGGGCCCGAAGTCGACGAAGCCCTCTTTTTTCTTGCCGCTACCGACGAGTGAAATAGCCATCTCAGAAGAAACTCATGCCAACGATTACGGTATCTCCGGCCTGAATGGCGGAGTCAGAGGCCAGATTTTCCAGCAGTTTTCCGCTGTGGGCCTGGCGCAGGCGGATGTCATGCCGATCGGCCCGATCGGTAAAGCCGCCGGCCAGGGCAATGGCTTTTTCGGCGGTCATTCCTGGCTCCCAGGCGTAACCATCCGGTTTTTTCACTTCGCCCAGCAGGTAAATTTTGCGGAACTCCGCGACCGCGACGGTGACCATTGGGGCCTGGAGATAGCTGCCGCGCAGCTTATCGGCGATCTCTTTACTGACCTGGTCCGGCGATTTCCCTTTTAGCTGAACATCACCGATATAGGGGTAGTTGATGGTGCCGCTGGTATCTATCTTAAAGCGCATCGAGATGTCCTGCTCGCCGGACACCGTAATGGTGATTTCATCCCCGGCATCCAGCAGGTAAACCGCATCTGGCTGCGTTCTTACCGTTTTCGGCGGTGTGGAACACCCGGCCAGCAGCGCAGCCAGCAGGGGAAGAAGGGCCATGTTTTTGTTCTTCAGGATCATATCTGTACCTGTGTCATAAAAATAACCGCTGACTCGTCGTAACCGAGGGTCCGGTCCACTTCGCGGTCGTCGTTCGGGCCGATAAAAAAGGCATCCGTCTTTTTATTGGAATGGAGTGCGTCCCACTGAAATTTCAGTTTGAAATTGACCGAGGGGCGAAAATCGTAGTTGAAGGTCAGAGAGAGCAGATTTTTCTGGTCTTTGCGGCCGTCTGACTGGTTCTTATAGTCTTCGCTGATGTGGGAATAGTCGAGGATCGTGGAAAAGCGATCGACCCACCAGTGGTGCTCGTAAGAGAGGCCGTTGGTGGTCACGAGGATATACCCCCCTGCATCGGTTGGATCCTTAATGCGCTGTGCGCTGTGCAGGTTCATTTCGATCTGCTCCAGAGGTTTCCAGGTCGCTTCGATATTCCAGTTCAGGCCGCTGAACGATTGTGCGCCGGGATCGTTAATAAAGTCCTTATACAACCAGGCCACATTACCGTTAATTTCGGTTTTTCCGGACAGCTTGTTTTTCATGCCAACCAGCAGGTAATACTCATTACTGTCCTTGAGCGGGTTCAGCTCATAGCGGCGCTGGTTGGTAATAAAACTATAGCGGTAGCGTAAGGTTTTTGCTTTTTGGTCAAAGAGTTCTGCCACCAGGCTGTTCTCATGCCACTCCTGATCCCGCATGTAGTTGTAGAAGTCGACATCCGCTCGGTAAATGCTATCCAGGTCGGGAAAACGCAGCTGTTTGTGCTGTAAGGCGACCTCAACTTTTCCGCGACCTTCTGGCGCACCGTAGCTGTAACGCGCTTCGCTGTTAAAAAAACGGGTTGCGATGGGCTCATTGATGCCAAATTCGCGAAACTGCTCAGGCAGAAAGCCTTCGGTGGTGTCTTTACCGCGCTCTTCATGCCCAAGGGTTTCATCCACATCGAGCGAGAAGCCGTGCATCTGCCCGAAGCGCCAGTTGCCGTTGAACATGAAAAAATGATTGCTACGGTTGTCACCAGAGTCCGTGGTGTACTGACGGTAATCCCCGGAATACATCAGCAGGTAGCGATCTTCATAGCGCTCACCGATGACTTTGACGATCGGTGTCAGCTGCTGATAGCCCGAGCCAACCCGGTTGTCATCGTAATGTTGCCAGGTCACGTTATCGCTGTAGCCCACGTCATAACCGACCTGGCTTTCGACATCGATGCCGGCCACTCCCGTATGCTGCTTCGGCTGCAGGTCTGCCCAGGCGGCAGGAAAGTAAAGCAGGCCGGCGAGCACGGCGAGGCTAGAACGCATTTTTCCCCACAAAACCGCGGAAGAAGGTCAGAAACACTATCTTGATATCGAGCCACAATGACCAGGATTTGATGTAGTCCAGATCGTAAAGGACCCGCATTTCCATCTTGTCCAGCGTGTCAGTCTCTCCCCTGAAACCATTAATCTGTGCAAGCCCGGTGATCCCTGGTTTGACTTTGTGGCGAATCATGTAGTTCTCGACCAGCTTACGGTATTCCTCATTGTGCGCGACCGCGTGAGGGCGAGGGCCCACGATGGACATCGTGCCTTGCAGCACGTTAAAAAACTGCGGTAGCTCATCCAGCGAGGTACGGCGCAGGAAGGCACCAAAGCGGGTGACTCGCGGGTCGTTGCGGCTGGCCTGAGTTACGACGGTGCTGTTTTCCATCACGCTCATCGAGCGGAATTTCCAGATTTTGATCTCTTTGCCGTTCAGGCCGTAACGGCTCTGCTTAAACAGAATCGGTCCAGGTGAGGTGAGCTTGATCCCTATTGCGGCAAACAGCATCAACGGCAAACTCGCCAGCGTGAAAAGCGTGCCGAGAATAATATCTTCAATGCGTTTAATAATTGCGCCTTCATCTTCAAACGGAGAGGTAAATATACTGATGGTTTGAATGTTATCGAACATGCGCAATTGGGTGATATGTGAACTGTAAGAAAATAAATCCGGCACGAGGAAGATATCTATCGTCGAGTCGGAAAAGTCATGCAAAAACTTACGAATTCGCTCCTGAGCAATCATCGGTAAGGCAATATAGACCGCATCCACTTTTCCTGCTTTTGCCAGGGCCAGTAAATCACTGGCGCTGCCTGAGCATTTTGTATTCATAAAATGGCTGTCACGGATATTATTTCGGTCATCATAGAAACGAATATTCAGATGACCACGCTGGTACTCTTTTCGTAAAGCCTGTTCAATCGCCAGGCCAGACAGCGTGATGCCTAAAATGGCCACCTGAGTCGATTGTGCAAATAACAGGCGTGATACAGCAATTCGCAGTGCCAGCAGCAGTACAAATATCAACAGGACGACGCGGCTCAACCCCTTGACCAACACCACAACATCGAACTGCTGCTGAGCGTAAAACAGCATCACTGACGCGGAGTAGAGTGACACCGTCAGTATCCAGGAGATTGTCAGACACAAGAAAAGATAAAAAGCTTTGCTGAGATAACTGTATCTGAACTGCGAAGCGTAAATATTAAAAAACACGCCGCAGGTGATAAATATTAACGAGAAAGAGAGCCCAACCAACAAGGCTGAAATATACTCTTTTTGGGTGAATAAAGTCACATATAATAAGCATGTTAAATTAATGATAATGAAATCTAGCAGCTTTAGTAGATTGTAATAACGAGGTTTAAATATTTTTATTTTTTTATCGGCCATTTTATTGACTCATTCAAAGAAATGCCTGTTTGCACAAATATAATTGTAAGCTATGTGTCCAAATATGTCTAATGAGTGCCCGTCTTGCTAACCCGCAGATAAGGGAGTCATATCGCAGCGTTCTGACGTTAAAATTGGATGAATAATCCAATAATAATCAAAGGAATACCGGCATTCATCATAATGAAATGCTTGATGTTGGCCTTCATGGCAAACGCCATGTAAACCAGGCTGGTGACCGCACTCAGGCAACAGGCGAAAAACACAGAAATAAAGACGTAGAGATGGTAATACCAGCTATCTACGATGACGCCGTGCAAAAAAAGACTCATAAACAGCATGACCGCCCAGGGGAGAGCGCCCATCGCCGCAGGCACCGCTTCTGAGAAGGTGAGTGCTGGCAGTGAGCGTCCGGAAGAGGGCTTTATAAAATCAGACATCAGGGGCTCCAGTAAATAAGGAGCGTCATTATGAACAAATAATGACCAGAAGTGATCAAGCAGATGTAACAAATACTTTTTTGGATTGAAAGGGAGCGACGCCGCTGCGCTTTGCTGAGGTATAGGCCAGTGGTAAGGTAAGCGCATAACCAGGAGCGCAGCAGACCATGCAAAAGCCGCATAAGTACAGTGAAATAAAAGAAAGCCTGAAAGGCGACATTCTTAATCAACGCTATAAAAAAGGTGAAAGCATTCCCTCTGAGCGCGAACTGGCGACGCAGTATGGCGTCACTCGTGTCACCGTGCAGAAAGCGATAGACATTCTGGTGCAGGAAGGGTTTATCGAGCGTATTCACGGCAAAGGCATGTTCGTACTGAAGAATACCGACACCAGCGTTTATCTCCTCAATAACGAAACCAGCGACAGCATTCTTGGTTTTTCCCGCGAATTTCAGGGGCGGGTCAGGGTCAGCAGTCAGTTATTAAAGCTTGAGCTGATTCAGGCTGATGTCACGCTCGCACAGCATCTTGAAATCACCCCTGGCGACAACGTCTGGTTTATCCGCCGAATCCGTCTGCTGGACGGTAATCCAGTTCTGGTCGAAGACAGCAATATTCCGCAAAGCGTGATTGGCACTGTTCCTGAAAAAATTCTTCAGGAAGGCTCGCTGTATGGCTATGTCGAAGACTACACCGGGAAGAAAATTAAGGATGCGGATTCCATTATCGAAGCCGCTCTGTTTGATGCTGAGCTGGCCCCTTTACTGAACATTGCCAGCGGGCTACCGATGCTGAAAATTACCGAAGTGACGCGTCTGGCCGATAAAACGGCGTTTAACTTCTCCATCAGCTACAACCGAGCTGATATTTTCCGCGTTAAAAACCTGCGTATCGAACGCTAGCAGGCGCGTGAGCGCCTGCCAGAGTCAGACTACAGCGCGCTGGCTGCAGCCTTATCAACGTACAAACTTGCCTTGTGGGTTGTTTTGACCAGCGTCGACGGAATGGCGTTGCTGGCAGGCTGATTCACCGTCTGCGCCACAATCGACGCTTTCTTCTCACCGCTCGCCATCAGCACAATTTTCTTCGCTTCGAGAATCGTTTTCAGGCCAAGCGAAATCCCCTGTTTGACGTCCCGCGCTGTGCCGAAATATTTCACTGATACGGTCTGAGTGACGGGATCGAGATCGATAACGTGGCAGGTATTGTCCAGCGCCGCGCCTGGTTCGTTGAAACCAATATGCCCGTTCATGCCGATGCCCAGCACGATGCAGTCAATCGGGCCGTGTTGCCCGATATAGCGGTCGACGCGTTTGCACTCCGCGTGGGGATCGTTTGTCAGGCCGTCAAAGAAACAGATTTGCTCATCGCGTAACGTCAGCTTATCGAAGAAATGGCTCCAGACCATCTCCCGGCAGCTGCCTTTGTCCGCTTTGCCAAGCCCCAGCCATTCGTCGAGACCGAGGAATTGCGTGCGGGAAAAATCAACTCGGCCCTGGTTTTGCGCCCCGACCAGCGCGGCAAAGACCCCGAGAGGCGTATCGCCGCCCGCAATGCAGATCAGCGCATCCGGTTTCGCGTTCACACAATCGATAACGTTCTTCGCCACAGCCTCACACAGCTGCGGGTAATCCTGAGAGATAAACGTTTTCATTGCCGCTCCTTAGCGTTTGGTTTGATATTGCGGTAAATAGCGCTGATTCACTTCCAGATAGTCATCAAGAATTTTCTCCGCAAACGTGGCTGAAGGCACTAATGGGTTGATGGTCAGCGCCATCAGCGCGGTGCTGTAGTCGCCGGTGATAGCGGCTTCAACGGTCAGCTCTTCATAGGCTTTCACGCTCTGAATTAAGCCACGGATTTTCACTGGCAAGCGGCCATAAGCCAGAGGGTGGGCGCCGTGACGGTCGATCATTGCGTTGGTTTCCACGGTGACATGATCGGGCAGATCCGGTGTCGTCCCGTTGTTCACGGTGTTGACCACGTGGATCTCTTTCTTGTCGTTGTAAATCGAGCTGATAATCGAGCAGGCGGTATCGGAGTACCAGGCCCCGCCGCGCTTTTCCAGCTCTTTCGGCTTATGGGAAAGATGCTCGTCCTGATACAGCTCAAACAGGCGGTGTTCAATTTCGCGCGTTTGCTCACCGCGCGTGCCTTTGGTGGTCGCATCTTTTTGCGCAGCTTCCACCATTTCGCGGGTCAGGAAGAAGTACTTCAGATAGGAAATCGGGTACATGTGCAGCGCTTTGGCAAAGCGTGAAGAGAAGCCAATATCCGGGATATTTTTCAGCGAGTTGCTGGCGCTACCCTGAGCCAGTTTTGCCATAAAATCATCGGTGTGATCTTCCCCTTTAATGTAAATCTGGTCGGCGAAAATGAGATGGTTCAGCCCCATGATGCGGGCGTAGACGTCTTTCTTTTCCACCTCATAGGCTTTGGCGATATCCATCAGCATGCTGTTCGCGCCGCTGCAAATGCCGATACTTTTAATCTTTGAATGACGGGTGATGGCTTCGGTGACAATGCCTGCCGGGTTAGTGAAGTTAATCAGCCACGCCTCCGGGCAGTATTTTTCCATATCGCGGCAGATATCCATCAGTACCGGAATGGTGCGCTGAGCTTTCATAAATCCGCCGGGGCCGGTGGTTTCCTGGCCGAGTACGCCATATTTCAGCGGGATTTTTTCATCGTTGATGCGCGCGTCAAGGAAACCCACTCGCAGCTGGGTGGTGACGAAATCGGCATCTTTCAGCGCTTCTTCACGGTTGAGCAAGAGGTGGATGTTCATCGGAATGCCGGCTTCTTTCACCATGCGCTGCGCCAGTTTGCCGACAATCTCCAGCTTCTCTTTGCCTTCTTCAATGTCCAGCAGGTAGTAGTCGGTCACCGGCAGTTCATCGTAGCGTTTGATAAAGCCGTCGATCAGTTCCGGGGTGTAGCTTGATCCCCCACCGATGGTCACGATTTTTAACTTTTTCATAGTGATGTCCTTAAGAGGAAGCAGAGTCAGTGTTCAATACAGAGTCAGTAGCCGATTGGCTTTCCTGCGCTTCACGCGCCAGCTGTTGGCGTTCGAGCGCTTTGAAGAAGGGGAAGTAAATCGCCACCGAAATCACGATGGTGCAGACAGACCAGATGACCGCCGGGATATTGCCTCCCGTCACAAACCAGGCGGCCAGAATCGGCGGCATGGTCCACGGGATTTGCAGCACCGGGCGTCCGATAATGTCGAAGTACATCAGGCTGTAGGTGGAGATACACAGCAGCATCGGCGTCAGCGTGAAGGGGATCATCAGCAGCGGGTTGAAGACAATTGGCGTGCCGAAAATCACCGGTTCGTTGATACAGAAAACGGCGGAAGGCAGCGAGAGCTTGCCCACCGATTTATACATCTTGCTTCGGGAACGCAGCATCGCCAGCACCAGCCCGAGCGTTGCGCCAGTGCCACCGATGCACATAAAGACGATGTAGAAGCCATCCGCAGTAATGTGAGGGATTGGCTGGTGGTTCAAATAGGCCTGAGTATTTTCAGCGATATATTTCAGGAAGATTGGGCTGGTTATCCCTGACAGGACGTTATCGCCGTGAATGCCGCAGCACCAGAGCAGGGAAATCAGGAAAATCAGGACCAGCATACCCGGAAGTGAGCCAAGGCCGCTGACCAGCGGGCTGAGCACTTCGGTAAAAAAGCTATTGATATCAAAGTTCAGCATCACTCTGACAAACCACACCAGCGTGATCGTTACCGCCGCAGGCACCAGACTTGCAAAAGATTGTGCAACCGCAGGTGGCACGCCATCCGGCAGTTTGATGACGATTTCGCGGCCGACAAACCAGCGAATAATCTGCACGGTTACTATCGCAAGAATGATGGCGGAGAACAGGCCTGCCGCGCCGAGGTTGTCGACATTCAGCTGATACTTGTCGTTGAGCTGAGCCAGCAGGAACACCACCAGCGTCACGGCGGTGCAGGTAATGGCGTTGAGTTTGTACTCTTTCGCCAGGTTGTAGCTGATCCCGACGGCTGAAATCAGGCCAATCGCGCCAAACGTGACGGCCACCGGTGCGCTGATTTTTTCCGCCCACGGGCCGAGCCACTCGCTCCAGCCGGGGATGGGCAGGTTGGCAATAATCAGGAACAGACTGCCAGTAATGGTAAAGGGTAACGTCAGGGCAATTCCGTTTCTGACGGCGACCAGAATTTTGTTTTCACCGATCCGGATGAGTACAGGGACAACCTTGCTCTCAATAAATGTCACCACGGGCCACTCCTCTGATGAGGTTTTTATGCCTTCAGCGGTTGGATACTGAAGGTTATTTTTACTGGACTAGTCCAGTTGAGGTTGAGTTTTTCACGCATCACGAAGGCTGTCAAACAGACGATAACGTGACAAAAAACATCTCATCCAAATGAAATTTCAGGGGATTTTTGATTCGATTCGCGAAAGGGGATGCGCAGAAAAGATGAGAAGTGTGAGCGCTGGCACGCAAAACAGCCCCTGAGCAGATATTGATTAATTCTTAAAACGCCGTTTTCTGAAACGGCCTCGTAAATCAATAAAGTCATGATTTACAGCGAGTTATGCAAGGCATATAAAAACATCACCTCGCAATTTTTGTGTTGTGAATAAACAAAAAAGTTTATGCTCAGGGAGTGGTCGATGAAGCAAAGGGAATTTCGTCAGTGGCTGGCAAGGCAAGGGGCCTTCTTCGTTGAAGGTACCAATCACCTGAAGATTTACCTCCATCGTCGCCAGTCGGTTATGCCACGGCACCCGGGTAAAGAGCTGAACGAAAAGCTGCGCAAGGCCATCATTAAACAACTCAATCTGCGCGAGGAATAGACGATGAAATACAAAGTGGTGATTGATAAAGACGATGTTGAAGGAGGCTGGTTTGCCTCTTTTCCACAGATCCCGGAGGCGCTGACCTGTGGCGACACCCAAGAGGAAGCGTTGCAGATGGCCGAAGATGCCCTGGTCACTGCGCTGGATTTTTACTTTGAGGATGAGCGTGCGATCCCGCTTCCCGATGTGCTGGAGGCTGAGGATGATTTCGTGCAGCTTCCAGCCAGTATCACGGCAAAGGTGCTGTTGCTGAATGCCATGCTAAAGAGCGGCACCAGTCAGGCGGAGCTGGCGCGTAAACTGAAAACCCGCCCGCAGGAAGTGACACGTATCGTGAGGCTGGGGCACTCAACCAAAATCGATACTATCGCCGGAGCCTTATCGGCGCTGGGTTGGCAGTTGGAACTCACTCTTGTAAAACGTGGTTAACGGCAGGCTTTAGCAGGCCGGGTCAGGCGAAAGCCGCCACCCGGCGCATCAAGTGGTTACTCAGAGTAGTAGTTATAAATCCCGGCAGCCATCACCAGTTGTGAAGCGACTTCATACGCTTTTTCGCGTCCGACCAGCAGGTCGATAAGTTTTAAGCCAAAGTCGATGCTGGTGCCTGGCCCCTGGCTGGTCAGCAGGTTGACTCTCGGGTCCCAGACCACGCGTTTGTCCTGCCACTGGTCTTCCGGAATGGTGTCTTTCAACCCCGGGAAACCGGTCATGTTGCCGATGGGGAAGATATCGTGCGGCACGAAAACTGTGCCTGCGGCGGCGCAGATAGCGGCAACGATTCGCCCGGAGCGGTGAAATTGTTTCACCGTTTCGACCAGTAAAGGGCTGTCGCGGAAACATTCCGCTCCTTTCAATCCGCCGGGCAGCACAATCGCGTCATAGTCGCCGTCGGCGACCTGAACCAGCGGCGCATCCGCCAGCAGCTTTACGCCACGAGAGCAGACAATCGCCAGTTCGCCATCGCTGGCCACGCTCGCCGTGGTGACGCTGACGCCGCCGCGAACCAGCAGATCGATAGTGGTGACGGCTTCAGTCTCTTCACTCCCAGGGGCGAGACAAACCAGCGCTGATGCGCTCATACGCGTTCTCCTTACGTTTAATCAGTTCGAACAGACGGGCGTTTTCCGGCACCGGAATACCGTGCGCCCGGGCCCGTTTCAGCAGGTAGCCGCTGATATAGTCTATTTCAGTTTGTCGCTCGGCGCGGATGTCCTGCAGCATCGATGAGATGTTGGCGGCGGTGCTGTCGACAACTTGCCAGACGTAATACAGCAAATCTTCCTGCGAGGCATGATGCCCTTCGCGTTGCATCACGGCGGCGACTTCCGCACAAATACGTTCCACTTCCTGAGGATAGTCACGAAGCTGTCCGTTCGGGCAGTTATAAATCGCGGTCAGCGGGTTAATCACGCAGTTCACGGCGAGCTTTTTCCAGCTCGCATTCCCCATGTCGTTATGCCAGGCCACGTCGGGCATGGCGGCCTGCAACACGTCGGCAAGGTGGCTGTATTCCTGCGCCATGGCATTGGCCGGGCCAATGTGTGTGATACCGCTGGCGACGTGGATTATCAGGTTGCCATCGCGACGCGCCGCCTGGGTGGTCATCCCGACAAGCAGCGGCTGCTTCAGGGATTGCAGCTCTTCCACGGTGCCCATGCCGTTATGAATCAGCAGAATGGGGCAGCCCGGTGGCAGAAGGGGGGCCAGATTTTTGACGGCGGTAGAAATTTGCCAGGCTTTCAGCGTGACGAGTAAAAGGTCGCTGTGGGCGAGAAAATCGGGATCGTTGGCGGTCAGCAGTTCGTTGAAGATACTGCCGTCGCGCTGCTGGAGGTTAACGCTGCACCAGGGCGCTGGCACGCGTAACCAACCCTGAACCTCGTGGCCTTGCCGGAAAAGCGCAGTCAGCCATAATTGTCCAAGGGCGCCGCATCCGAGCACGGTAATCTTCATTATTCCTCCTCACCTGCTTAGGGATCAGGCGTTATGTTACTATTATAGCGCCGACCGCCTCCCCGCAGACACAGGTTGTGTTCTCTGATGTTGCGGGTATTATGCATCGCAACAAAAAGAGAGGGAGAATAAAACATGCCATCTTTCGATATTGTCTCTGAAGTTGATCTTCAGGAAGCCAAAAATGCCGTAGATAATGCGGCACGTGAAGTCGAATCTCGTTTTGATTTTCGCGGTGTAGAAGCCAGCATCGAGCTGAACGAAAAGAACGAGACCATCAAAGTCCTGAGCGAGTCAGATTTCCAGGTGAACCAGCTGCTGGATATTCTGCGCGCCAAGCTGCTCAAGCGCGGCATTGAAGGCAACTCCATTGAAGTACCAGAAGAGTTTGTCCACAGCGGCAAAACCTGGTTTGTGGAAGCGAAGCTGAAAACCGGCATCGAAAGCTCAGTGCAGAAGAAAATCGTTAAGCTGATTAAAGACAGCAAGGCGAAGGTGCAGGCGCAGATTCAGGGCGAAGAGATTCGCGTCACCGGGAAATCCCGTGATGACCTGCAGGCTGTCATGGCGCTGGTGCGCGGCGGCAATCTGGGCCAGCCGTTCCAGTTCAAAAACTTCCGCGATTAATTCCCGTCACGGGTACGCGCGGCACGTCGATAGAGCGTGCTGCGCGCCACGCCCAAAGCCTGAGCTGCCTTACTGATATTGCCGTTAAAGCGCGCCAGCGTACTGGTAATGAGCGCGGCGTCATGCTGTTTCAGATTATCCGTAGGTCCAGGAAGGGGCTGCCGGTACTCAGGCGGTAACGTCTCAACGCCCAGCGTTTCGCCGTCTTCAGCCAGCGCCAACAGCACTTTCATCAGGCTACGCAACTGGCGGATATTCCCCGGCCAGGCGAAGTGCGCCAGCGTGTCCAGCAGCGAGGGGGAAAGCGTGATGCGTCGTGCTTGTCCACCCAGCAGCAGCCACTGCTGATCGATAAATGCCGGAAGCATTGGCCACTCTCTCAGCGGTGGGAGGGTCAGGGTAAATTCCTGAAGCCGATAAAGCAGATCTTCGCGGAATTCGCCGTTAGCAACCAGCTGAGACAGATTGCGGTGTGTGGCGCAAATCACCGCAAAATTCACCGGCCAGCTGCGGCTTGATCCCAGCGGCGCAACCACCTTGTCCTGCAAGACTCTGAGCAGACGCGTTTGCAGAGCGAGCGGCATATCGCCAATCTCGTCAAGGAACAGAACCCCACCATCCGCTTCGCGGATTTTGCCGATATAGCCGTTTTTATTCGCCCCGGTAAAGGCACCGGGCTGATAGCCAAACAGCTCGGATTCAATCAGTGATTCCGGAATGGCTGCGCAGTTGATGGCGATAAATTTCCCTTCCCGCCAGCGGCTGTGCTGGTGCAGCGTCTGGCTGACGAACTCTTTCCCGCTGCCGGTTTCTCCCTGTACGCAGAGTGACACGCCCGCATTGAGCAGACGCACCATTTTTTCGCCTTCCTGTTGCAGCGAAAAAGGCCACGGGATGGCAGGTTTGGGCGGCACGCTGACGAGGTTTTGCGCCGGAGCACGCAGCCGGTAAAAATAAGTCTGATCATGACAGGTCACCGGCACGGGCACCGTACTGGCCGTTTGTTTCAGCAGAGGGAACAGCTGTCCAAACGTCATCTGACCGAGCCGAGCAGAATCGATGCCCAGTCTGCGCAGCGCCAGACGGTTGGCGGCAATCAGAATATTGTCGGAAAAGACCAGCAGGAGCTCGTCGACGCTGTCGAGCTTTTGCGGGTCGGGGTGCAAACTCATCAGCCACTGCTGCGGATGAAGACTCTGCTTAACCCACAGATACTCAATCTGTCTGGCGGCACTTTTGACCCACGCCAGCGTATGCGTGTGAGAGAAGTGCGCCGGGCCGGAGATATCCAGCACGCCTGCAACCTGACCATCCGGTGTTTGCAGGGGAACGGCGGCGCAATACAGGTTCTGATTGCTGGTGAGAAAATGCTGTTCCCCGTCGATTTCGCAACTGTCATCAATGGCCAGCGCCGTGCCAATCGCATTGGTTCCCCGGCCACTTTCGCTCCACAACGTGCCCGGTGACAAGGCAAAACGCTGCGCTTTTGCCATCGCGCTCAGGTCGCCGACCGTCTGCAACACGGTGCCTGAGGCATCCGTTAATACCACCACCGACTGGGTTGCCGTCAGGTTTTCCGCCAGATGGTTGACCGTGGGTAAGGCATAACGCTGTAAACCGG
The DNA here is from genome assembly GCF_051650185.1 of Scandinavium sp. Lineage (GTDB taxonomy): Bacteria > Pseudomonadota > Gammaproteobacteria > Enterobacterales > Enterobacteriaceae > Scandinavium. The sequence continues at coordinate 37,908 of NZ_JBOFIN010000064.1, forward strand.
AATGACTGGCGAGACGATCGGCCAGCTCTCCCTGGCCCAGCTGCGGGAAATCTTCGGCGTTGCGTTCCAGGCCATACAGCTCACTGCGAAACCACGATTCGCGCAGCAGTGGGTTGTTGTGAGCCTGGCTCAGGCGGTCGGTTGATTTTCCCTGCATCGAACACCTCAATGGAACGAAAAGTGTTGCGATATTGTAGCTTAAAGGTTTCTTTGGTGTTGCGTTGTGCGACACGGAAGCGAACATTGCTGCGACAAATTCATGCGGTTTGCGGGTTTCGATGATTAACGATATGAAAATAAATGCATTTTTCAGGGTATGAAATTCTGGCATGCCCGATGCATTGGCTGAACACCAGTGCGCGAGACCAGCAAGAGTCACGCCGCTGTACCTCAACCCTACAGAAGGAGTTCGCCATGCGTTATGCACATCCTGGTAAGCCAGGTGCTCTGATCACCCTGCAGGCCACCTACGGCAACTACATTGACGGTCAGTTCGTCGAACCCGTTAACGGCGAGTACTTCATGAATACCTCTCCCGTAGACGGGAGCGATATCGGCAAGTTCCCACGCTCCGGCGCGGCGGATATTGACAAGGCGCTGGATGCCGCCCATCGCGCGGCGGCGGCCTGGGGAAAAACCTCGGCACAGCATCGCTCTAACCTGCTGTTGCAGGTCGCTGATCGGATTGCCGAGAATCTGGAGATGCTGGCGATTGCCGAAAGCTGGGACAACGGCAAGCCGGTGCGTGAAACCCTGAATGCGGATATTCCGCTGGCGGTGGACCATTTCCGCTACTTCGCCGGTTGTTTGCGTGCCCAGGAGGGCAGTACGGCGGAGATCGACGAAAATACCGTGGCTTATCACTTCTATGAACCGCTGGGCGTGGTAGGGCAGATTATCCCCTGGAACTTCCCTCTGTTGATGGCGGCATGGAAGCTGGCTCCGGCGCTGGCGGCGGGGAACTGCGTGGTGCTGAAGCCCGCAGAGCAGACGCCGTTAAGCATCACGTTGCTGATGGGCATCATTGGCGATCTCTTCCCGGCGGGTGTGGTGAACATTGTCCAGGGTTATGGCCGTGAAGCGGGTGAGGCGCTGGCGACCAGCAAGCGCATTGCAAAAATCGCCTTCACCGGATCAACGCCGGTCGGACGGCACATCATGGCCTGTGCGGCGGAAAATATTATTCCCTGCACCGTAGAGCTGGGCGGGAAATCACCCAATATCTACTTTGCCGATGTAATGAACGCAGAAGAGTCCTTCATAGAAAAAGCCGTTGAAGGGCTGGTGTTAGGCTTCTTCAACCAGGGCGAGGTGTGCACTTGTCCGTCGCGTGCACTGATCCATGAATCTATCTATGAGCCGTTCATGGAACGCGTGATGGCGAAGATTGCCAACATTCGCCGCGGCGACCCGTTTGATACCGATACCATGATTGGCGCACAGGCTTCACGGCAGCAGTACGATAAGATCATGTCATATATCAACATTGCCCGCGAAGAGGGCGGGAAAATCCTCACCGGCGGCGACCGGGCGGTCGTCAACGAGCTGGATAACGGCTTCTATATTCAGCCGACGCTGATCAAGGGCACCAACGCCATGCGCAGCTTCCAGGAGGAGATCTTTGGCCCGGTGATCGGCATTCTGACCTTTAAGGATGAAGCGGAAGCGCTGGCCCTGGCGAACGATACGCAGTATGGCCTGGGGGCCGGTGTCTGGACGCGTGACAGCAACCTGGCGTACCGGATGGGAAGAGGCATTAAAGCGGGACGAGTCTGGACGAACTGTTACCACGTCTACCCGGCGCATGCTGCGTTTGGCGGGTACAAGCAGTCTGGCGTAGGGCGTGAAACCCACAAAATGGCGCTCGACGCCTACCAGCACACCAAAAACATCCTGGTGAGCTACGGAACGGATCCACTGGGCCTGTTCTGAGTCTTCAGCTAAAAACGGCCTCCTGACGGGGGCCGTCTTGCTTTGTGCCGTGCCTGGCTTTTATTCCTCAACCCGCAGCCCGTAGCTCTGAAATTTCTCCAGCACAATCGCTATCTCTTCGTCCGGCAGCACGGGCACATGCTCGGTGACCGCTAACGTTGCCAGATAAAGCTTCGCCAGCACTTCCACTTCCTGCGCCAGCCACAGCGCTTTTTCCAGATTCTGTTCACAGGCAATCAGCCCATGATGTTGAAGCAGAGTCGCTTTCCGATCCCGCATCGCAACCGCCACGTGTTCTGACAGTGCTTTCGTCCCAAAAGTGGCATAAGGCGCACAGGGAATCGAATTGCCCCCGGCGGCGGCAATCATGTAGTGAATGGCCGGAATAGGGCGGTTCAGAATCGACACGGCGGTGCAGTGAACCGCGTGGTTGTGCACCACGGCATTTGCTTCCGGGCGTGTCTGATAAACCGCCTGGTGGAAGCGCCATTCGCTGGAAGGCAGCTTGCCCTCTTCGTGACGGCCTTGTGCGTCGACATACACAATGTGGCTTTCGGTGAGTTTTTCGTAAGGAATGCCCGTGGGCGTAATCAGCATACCGTTATCGTATCGGGCGCTGATGTTGCCCGCGGTGCCCTGATTCAGGCCAAGACGGGTCATTTCCAGACAGGTTTCGATGATTTCGCGTGACAGCTGTGATCGTTCCATTTCTTTCTCCGGGTGACGCGAGGCAAAAGGAAGCCACTGGAGAAGCGCGAGCCTCTCCAGACAACGGCATAACAGGCGTAATTAACGTTAAGCGCGACGCGCGCGTTTAATCAGTTTCATTTTTACTTTCACGGTTTCAGTAACCGGGTCGCCTTCGATGGCGCGCTGCATAATTTCAAACGCCTTTTCGGCCCAGGTATGTTCATCCTGTTGCATCGACCAGACGTTATTAGCCAGAAACCCCAGCATGGGGTGTTCATCGAAGGTGCCGATGTTGATGTCGGGCGGCACTTCCCCGAATTTGTCGCGAAGGGCTTCAATCGCACCTTCCAGAACCGGCAACGACGAGGCAATAAAAGCTTCAGGCGCAGGATGGGCATCCAGCAGTTGAGTCATGATGTGATGGCCGCCTTCCGGGGTGTTTTCTGCCCCGCGCTGAACCCAGTCCTGATGCTCAATTCCGTGTTTTTTCAATGCAGTCAGATAGCCCGTAAGACGATCGCTGATGCTCGGCAGTTCGGCATCGCCCACCAGGAACCACAGCGGTGATTTACCCGCTGCCAGTAGCGCTTCGGTGAGTTTCTGCCCGCCTTCTGCGTTGTGACTTTCAACCAGCGCGTTATCGGTAAATTTAAAATCTCGGTCCAGCAACACCAGCGGCTTTTTCACCAGCCTTAAGTGATGCTGCTGGTTTTCCAGTGAGGTCGGCACAATAAACAGCCCGTCGAGATTACGGGCAATCAGCGACTGCACCAGCTTATTCTCGTAATCAATATCGTTATAGGTACAGCTGATGGTCAGCTGATAGCCCGAACGGCGACAGCGCAGCTCCAGCTTTTCGGCCAGCGTGGCGAAGAAGACGTTGGAAATGTTCGGCACGATGAGGCCCAGCGTCTCGGTTTTGTTCAGCTTCAGGCTGCGGGCGGAATGATTGAGCACGTAGCCATAGCGCTCCACGTGCTGGTTAATCCGGGTCTGGGTTTTCACGCTGATCCGGTACTGTTCCGCTTTTCCTCCCAACACCAACCGGACGGTGGTCACCGACAGGTTAAGGTCGTTGGCAATTTGTTCCACTGTTTTGGCCATCACTGAGCTCCGCAGGCTTCCATAAAGAAAAACATAGCCGACATCATAAAAGGATTAGGCATCATAGTCGTTATTCATCAGGTGGTTAAGCTGCTGTTGGTGATCCCAAAGGGTCAGGTACACCTGATATTTGCGTTGATGAAACGCCCGGCGGGCCGGGTTCGCCGCAACGAGTTGCCCCGGTTGAACCATGGCTTCTGCGGCGGCGGACATATCGGGATAGGTACCGCTGGCCACCGCGCCGGTAATGGCGGCACCCAGCGTGACGGCATCTTCTTCCGCCATGAGCTGGATATCGCACCCGGTGACATCGGCATATTCCCGCAGCCATAAAGGATTATGGCTTGCGCCACCGCACAGTGCGATGCGTTCCACGCTATGCCCGTTTTCGCGCATCACTTCCAGAATATGACGTGTGCCGTAGGCGATGGCCTGTAACGTTGCCAGATAAAGCCGGGCGAGGGCGCTTTCGCCTTGCTCTAAGGTCAGCCCGGAAACCGTACCGCGTGCGTCTGGTCGTGCTCGCGGCGAGCGATTACCGTGATGATCGGCAAGCACATGAAGATATTGAGTCGGGTCTTTTTCTGCGGCTTCCAGTGCCGCCACCCACTCATTGAGGAGTTCCACAGGGTGGCAATCCCGTGCTTTGGCTTTGGCGAACAATTCTGCGCCGGGGTAATGCTCTTTCAGCGTCCAGTCGACCAGTGCGCCTGCCGCGCTTTGGCCCCCCTCGGTTAACCAAAAATCTGGCAGCATTGCTGACCAGTATGGGCCCCAGACGCCGCGTGTCATTAACGGTTGAGGGTGGCTTATCATGTGGCAGTTCGACGTACCGCTTATCAGGGCGACGGTGCCAGATGGATTTGCAGCCGTCAGCGCCACGCCGCCTGCGTGGGCATCAATCATCCCTGTGGCGACAACCACATTTGTCGACAGACCAAGTTCCGCAGCAGCCTGTGGCGTTAACTGCCCGGCACGAGCGCCTGGCGGAAGAATACGTGTTGGCACTTTATCCAGCAGCGGCGTAAGCCCAACGGCGGAGAGCAAAGACTCGCTAAAACGCTGCTCGTGCGCCAGGTAGTTCCATTTGCAGGTGAGGGTACACAGGCTGGCGACATCCTCGCCGGTGGCTTTCCAGACCATAAAATCGGCGAGGTCGAAAAAGCGGTGTGCCTGCTCCCAGGTTTGCGGATGGTGATGTTTGAGCCAAAGGACTTTCGGCAGCTCCATTTCGATACTGATTTCACCGCCGACATAGCGTAGCGCCGGGTCGCCGGTGCGATTGAGCCGACGGGTTTCTTCATCGGCGCGATGATCCATCCACATGATGATATCGTGGTCAGGGCTGCCGTGAGGCGAGACCGACAGCCCTTTTCCCTGGGCATCGACAGCCACCAGTGAACAGGTGGCATCGAAGCCAATGGCGCAAACGAGAGCCGCGTCAATACCTGCCAGAGAGACGCTTTCACGCACTGCCTCGCAGGCATGTTGCCAGATTTCAGCGGACGACTGCTCCACGCGTTCCCCGCCGGGACGAAACTGAGACAGCGGGCGGGTAGCGAAAGCCAGGCGCTTGCCCTCACGGTTGTATATTCCAGCCCGAACGCTGCCTGAGCCGACATCCACACCCACAACATAGCTGTTTGTCATTTTCATTCCTCAACGGGGGAAGTTGTTATTTTTTACCCAGCGGGTAGAGCAGTTTGTCGACTTCCGGGGTATCGATATTCTTCGCGTTCACGTATTTCACCGGGATATCGATTTGCTTCGGCACGCTTTGACCCGCCACGGCTGCATTCAGCGCTTTAAGCCCCTGATAGCCAATCTGGTAAGCATCCTGCACCATAAAGCCCTGAATCACGCCGCTCTTCAGGAAACCAATGATAGCTTCAGTGCTGTCAAAACCGATGACTTTCACTTTGCCCTTCAGGCTCTGGCTGTCAATGGCATTTGCCACGCCCAGCGTAGCGCCTTCATTGGTGGCGTAAATCCCTGCCAGGTCAGGGTTGGCCTGCACCATATCGATAGTCTTATCCATCGCTTTTTGCGGGTCGCCATCGCTGTATTGCACCGGCAGTACCTGAATATTAGGGTACTTCGCTTTCATTTCTGCGGAAAAACCTTCAGAACGTTCGATGGCTGACGTGGTACCTGCGACGTGGGCAATGATCCCAACTTTGCCTTTACCACCCACCTGTTCAGCCAGCGCATCAGCAGCCTGTGCTCCGGCTTTGCGGTTGTTGGTGGCGACGAAGCTTGCCGGAATGTCGGATTCCACACCGGAGTCAAACGTCACGACTTTAATGCCACGGCTGTTGGCTGTTTCGACCAGCGGAGCCAACGCATTCGCATCGAGTGCCGCCAGCAGCAGGCCATTTGGCTTCTGCGCCATGGTGTTTTCCACTAACTGAATCTGTTCTGCAATCTGAGTCTCATCCGCCGGGCCAACGTAGCTGGTTTTATCGCCCAGCTCTTTCGCCGCGGCTTCTGTTCCCATTTTGACTGTCTGCCAGAATTCATGCTGGAAGCCTTTGCTGACCACCGGCAGGTTGTAATCTTTTGCCAGCGCGCTGCTGGTCATTACGGCGACGAGAGAGAGTGCATACAGAAATTGCCTGGTTTTCATTTTTGTACTCCGTACTGAGGGAAGAACCCTATACGTCAGGGCAGGTAAAGGTGTCCGGCATCAAGGGCGGACGCTGTTTCAACGCATTTTTTTACGCAACGTATCGAGATACACCGCAGCGATCACCACCACGCCCATCGCCACCATCTGCCAGAACTGCGAGACGCCCATCAGGTTGAGGCCGTTTTTCAGCACGCTCATGATGAACGCGCCGATGATGGTCCCGCCGATGGTGCCGATACCGCCCATCAGGCTGGTGCCACCAATCACGACGGCGGCGATCGCCTCCAGTTCATAGCCCACACCGACAGTTGGCTGGCCGGAGTTGAGGCGCGAGGCGAGGATCACGCCTGCGATACCGGTTAGCAGGCCGCAGAAGGCGTAAACAAAGATTTTGACCCGGCGTACTTTGATACCGGAAAGGTGTGCCGCCGTTTCATTGCTGCCCACGGCGTAGACATAGCGACCAATGACGGTTTTTTTCAGGATGTAGGCGGAGAACAGCGCCACAATCACCAGGTAGAACACCGGGTAAGGCAGAACATCAAGCAGGCGGCCCTGAGCCAGCAGTTTGAACATCGGGTATTCAGAGAAGTAAATGGCGCGCCCGTCGGTCATGACCATGTTGATGCCGCGTACCGACATCATCAGCCCCAGAGTGGCAATAAAAGGGGGGATTGCCGCGCGGGTAACAAGGAACGCGTTGACGTAACCGCACAGGCCGCCAGCTAAAACACCCGCCAGCACACACAACGGCAGCGGCAAGCCAAAACCCGCGCAGATGCCGACGACGACGCCGGAGAAGGCCACGACCGAGCCGAGCGACAGGTCTATCCCGGCGGTGATAATCACAAACGTCACGCCGATGGCCATGATGCCAATCACCGAGGTTTGCAGGGCGATGGTCATCAGGTTTTCGGTGTTAAAGAAGAACGGTGAGCTGAAGCTGAAGAAAAGCACCAGCAGGATCAGGCTGAACAGCGGCGCCAGACGCATCAGCAGGGCTTTGTTCACTTTCATTTTGTGATGCTCACTTTTTGCAGGGGTGGCAGTGATGCTCATGGTTAATCCTCCAGCGTCGCGTATTGCATGATTTTTTCCTGGGTGGCGCTTTGTGCCTGAACTTCACCGGTAATTCGGCCGCCGCGCATAACCAGAATACGGTCGCACATGCCTAAGACTTCCGGTAATTCAGACGAAATCATGATGATGGATTTGCCTTTAGCGACCAGCCGGTTCATTAACTCGTAAATTTCCAGCTTCGCGCCGACGTCGATGCCGCGGGTCGGTTCATCAAAAATCAGGATCTCAGTGTCTTTGCAGACCCAGCGGGCAATGATGATTTTCTGTTGATTGCCGCCGCTTAAGTTCAGCGCGGCCTGTTGCAGGTGTGGCGTTTTGATGCGCAGGGCTTTGACTAATTCGCTGCTGGTTTTCTCGCAGGATTTTTCATCCACGTTGCCAAAGCGGCTGCTGAATTCGGGGTAGTTGCCGAGCATGATGTTCTCTTCCACCGACAGCCCGAGCGCCAGCCCCTCTTTTTTACGGTCTTCCGTGAGATAGCTGATGCCCTGACGAATGGCATCGGCGACGTCTTTGATCACGATGTTTTTGCCGTTGAGCGTTAGGGTGCCGCCGTCAATCGGGTCGGCGCCAAAAATCGCGCGGGCAAGTTCGGTACGTCCTGCTCCCATCAGCCCGGCAAGGCCAAGGATTTCACCGCGATGCAGGGTGAAACTGATGTCGTTAAGCACGTCCTTGCGTTGCAGGTTTTTGACTTCCAGCACCGGGACTTTCCCGGTTTGTGGTGGGCGTTTGGGGTAGATATTGCCCAGATCGCGGCCGACCATCATCGCAATAAGCTCGCTTATCTGCACCGTTTCGTAATCGACGGTGGCAATAAACTGGCCGTCGCGCATCACCGTGGCCCGGTCGGCAATCAGCGCCAGCTCTTCGAGGCGGTGCGAGATATACACAATGCCGGTGCCGCGAGATTTAAGCAGACGCGTGACCTTAAACAGACTCTCGATTTCACTCTCAGTCAGCGCAGCCGTGGGTTCATCCATAATCAGGACTTTGGCGTTAACGGAAATCGCCTTCGCAATTTCCACCATCTGCTGCTGGGCAACGGTTAAATCCGCCACGCGAGTTTGCGGTGAAATCGAAAGATTAAGCTGCGCCAGAATATCGATGACTGCCTGGCGCTGGCTTTTCTCATCCAGCCGCCAGCTCGTGTTCTTACGAAACTCGCGGCCGATATAGATATTTTCCTCAACGGTCAGGTCAGGGAAGAGGTTAAATTCCTGATGAATGATGGTAATTCCGGCGTGCTGCGCACTGAGCGGATCGCTGAACGTCACCTTATTGTTTTCAAAAACGATCTCACCTTCATCGGGCTGATAAACGCCGGAGAGAATTTTCATCAGCGTCGATTTTCCGGCGCCATTCTCCCCCAGCAGCGCATGCACTTCACCGGGCCGCAGGTTAAAACTGACGTTGCTGAGCGCCAACACACCGGGAAAACGCTTGGTGATGTTGCTCATCTGCAAGAAAGTCTCTGACATCATTAGGTTTTCTCCGGATGTTATCGCAATCACTTTTTAGCTAATTCGAATTAGCTTGTGCTGATAAAAGCTATTTCACGGTGGAATTTTCGCCAAATTATTTGTTTTTAAATTGTGACGGGCTGCAAGTGAATTTGTTTAACGTGATGAATTTTAATTATTTATTGTTTTTTAGCTGAAACGAATTATCTGACGCTGATCGAATTTTGACCTCTGATCGTGAAGGTGTTCACAGAACAACCACAAAGTAGTTGAGCAAAATTTCAATGCGCTTCTAAGCTAATTCGAGTTAGCAATTTCTGGTTTTTATGCTCAATCGGCCTGCCGGGTCCACCGCGCCGCGCCTGTACGGGCAATAGCCATCACGAGGAGTGAAGATGAAATCGAAAAAACTGTTACCGAGAATTGGCATTCGTCCGGTGATCGACGGGCGTCGGATGGGCATTCGCGAATCGCTGGAAGAGCAGACCATGAATATGGCGAAGGCCACGGCGGCGCTGCTACAGGAGAAGCTACGCCATCCTTGCGGAAGCCAGATTGAGTGCGTGATTGCCGATACCTGCATTGCTGGCATGGCGGAGTCTGCCGCCTGTGAAGAGAAATTCTCGGCGCTGAATGTCGGGCTGACGATCACCGTTACGCCTTGCTGGTGTTACGGCAGCGAAACGATCGATATGGATCCGCTGCGACCTAAAGCCATTTGGGGCTTTAACGGCACTGAGCGTCCGGGCGCGGTTTACCTGGCTGCTGCGCTGGCAGCGCACAACCAGAAGGGCCTCCCGGCGTTTTCCATCTATGGTCATGAGGTGCAGGACGCGGGCGACACTTCTGTTCCGGCTGATGTGGAAGAAAAACTGCTGCGATTTGCTCGCGCAGGGCTGGCGGTGGCCAGCATGAAGGGCAAAAGCTATCTGTCACTGGGCGGCACCTCGATGGGGATTGCCGGGTCCATTGTCGATCATAACTTCTTCGAATCCTGGCTGGGGATGAAAGTGCAGGCGGTCGACATGACTGAGCTGCGCCGTCGCATGGATAACCAGATTTATGACGAAGAGGAACTGGCGCTGGCGGTGAGCTGGGCGCAGGAGAAATTCCGCTTTGGCGAAGACAAAAATGCCGCCAAATATCGCCGCAGCGAAGAGCAAAATCGTGAAATTCTGCGCGAAAGTTTGCTGATGGCCATTTGTATTCGCGACATGATGCAGGGCAACCCTAAGCTTGCCGAAAAAGGCCGCGAAGAAGAGGCGCTGGGCTACAACGCTATTGCGTCGGGCTTCCAGGGCCAGCGTCACTGGACGGATCAATATCCCAATGGTGACACCGCAGAAGCGCTGCTCAACAGTTCGTTTGACTGGCACGGCGTGCGTCAGCCCTATGTGGTCGCCACGGAAAACGACAGCCTTAACGGCGTGGCGATGCTGTTCGGTCATCTGATGACCGGCACCGCGCAGATTTTTGCCGACGTGCGCACCTTCTGGTCGCCGGAAGCGGTTAAGCGCGTCACCGGGAAAGAGCTCACCGGTCATGCGCAGCACGGCATTATCCACCTGATTAACTCTGGTTCAGCGGCGCTGGACGGCGCGGCTCAGCAAACCGATGCTGAAGGCAAACCCACCTTAAAACCGCACTGGGAAATCAGCCAGAAAGAGGCCGATGCCTGCCTGGAAGCCACGCGCTGGTGCCCGGCGGTGCATGAATATTTCCGCGGCGGCGGCTACTCCTCTAACTTCCTGACCCGTGGCGGCGTGCCGTTCACCATGACGCGCGTGAACATCATCAAAGGCATTGGCCCGGTGCTGCAAATTGCTGAAGGCTGGAGTATCGAATTGCCTGCCGATGTGCATAAAACGCTGGATCAACGCACCGACTCCACCTGGCCGACCACCTGGTTTGCGCCACGTCTGACGGGCAACGGCCCGTTCAAGGATGTCTGGTCGGTGATGTCGAACTGGGGCTCCAACCACGGGGTGCTGACGGTTGGGCATGTGGGGGCGGAGTTTGTCACGCTGGCGGCGATGCTGCGTATTCCGGTCTGTATGCACAACCTCGAAGAGGAGCAGGTCTGGCGTCCCACTGCGTGGGCGGCACACGGCATGGATCTGGAAGGGCAGGATTACCGCGCCTGTCAGAATTACGGCCCGCTCTACAAACGTTAATGGAGCAGAGCGCGGGGTGATGCCTCGCGCTCATCTGGAGGGACGATGAAAGACTGTTTTCTGGTTCTCGATTGCGGGGCGACCAACGTGCGGGCGATGGCCCTGGATCTGAACGGTTCGATTGTCGCACGTGCGAGCATCGCCAATGCCAGTGAGCCTGCAACGGAAGATCCTGCCTGGCACCAGTGGTCGCTGGATGCCATTATGCAGCGTTTTGCGCATTGTTGCCGTGAGGTTCAGGCCCAGCTTATCGACTACCGAATTGCCGGGCTGACTGTCACCACCTTTGGCGTCGACGGGGCGCTGGTGGATAGCTGCGGGGAATTGCTTTATCCCATCATCAGCTGGAAATGTCCGCGCACAACGCCGGTGATGAACACCTTCCTGCAGCAGGTTTCCCCTGAGTGGCTGCAAAAAACCAGCGGCGTCGGGCATTTCAGTTTTAACACCCTCTACAAGCTATTCTGGTTGAAGCAACACCATCCGGATCTGCTGGCAAAAGCGCACCGCTGGCTGTTTATCTCTTCGCTGATTAACCAACGCCTGACGGGAGAATTCACCACCGATCGCACCATGGCGGGAACCAGCCAGCTGTTGTCGTTGCAGAGCCACGATTTCAGTGCATCCCTCCTCGATTTAGTGGGTATCCCGGAGTCGCTCTTTCCGCCACAAATCACACCAGGGGAGTGCGTCGGTCAGCTACTTCCAGCGATGGCGGCGTTTCTTGGGTTACCGCCTGCTTTGCCGGTCATCTCCTGTGGCCACGATACGCAGTTCGCGCTGTATGGCGCAGGGGCAGATATCGATCAGCCGGTGCTTTCTTCCGGCACCTGGGAAATCCTGATGGTACGCAGCCGCAAAATCGACAGTCAGAAACTGGCGGCTTGCCAGGGCTCGACCTGCGAACTCGACAGCGAACCCGGCGTGTACAACCCGGGCATGCAGTATCTGGCCTCTGGCGTGCTGGAGTGGTTACGCACGCTGCTGGGCGATGCGCAAACGCCGTGGCAAGACATCGTGGAGCAAGCGCGTCGTATTCCTGCGGGTTGCGAGGGCGTGAGGATGAATTGCGAGCTGTTAACACACCCGCAGGCGGGCTGGGAAGGCGTGAATTTAGGCACCACGCGCGGGCATCTGTGTCGCGCTGCGCTGGAGGGATTAACGCGCCAGCTGAAAGACAATCTTGCCAGGCTGGAGCAGGCTGCGGGTTTCAAAACCCGTGAATTGCTGCTGGTGGGCGGGGGAAGCCGCAATACGCTCTGGAATCAGATGAAAGCCGATGCGCTGGGCATTCCGGTGAAAGTGCTGGATGAGGCCGAAACCACCGTGCTCGGCGCTTCTTTTTACGGCTGGAGCGGTGTCGGTTTCTATCCGACGGCCAGTGCCGCACGAGCCGCTGTCGAGTATCGCTACCGCGTTTATACGCCACAGGAAAACTGACATGCTGAAAACACTCTCGCCTTTGATTTCGCCTGACTTGCTGAAAACGCTGGCCGAAATGGGGCATGGCGATGAAATCATTTTCGCCGACGCGCACTTCCCCGCACACAGCATCGGGCCACAGGTCATTCGCGCGGATGGTCTGAAAATCGATGCTTTGTTGAAAGCGGTCATTCCGCTGTTTGAACTCGACAGCTATGCCGATCCGCTGGTGATGATGGCTCCGGTGGCAGGTGATCAGCTCGACCACAGCGTCGAGGCTCGCTACCTGAAAGCGCTGTTTGGCGAAGGGGAGGGGAGGTCAGTGAGCCGAATCGATCGCTTTGCCTTTTACGAGCGAGCGCAGAAAGCCTCTGCGATTGTGGTCACCGGAGAAACAGCGAAGTATGGGAATATTTTATTGAAGAAAGGGGTTACGCCGGAGTCGTGATTTGGGGATCGTAGGCCGGGTAAGGCAACGCCGCCACCCGGCAATCCTTGAATCAAACGGCTTTGATAACCTGCTCCACTTCAAAGCGGTTGGTCACTTTGCTGTCGATTTTGACATAGGCAGAACGTTCCGCCGCCACCACCAACACTTCCTTCACGCCTTCTTTTGCCAGCAGGCGAGACTTCAGCGCTTCGTCTGCGTCCACATCATCCGGGAGGGTGACTCGCAGGCTGCTGACGTAAGGCGGTTCCTGCATGGTCATGGCGACTAATAGCCAAACCGTTGCCAGCAGTGCTCCCATCAAAAAGACGGTTTGCGAATCAAAGAAGCCATCGACCCAGCCGCCCAGTGAGCCGCCAATCGCCACGCCGAGGAACTGGCTGGTGGAGTAGATACCCATCGCAGTCCCTTTGTACCCGGCCGGGGATTCCTTGCTGATAAGCGAGGGCAGCAGGGCTTCCATCAGGTTAAACGCCAGGAAGAACAGCTGCACGCCTGCGACCAGCTCCCAGAAGTAAGAACCGGAACCCCACAGCACGATCTCTGCGATCAGGATCAGGGCGATGCACACCAGGAACACGCGCTTCATGCGGCGTTTCACTTCGGCGTAGATGATAAACGGCACCACCGAAACGAATGAAATCACCATGGTCACCAGATAGATTTTCCAGTGCCCGGCGGCGGGAAAACCTGCGGCTTCGAGCTGACCAGGCAGGGCGACAAACGTCGACATCAGCAGGATGTGCAAACACATAATGCCGAAGTTCAGCTTCAGCAGCTTTGGCTCCATCAGCACTTTGCTGAAGCAGCCTTTTACCATGCCTGATTCGCGGTTCAGCACATGGTTTTCGCTGTTGGGGACTACCCAGATGGTCAGCAGAATGCCGAGCGTCGCCAGGCCGGAAATCATCCAGAAGAGGGCGTGCAGACCGAGCTTGTGGGTGACGATGGGGCCAAGCACCATCGCAATAGCAAAAGTGACCCCGAAGCTGACGCCGATAAAGGCCATCGCTTTGGTGCGGTTCTGTTCCCGAGTGAGGTCAGACAGCAGCGCCATCACCGCGGCGGCAATCGCGCCAGAGCCCTGCAATGCGCGGCCAAGAATAATGCCCCAGATAGAATCCGAGAGGGCGGCAATCACGCTGCCGAGGACAAAAATCAGTAATCCGCCGACAATCAGCGGCTTGCGACCGATGCGGTCGGAGAGCAGGCCGAAAGGGATTTGAAAAACAGCCTGTGCCAGGCCGTAAATACCGATAGCCAGGCCAATCAGCGCTTCGCTCGCGCCCTGAAGCGCCATGCCGTATGTGGTCAGAACAGGCAGGACCATAAACATGCCGAGCATGCGCAATGAGAAAACGGTCCCTAAACCCCAGGTTGCGCGCAGTTCCCCCGGTGTCATTTTAAAATCGTTCATTTCCACCTCAATATAAAAGCAGCGCTTAGTGTAAGGCCGGGGAAGGGCAGGGTAAACAAGCCGTTGATTAGCAAATATTACATCGGGAGTTTATTGATTACATGAATAAAAAAGGGTGCCGAAGCACCCTTTTATTCATTTCGTCCGATTTACCAGAGGTAAGCCAGAGCGGAATGAGAATCCGGCACCATAAAGTCGACGGACATCATCACGGAAAGGGCTGTAATCGCGATGATAGAGAAACCGAACAGCTTGCGCGCCCAGATCCTGTCATCAGCGACTTTATAGCCGCGTAATGCCATGCCCAACCACCAGACGCTGACCGCGGCAGCCACAATCAGGTATTTATAACCTGCATAGCCGCCGAGGGTGAGCATCAGGGTCGCCACAGCAAAAGCGATGATGTAGAGCGTGATGTGGTTTTTGGCAACGGAGATCCCTTTCACCACCGGCAGAACCGGGATGTTCGCCGCCTGATAATCCTTAAAGCGGAAAATCGCGATGGCGTAGGAGTGAGGCATCTGCCACAGGCTGAAGATCGCCAGCAGAATCGCCGCACCGCTGTCAAAGTTGCCGGTGACGGCACAATAGCCAATCACCGGCGGCGCTGCGCCCGACAGGGAACCAATCAGCGTGCCGTACACGGAGTTGCGCTTCATGTACAGGCTGTAAACGCCGACATAAACCACGAACCCCATGACGCCAAGCCAGCAGGCCAGCGGGTTAGCACCGAACCACAGCAGCGCGAAGCCAGCAACACCCAACAGAGTGGCATACACCAGCGAAACGTTCGCAGAAATCAGGCCTTTGACCAGCACCCGATTTTTGGTTCGTTCCATCTTCTTGTCGATATCCCTGTCGATGTAGTTGTTGAAAACACAACCGGATGCAACGACCAGGGATACGCCAACCAGGGTGTAGATAAACAGCGGGTAATCGATGTGGCCTTTGGAGGCCAACAGGAAACCGCCGATCACCGAGATCAGGTTACCGAAGATGATGCCGGGTTTTGTAACTTGCAGGTATTGCTTAAACATACGCGACGCTCTTATCGAACCATCATGTTGTAGTTAAGGTTCCACATGATCCAGATGGAGCCTATCACCACAATGGCGATGATCAGTACAGTAAAGATGAAGGCCGTCAGGTTCCAGCCCTCATCAGACTTGCTGTTCATGTGCAGGAAGCACACCAGATGCACCAGAATCTGCACCACAGCGGTCAACAGCACAGTGCCAATCAGCACAACGTGGGACGCAGAGCCGTTCATCACCATCGCAAACGGGATAGCCGTCAGGATGATCGACAGGATAAACCCTGTCATGTAGGTTTTTACGCTGCCGTGAGACGCGCCATGATCGGTTGAATGACTCATTACATCGCCCCCATCAGATAGACTACAGAGAACACGCAGATCCACACTACGTCCAGGAAGTGCCAGAACAGGCTCAGGCACAGGATACGAGTACGGTTAGTGCTGGTCAGGCCGCGACGGCTAATCTGGAACATCAGGACGGCCATCCAGATAAGACCAGAGGTCACGTGCAGACCGTGGGTACCGACCAGCGCGAAGAACGCGGACAGGAAACCACTGCGATCCGGACCCATACCTTCTACGATCAGGTGATGGAATTCATAGATTTCCATCGCGATGAAGCCTGCACCGAACAGCCAGGTCAACGCCAGCCAGGAGATAACCTGGCTTTTGTTGTTCTTATACATGGCGATCGCCGCCATGCCATAAGTGATGGAGCTGAACAGCAGCAGAGCTGTCTCGACCAGAACGAATGGCAGCTCGAAAATGTCCTTCCCTGCCGGGCCACCGGCGGTGTTGTTGACCAACACCGCGTAGGTCGCGAACAGGATGGAGAACAGAACGCAGTCGCTCATCAGGTAGATCCAGAAGCCGAAGACTTTGGTCGGCCCTGAATCGTGATGCCCATGGTCGTGCGCGTGGGCGTGCGCGTTAGTCAGAGTATCAGTTGCCATTTTTCAGCCCTGCCTTAGAGATCTCATCGAAATGCTGATTTTCCAGTTTTTCGATTTCTGCTACCGGCACGTAGTAATCCACGTCCTCGTCGAAGCTTTTCACAATCCAGCTGATCACGATGCCGAGGAAGCCGACAATCGCCATCCACCAGATATGCCAGATCATGGCAAAACCGAATACCGTTGCGAAAGCGGCAATGACGATGCCCGCACCGCTGTTTTTCGGCATATGGATTTCTTCATAGCTTGCAGGTTGCTTGTACGCTTCGCCTTTCTCTTTCATTTCCCAGAATGCGTCACGCTCATGAATCTGCGGCACAATGGCAAAGTTATAGAACGGAGGTGGAGAGGAGGTTGCCCACTCCAGCGTACGCGCGCCCCATGGGTCACCGGTCAGGTCACGGTTCTGCTCGCGGTCGCGAATAGACACGTAGTACTGAATTAGCTGGCAGGCGATACCACAGGCAATCAGCGCCGCACCACAGGCTGCAACAACCAGCATAGGGTGGAACTGCGGATCAATCTGCTGGCTCAGGCGACGGGTCATACCCATGAAGCCCAGCACGTACAGCGGCATAAACGCCACGAAGAAGCCGATGATCCAGAACCAGAAGGCGCGTTTGCCCCAGGTCTCGTTCAGGGTGAAGCCAAAGGCTTTCGGCCACCAGTAGGTGATACCCGCGAAGCAACCGAACACCACACCACCGATAATCACGTTATGGAAGTGGGCGATCAGGAACAGGCTGTTGTGCAGCACGAAGTCCGCACCTGGCACCGCCAGCAGAACGCCAGTCATACCGCCAACCGAGAAGGTCACGATAAAACCGATGGTCCACAGCATCGCAGAGTGGAACACGATACGGCCCTGATACATGGTGAACAGCCAGTTGAAGATCTTAACCCCGGTTGGGATCGCGATAATCATGGTCGCAATACCGAAGAAGGCGTTTACGTTCGCGCCCGCACCCATGGTGAAGAAGTGGTGCAGCCAAACGATGAACGACAAAACGGTAATACAGACGGTTGCCCACACCAGTGAGGTGTAACCAAACAGACGCTTACGGGAGAAGGTGGCCGCCACTTCGGAGAACACACCAAACACCGGCAGCACCAGAATGTATACTTCCGGATGGCCCCAGGCCCAGATCAGGTTGATGTACATCATCATGTTGCCGCCCATTTCATTGGTGAAGAAATGGGTACCGATATAACGGTCAAGGGTCAGCAGCGCGATGGTGACAGTCAGGATTGGGAAGGAGGCAATAATCAGGACGTTAGCGCACAGAGAAGCCCAGGTGAAAACAGGCATCTTGAACATGGTCATGCCAGGCGCACGCATCTTGATGATGGTCACAAAGAAGTTGATCCCGGTCAGCGTCGTACCAATACCGGAGAGCTGAAGCGCCCAAATCCAGTAGTCGACCCCTACGCCCGGACTGTACTCAATGCCCGACAGCGGTGGATAGGCCAGCCAGCCGGTCTGTGCGAATTCGCCCACACCGAGAGACAGGTTAACCAGGATAACGCCGACGACAGTGAACCAGAAGCTCAGGTTGTTCAGGAACGGGAACGCAACGTCGCGCGCGCCGATCTGCAAAGGAACAACCACGTTCATCAGGCCGATAACCAGCGGCATCGCCACGAAGAAGATCATGATAACGCCGTGAGCGGTAAAGATCTGATCGTAGTGGTGCGGCGGCAGGAAGCCTGCTTCACCGGCTGAGGCAAGAACCTGCTGGCTACGCATCATGATGGCGTCAGCAAAGCCACGAATCAGCATCACGATACCTACGATGCAGTACATGATACCGAGCTTTTTATGGTCGACAGACGTCAGCCACTCTTTCCACAGGTAGGTCCACTTACCGAAGTAAGTAATCAAGCCCAGTAAGGCCGCCCCACCGATGATAATGGCAGCCACCGTAACCACGATAATGGGTTCGTGGTAGGGCACTGCATCCAGTGTTAATTTTCCGAACATCGTTTCTTCCTCGGCCCCTTAGTGAGCGGTTTCCGCGTGACTCATGTCCATGCCTTCCATCCCTTCGTGTGAGGC
>NZ_JBOFIN010000065.1:0-9264 GCF_051650185.1 Scandinavium sp.
GGACGGTAAACCACTCGCTCCAGAGTGGAACAGCCTGCGGTCAACATCAGAAGAACCGCTGCGGCAGCAGTCAGCATTTTACAGCGCATAGTGATTTCATTCCTTTTCGGGCCCGAGCAGTTCACGGCTCAATTGTAATTTGACGATGATAATAGACCTTTCATCACATTAAAACCTTGTCGTCCGGTCTGTTGTCGTTTTTTTGTTGTGAACTGAGACTCTCCGATTGCGAAAAAGTTTATGCCGCCAGCAACTCTTTGGCGTTTGCCAGCGTGTTACGGGTGACTTCGCTGCCGCCGAGCAGACGCGCCAGTTCTTGTAAGCGAGCGCGTTTATCCAGTGGTTGCATATGGGTTTCCGTCATTTCGCCGTCGGTTTCTTTGCTGACATAGAAATGATGATGGCCACAGCCAGCCACTTGCGGCAGGTGCGTGACGCACATGACCTGAGTCGAATCGCCCAACTGGCGCAGCAGTTTACCCACCACAGCAGCGGTTGGCCCGCTGATCCCCACATCGACCTCATCGAAAATCAGCGCCGGGGTTTCCATTTTCTGGGCCGTAATCACCTGAATGGCCAGCGCGATACGTGACAACTCACCGCCGGAAGCCACTTTGGCAATGGGCTGTAACGGCTGACCTGGGTTAGTGGTGACGCGAAACTCAATGCGATCGGCGCCTTCGGCCGTGAGGTGGTTCTCCTCGAATTTCACCTCAATGGTGAACTTGCCGTGTGGCATGGAAAGCAGATGCATGCTTTCCGTGATAAGCCCGGCCAGCTCAGCGGCGCTCGCCATGCGTACGGTATGCAGCAACTGCGCGGTTTCCAGGGCCTGCTGGTGATGTTTACTCACCGCCAGGCTCAGCGTTTCCAGTGAATCCGCCTGATCGTCAAGCTGCTGCTGTTCATCCAGCAACGATTGATGGAATGCGGGCAATTCTTCAGGGCTAACGTGGTGCTTACGCGCCAGCGCTATCTGACGTGAGATACGTTGTTCGAGTTCGAACAGGCGGTTCGGGTCGAGCTCTAATCTGTCGCAATAGTGACGGAGCTCGTCGCTGGCTTCACTGAGCTGGATGGCGGCTTCTTCCAGCATCTCCAGAACACCTGAAAGTTTGCTGTCCATGCCTGTCAGCTCGGTCACCATTTGGCGGGCGCTGTAGAGCTGGCTTTGCAGATTGGCCTCTTCGCCGTCCGCCAGCAGGTTCAGCGCCTGCTGACTGGTGCTCAGCAGCTGCCCGCTGTTTGCCAGACGCTTATATTCTTCATCTATCTGTTCGAATTCGCCCGCCTGAGGCTGGAATTCATTCAGCTCTTTAAGCTGGTATTGCAGTAGCTCGGCACGCGCGGCGCGTTCGTGACTCTGCTGTTGATGTTGTGCCAGGTCCCGGCAGCTTTGATGCCATTGACGGTAGTGATCGGCCATGCGCTGAGTAAGCACGTACTCACCGGTGTAGCCATCAAGCAGGGATTTTTGCTGCTCCGGTTTTACAAGCTGCTGGTGGGCATGCTGGCCATGGATTTGGATCAGCAATTGACCCAGTTCGCGCAATTGCGATAACGGCACGGCAGTGCCGTTGATAAAGCCACGGGAACGGCCATCGCTGCTGATCACCCGGCGAAGTAAACACTCACGTCCGTCTTCAAGCTGATTGGCTTCCAGCCAGCGCAGGGCGGCAGGGGTGTCTTTCAGGGCAAAGCGGGCGCAGAGATCGGCTCTGTTAGCGCCTGCCCGAACCATATCGCCTTCCGCGCGGCCACCCAGGCACAACCCGAGGGCATCTATCGCAATAGATTTACCGGCCCCGGTTTCCCCGGTGATGGCTGTCATTCCGCTATGAAAATCGATTTCAAGTTCGCGTACGATGGCAAAATTGCTGATGGTCAGTTGTGCTAACATAGCCGTCTTCCTGTATGAAAAACCATAACTGTATTTTCATACAGTATAAACTGGTTTTTTATACAGTAAAGAGGCGAGTTCGAAATCAGAACAATTTTTTTGACCAGCCGAGCTTTGAACTCAACGTGTTGAAATAGTTGTAGTCTTTAGGGTGGATTAAGTTGAGGTGATAGTCGCAGCGGCGAATCAGCACATCTTCACCTTCCTGAATCGGCAAGGCAATTTGGCTGTCGCAGCTGATTTCCAGATCATTGCGTGGATGGGCGAAGCGCAGGCGGATGGTGCTGCTGCTGTTGATGACCAACGGGCGTGCCGTTAGGGTGTGCGGGAACATGGGTACCAGCGTTATCGCGTCTAAAGATGGCGTCAAAATGGGGCCACCCGCAGAAAGTGAATAGGCGGTGGAGCCTGTCGGCGTTGAGATAATCAAGCCGTCTGAACGCTGAGAGAACGCAAAGACTTCATCGATATACACTTCGAATTCAATCATGTGCGCGACTTTACCGGGATGCAGCACCACTTCGTTGATGGCGGTGCTGATGCGCTTCTGGCAGTCATGCTGGCAGACCTGGGCTTCAAGCAGAAAGCGCTTCTCGGTGATATAGTGGCCTTCGAGGACGTCTGCCAGTTGCTGCTGAGCGTTGTCCGGGTCGAGATCGGTCAGGAAGCCAAGGTTGCCACGGTTAATGCCGATGACTTTAATGTCATAGCGAGCCAGCGTTCGCGCGGCGCCCAGCATGTTGCCGTCACCGCCGACGACGACCGCCAGATCGGCCTGCTGGCCAATTTCCGCCAGGGTCCCGGTCGCGACGTTTTTCAGCTGTAACTCGCGGGCAATTTGTTGCTCGACAATGACATCGTAGCCTTTGGTACACAGCCAGCGATACAGCATTTCATGTGTGGTGAGCGCGGTAGGATGGCGGGGATGACCAACAATACCGATACACTTGAAATGATTGTTCATTTTCTGGAGGTCCTTGTGCCGAATGAATGATGACAATGTGCCTGCTTCCCTTGAATCCCGCAGCGCGATCCCCATAATAAGCGAAGTCAGCGAGTGATTACCAAAAAACGCGGAGAAATTCATGAGTAGTAAAGAACAGAAAACGCCTGAGGGGCAAGCCCCGGAAGAAATTATCAAGGACCAGCATGATGAAGTTGAGGCCGTAGAGTCTGATGCTTCTGCTGAGCAGGTGGATCCGCGCGATGAGAAAATTGCGAATCTGGAAGCTCAGTTAGAGGAAGCGCAAACTCGCGAGCGCGATGGCATGCTGCGTGTTAAAGCCGAGATGGAAAACCTGCGTCGTCGTACCGAACAGGACGTTGAGAAGGCGCACAAGTTTGCCCTTGAGAAGTTTGTGAACGACCTGCTACCGGTTATCGACAGTCTCGACCGCGCGCTGGAAGTGGCTGATAAAGCGAATCCAGAGATGGCGCCAATGGTGGAAGGTATCGAACTGACGCTGAAATCCATGCTCGACGTGGTGCGTAAGTACGGTGTGGAAGTGGTGGGCGACATCAACGTGCCAATGGACCCGAACGTTCACCAGGCAATCGCCATGGTTGAATCAGAAGAGGTTGCCGCAGGTAACGTACTGATGGTGATGCAGAAGGGTTACACCCTGAACGGGCGTACCATTCGCGCGGCGATGGTTTCCGTCGCGAAAGCGAAGGCTTAACCCTGCCTCTGTAGTGCCGGGGGCGGCTGCCGCCTGACCCCCGGCCTACAGCGATATAGCTTCTTTTATTCCGCTGCGCTTTCCCGAATCGATTTCACCGGCACCACTTTCACCTGCTTAATCATGTTGTCCTGAACGTCGAGAATATCGATATCGAACTGGTTGATGCGCACGCGTGTGCCGATGGCCGGGATCTCTTCCAGCGCTTCCAGAATCACGCCGTTGATGGTGCGGGCTTCATCTTCCGGGAAATGCCAGTTGAAGGCTTTGTTCAGCTCGCGCACGTTTGCGGTACCGTCAATAATCACCGACCCGTCGTTTTGCGGTGTGACTTCTTCCGCCAGTGACGGCGACATCGACGTGGTGAAATCACCGACTATCTCTTCCAGAATATCTTCAACGGTCACCAGGCCCTGGATATCGCCGTATTCATCGACCACCAGACCTGCTTTCTTTTTATTACGCTGGAATTTGACCAGTTGGGTGCTGAGCGGCGTGCCTTCCGGTACGTAGTAGATTTCATCCGCGGCGCGCAGCAGGATCTCTTTGGTAAACTCTTTTTTCTCGGTCATCAGGCGGTAAGCTTCGCGCACGCGCAGCATGCTGATGGCATCATCGAGCGAATCTCTGTAGAGCACGATACGCCCGTGTGGCGAGTGGGTGAGCTGACGAACGATGGATTTCCAGTCGTCATTGATGTCGATGCCGACGATCTCGTTGCGCGGGACCATGATGTCGTTGACGCTGACTTTTTCCAGATCCAGCACCGACAGCAGCATGTCCTGATTACGGCGAGAGATTTGCGAGCGTGACTCGTTCACAATCGTGCGCAGCTCGTCTTTACTGAGCGCAGCGCTGATCGACGTGTCGGTTTTGATGCCCATCATCCGCATCAGAATGCGGGTAATGGTGTTGAGGAACCACACCAGTGGCATCATCAGCACTTGCAGCGGGGCTAACAGAAAACTGCTGGGATAAGCCACTTTTTCCGGATACAGCGCAGCGATAGTTTTCGGCAGAACTTCTGCGAAGACCAGGACCACAAACGTTAAAACGCCGGTCGCGATAGCCACACCGGCATCGCCGTACAGACGCATCCCCACAATCGTGCCCAGCGCAGATGCAAGAATATTGACGAGGTTGTTGCCAATCAGCACAAGGCTAATCAGGCGGTCGGGCTTACGCAGCAGTTTTTCGACACGTTTTGCCGCACTGTTGCCCTGTTTTGCCCTATGACGCAGCTTGTAGCGGTTGAGCGTCATCATCCCGGTTTCCGAACCCGAGAAGTAGGCAGAAATAAAAACCATGACGACAAGCGTGATGATTAGCGTCGTGGTTGAGATATGTTCCAACGGAGATTCCTTTAAGTCTTAGCTGACAAACTGCTGCAGAACACGGCTGCCAAAATAGGCCAGTGTTAACAATCCTGCTCCCGCGACGTTAAACCACACCACGCGGCGTCCTCGCCAGCCTTCATGATAATGACCCCATAACAACACGATATAGACAAACCACGCGATGATGGAAAGGACCGCTTTGTCGATATTTTCCACACTGAACAGATTGTGCAGATAAAACAAACCGGTACACAGGGTCAAAGTGAGCAGAACAACGCCGACCTGGGTGATGTGAAACATCTTGCGCTCAATGCTCATCAGCGGCGGCATTTCGCTGCTGAAGGCCAGCTTTTTGTTCTTAAGTTGATAATCAATCCATGCCAGTTGCAGAGCATAAAGTGCCGCAATGATTAATGTCGCGTAAGCAAATAGCGACAGGCCAATATGCACCATCATGCCCGGTGTCGCTTCCAGATGCGTGATGAACTCGTTGGGCATAAACGTCGCGAAGGCGAGGTTAATCAACGCAAACGTGTAGATGACAGGCAGAAGCAACCAGCCGCGATTGCGGGACGCAACAATGGTCATCACCGTACAAATCATCAGGCTGACAAGCGAACCGACGTTCAACAGGCTGAGGTTTTGTCCGTTCTCGCCGCCCGGTAAAATTCTCGCTTCCAGCGCAAAGGCGTGACACACCAGCGCAATCACCGCAGAAAGTATAGCCATGCGCCGCCAGCCGCTGTTTTTTTGCAGCAGGGCAGGGATGATCAGCGCGAGGCTGATGGAGTAAGCGACGAGCGCGAGCAGTGCAAAAACAGGCATAGAAATGTTGTTGTCGGCATGGTTGAAAGAGAAGCAGTATAGCGTCACGCGACGCATGCTCCAACCGTTGCATCACAACTCGGGGCGTGTCGTGTTATACTCCGGCAAAATTCTGTGACTGTGTCGCGAGCTGCGACCGAACGTTTCCACCTCAGGCGAGAGACAATGTTTGATAATTTAACCGATCGTTTGTCGCGTACGCTGCGCAACATCAGCGGCCGCGGACGCCTTACCGAAGACAACATTAAAGACACGCTGCGCGAAGTGCGCATGGCACTGCTTGAAGCCGACGTGGCGCTGCCCGTCGTGCGTGAATTCATCAACCGCGTGAAAGAGCGCGCGGTGGGTCATGAAGTTAACAAGAGCCTGACGCCAGGTCAGGAGTTCGTCAAAATCGTTCGTAATGAACTGGTTTCGGCGATGGGCGAAGAGAACCAGGTTCTCAACCTCGCCGCTCAGCCGCCAGCCGTGGTGCTGATGGCGGGCCTGCAAGGTGCCGGTAAAACAACCAGCGTAGGTAAACTGGGTAAGTTCCTGCGTGAAAAGCACAAGAAGAAAGTGCTGGTTGTCTCTGCGGACGTTTACCGTCCAGCGGCAATCAAACAGCTGGAAACCCTGGCTGAGCAGGTTGGCGTGGATTTCTTCCCGTCAGACGTTGCGCAGAAGCCAGTGGATATCGTTAACGCTGCGCTGAAAGAAGCGAAGCTGAAATTCTACGACGTGCTGCTGGTGGATACCGCCGGTCGTTTGCACGTCGATGAAGCGATGATGGACGAAATCAAGCAAGTCCATGCGTCGATCAACCCAGTCGAAACGCTGTTTGTCGTTGATGCGATGACCGGCCAGGATGCCGCGAATACGGCGAAAGCGTTTAACGAAGCGCTGCCGCTGACAGGCGTCGTGCTGACCAAAGTGGACGGTGACGCCCGCGGCGGTGCGGCGCTGTCGATTCGCCATATCACCGGCAAGCCGATTAAATTCCTCGGCGTCGGCGAAAAAACCGAAGCGCTGGAGCCGTTCCACCCGGACCGTATTGCCTCCCGTATTCTCGGCATGGGCGACGTTCTGTCGCTTATCGAAGATATCGAGAGCAAAGTTGATCGCGCTCAGGCTGAGAAGCTGGCGAACAAACTCAAGAAAGGCGACGGTTTCGACCTGACAGACTTCCTTGAGCAACTGCGTCAGATGAAAAACATGGGTGGAATGGCGAGCCTGATGGGCAAGCTGCCTGGCATGGGCCAGATCCCGGACAACGTTAAAGCGCAGATGGATGACAAGGTGCTGGTGCGTATGGAGGCGATTATCAACTCCATGACCCTGAAAGAACGCGCCAACCCGGACATCATCAAAGGTTCCCGTAAACGCCGTATCGCCGCAGGCTGTGGCATGCAGGTACAGGACGTTAACCGTCTTCTGAAACAGTTCGACGACATGCAGCGCATGATGAAGAAAATGAAGAAGGGCGGCATGGCGAAGATGATGCGCGGTATGAAAGGCATGATGCCGCCGGGCTTTCCGGGGCGTTAACGCGCTTTAAAAGATTGCTTTTTGCGCCGAAATGAGTAAAATTTTCGGGCTTTTAATATGACACCGGGCTCCGTCCCTCGATGGGGCCCGGTGTTTTATTCACACAAGAGGATGTTATGGTAACTATTCGTTTAGCACGTCACGGCGCAAAAAAGCGTCCGTTCTACCAGGTTGTCGTTACTGATAGCCGTAATGCACGCAACGGTCGCTTCATCGAGCGCGTTGGTTTCTTCAACCCACTGGCTAGCGGTGCAGAAGAAGAAACTCGCCTGGATCTGGATCGTATCGCTCACTGGGTTGGCCAGGGCGCTACTGTTTCCGATCGCGTAGCAACGCTGATCAAAGCTGCAAACAAAGCAGCTTAATCTGTCACGGTGGTCATGATGAGCAAGCAACTCACCGCGAAAGCCCCAGCCGATCCTATCGTGGTTGGTAAAATGGGTTCTTCCTACGGTATTCGTGGTTGGCTCAGAGTGTTTTCCTCCACCGAAGACGCCGAAAGCATTTTTGACTATCAGCCCTGGTTAATCCAGAAGGCGGGTCAGTGGCAAGAGGTCGAGCTGGAAAGCTGGCGTCACCACAATCAGGATCTGATCATCAAGCTGAAAGGTATTGAAGATCGGGATGCCGCGAATCTGCTGACCAATTGTGAAATTGTCGTGGATTCCTCGCAGTTGCCGACGCTGGATGATGGCACGTATTACTGGAAAGACCTTATGGGCTGCCAGGTTGTGACCACTGAAGGCTATGATCTCGGTAAAGTCATCGACATGATGGAAACCGGATCGAATGACGTTCTCGTCATTAAAGCAAACCTGAAAGATGCGTTTGGTATCAAGGAGCGGTTGGTTCCGTTCCTCGATGGGCAGGTTATCAAGAAAGTCGATCTCACTACTCAAACCATTGAAGTAGATTGGGATCCTGGTTTTTAAGACCTCCGGATTACCGGTAAAAGACGACATGATGGGGAAAGGCTTGTGTTTATTGGTGTAGTTAGCCTGTTTCCAGAAATGTTTCGCGCGATTACCGACTACGGGGTAACTGGCCGGGCCGTAAAAAATGGCCTGCTGAACATCCAGAGCTGGAGTCCTCGTGATTTCGCTCATGACCGACACCGTACCGTGGACGATCGTCCTTACGGCGGCGGACCGGGGATGTTAATGATGGTGCAACCCTTACGGGATGCCATTCATGCAGCAAAAGCCGCGGCAGGTGAAGGCGCAAAGGTGATTTATCTTTCACCTCAGGGACGCAAGCTTGATCAAGCGGGCGTCAGCGAACTGGCAACGAGTCAAAAATTGATTCTGGTGTGCGGTCGCTACGAAGGGATAGATGAGCGCGTGATTCAAACCGAGATTGACGAAGAATGGTCTATCGGCGATTACGTTCTCAGCGGTGGTGAGTTACCAGCAATGACGCTGATTGACTCCGTCTCCCGGTTCATTCCGGGGGTTCTGGGCCATGAAGCTTCGGCAACGGAAGATTCTTTTGCTGATGGATTGCTGGACTGTCCACACTATACCCGTCCTGAAGTGTTAGAAGGGATGGATGTCCCGGCAGTTTTACTGTCCGGTAACCATGCCGAGATACGTCGCTGGCGTCTGAAGCAGTCGCTGGGCCGGACCTGGCTTAGAAGACCTGAACTTCTGGAAAACCTGGCTCTGACTGAAGAGCAAGCAAGGTTGCTGGCGGAGTTCCAACGGGAACACGCACAACAGCAGCATAAACATGATGGTGAGGCGTAAGCCCCCAATTATCAGTTTACCCAGGATAAGAGATTAAATTATGAGCAACATTATTAAGCAAATTGAACAAGAGCAGATGAAGCAGGACGTACCTTCCTTCCGTCCGGGTGATACCGTGGAAGTGAAAGTATGGGTTGTTGAAGGTTCCAAAAAACGTCTGCAGGCATTCGAGGGCGTGGTTATCGCTATTCGTAACCGCGGTCTGCACTCTGCATTCACTGTTCGTAAAATTTCCAACGGCGAAGGCGTTG
>NZ_JBOFIN010000066.1:0-62988 GCF_051650185.1 Scandinavium sp.
TGATCCTACCCACATAATGTGGACACGGCCCTAAGCGAGGTTCTGGTTTTCAAATTGTTCCGGGCTGAGACCGCCGCACGCACTGTGGCGACGCCAGCGATTGTAATCGCACTCGATATAATTAAACACCGTCGTCCGCATTATTTCCCGGCTGGTAAAGCGTTCTCCGTGGATACATTCCACTTTCAGCGAGTGAAAGAAGCTTTCCACGCAGGCATTGTCATAGCAACAGCCTTTTGCGCTCATGCTCCCGCGCAGATTATGACGTTTCAGCAAGGTCTGATAATCCAACGAACAGTACTGACCACCACGGTCCGTGTGAACAATGACATTTTCCGGACGTTTACGTCGCCACAGCGCCATTTGCAGTGCATCGCAGGCAAGCTGCGCCGTCATACGCGGCGACATCGACCAGCCAATGACGGCACGCGACCACAGATCAATGACCACCGCCAGATACAGCCAGCCTTCATCTGTACGTAAGTAGGTGATGTCACCCGCCCACTTCTGGTTTGGGCCACTGGCGTAAAAATCCTGTTTCAGCAGGTTCTCTGACACAGGCAAGCCGTGCTCACGGTAACTGACCGGACTGAACTTGCGGGCCGCTTTCGCCCGCAGTCCCTGACGGCGCAGGCTGGCAGCAATGGTTTTAATATTGTATTCAGGCAGTTCTTCGGCGAGACGAGGCGCACCATAACGCTGCTTTGCCTCAGTGAATGCCTGACTGACAGCAGCATCACAGATGTGCCGGAACTGCTGGCGCGGACCGGGCTGATGGCGACGAAGACGCCAGGCATACCAACCGCTCCGGGCAACCCGAAGCACACGGCACATGGCTTTGACGCTAAACTCAGCCTGATGATTTTCGATGAAGACATACTTCATTTCAGGCGCTTTGCGAAGTATGTCGCGGCCTTTTGGAGAATAGCCAACTCTTCATCCCGCTCCGCCAGTTGACGCTTAAGGCGGGCAATTTCAACGGACATTTCCTGCTCCCGTTCGGAAGAGGAATGTGCATTTTTCAGCTTACTTCGCCAGTGATAGAGCTGTGATTCATACAGGCTGAGCTCGCGGGCTGCTGCTGCAACACCAATACGTTCCGCTAGTTTCAGGGCTTCCTGACGGAATTCAGGCGAGTGCTGTTTACGGATCTTTTTGATGGTTGATGCTGGTTTTGTCATGTGAGCTACCTCTGGTTGAGAGTTTACTCACTTAGTCGCGTGTCCACTATTCGCGGGTAGGATCACAGGACTGATGAAACGCAGTAACTACAAAGTAGTGAGTGATATTACCTGTGGCTCAGGCAAAAAAGGAAACTAACATTGATGGGAAAAAGTGATCGCCGAACCTTCGCTATAACGTTGATTTACGTTGCGGAAATTTACTTACACCAGCAGTTACATAAATATTAAAGGTAGCTAATCGAACAGGAGGAAATGAGATAACACATTGATTTAAATGGCACGCCCTACAGGATTCGAACCTGTGACCTACGGCTTAGAAGGCCGTTGCTCTATCCAGCTGAGCTAAGGGCGCACGGAGGAGAAACTTCGTGGTTGGAACGCGTGGAATTATACGGTCAACGCCTGTTGAGTCAATGGCTTTTCCCCGTAAACGTTGATTACCCGGATGTCAGCTTAAATCCCCTCCTTTTACCGCTCACTCCTTCACCAGACGTTCGCTATTCCGGCCCGGGTATACGAAATATCCCAGCGCCGTTTAAGCAACGCCTGGTACCTTCATTTCTGGGCTCTGACAACAATAGAAGTCCATCGCTCAACGCGGTCATCCCTGGATGAACAACGCTAACTCGCGCTTTGCAAAGATGATTTCTCCAGGGGCTACCGATAATGAGTTTTAAGAAGATAAATATGGATTGACGGTCAGAGAGGGAACGATGAGCATCATACTACGCAGAGAAAGACGACGGAGAAACCTCACTCCTGTTCAGAGTCACGCCCGCCCCCTCCCCCATTTTGCCTTGGTTGAACGCCACGATTTGCTGAGCCACCACGGGCGAGCTAATGAAAACCGCATTCTGGTGACCTGTGATTATTTCCTCGCACTTGGCATTCATCACAGCCCGGCTCCGTTGTGTTATTGCACTATCTATAACAATCTCGACGAGGCGCTAAGCGTGGTGCGTGGCACGCAACCCCTCAACCTGATTATCGACATTGAGGGGTGGCCCATACCGACACTGGCTATTCTTAATCACTTACTCGACCTTCATAAACGGTATCCGGGCCTTGAAATTTCATTGATCACCCCTGAAAAAGCCTGTTCATATCGCCGTTTTTTACAAGCCGCGTGTCTGTGCCGCTTAATCGACAAGCATCTGGACCTGAAACAGCTTCGTGATGCCTTACAGTATCGCCGCCTTCTTCTTCCTGCTTCACACCGTCTGTTTAAAACCCGGGAATGGAGCGTGCTGCTGTTAATGGCCCGAGGGTTCTCGTTATGCGAGATAGCACGCTATCAGCAGCGCCCTTATCATCGAATTACCTACCGGGTAAATTGCATCATTACCCTGTTACGGCTGGAGAAACGTCAGCATTTGCTCAACCTTTTACAGAAAATCTGTGCCACACCTCCCGGCTACACCTCGGAATAACTTATTGAAGCGCCGAATTTTTTTAGGAAATTACTTAAAATCAGGTAAGCATACCGTTATTATTTAACCATTAATTAACAATTATAATTAATCTTAAATTGCTCTCGATAGCGAAACGAACAACCGCCTTAGGCTAACTGCCCAATATTTACCACTGCTTAATAAGATTTTTTCGCGGATAGCAGGTGGTTTATTCGAGTGAATTGTGAGCGCGTTGGCATAACCTTATGCCTGGGATTTGCAACAACCGGAGATCCTGCTGCGCCGCAGCAGCCAGGGTGCACCAGAGAGGATATAGCGTTGTGTCATCATAACTCTCTCTCTTAAAAGCTATTTTAGCCACCGAATTTCCACAGGCGTCAAAATAACATTTGGAAAGAAAATTAACACTGCCACAACATCCAGTGCGTTGTGTTGTTTTTTTAAGACCAGTAAGCCATAAACATCGATAAAACAAAAATAAGCAGAAAATATCCCCAAAAGAAAAATCTCACTCGAGATCATTTAGAACATCCTAATTAGTAAAGGCATTTATCCATTTCTCAGGCTTTTTCAAATATCGTTAAAGGGTATAATCGACAGCATTAAGATAAATAACAAAATGCACCACAACGTCTCCCCCACAGATAATAGTTGATGGTGATTACGTGACCACAAAAAACAAGGAAGCCTTCATCGCATTCATTGGAAAATACATCAGTATCAGGATGTTCTGATTACCCCACCGTCACTTATATTGCTGTTCTGCCAGATAAAAACTGACGCTAGCGGCCCCCACGTTCCTTTTCTCCGCTATATCAGAAGCCTGGTTACATCGTTATTAGCCTGCACTGGCGAACTGCCCGTTCGGGGAACAGCAGAACCGAAAACATAATCTGAGGAATAGAAAATGAAACCGGCCGCCGTAATTATTATGGATGAACAGCCCATCGTCAGAATGTCGATAGAAGTCTTGCTGAACAAAAACAGCGACATCCGGGTGGTGCTAACATCAGGGGATGGAAGAGAAGTGCTTGATTACATAAGAAAATCGGAAGTCGATTTGATTATCGTTGACATCGAATTGCCGGGAACAGACGGGTTCTCGCTGCTAAAGCGCATTAATGATATGCGCCCAACGACGAAGGTCTTGTTTTTATCATCGAAGTCGGAGAACTATTATGCCGGGCGGGCACTTCGCGCGGGAGCAAATGGATTCGTGAGTAAGCGCAAGGATTATAATGATATTTACAAAGCGGTGGAAATGCTGCTGGATGGCTATTCTTTTTTCCCATCTGACACAATAAACCTGTTAAGCCAGCATGCCACTCGACGCAATGAGCAAGTGGAACTTCCTTTATCTAATCGCGAAGTGACCGTGATGCGTTATCTGGTAAATGGATTAACAAATAAAGAAATTGCTGACCAGCTATTATTGAGTAACAAGACCATAAGCGCACATAAATCCAATATTTTCTCTAAGCTTGGGGTTCATTCCATCGTAGAGCTGATTGATTATGCCCGCTCGCACGAGCTACTCTGAAAAAAAAATACCCCATTCCCGAAAACTCCGGGAATGGGGCGTATTTAATAATAATTAATGGCGAAGGTCGCGTCTGCGTCTGCGCTCCCCGCCTGAGGATTTTCGGCGGTGGCGATATAGTTGGCAAAAAACTGCAAGGTTGCGTTGCCTTGTGCATCCACGACCACTTCGCGGCTGGCGTGTTGCAAAGGCAATCGCCGGCGATCGCTGTCACGAATTTCAACGGCAACGCGGCTGGCGGTACTGCTCGCGTTTAAGCTGAGCAGCGAAGGGTCGCTGTCATCAGCTTTGCCTGCAAAGGTAATGGAAGCAGCGCCCGGAGGACAACCGGTCAGGCTTAAGGTAAAGGGTGTTAAAGAGGTCGTGCTCCCGGTCTGGCGTAATTGCTTTGACGCCCATCGCCCCAGTTCAACCGATTTATCGCTGTCGCTGCCTTCCGCCACACAGGTGTAATCCACCACATTTCCGGTCAACTCAATGTTGATTTCGCCCAGTGGCGTGTCAGCCCAAACCGTGCTGCTGATGCCCACGCCTAACACGATCCATCCCAGTTTCTTCATCGCCCGCTCCTTAGTCATAATCCACACGCAGGTAGCCGCGAGCCGTAAATTTCCCTTCCTCCGGTTTATTGCCGGTCACGCTAACGGGCCAGGCGCGGATACCAACCTGCGCCTGTGCACTGCCATCCAGACGGAAAGGGATCTTGCTATTGATGTTATTCGGTGTCAGAGGGTTACCACTGCTGTCAGCCACGATAAAACCAAGGTCAGGATTGTCCGACACCATCGCATTGCCCTGGGATTTCTCCGCTTCGACACGCATGGTGAGATAGGCCTGCGACTCCACGTTCGTGCATTTTATGCCAATGGTTTTCTGCTGAATGGGCACATTTGCCGGAGCATTTCCCGCCCCTGCATCGCTGAAGAGCGAGGCTCTGATATCACCAAAATCAAACTGCACGATGGTTCCCGCGTTGATTTCACAGGTCTGCGGCACATTGATTGTTCCGCTATAGCTGATGGTGTAGACCGGCGTGGTCAATGGCTCACCGTTGTTGGTTGTCACATAGACCGTAAACATTGTTTGCTTTGGGATAACGACCATATTGATAAAGCGACGAGTCACCTTCAGGCGGAAGATCAATTTAGAGTCATCCACCGGAAAGGGTTGTTGCTTCGGCACGTTAGGGTGCGAGCCCATTTGAATGTAGTTCGCCGGAGGATAAAAAGTCCCCGCCGCGCTGTCCGTTATCTGCATTGCGCCATCCAGATAATCATTCAGCTTTAAATATTTGAAGTTGTTCTCAGTGCTCACCACCGGGAAACTGGTCACGTAACTGCGTTTGGTGGTGGTGCCTGTGGTGCCCGCCGGACACACAGCGTTAACACCAATCCAGCCCGATTTTTGGCTGAGCGTCACCGTTTGGCCGACCTGGTTATTGGCGCTGGTAAAGGTATCCGTCAGATCGTAAAACACATCCGTCGGCACCCCGTTCTGATTACGGCAAACCGTTGCCCATGCCGACGTGCTGGTCAGCGCAATGCCCAGGACAAATAAGGTCAGGGTCTTAGTGATCACAGCGAACCTCCGTGAGTGTGACCGCCTGTTTCAGGCTCTTTTCGGGGAGAGAATACGGTGCGCGACATTGCGCATTTGGCCCGTCGCCCCATTGGATCAACAGTTCACCTTGCAGCGGTAAGCCACTCAGGTAGATTTGTCCGTCGTCTCCCACCATGCTGGTAACGCCGCTTGATGTTTCACGCACGATGGCACCAAAAGGCACGGGCTGAGCACCGCGGCGTACCGTTATCAGTGCGCGCACGCCGATGCGAGTATCGAATGCCGCTCGCACCACTGCGCCTTCCGTCGGCACCACGCTGCTGACGTTGTTTTCTACGTCCGTGCTGTTGCTCATGGTGTTGGTGTCCAGCGCGATGCGGTTGTAGCGATAAACCGTGGCGTAAGGCATCACCGCATAGCCGCGCCAGTCGGTTTTCACCCCGGTCTGGTTTTCGATGCGAACGCCGTCGGCACCGGGCGCCTTGATCAGCACATTGGTGTCGCCCAGCGGCTGGCTGAAGGTGATGCCATCGGCGTGCGCCAGAATGCCGCCCGAAGCCTGCCAGTTCAGCGAGTGCTGGTCCCTGTCATAGTTGTACGCCCCGCTTAAGGTGCCGTAGGTCGCCTGCCAGTTGGCACTGGCGCTGCCGGTGTAACCGCGATCGCTGGCGTTGCCCTGGGTCACGCTGTAGCTGAGGTTATTCCCCTCAAGCAGCGTGCCGCTGATGCCACTTTGCCAGCTGGTATCTCCGTCGCTGTTGCGGTTGGCGGACACCGTGGCATAAGCCCGATCGACCGCCGTACGCCAGCGATCGCTTCCACCGTTGTTGAAAATGCTGAAAGGCACGGAGAGATTAAAGGAAGCAATACGATCGGTTCCTTCGATCCCCACTGATTGGTTCCAGGAGAGGGATAACGAATAACTGATCCCACGCCACCCCGCTGAATAGCCGAATTGATACCAGGTCGTGCTCTCATCGGAGCCCCAGTAGGTTTGCTCGCTGCCAGACAGATACAGTGAGCCGTAATCACCCAACGATTGCGAAATGTTGGCCTGGAAGCGGCCTTTCTTATTTTGCGTCAGGTTGTGGTAGCTAATAACATCAGGCACACCGTCCCGGTCGCTGTCATCGTTCCCGTACTGATAGCCACTCATGCTCTTCCACGTGGTGTCATCAAGCGTGAAAAAGCCTTTTGTCGAGTAGCGATAACCCAGTAGCTGGAAGTTGGTGCCGAAGGTGTTCAGCGATTTCGCGTACAGGAAGCGTAACGACTGCCCGTCGTGCGAGGAGTCATCCACCAGCACGCTGTGCGCATGGGTAATATCGAATGAGACTGCGCCCCAGTCGCCGAGGTTTTTACCCACCCCAACGGCGAGAGCCCGATAATTTTCAGCAAGCTGCGTACCGCCATAAACGGTCACACCTGCGTTCAATCCGGTTATCAGCGTGCCTTGTGCGAAGAATGGCGTATCCTGCTGATTGTTACCCGAGCGGAAATCGCCCATCACCAAATCGTATTTCCAGCGCCCTTCACGTTGCAGTAATGGCACGGAGGAGTAAGGCACGGTGTAGCGCTGCTGGCTGCCGTCTTTTTCATCGACGGTCACTTCAAGGTCACCGCTTGAAGAGGTCGGGTTCAGATCGCTGATAGCAAAAGCGCCGCTCTGCACATAGCTTTGATAAACCACGTAGCCGTTCTGACGGATGGTCACTTTCGCTGGAGTGCGCGCAATGCCGCGCACTGTCGGCGCGAAGCCCTGCATACTGTCGGGGTACATGCTGTCGGACGAGTAAAGGCGCGCGCCGCGAAATCCCACGCTGTCGAACACGTCACTGCCGCTGTTGCTGTCGCCCAGCACCAGTTCGCTTTTCCACGGAATAATCGAGCGTTGCGCCCAGGTGGCGACATTTTGCCACTGACTCTGTTTCTGGCTGTTGTTGTTGGAATAGCTCCAGGTGCCGTTATTTCGCAAACGCCACGGGCCGTAGTTCAGCCCGCTCATCAGGTTTAAAAAGTAGCTGTCATCGTTGCTGCCGCGATTTCCGCTAAAGCTGTAGTTCGCCAACAGCGCCGGGATGCCTTCATCCCACTCTTCCGGCGGAATGTAACCGCGTGCGCTATTAAACATCGCCACCTGCGGCAGGCTGATACTGAGCTTCAGCGCGGCAAAATCAAAACTTGTCTCCGCCCCGGGAATGGTTTTTTCCAGCGCAACACATTCCCCCTTCCCGACTTTCGCCAGTTCAGGAAACGCCGCCGTATTGACGCCAAGCCTGCGCAACAATTCAGGTGTAATACACGGAGCAAGCCCGCCCGCCGCTGGCTGAGTATTATCAGCCGCAACGAAGCGTAGATCCTGTGAGCCCATAAATTCGTCGTTACGAGAAATATCGACGCGGTAGACACCAGCGGGTTGCTGATGGCCTTTTTCAAAGCGCGACAAATCTGCCACGCCCGCGGCATCATCAGACAGGAATGAAGGGTTGAAGTAACTCTCCGCACATGCGCCGGAGGTTAA
Source organism: Scandinavium sp. (assembly GCF_051650185.1). GTDB lineage: Bacteria > Pseudomonadota > Gammaproteobacteria > Enterobacterales > Enterobacteriaceae > Scandinavium. Next base: position 8,218 of record NZ_JBOFIN010000066.1, read on the forward strand.
CCCTGCCCCCGACATCGCCAGCACCAGCAGTTTCAACCGCGGCCAGCGTCGGGCAGTAAAGGCGATAGTCAGGGTGTTCATTACAAGTTCACACGACGTACAGGCGTGATGGCGCCGTAATCATTGACGCTCTGCCAGCTCAGCGCACCCGGGGTCGCTGCAGGCAGCGTAACGCTGGCGCTACCTTTCGGCGCGATCATCACGTTATCGACTTTTTTCCCGGCCATTTGCAGATTCACCAGCGTGATGTAATACGGCGTCGGATTGCTAATATTCAGGGTGCTGCCACTGCGGGTGAACGCGAGCTTATCCAGCGCAGGAGCAGGCTGGATTTCCAGATTTTGCGGGCGAACAAACAGCTTGATGCGCGACAGGATCGCCAGTTGGAGCACGTTGCTGCCGTCGGCACTTTTCTTGTCCATCGAAGGGATTGCCTTCACGTTCAGATAGAACAACGTTTCCCGATCGGCGGGCAACGCCGGGCCGGCGTAAATAATACGCAGCGTGTTTTCACTGTTCGGCTCGCTGACAAACAGCGGTGGCGTGATGACGAACGTTTTCTCTTTCTGCCCGTTAGCGTTCTCAATCCAGGCATTGATCAGGTAGCGTTCCTGTTTGTTGCTGTTGCTCAGGGCAAGCGAGGTTTGTTTGGCATTTTCGGGATAAATCACCCGAGTCGCGCCCAGGGCTATCCCCCCCGCCGCCTGGGCAGGCATCACACAACTCAAAAAAAGCAGTGACAGTAATGTCGTCACGTTAATAAGGCGAATCATAGCGAAATAACCTGTTTCTTAATGTCTGACTCAGTATTTTATTTACGGATAAACCAGCGTAAACCAGACTTCGGTGAGTAAATTCCCCGGTACCAGCGGTAAAGAAATAACGCGATAGCGTGCGCTGAAATGCAAAGTCATTTCTTTGGCGGTGATCGGTAAATAATAATTTGGAGAGGCGTTAGGAATAATAAGCTGCTGTCGTGGGTCAAACAGCGCTAACCCCAGCCCACTCTCGCCAGGCATCCCAGTAGCCTGAGCCGATGCGACAAAGACCTGTGGATCCTCTGCGGGGCTAAGTCCCTGAAAGCTCACGCCAACCAGGCTTGCCACCTCAGGCTGGCACTCCATAAGATGCAGAGAGAACGGCACGGTGACGGTAGAAAAGGTGCCCACATCACCAAAAGTATTGGTGCGATATTGCCCCATATCTACCCGCATAACCTGGCTGTCCGGGGCAACGGCGCAGGCACTGTTAACCAGCTCGCCGCGCATTTTCACGCGCCCGCCGTCGACCACAACGGTGTGGGCAAAAGCAGGGGTGAGCGTCGCAAACAGCAAAGCCAGCAGCGGCAACTTCCGTATCATCATCGTGTCCTGGGAGGTCTGAAAATGTGCCTCATCCTTAAGGCAAACTTCGTCCTGAACGTCAGAATGACTTACTCGTATTTCATGACGAAAGTCGCATCAGCGTTCGCCTGACCCGGGGTGGTGGTGTCAGTCGTTGCTTTGTAACGCGCGCTGAATTGCAGGGTGTTGGTGCCCTGAATCAGGTTCTGTGCGGCAGAGAACACGGTGCCATTTGGCGTCAGCGTTGCAGACGCGTTATCCATGATCTCAATACCCACGCCAGAGGCCGTGTCGGTGTTGCCCCCGGAAGCCACTGCAAGCAGGGAGGTGTCAGTTGCATCAATCTGACCCGTGAAAGCCACCGCTGCGGTCGCCGCAACAGCAGGATCACAATCGTTCAGCACGATGCTGAATGGGATTTTTGCGGAAGTATCACCGGTCTTGGTGAAAGACGCGGTACGGTACTGACCCAGCTCAACGGTCTGGTTGGCGGATTCGGTGCTGACGGCACAGGCTGCGTTCACCAGTTCACCTTTGAAATGCACGTTGCCGCCGTTAACCACGGTAGTGGCTGCATTAGCGGAAGCTGCGACAAAACCGAGCGCCGCCACCAGAGCGAAGGCAATCTTACTTACTTTCATGAGTTTTCCTTGATTTATCTAATTATTTACGGCGAAGAAACAATCCGAAAAATAACTCCCGTCGTTCCTTCAATACTGAACGGAAATAAAGCCCGCAGCAGTTGGCATACAATAGACAAATCGATGAACAGGAAATATGGATAAAAGCTGCCATTTCTGTCAGCCTCGTCCTAATAATAATTAAGAAAGGACTACTTATTTTTGTAAACATGGGAAAAACCTGTCTCTCTTTGTGGTTTTTCTTGTCATCCCACCCCGCGAGCATGATAAAAACGCAAACGGTGACTGACATCACGCCCGGCTTCTGACAAAATATGAGCATCCCCCCCTTTTGATAGTGACAGACGGAATCCTCTCTCTGATGGCAGCAAAGATTATTGACGGTAAAACGATTGCGCAGCAGGTACGCTCTGAGGTTGCGGAAAAAGTGAAGGCTCGTGTTACAGCCGGAAAACGCGCCCCTGGCCTGGCGGTTGTGCTGGTGGGCAGCAACCCTGCTTCGCAAATTTATGTCGGCAGCAAACGCAAAGCCTGTGAAGAGGTGGGCTTTATCTCCCGCTCTTACGATTTGCCTGAAACCACCAGCGAAGCCGAGCTGCTGGAACTGATTGATACCCTGAATGCCGACGATGAGATTGATGGCATCCTGGTGCAGCTTCCTCTTCCGGCAGGCATCGATAACGTCAAAGTGCTGGAGCGTATCGCGCCGGACAAAGACGTCGATGGCTTCCACCCGTATAACGTGGGTCGACTGTGCCAGCGTGCACCGCGTCTGCGCCCTTGTACACCGCGCGGCATCGTGACGCTGCTTGAGCGTTACAATATCGACACTTACGGTCTGAATGCGGTGATCATCGGCGCATCCAATATCGTGGGTCGCCCGATGAGCATGGAACTGCTGTTAGCAGGCTGCACGACCACCGTCACCCACCGCTTCACCAAAAACCTGCGTCAGCATGTTGAGAACGCCGATCTGCTGGTCGTCGCTGTTGGCAAGCCTGGTTTTATTCCTGGCGAGTGGATCAAAGAAGGCGCGATAGTGGTCGATGTCGGCATTAACCGCCTTGAAAGCGGCAAAGTGGTTGGCGATGTGATTTTTGACGACGCCGCAGCGCGTGCGTCATATATTACGCCGGTACCGGGTGGCGTTGGCCCAATGACCGTGGCGACGCTAATCCAGAACACGCTTCAGGCGTGTGAAGAATATCATGATGTAGAGGACGTTTAAGAATGGCCACTTTTTCCCTGGGCAAGCATCCGCACGTAGAGCTGTGCGACTTACTGAAACTGGAAGGCTGGAGCGAGAGCGGCGCGCAGGCGAAGATCTTTATCGCCGAAGGCCAGGTCACCGTTGATGGCGTGGTAGAAACCCGTAAGCGCTGCAAGATTATCGCCGGTCAAACCGTCAGCTTTGACGGCCAGAGCATCACCGTTATCGCCTAATGTTTCCCCGACGGCAGTCGCCGTCGGGCTCTCTGCTACAGATATGAGAACGTCAGCACCGCCGACCCATTGGCATCACCTGCGCCGACCTGCGCTTTGGTCTGAATATAACGGGCGTGGAAAGTAAAGGTTTCCGGCCCGCCCGCCGCTTTCTTCAACAGCTTCTTCTCATTCAGTTTTAGCGCTTCGGTGCCATACAGCACCTGGATCCCCACCCCTGTTGCCACCTCCGCACTTCCGGCTCCGTTCAGCTGAAGCACGGAGGTGTCGCTGGTCTCGCTGTTTTGCATACCGCTGAGGGTCACGCTAACATCCAGCATGGCCTGACACTCCAGCAGCATGTTGATCTCTTTCTCCGGTGTGGTCGAGCCCACGCCGCGGAACTGCTTAACTGCAAAGTTTCCCATCATTACTGTCACATCCGGTGTTTTTATCATGCAGCCGCCAGTGGTAATGATGCGCCCACCTGTGACATTAAGTCTCACGGGAAACAGTGAACCGTCCTGGCTGACGGTCGAAAACTCGGCATAAAGCCCCGTTGGCAGATTCCTTACCGTACCGGGTTCGGATTGCCCGGTTTTACGAATAATCAGAGTGGCCTCTGCCAAATCATCCAGTGCGGTTATATTGTTGTGAGCAATAAATCTGGTAAACGGCGGCTGCTGATAGGTATATTCCGAATTGCTCGTACCAGCGTAAACAATCACGCTGTAGCCGGGGATCCCGGTTTGGTAGGTACCAGCAGGGCTGCCGGAAACGGCAATATTATTCACCCCGCTGGAGAGTACCCACTCTGGCGGGAGAATACAACGCATCACCCCCTGGCCATAAGGCTGAAACTTCACCGACGTTCTGAAAACTTCTGAGCCGACTGAAACGTCTTGTTTGATGGTAATATCACCGATATTGAGGTTTTGCTGAATATCGTGCGCACCGTTAATATATCGGCAGTTGGCCCACAGGCTACCACTGCTCCCTGTCAGCACAACCGCTAAAAATATTTTTATGACAACCTTCATATTTCCCTCTCCAGGTATCGCTCCCCGGCTAAAACAACCAGGAATATTCCCAATTATTATTTGGTCTCATAAAGAATCTATTTCACCGTCGATGGCGCACAAAACTCACGTCAGGGAAATAAATTTTCTATTTATTCTTTTGCCGAACTACTATATAAAAAGAGGGTGTCCAATAAATAATATTACCTGTTTATCTCCTTTGCATAATTACCCATTCAGGGGCTGACGACCCGAATGAGAGAAAGCCATTTCCGCAGGATGACCACGCAGGCCTCGAGCGCTGTCTTTTATCCTTCAAACAGCAGGGCTGTCACGGGGGGGATTTATCTGGCCTCAGAAACCAACCGGTCGGCCTTACCTGTGCTGGTGAGCGAGTGCCCGCTGCCGCTGGTCATGGTGTCGCAATCGCTGATGGGAGATAACTGCAACCTGCTGATGGGCGATAACCGTCAGGCAGCCAGCAGCGCTTGCAGGGAGCTCGCAGCGAACTAATGCAAAACGGCAGGGTGTATAAAGAAGAGTCGACCCCGGCATGCAATGACGATACCCACGCCGCAAGCCTTGCCACCCGGCAGCAGCGCTGATTATCCGTCAGCTCAGAGAGCCCGACCTGCAAACCCAGCGCATCACGCTTTCGGGCCAGCTCATTGCCCGGGAATCGGCCTGAAAATAACAACGCCCGGACGAACCGGGCGTGACAGTAACAACCTTATTTCCCTGCGGGTCGAACATCTACCACGGTTATCTCATACACCATCGTCGACGAAGGCGGGATCTCCGGCGGTCGCCCCTGCTCGCCATAGGCCAGCTCAGGCGGTACGGCCATCACCAGCTTGCCCTTGTCGCCAAGCTTGCCGACAGCCGATGAGAAAAGCGGCGGGAACTCCGACAGCGGCAGCGCCAGCACTTTTCCGGTCTGCGCCATATCCTTAATCACCTTGCCGCTCGCCAGGCTCTCTTTCACCGAAACCGCCACTTTGTCGTTTTGACCGATTTTTCCCTGGCCTTTTTTACTGATGCGGTAGTAGTAGCCCATCTCTGCGCGCTGCGTACCGGGCTTTTTACTGAAGGCCTGAAGGAATTTATCGCTCTGGGCAGGCTTATTCTGGCTGAGCACCTGTTTGTTCATCGCCTCCAGCACCGCAATAATTTTCTCCCTTGGCAGCCTGAACTCGCCGCGCAGGGAATCTGTCACGCCGCTGCTGACCTGCGTCATATCAAGCGGAAATCCGTCTGCTTTTACTTTATCCAGCACCTGAGTGACCTCATGCCCCCAGAAAGTTCCCAGAGCATACGAACGCACTTCGCCTTCTGATTTCGGCTCCAGCGTTTTCGCGCCCTGACGCAACTCAGCCAGCTGCGCCTCCTGCGCCTTGAGCTTATCGCTCGCCTCCAGCCATTTTTTATTTAGCTCCTCGCGCTGTTTCTGGCTTTCCAGCAGCGAGTTTTTCGTGGCGAGCAGCCCTTCATCCTTGGTTTTATTTTCAGCAGCCAATCCCGCGTTTCTGGCGAGCATATCTTTGGCAAGGCGATCGCTTTCAAGCTGCGATTTTTTCAGCTGCTCTGAGACTTTCAGTTGTTCGGCCTGAGCCTTAGCCCCGGATTCCCATGCAGCCTTCAGCGTAGCGACCTGCGTCTGGAGAGCCGCAACCTCCTTCCGGCTCTCTGTCAGCGAAGCCTCTGACTTCGCCAGCGCCTGATTTTTGAGGGCCTGGGCTGCCGCCAGGTCCAGCGCCGTCGCGGTCCGGGCAGCCGTTAGCTGCGCGATCTGCTCTTTCTGCTGCTGGTTTTGTTGCTGGCTGTCCGTCAACTGTTGCCTGATACCTGCCACTTCCTCCTCTTTCTCATGGCCGGAGGACTGCAGGACCGCGATTTGCCGGTTTCTCTCTTCAAGCTGTAGCTGCGTGCTCTGGAGCTGTTCCTGATTGAGCTTTTGCTGTTGCGCCGTCTCTGCCAGTGATTTTTGCAAAGCCGCTATTTGTGAATTCGCCTCTGACATCAGTGACAGCGGCGTTTTATTCGCACCCATCTGGCTTATTTTTGCGGGAGGAGCCTTACGACGAGGCAAAGCGGGAAGCGCTATCGGTTTTTCCACCAGCAGAGCCGGAATATCGCTGGACTGGGCGGTAATGGCATCCAGCGACTGCAGCGCTATGCTGCTATCGTCAGCCAGTACCTGAGTGGGGAGAATGAAAAGAATTAACGCTGGATAGGCAAAAAAAAAGAGCTCATGCGGCCTGCGGTCATTTTAAATTCTCCCCCCGATTGATCAGCGACTGGCGAACGGATTGCGCAATATCGCTGCATAATTTTTGCGTTTTATATTTATAGAGAGCATCCAGGGTATCCCGGGTTTGCTCGCCAATATCATCCCGCACGCTGGTATAAACAGAAGCGCTCTGAAGGAGGCTCTCAAACGCCTCTTTTTTACGGACATACAGGGTCTGATTGACTTTTGCCAGCGCGACCAGCTCCCGCTGGCACACCGACGCTGCGCCCTGCGCAACGCTCTCCTCACGCTCAATGACCGGTGCCGGGGGAGCGATGGCTGGTGCTGGTGATGGCTGAGTAAGGGAAGCTGAAACGTTATTTTCCGGAGGCTGCTTTTTTGTCTGATGCTTTTGGCACCCGGCAATAAGCAGCGGTAATGCACATCCTAATAATAATAAACGCCACTGATGACCTCTTTTTATTTCTGTTATCCCGTCCACGTGCCCTCCCTCATTTGCTTGTAATTTATCAGGAAATATAAAAACTAAAGGACGGGCATTATCTTACAGGCCGAAATATAAAAACAACGAGGGAAAAGCGTTCAAGGAATGGACTCATCACCAAACTAAATAAAACAAATGAAAACAATTCACTGCATCTATTTTTAAACTGACGTTCATATTTTCAGAACATCATAAAAAACAATGAGAAAACGATAAAAGGGAAATGAAAATTGAGTGGATAAAAGCTACTTCACGGAAGAAAGTTTTTTTAAGACCATTTAGGACTTTGAATAAAATGTGGCCCCTTCGCATTGAAAGAGGCCACAAGAGGAGAGATTACTTACGACGCCAGGTTGTACCCTGCGCGCCGTCTTCCAGCACGATCCCCATCTCATTCAGACGGTCACGTGCAGCATCTGCCGCTGCCCAGTCTTTCGACTGACGCGCTTCCAGACGCTGTTTAATCAGAGCCTCGATTTCAGCTACTTCGCCGTCGTCGGCCTGCGCACCGCCTTGCAGGAACACTTCCGGATCTTGTTCCAGCAGGCCCAGCACGCCAGACAGTTTACGCATGTGCGCCGCCATCCCGTTTGCCGCAGCCAGGTCTTCACCTTTCAGACGGTTCACTTCGCGGGCCATATCAAACAGCACGGAATACGCTTCCGGGGTGTTGAAATCGTCGTCCATTGCTTCACGGAAACGGGCTTCAAACGCTTCGCCGCCTGCGGCTTCAACAGAAGTATCTGTGCCGCGCAGCGCAGTGTAGAGGCGCTCCAGCGCTGAGCGGGCCTGCTTCAGGTTCTCTTCGCTGTAGTTGAGCTGGCTGCGGTAATGGCCGGACATCAGGAAGTAACGCACGGTTTCGGCATCGTAATACTTCAGCACGTCGCGCACGGTGAAGAAGTTACCCAGCGATTTCGACATTTTCTCGCGGTCAACCATGACCATGCCAGAGTGCATCCAGGTATTTACATACTCGCCATCGTGCGCGCAGGTAGACTGGGCGATTTCGTTTTCATGATGCGGGAACATCAGGTCCGAACCGCCACCGTGAATATCGAAATGGGAACCCAGCTGTTTGCAGTTCATCGCAGAACACTCAATGTGCCAGCCTGGACGACCTTCGCCCCACGGAGAAGACCAGCTCGGCTCGCCTGCTTTGGACATTTTCCACAGCACGAAATCCATCGGATTGCGTTTAACATCCACCACGTCAACGCGTGCGCCAGCCTGCAGCTGTTCCAGATCCTGGCGTGACAGCAAGCCATAGTTAGGATCGCTTGGCACCGAGAACATCACGTCGCCATTGTCAGCTACGTAAGCGTGACCGCGAGCGATCAGCTTTTCGGTGATCTCAATGATTTCGTGGATGTGGTGCGTGGCACGCGGCTCGTTGTCCGGACGCAGGATGTTCAAAGCATCAAAATCTTTGTGCATTTCGGCGATCATGCGATCGACCAGCGCCACAAAATCTTCGCCATTTTCATTAGCGCGTTTGATGATTTTGTCGTCGATATCGGTGATGTTACGCACGTATTTGAGCTGATAGCCCAGGAAACGCAGATAGCGGGACACCACATCAAACGCAACAAAAGTACGGCCGTGGCCGATATGACAGAGATCGTAAACGGTGATACCACACACGTACATGCCGACCTGTCCGGCATGAATAGGTTTGAATTCCTCTTTTTGGCGCGTCAGTGTATTAAAGATTTTTAACATCGAAGATTCCATGTAGACGTGTGTGGGCGAAAACCGCGTATTCTACCCGTTATTCAATCGTGAAGCAGCACACAATGCAAGGTGATCGAACCCTACGGTTATGCTATAACAAGCCCCTATACGTGACCCGTCAGCGGGTATTCGCACCACTATATCGGAACAGGATGCAAAAATGGTTACTTTCCACACTAATCACGGCGATATCGTCATCAAAACCTTCGACGATAAAGCGCCTGAAACAGTTAAAAACTTCCTGGACTACTGCCGCGAAGGTTTTTACGACAACACCATTTTCCACCGTGTGATTAACGGTTTTATGATTCAGGGCGGCGGCTTTGAGCCAGGCATGAATCAGAAAGCCACTAAAGATCAGATCAAAAACGAAGCGAACAACGGCCTGAAAAACACCCGTGGTACGCTGGCTATGGCCCGTACTCAGGCGCCACACTCTGCAACCGCACAGTTCTTCATCAACGTAGTGGACAACGACTTCCTGAACTTCTCTGGTGAAAGCCTGCAGGGTTGGGGTTACTGCGTGTTTGCTGAAGTTGCAGAAGGCATGGACGTAGTTGATAAGATCAAAGCTGTCGCAACAGGCCGCAGCGGCATGCACCAGGACGTGCCAAAAGAAGACGTTATCGTCACAAGTGTGACCGTCAGCGAGTAATCGTGGCGACACTCTTTATTGCAGATTTGCATCTGCACACAGAAGAACCGGCGATCACCGCCGGTTTTCTGCGTTTTTTACGGGGTGAAGCGCGCACAGCCGATGCGCTTTACATTCTGGGCGACTTGTTCGAAGCCTGGATTGGCGATGATGATCCCGAAGCGTTGCACCGCGAAATAGCCCAAGAGATCAAAGCGCTGGTCGATTCTGGCGTGCCCTGCTACTTCATTCACGGCAACCGTGATTTCCTGCTCGGTAAGCGCTTCGCGCGTGAAAGCGGCATGACGCTGCTGCCGGAAGAACAGGTCTTAGATCTTTACGGACGTAAAGTGTTGATCATGCATGGCGATACGCTGTGTACGGATGACACTGGCTATCTGGCCTTTCGCGCCAAAGTGCATCAGCCCTGGCTGCAAGCCCTGTTTCTTGCCCTGCCGTTATTTATCCGCCGTAAAATCGCCGCCAAAATGCGCAATGGCAGCAAAGCCGCCAACAGCCATAAATCAATGGCAATCATGGACGTGAACCCGCAAGCCGTGGTGCGCATGATGGAAAAACATCAGGTGCAGTGGCTCATTCATGGGCATACGCATCGCCCGGCGGTTCACCCGCTGACAGCGAATGACCGGCCTGCAAAGCGTGTGGTGTTAGGTGCGTGGCATGAGGAAGGGTCGATGGTCAAAGTGACCACCGACAGCGTCGAACTGATCGCGTTCCCGTTCTAATCAGCCGCGATCGTCTTTCGGGCCAAGGAAGTAAAAGCCAAACGGCAGTGAACCAATGATGGTGAACATGATGCTGTAAATGGCCGCCCAGGCGCCCTGAATAAAGAACATGCCCACATTCCAGTTTTCCATCGGCAGGTTGTATTGATCTTCCACGCCCTGGAACGTCACTTTAGTTACCACCGTCACGGCAATCAAAAAGACAATCGCGACAGCGGTCAGAAATTTTTTCCCTTCCGGGGTGCGAAGAATGTGTTTCAGCATACGTTCTCCTCGTGGTCATGCTGCGCTGCGGTGTTTCCGCAGTCGTTTCGTCGGCAAGGTAACGACTCCAGCCGCAACTTTACCGTATTTCTTGCCCTGTCGGGGTAAATTTACATCAACACGGCTGTGAACCGCGCTTTCGCCTGTTTCCTGACCGCGCAACCGTTTTCCTTGCCGATTTTCCATGCTATTCTCTGTGGCCTTCAAAGCAGTGTGTTCCACACCCACAGGAGTTTTAAGACGCATGTCTTCCCGCAACAATCCGGCGCGTGTCGCCATCGTGATGGGGTCCAAAAGCGACTGGGCTACCATGCAGTTCGCCGCTGAAATCCTCGATACCCTGAACGTACCGCACCATGTGGAAGTGGTTTCTGCACACCGCACGCCCGACAAACTGTTCAGCTTCGCCGAAACCGCTGAAGAAAATGGCTATCAGGTGATCATCGCCGGCGCCGGTGGAGCAGCACATTTGCCGGGTATGATTGCCGCGAAAACATTAGTTCCGGTTCTGGGTGTACCTGTGCAGAGCGCAGCGCTGAGCGGCGTCGACAGCCTTTACTCCATCGTTCAGATGCCACGCGGTATTCCCGTTGGCACACTGGCGATTGGCAAAGCGGGTGCCGCCAATGCCGCACTGCTGGCGGCCCAAATCCTCGCCACTCATGACAGTGAATTACACCAGCGCCTGGCTGACTGGCGGAAAGCGCAAACCGATGAAGTGCTGGACAATCCAGACCCGCGGGGTGCGGAATGAAACAAGTTTGCGTCCTTGGCAATGGTCAATTAGGCCGTATGTTGCGCCAGGCGGGTGAACCGCTGGGTATTAGCGTTTGGCCTGTCGGGCTCGAAGCCGATCCGGAAGCCGTGCCCTTTCAGCAAAGCGTGATCACCGCAGAAATTGAGCGCTGGCCGGAAACGGCGCTGACTCGCGAGCTGGCGCTGCATAAAGCGTTTGTGAACCGCGACGTGTTCCCGATTATCGCTGACCGTCTGACGCAAAAGCAGTTGTTCGACAAGCTGGGGCTCGCTACCGCGCCGTGGCAGCTGCTCGCTGATAACACAGAATGGCCTGGCGTGTTTGAGCGTCTTGGCGAGCTGGCTATTGTGAAGCGTCGCACTGGTGGCTATGACGGCCGCGGACAGTGGCGTTTACGCGCCGGTGACACCGGGCAGCTTCCTGCCGATTGCTATGGCGAATGCATTGTTGAGCAAGGGATCAACTTTAGCGGTGAAGTTTCGCTGGTCGGCGCGCGTGCCCACGATGGCAGCACCGTGTTCTACCCTCTGACCCACAACCTGCATCAGGACGGCATTTTGCGCATCAGCGTAGCGTTCCCGCAGGCCAATGCTCAGCAGCAATCACAGGCTGAAAGCATGCTCACGGCCATCATGAATGAGCTGAACTATGTGGGCGTGATGGCGATGGAATGCTTTATTACGCCATCAGGATTGTTGATTAACGAACTGGCCCCCCGCGTTCACAACAGCGGGCACTGGACACAAAACGGCGCATCCATCAGCCAGTTCGAGCTCCATCTTCGCGGCGTGACAGATTTACCGCTGCCGCCGCCGGTGGTGAACAGCCCGTCAGTGATGGTCAATCTGATTGGCACAGACCTGAACTACAACTGGCTGAAGCTGCCATTGGTGCATCTGCACTGGTATGACAAAGAAGTACGCCCGGGTCGTAAAGTCGGTCATTTAAACCTGAACGACAGTGACACCGGGCGTTTAAGCGCCACGCTTGAAGCGCTCATTCCCCTTCTTCCGCCGGAATACGCGAGCGGGATAGCATGGGCACAGGCAAAACTGAAGTAAGCGCACCAAAAACCTGCATCTCAAGGATGAATGCAGGTTCGAGCCCCTTTTCCTCATCGCAGCAGTGAAAAATCAAAGTATCCTTCTCTGATACGAGTAAAATCCCCCCATGCCATTCGAGAAGGATTTTTTCATGAACAATGGGACAGACTTCCGCGCCATTCTGCGTGCCGGAACGCCCATCATCGATGTACGTGCGCCCGTTGAGTTTCAGCAAGGTGCCGTGCCAACCGCCATCAACCTGCCGCTCATGAATGACGATGAACGCGCGTCTGTTGGCACCTGTTACAAACGCCAGGGTGCGGAAGCCGCGCTTAAACTCGGCCATTCACTGGTTCGCGGTGAGCTTCGCCAGCACCGTATTGACGCGTGGCTTGCGGCATTTCAGCTGTATCCCAATGCGTATCTTTGCTGCGCACGTGGCGGCCAGCGCTCGCATATCTCTCAGCAGTGGCTGCGCGAAGCAGGGCTTGATGTTCCGCTGATTGTCGGCGGGTATAAATCCCTGAGGCAAGCCACGATGAGCATCACTGAAGAGAAGGTCAAAAAACCCATTGTGTTGATTGGCGGTTGCACAGGAAATGGCAAAACGCTGCTGGTGAAGGCGCACGCTTCAGGCATTGATCTCGAAGGCCTCGCCCATCATCGCGGCTCTTCATTTGGCCGAACCCTGCAACCGCAGCTTTCACAGGCAAGTTTTGAAAACGCGCTGGCCGTTGAGCTGTTGCGTACCGGGAGTGAACGCTGGGTGCTGGAAGATGAAGGCCATATGATTGGCGCCAATCACCTGCCGGAATGCCTGCGCGAACGGATGGCGCAATCGCCAATCGTGGTGGTAGAAGATCCCTTCGAAATCCGGCTGGAGCGCCTGCGGGAAGAGTACTTCACAACGATGCATCAGGATTTCTTGCAGGCCTTCGGGGAAGAAAAAGGCTGGCAGGAATACAGTGATTATCTGCACCACGGCCTGTTCGCCATTCGCCGCCGTCTGGGATTGCAGCGCTTTGCTGAACTGACGGATAAACTGGATACCGCGCTGGTTGAACAGCAGCGTACAGGATCGACCGAATCGCATTTCAGTTGGCTCAGGCCATTAGTGATTGAGTATTACGATCCGATGTACAGCTACCAGCTCAGTAAAAAAGCGCAGAAAATTGTGTTCCGTGGGGATTACGCTGAGGTTGCGGCCTGGCTTACGGAGTAAACGCTTTCCAGGCCCGCGCAAACGCAGTGCCACCGGGCAAATTGGGAAAAAATGCCGGGTGGCGCTAGCGCTGACCCGGCCTACGAATCAAAGCCAGGTCCGGTCAGGCGAAGCCGCCACCGGGCGCTGTTCGGCATCAGAAATCGTAGCGCAGACGCACCAGATTCATGTCGCCCAGATCGTCGGTGCTGGACGTGAACACGTGTTCGTAATCCACCTGGAAGCCGTAATCCAGCTTGAAGCTGATACCGACGCCGTTATCGATACGCTGGTAGTTACGTCCGTTGACGTATTCCATGCGGTCGCCCATAAAGTAAGGCTGAACGGATTTGAGTCCGTACTGACCAATTGGGAATTTATAACCCGCGAAGTATTCAATCCCCCACGCGTCTCCCGCAAAGTAATCATCGACGGACACTTTTTTAGTGGTCAGGAAGTTCTGATACCAGCCGCCGCCAAACGAGAAGGTCCAGTTGTCCGGCGTGTAGCTCAGCGCCGTACCGACAATGTTCTGATCGTAGGTTTTGCTGTCGTTGTTACCTGGGTTGCGCATTTCGGCGCGGGTGTAGTTCCACGCGGTACCCCAGGTCAACTCATCGGAAATATGGTAATCGACACCGAGTGAGCCGCCGCCTTTACGCTTATAGCGCAGGCCGTTGCCCGGCAGATACTCGTCGTCGTTAAACAGGTAGGAAGCGTAGAGATCGACATTCTCCACGGTTTTCTTGTACTTCAGCATGCTGCGTGAACGGTAAGATCCGTCATAGTCGCCGTTGATCCCGTTACCTGGCGCCTGACCCAGCATGTCGTAATCCCAGATATCGGTTTTCGCACCGACAACGTCATAATAAACGCTGTTTTGCTGACCATAGGTTAACGTACCCCAGGTATTACTTTTCAGGCCGGTATATAGCATACGACGCTGAGTATTATTGGCCCCTTCGGCATAATGATTATCCCAGCTGAACAGTGCCGGAATATTGACGCCCAACTCGTAGTAGCTTATCCAGCTAATATCATCGAACAGATAATAATCCGCTGCGAAACGGAAACGAGTCCCGCCGTCAAAGCCATTGCGCTTATAAGAACCTTTATCGCCATCGCCGGTCATATTATTGAACTGAGGGCGAATACTGCCCCCGACGGTGAAGTTGAGGCGGCTGAGCGGGTCGCCAGCCTGAGGATCTTGTTTGAGGACGGTTATCTCAGCCTGGGCGGCCATTGAGGTTAATGCCACTGCAGCACCGATCGCAACAGACAGTGCTTTCATTGTTATTTTCATGTTATATCCCTGAGTAAATTAACAGACACGCATTTACCTAACGGATATTAACTTTTATAAATTTCGCTGTGTTGTTGTGTTTTTAATAAAACGTGCGGTTAAACATCGATATTTATCCTTACGTGCTTTTAAAATAAAAAAACCGGCACACTGGCCGGTTTTAATTAATGACGGAAATAAACTAAACGCTGAACTGACGGAATAACGCTTTACCTTTAAGCAGGCGAATTCCCAACCAGCCGCCACAAAGGGAAAGCAGCACCGCGCCGCACAGCGGTAAGGTCACCCACAGCCGCCAGTCTGGCTCCCAGGGGAAGTCAAAGACTTTGGTCTGCAATACCCCGAGTGCCGTTTCCGCGCCAATAGCAGCGACCAGCCCGGACACAAAACCAAGCAGCGCAAATTCAGCCCACAGCGTGGTTCGCAACAGCGATTTGCCTGCGCCGAGCGTGCGCCACACCACCAGCTCCTGATGACGCTGCCGCATACCGACCTGCACCTGCGCCAACAGAAGCAACACGCCACAGGCGGTCACCAGCACCACCATCACCTCCAGAGCGCGGCTAACCTGCCCCAACACCTGACTGACCTGTTTGAGGATCGCGCCAATATCCAGCAGGCTGACGGTCGGGAATTCGCGGTTCAACTGGGTCAGCAACGTTGTGCCGTTATCCCAGCGGAAACTCGTCAGCCAGCTTTGCGGCTGCCCGTCCAGCGCCCCTTGTGGGAAGATAAAGAAGAAGTTAGGCCGCAGGCTTTCCCAGTCCACCTTGCGCAGGCTGGTCACCCTGGCGCTGAACGCCTGCGTGTCGCCGGTAAAAGTCACACTGTCGCCCAGCGCAATATTCAGCCGTTTCGCCAGCCCCTCTTCTATCGAAACCTCGCCTGTTTTCGGCGGCCAGTTCCCAGCGGTCACTTGGTTATGATCCAGCTGATTTTGCCAGGTCAGATTCAGTTCACGGTTCAGCGATTCATCAGTGCTGCCATCTGTGGATTTGCCGTTAATCTCTGTCAGACGCGCGCGAACGATAGGGTAAAACGCCGAAGGAATAACCTGATGCTCAGCCAGGAACCCCTTCACCTGCCCCACTTGCTCCGGCGCGATGTTGATCAGGAAATAGTTCGGGCTTTCCGGCGGTAACTGCTGCTGCCATCGGTCGAGCAGATCGCCACGCAGCACCAGAAGCAGCGCCAGCAGCATGAATGAGAGCGAAAATGCCGCCAGCTGGCTGAGCGTCGACCAGGGCTGACGGAGCAAACGGCTCACTGCCAGACGCAGCGGCAGTGACTTCAGCGTCAATAGCTTCAGACCATTGAGCAACAGCCAGCCGACAATACCGCACAGCACGGCCAGCACGACGGCCCCAGCCAGCACCGACCAAAGCAGCATCGAACCGCCCATCAGCCAGGCCAGAAGCCCTACCACCACAACCACAATCGCCGGGATGTAAAACTTCAGCGGCCAGACATCCGCCACCGCATCACGACGCAGCACGCGCAACGGCTGGGTTGCCAGCAGCAAGCGCCACGGACGAAGCCCCACCAGCAGCGAAATCACCACCATCGCGCCGGTGGCCCACAGCCACGGCCACATACTGGCTGGCGGCAGCGCGGCAGGCAGCACCGGCTTTAGCAACACCATCAGGACTTTTTCGAACAATAATCCCATCGCGCCACCGGTGATCAGCGACAACGCAAGCAGCATCGCCCACTGCCCGAGGATCAGTTTTCGCAGTTGCGCTCGCCCTGCGCCAAGCGTTTTAAGGATCGCCACCAAATCGTACCGACTGCGGCAGTAATGCCCCATCGCCACAGCGACGGCAGCCACTGCCAGCAGTAAAGTCAGCAACGCAGAAAGCAGCAAGAATTGCTGTGAACGCTCCAGAGATTTGCCGAGTGCGCCTTCATCCTGTTCAAGGCCAATCCAGCGCTGATCGGGTTTGAGCTGCGGCAACAGCCACGCTTCATAAGCGGCTATCTGCTGCGGCGTGCCGCCAAATTTATAGCGCCAGCTCACGCGGCTGCCGGGCTGTACCGCGCCTGTTTTCGCCACATCGGCGACGTTCATCATTAGCCGGGGTGCCATCTGGAAAGGGTTAAATCCCGAATCTGGCTCCTGAATCACTTCGCCGGCGATCTTGAGTGTTGCATCACCCACATCAATAGAATCGCCGACTTTCAGGTTCAACAGCGCCATTAAGCGCGGTGCTAGCAGCACGCTGCCCGCCTGCGGCTTCAGGCCCGGAGGACGCGTATCCAGTTCGCCATACATCGGATAAACATCGTCTACCGCTTTCACATCGGCAAGCTGCGGGGTATCGCCTGCGAAGGTCATGGTGGCAAAGCTGAGCTGCTCGCCCACTTTCAGGCCAGATTCACGGGCTTTATCCAGCCATGCAGCGGGCACTTCCCGCGCGCTACGCAAGGCTCTGTCGCCCGCCATAAATTCACGGCTTTGCTGGCTAAGCCCTTTTTCCATTCTGTCGCTGATATTGCCCAACGCCAGCACGCACGACACCGCCAGGCTCAACGCCAGCCAGACGATCAGTAACGAGGGCGACCGCCATTCTCGCCAGAACCAGCGGGCAATCATGACTCTTCCCTCAACTGGCCGTTGACCAGACGCAGACGTCTGTCGCAGCGTGCTGCCAGCTCAGGATCATGCGTAACCAGTACCAGCGTCGTGCCATGTTCACGGTTGAGGGAGAAAAGTAACTCAGCAATGCGATCCCCGGTTTGTCTGTCGAGGTTTCCCGTTGGCTCATCGGCAAACAGCAAATCAGGCCGGCCGTTAAACGCGCGAGCCAGCGCCACTCGCTGCTGCTCACCGCCGGAAAGCTGCGCCGGAAGGTGATGCAGACGCTTACCCAGACCCAGCTGTTCTAACAGCGCTTTGGCATGAGTGCGCCCCTGGCTGTCAGTTTCCCCACGCAGTAACGCAGGAAGCTCAACGTTTTCCAGCGCATTAAGCGTTGGGATCAGCATGAAAGACTGAAAAACAAAGCCGACATGCCGCGCGCGTAAAGCCGCCCGGGCTTCCTCATCAAGCTTATGCAACGGTTGGCCCATCAGATTCACTTCACCGCTGCTGCCATCGTCTAAACCAGCCAGAATCGCCAGTAACGTCGATTTCCCGGAGCCCGATTCACCCACCAGCGCGAGCGTTTCTCCCCGTTTGACAAGCAGCTCAACTCCGGTAAGGATGGAAAGCTCCTGCTCACCCTGACCGACGGATTTCTTAAGATGATGAACTTCAAGTATGTCATCCATTGATTGACTATCTCATTGAAATTTAAAAAATAAAAATAAAAAAATGTATAAGGGGACAGATGGAGGGACTCCATCTAATCATCAAGCCCGCTTCAATGCAGCTCGTTTCGGCTTCTCTGGTGCCCTCATGTACAGCACGCCACCAGCGAGGGACACAATGAAATCATCGACGTAATTATCAAGACCATACCACAGGCTTTGCTGTGCTATCCCTTGATGAGGTAGGTAAATATCCATTCCATCAAGCGGGGAGGCATCTTCAGGTATCTCGCTATTGGGGTAAGCCCCGGAATAGTCATCAGGGTCGCCATGCCGCCAGTATTCTTCGTGAGTAATGCCTGAGTTGACGAATGTCAGCACATTAGACGCGCACGCCGCATCCACCAGCGTAGTCACCTCCTGAATAATTAGCCCTGAAATCATGGGAGGGAGCTGTTCGGTGTCTATGTCGTTGACAATGGTTCGCGCATATACCCGGTATCGTGTATCAACACCCTGATAGCGATAGCGCTCGATGAAGTCCACAAGTAAGCACAGCGAATCAGAAAGCTCTCTACGATCTTTCTCTGCACTTCTCCTAAATTGGATCGCCATCAAATCAGAAAGAATGTTCAGGTAAAACGGATTCATATTGCTAAATCGAGCCGTGAGCTCCTCCACGGCATTTTTTATGTATGCCTCGTATTTTTTCTTGCCTTCAGCGTTTAGAGTGTCTCGCGCTGCCACAAGTTGTCCTCTAACATACCCTAACCCTGCAAGATATGCGTTAAGTGATTCAGTGGGATGGGTATCATAAAATGCCTTGATAGCATGAGCACGAAACCCCAGCGCAGTAGCTGGTGATGGGTCGAACTCAATCGACTCAGAAAATATCTGTCGATTTTCTTCCTGCTCATGGAGTTGGCGCATAGCGCCAGTGAGTTTGCGTGCTGTGGCGGCGGCTTCAGCCGCAAATTTTGTGCCGCTCATGTGTCGAGGGTCGATGTGTGCCATAGTGCTCCCTAGAGCGGTGACGGAAAGGGCCTAATTATTGAAGTGTATTAGCTTGGACTCGAACTGACAGTTTCCTTGACAGAATACAATCGAAAATGACCGTCCGCTCTGAGCGAGGAGCGGACGGTCACTATGGGGTCCGCTTGGAAAACGGAAATTATCCTACTCTAAGCCTGCTTATTAACCAACAGAAGAGTCAACGGCCAGTTGTGGACGAGGATTTGGTGACGATCAGCACGTCACCGGTTTCCATACGATCAAGCAAACGGATAGCTGAGCGCCTTTCAGCCCATCGGGGTTCATTTACGAATAGGTCCGCACCGTCAAGGATTTTAAGCGGCTATATCTGGTTGTCGCTTAATTTGACTGTCAATGATATCGAACATCCTTTCGAAGAGACCATCATCCTTTTTAGCCCAGAAGGTATCAAGATCATCTCCTCCCCATATCTCATGGGTATGACAGACAAATTCAAGTAACCCGGTATCATGTTTAGTGAAATCGATAAACGCCTTAGTGTCCTGATTGACTATCATTTGATAAAATAGGGCCACTTTGCACGTGCGTCCATTAATATTATACATTGATAAAAACTCATTGAGATGCGAACGCAATAGCGTAAGGTCCGAATGTTCAGTGATCCGGTGATGGTATAAAAAAATAAAATCCTTCACCCCTCTAAATTTTTGCAGACGAGAAATGCGACGTCTGAAAGCTCGACTATCTTCTTTCACCCTTAATGGATCATGATGTGCAAATTCAAATCCCAGCATATGGCGAGGGCTGTATTGGCCAGCGCAATCTTTATAATAGGTTGAGCGTACAACAGAATGCACCCCATCAGAAAAATGTTGTAAATTTTCTTTTTTCAGAAGGTTTTTATAATCATCTTTTTCCATCTGAATGATATATTCAATATTGGAGCGCCCTGAGGAAAAAACTGAGCTGAATGATTTTCTGTTATGCCTCCGGAGGATATCATCGGGCAGACAATTTTCGCCAAGAGAAATCCAGACTTCATCGAGCGTTAAGTTATGTCTGTTTTTCCACTTCATATTTGCATTAGATAATGTTCGCTTAACTGAGCGAAGGTTATCCTTAAGGTATTGTATTACACGTTTCATTAATAGCTCCCGGTTTATTGCCTTAAATTCTTACGACAATGAATATCGTAATATTAATTATCATTGGTTGATTTCACTATATTCAACGGGATATGCTGCATGTATTGCAATCGTACCTGCAACAGCAGTCTCAATAGCTGGGGAAATGTCGAGGGTATAGCGTCCATCACGGACATATGTACCATTCGTAATGGTCGTCAGTAAATCATTACCATTTGCACCTGCTCCCGGAATAATTAATCGTGTTCCTGCATTTTTTAGATGATTAGTCTGACTCCAGTCATAATTAGCCGTCTGGATGTAAGTTTGACCAGCTGCAACGGATTGAATAAGCTCAGTGCCTGTAATACTGGCCCCTGATTTTGTCACCCGATAATATCCTCCACTAAGTTTCCATAACTGGCTTCCCTGGCTGAATTCACGGCCTGAAGGGAAACTATCATCCTGGAGAAGATAAACCTCTGCCGGTGCTGTCATCAGGGGCCCACGATGCCCGCCGGATTCAGAAACCATCGCAATGGAGAAGTTGTTGCCAGTTTCAACGAGCTTGTCCACATACATCTTTGTCACAGATGCATTGACCGCAGGCTCATTAAGACATAGCACGTCCACCCAATGCGTGCAGGTAAACGACTGCCGTGTGTATACCCCCCCTCCAGATCCCTCTCCATCACTGTGTCTTCCAATACAGTCCAGAGAGCAGCAATAAATATTTCTGAAAACTGAAACAGGGGGCAAACCACGCCAGTACAGAACATTACAGCGAATACTTTCGACTATAGTGGTGTTCTCCCATCCATCACCACCTGAAGTAGATACTTCAATGTTTCCGCTGACTGAATCGATGTTTTTGATGGTAAAAAAGGTGGGGGGGCCCGCATATACGCCACTATTGTTCCCCCAATCCAGCACCAGGAACCGGGAAGAAGGAGGTACAGGCTCCCCGGTCAGTCCATTAACAGAAAAACGTTTACAACCGTAGATTACACAGGCCCCAGAAATAATACCTGAACCTGTTGAGCGCGATGAGTCTGGATAACATATGTTATTGATAACAGAAAAATCCCGGCATAACTCCATATGAATACACTGGCGGCACCCTGAAATAAAGTTATCCTTGACAGTGAAATTAGCAGCATAGTTTTCATCAGGCGCATTGACACCGTAAGGAGTTATCCCCGAAATCCCGATGCCAATCCCCCAATTTGGACCAGCACCATCAATATTTGCGATGATATTGCCTTCAATAGTCAGCCCCTGTTCGTAATGCCCGTTAACCACATTGAGTTCAATAGCATCACCAGCAGTATCATGAAATGAATTAAAAGATATTATTCCAGAAACCAGATAATAACTACCGGTTCCTTGTTGTAGAATGGCATAGTTACAGTTGTAGAATTCGTTATTAACACAATTTAACCTGGTTGTATTTTGCAAATCGCGAATAAGAAGTGCTGCCGTGCTGGTTTGTCCATGAATCTTATTGTTAATTAATGAACAGGACCCTCCTTTTATTTCAATATGAGGTCCGTTAATATCAATGTTTTCAATAATAGCATCGGTTAAATAAATGGTCCCTGTCCCAATGAACTCTCCACCGATCCAACGAACCGAATTCAGTGTTATTGACTCCGTAAGGGTATAGTTTCCCCTACCCATGATTGTAACGTTATTTTCACTGGCGAAAGAAAGGCAGGCGTTGATGTCCTGCATGGTTATATTCGTCGGGTCGGATGCAAAAAGCTCTGGTGAAATAACAGGGGCTGTTGTCAAATCAATTTCGTTGGGTAAGGTTGAACTAGCCAAGATAATAACCCTCTGTGAGTATTTGTTATAAAACAACATGTCGTGAGTTGGCCTATGGGTAGGTTACCCATCTGGCTACAAGTGTAATCGTTTAATAGCAAGCAAGGGATATAGAGAAAATCCTAAAACCTCTTTTTATTGGGTTCGCTCACAACATTGATTTTCAGGACAAGAGTGGATCGACCGACGTAAATCCTATCCCTAGGTGCCGTGGACGACAAAATTTGAGTACAGTAAAAGCAAGGAAAACACTGTACATCATGATCAAGTGACACTTGGCAAATCTATAGCATCGTAGGAATGTCCGCTGTTGGCACGGAGCAGACCGCCAGCTCGTGTCCGGCTGTGTGCCATAGCAGTGTCAGGTCAAACCTGAGCTAATACACTTAAAGCTGTAGATTCTTGTCTTGCCTGCCTTAATGCCTTTCGACTCCAGCACCCTGACGATTTCTCCATAACGCAGGCCATCGGCCGACATATTTCTGATTTCTTCTTCATGGGGATGCCTCGGCCTTCCCATATGGACACCTTCAGCCCGAGCGCGGGCCATTCCTGCGAGTCTACGTTCATCGGTAAGGTTCCGTTCCATTTCCGCAAACCCAGCCATCATGTTGAGCATCATTTTTCCCACTGGAGTACTTAAATCAAAACCCTCTCGCAAACTAACAAGCCTCGCGCCCATGGCGGCAATCTCATTGGTCGTATTCAACACGTCCACAGCATTGCGCCCAAGCCGGTCTATTGCGGCAACTACAAAGATATCACCTTCACGCGCTTTGCTTATCGCAGTGCGCAAGCCGGGTGATCAGCTGATACCACCGAACCACTAACCGCCTCATCGACAAATTCCAGCCCCTTACCTACCTGATAGCCCGCATCGGCTATTTGCTTGCGCTTGTTCTCAATGGTTTGGTCAGCGGTCGAAACTCGCAGGAAGGTAATGACTGACATTTTTCTCTCTTTTATCGTTCATAAAGCTCAGTTCGGAATCATGCCGTTCGAAAATCACCCAATCAATCTTTTAGAACGCCGGAATGGGCTGTTTTTACATGGTTCGAAAAGGATATCCTTTGCGAACACGTGCCAGATAATATTTTTGGAGGGCATGTGCGAAAAGTGCGGGCTGCACCTAACCTTGAAACGAAACAAATCCATAGCTAGTACTTCTTTTCTCGCCGCTCAGTCCGGGCGGCTTTTTTTGGTATACCTGTTTGCCGAATAACGGCTTGATTTTGTTTGACGCACATTCGCGATGTGATTGGGGGTCGCAATGGATATTGATGAAAATCAGCTCTGGCAAAACTTCAGAGGTACATTAAAAAGCCTACTGGATGAGGCAGATATCACACAGGAACAGAGGGATTTTATTTTTCACAATCTTGAAGATAGTGAGCGGGATAATGTGATCGACATTAATCGAAAAATACCTGATTAGTGGTTTGCGGTGCCGGGTGCCTCCCGGTGGGGGCAAGACAGCAACTCATCCCCGCGATGTAAACATACAGTTATCAGTAATGACAAGAATCATCGCTAACAGTTGTAGTACTGCTGTTCGCCCATCCGCTTAGGTGGATTCACCGCCTTAGTAGCTTAACAAAAAAACTTATTGCACCAAAGGGAGTACGCGCCATGAGTTAAAATCTTTGAGTAATGCTATCTAGTAAGTAGGGTTAAAACCCCAGTGAGCCTTGACGATATCGCGCAGCTTTGATTCGGAAACCATCAGATTGGCCCGTCCAATAGGAGGGAGAAGAGCAAAGGCGTTATTACCTTCGAGTTTTACCACTCGCCACCAGTACCCCAAGTAGAATAACCAGTTCATAAGTACCATCCTTGTCAACGCCAATCGTTATATTTATTTTTGGATTTTTCCGATGCAAAGTCTACGAGAATCCACTTAAAGAGCATGGTTATTTTAAGTATAAGAGCCAGTTGACAGACAACCCGCACCCGTAGCCTTCAGCCGCCCACCAGCGCCACAAACCTAATAGGACTACTGAAACCATTTCGGCGGTATCACTGCTATGGTTGGGAAAGTGCAGCCTGCCTGATTGGTATAGTCCTGTTTGCGGTGACGGAAAGGGGGCGGTTAATTACTGCGGGGCCTCAACTTTGAGGACACCCACCGGAACCCGTTGAGCAAGTGAGTTTGCCGGGATTCTGTCGTCAGTGCTCTCAGTGCCGGGAGGTGCTATCCGTTGGCGACGTGGTGTAGCCACTTTCCCTATTTTGTAGCCAATGTAGCCACCTTTGTAGCCACTTTTTCAACTCTCATTAGTTCCAACAAAATCCAGTCGAATAAGGCTTTGCCGGGTGGCTACATGGCTACACGGAAAAACCATATACATGTATAGATGAAATCATGATGGCGCGGTCGGGATTTCATTACCCGATAAAATATTTTCCCATATGCGAGAGCAAATCCCGTGTAGCCATGTAGCCACATGCATATATTCACCATTTTAAAACAGTAACAATATAATTTATATGAACTTTAAACATTATAAATATGGCTACAAAGGTGGCTACAAATTGCCATTTTTTGGCTACATGTGGCGTTTTAATTTGTAGCCACCTCGTATACTTAGAACAAAAAAAGAACGTATCACAGTCAGGAAGTGTCGGCTCGTTGGGTTGAGCTCAACAAATGAGCAAAAAATTATTTTTGCGGAAACCACAGAAAGGAGGGGCTAGCGCGGTGAAATGCAGCCCTATTCCGTTAAGGCTGCTTTTTTTCGCTTTGTGGGTCTACTGGAGAGGTGGGGCGTGGGTTATAGCTTACTGGTGGCTATATGGCTGCAATTCCCCACTGTCTGCCACAGTCTGATAATCAACGCCGAAATCAATATCCGTCCTTAGCCCGGCTGGGTAGTGTCGCTTATACTGAAATGGTACGGGGTGTATCACACCTTCCGGGACAGGCTCCACGCTTCCGACTGGCACAAGCTCGCCATCATGTTCAACAATAAATGGGATGCGCCTGCCGTCTGTCGTGATAGCAGCTTCGATGTATGCGCCGTTATATGGGTCGTTACTGATATGCAGCCCCAGAAGTGCCGTATTGCTTGCTTTGTTCTCAGTATTCATATTGTTATCTTCTACATTTGATTGCTACGCTGTGGACTGATTAGGATCCAAATCCATCCACGCCGGAAATAACTACCAATCTGACGTTTGTCCTGCCTTCTTTATGCCCTGTTCGAACCTTGAGCATCATCGTCGCATTGGATTCAGTCATTGGCTTATCGCCATCGGTTACAGCGTTAGGCCACTCATAGCGCCCGGCCTGTCGCATTGCTTCCAGCTTTTTCATGTAGCTCATTGATGGCATAACGGACTTTATGAAATCCGGGCGCAATAACCATACTGGATAGGAATCGTCACTATCTTCGCTGATTCTCTTCGTCTCAAAGAATCCCGCCCGATTGTCGATGTAGCGGCTATCCGCGCCGTCAGTGATGTTTTTCGGGGCAATGTGGGCACGGTTTTCCACAATGGCGGTGTGAAGCGCGTCAGTGAATTTGCGGGCATCACGGTTCCCGGTGCCGTTATGCTCTGCGTATGCGTCAATCAGCGCGGTAAACGTGGAGGTAACATCACCATCAGTAAAACCAGTGACGTGCTGCGTTAGCAAGCCGATGGCAAAGACCGGGGCCAGCTTTGACAACGCACGAATAACAACGGGGTCGGTTGTCTGCTCTTTGAGCCAGTTCATAAAGCCACTCACCTGCTCTGCTATCTTCTCTCGCAGTTCGGCGTTATCAATATTGCAGAACTCAGAAAGCGCGGCATCGAGTGGCGCACCGTAGTACCGGGCGGCGTTGGCTTCAAATGCTTCCACGAACGAACGGGGGTCCGCATAACCATGAAGCTCGGTATATGGGATAAACGGAATATCAAGCAGTCGCGCCCCAACGCCGCCCGACGTATCACCACCTTTCGACTCGATGAAGGTCTCTGCTGACAGCTCGCCAGAGGAGAGGATAGCCGTTTCATACCGTGGCGTTTTGGTGAAGCCATAGCCAATAGGCTTGCCCTGAATCTTGCCACTGCCCTCACTCAGTTCGCGGAAAGTCTTGCTGAGTTTCTGGCCTTCAGAGCTGTCGCCCGTCCCGGCAAGCTGCAATTCATCAAGAATGAGTAATCCGTTATTCATCGCTGTCGCTATCTGGGTCAGGCCGTAACCCGTGGCTGACCATCCATACATTGAGCGGTCTGGTTTACCCAGTACGCTGGCAGCGCCTTTTAATGCCGTTGTCTTACCCTGAGTGGTTGCCCCGAAAATGTGTACTATCGGCATTTCAGCTTTCGCCTTGTCGGTCGCCATCCGGTAAAACGGTGCAGCGAGCGCATACAGGATGCAGAAAACCATAACGGGATTGCCTGCTGCCAGTGCTGCCACGTTGTCGCGCCAGTCATCGAGCGCGGTGATGGAAAGCGGGGCAACATCTTCAGGCAGGGTTAGCAGTGCGCAATGCGTGCTGGCGTTAGGGCCGTAGGTTTTCCCGTTCAGTGACGTGAAGTTATACCGCGCCTTTCCGCCCTCATCCTGCAATCGGTGCCAACCGGGGAGCAGCGAATAAGTAAAATCAGGGACGGGCTTCCATGAAAATATCGTTGCGATCATCTCCATGGCCTTTGTGCTCTGGTCTGGTGCGCCACCAATAGACGCCAGCGCGGTGCGGATATACTTCGGGGTAATCTCACTCTGCTTGATGGTGATGCGTCTGCCCGTATCGCTTTCCAGCGTGAGACAGGCTTCACCTTCAACACTGCCGCGCCCGATAACATCCACGCCCACACAAATTACAGTGCTGTTGCAGTCTGTAACCCGCTTTTCGTCCTCTTTCCCACGCACAGACGGCTCGTGCATGATGTAAGCCTTGCGCTGGCTGCGGCTCTGGCAAAGAATCCAATGAATACAGGCGTATAACGCTTTAATGCTTACAAGGTGCTGCGGGATTGCGTCGCGCGTCAGGTTCCATTTTTCAAAGTCGTCAGAGACGCCCATGCTGAAATCATAGCCAGCCGGAACGATGGCGATGCGTTGCTTTTTGGCGGTTGTTTCATGGTAAGGCGCGTGAATGGTTGCAGGGGCCGCACCCTTCTCGTCCCGCTCCTTTCTGGCCTTCGCCAGTTCGCGGTTAAACTCTTCAGTCATACGCTCAATGCCTGCCTCTGCCCGCACATCGTCCCAGTCCTGTTTTTTACGTCCCAGACAGCCCGGAAACACCACCAGCGCACCAGATTCACGTGCGGCCTCTTTGGCTTTAAGAATGCCTGTATTGGCTTTTGTCTTGCCGTTGGCATCAACATCGCCGGGGGCGTGATAGTCATTATCTGCGGCGATGACTATCTCAAGTGCCGGAAAACGCTCCCTGAATGCCGTGGAGACGCTTATCAGGTTGACCGCATTCATTGCCGCAATAACGCGAGAAAACGGCGCAGAGATCGATACACTGAGCGCGGTGGCATACCCTTCGGCAATGATGAGGGTGTTATTAGGCTTTTCGGGGGTGCTGACAGGAATA
The DNA here is from genome assembly GCF_051650185.1 of Scandinavium sp. Classification (GTDB taxonomy): domain Bacteria; phylum Pseudomonadota; class Gammaproteobacteria; order Enterobacterales; family Enterobacteriaceae; genus Scandinavium. The sequence goes on from NZ_JBOFIN010000066.1 coordinate 35,784, forward strand.
AACATGCCAGCCACTGGCAGGCCCTTCATCGGGTCTTTACTGCGTCCGTCAGGGAACGGAACCGCCAGCAGGCGCTGTACGTTCACCAGTTCGCCATTGATATTGTGGATTTCAGCAATCCCGGTGCCATCAGCAGTGACGGAAAGGCGCTGATATTCAGAGGCGAAGCCTTTGCGGGTCAGGTACAGACATTCCCCCGGACTCGCGTCGCTCAGTAGTTTGTGCATCAATTTGCGGGATTCTGCGGCCTGCTGCTCTGCCCCGGCTTCCCGTTCGCGCCGCTTTTCGGCTGCAATCCGCTCGTTCTCTTTGCGCTGTGCGTCCATTGCTTCCCGCTCTTCGCTGGTCATGCTCTGCCGGAAGTAACCCCAGCCGCAGGCCTCATCAATAATTTGCGCAGCCTGTTTAATTTGCTTTCCGTCTGGCTTGTTGTCTGGCGCACAGCCGCAGCGCATACGAGCCACCAGTTCAAGCATGTTAAATCCAATGCCAGCCGCGCCACAGGTGCAGATATACGAACCGACTTTCTTGCCATTGTCGTAGATTCTGAAGCTGTCAGCGTTGCCACATATCGGGCAGGTGTGTTTTTTGGAACCCTGCGGCTCAGGAATGCCCAGCGGGGCAAGCGCGTCGCGCCAACCCTCCGCCATGATGCGGGCTTTCACCTGGCTAAATGGTGTATTCGTGGTGATATGTTGATTCATGATGGTGCTCTCTTGTTCCGATTCAGCCCGTCCGTGGACTGCTGGTAACGGCTTTGCTACTGCTGGGGTTGTGGTACTGAATTATCCGGGGCTGACATGCTCACAATGGCGGTTTTGGCGTCAGCCTTCAGCCATCGATAGCGCCGCCCGCCGTGCCATGTCACCCCGCAAACAGCCACCAAAGCGCCGGGAATGAGCTTGCTCAGGGTCTCCATCGCAGTGATGTCGGTAGGACATATCGACATAGTTTTCATGTCGTAGGGGCGTGGATAGCTGGTTTCCTCCACGCGAACGCGAACGGTGTAGCCGCGATCACCTCGATTGAGAGGCTCAATCACGGTGGCCTTTACTGCATGTCGCCCCCTGTGCTCTGCGGCTGCGGTTGCAAGCCCTGCATCTCTTCTTGTTTGTGCTGCTCCAGTCGCTTTGCGCTTTGCAGCAATTCGCCGCCGTCTAGCGGCGCTGATTTTCTTACCCATGTTTTTTAGCCTCCATGGCTGCCAGTTTTTCCATAACAATCGATACGGGCAGTTTCCCGCCCTCCTTGACGTGCGTAACAAGAAAATGCTGTTTGTTGTACAGCGCTTTACCTTCCTTGATTTCAGTCTTTAAGCCGCTTTCCAGCCGGATAGTCAGCGTGTCGAACTCTGAATACCAGCGAAGTGATCCCCGGTGAATCTTGCCGCTGTCGAACAGACGCAGGTAAGTGCCAGCCGGGACGGAAGGGGCATTTGATTTGGTGACGATGACATGGATACCTAAGTACCCGGTTTTCTTTCCGTAGATGTGCTTTCCGAAGCGCTGGCACTCAAAGCCTTCGGGTGGCAGGCCGTTGCGGAACTGGTTGCTAGACACGGCCTGAGCGCGGTAAACGTGCTGCTGTGCAATCTCTTCCTGATAGGCCACCAGCGCAGATTCACCGGACAGAACGCCAGCCGCAGCGGTTGCGATGCTCTGCTCTTTCAGGAGATGCAGGGCGGCACTGGCAACGTCGCGCCACTCATCAGGCAGGACAGCCTTACCCGCATTGCTGCGGGTGATGAGTGCGGCGTAATGGGCATTGATAGCGCTGGCGGTGCCTGCTGCTGGGTAGATTGATGATGAGAGCATATCAATAATCCTCCCCAGCAATGATTACTGCGGCTTTGCGGGCTAGCCAGCTTTGAGACAGGGCAATGAGCGTGGCCTTACGATCGTGATAACTTTGCCCGGCCTCGATAAAGGCGGTATTCGTCAGCTCCAGATAGGACATGTGCATCAGTTGGAAGCGGTTCATATGGCTGCGAGGACTGCCGGAATAGCCGTTTACCTCTGCCCACTTTTTCGCAGTCAGCCCGGCCAGCACCATGCGGTCAATCATGGTTGACTCATTAGCGTAGTGGAAATCCTTGGTTTCCTTTCCTGCTGCGGCTCTGAGGCGTATCAGGGCATCGCACATGGTCTTATAATGGTCAGCAACATGAAGGTTTATTTTTAGGTCGCGGCGATGGTCTGCTGCCTTCAGTGGTGCGACCTTTCTAAGCTCCTCCTCGCATTTAATGAAATACTGACGAATGGCGCGGCCTTGTTCGGTGCTTGCCACCATCGCCAGCTCTTTAGCCATGCTCAGAGTGATTAGGTAATCATGTGTGACTTGCTGGCGGCTTTTTGCGCTACTCAATTTTGAGTCGCTCAAAATTTCAACAATCACATAATCAACATCCTTGCCGAACTTGTATTCGGCAATGCGGCGCTTAATCCAATCGCTGAATCGTGTATCAACTCCCAGCGCAGAATGCAGGGCGCGAGCGCTAACGATGCTGGTTTCAACCTTGTTGATAATCGCAGTGTCGACGGGAATGATGCTGGCGAACGTCTCGCCAGCGGTTACAACGTTGGATACGGTCTGAGATGTGCGGATGGTTTTCATTCGCCACCCTCCACAACTGCATAACCGTTAGCTTTGGTTGAATCGATAAGCCACTGTTTAACTTCATCTTCACGCCATACGCTGATACGTGGGGACAATTTGGCCGGGACGGGGAAGGCTCCTTTGCCCATATGGGCATAGATCACCTGCTCGCTGCGGAATACGATTTCTTTGACTTCGTCTAAGCGAATCCACTTGTATTTAGGGTCGAATGGTTGCGGGTTCCAGCATTGTGGGGACATAGCCATTATGCAGCCCCTCCGTTCTGGATGACGCCAGCGAAGGAAAGCACGTATTGACGGCTCACAGTTTGACGGGCAGCGCGTTCGGTTGCGGCGGTGATGCGCAGCATTATCGGGTGGGGGGATTTGAGGTTTGCACGCTCAACGGCGGCAAAGATGAAGGTTTTTAGGCGAGCGTGGGCGTAGACAGCCATGGTGGCGATCTCCTTTGACAGTGATTTTAAATCACCACCAAACGACGCCAATCGTTGGGTGGTGAGACTGATTGCGGATTGGCGTACCGGCGTCAAAGGCTCCCGGCGTCCCGTGAAGGACCCCACAACCAGCCCCACCATTGTAGGCATGCTGATTTTAGACAATAAAAAACCGCTATTCGCGGCGTAATTATCGCCTTTGACTATTACCAGACGCCAATCCGGTACACCTGATTTTGCAGGTGCTGGCGAATGATCTTTCAGATTGGATAGTGTTGTCAACATAAAAACGCCCCTCATTAACTATTGCTGTGTCAGTGAGAAGCATTTTGGAGATTTGTTTTTCCCGGTTGCGTCAGCCGCTAGCGACCGCAATTGTAAATATTGCAGCCATTTGAATTTAAATGACTAAATTAACAATGCCACTCACCTTTTGTGACACTGTCGCAAGTCCTTCGTATATCGCTCAATAGTTCTTTTGCCTGGTAGATTCCACCTCATTAGCTGGAGCAATCTCATAAGGTCAGGAATCGATATGCCGGGGTTAGCTATATACTGCTCCCGAATTTCATCACGCCCCGCAATAGTGACTACAGGCTGGGTGCCCTTGCCTCCGCTGGTTCTCTGGGTATGCTCCATCTTTGCCCAGTGCCGCATAATTCTACAGCTCTCGGCGAATGCGTTATCAAGCTGCCAGCTTTCCAGCGCAGTTTTAATTATTGCAGGCTTTTCTTTATGGTTTGAGGTGTCGAGATTCACGCCGACTGATTTGCATATAGCGGCATAAAGGCCGCCCGGTTCGTGTCCGGGGGTTGTTATCGTGCCTTTCAGATTGAGCATTGTTTCCATTGTGGCGATATTCTCCATGACCTGATCCGCAATCATTTCGATGAGCGTGGCTGCAAATTCGCAAAGAATCTGCCGTGTTACATCTTTTGATGCGTACAGGTCAGCAGACACACCGCCGATATATCCATAGTTTTCACGATACTGATTAACGTACTTATCAAGTAGAAAATCCGTAATATCGTGGGGCCGTAAGTCCCCTTGGATGGCTATTGGATCCTCTCCCCTCAACAACTCGCTTTCACATGTCTTGAGTTGCTCAAATTGTTTATTCGCAAGGAAAAGTTTGATTCCGAGCTTCGTTATCTCATTGGCTTTCGCGCTCATCATCCTTTGTAAATGATCGGTCTTGCGTGGCTTTTTATGCTGCTCATCGTCGTTGCGTTCAGTCATGAGAACCACCAGCGGTAACGGAAAGAGGGGTTTCGGCACGATGCAGTTCGTCGATGTGGTCCGCGTACCACTGGAGCATCTCGCGGCGGTTGTCGAGGTATTGGGCGTGATTGTATGTGCTGCGGATTGTGTTTTTATCGGCGTGCGCGAGCTGGGCCTCAATCCAAGCTGTGTTATAGCCCTGCTCATGCAGGACGGTGCTCATGGTGTGCCTGAAGCCGTGCCCTGTGGCCTCCTTTCCGTAGCCGCAGCGGTGTATCAGATTACCAACAAGTCCGGGGGACATCGCTCGCAGCGCGTCACGTTGGTTTGGGAATATCAGGCCGTGCGGCCCGGTGATGGAGTGCATGAATTTGAGGATATCGAGCACCTGCCGGGAAAGCGGGACAACGTGCGGCCTATCCCCCTTCATTCGCTCGGCGGGGATGCGCCACAGTGCGGCATCAAAATCCACTTCAAGCCATGCCCCTTCACGGGCTTCAGTCGGACGCAATCCGGTAAGCATCAGGAGGCGAATTAACGATATGACAATCAGGCTTTCGCCAGACGTTGTGAGAACGCTCAGAAACGCCCCTATCTCTGAGGCGTCTAATGATGCGAAGTGACCTTTTTTGTGGCGTTGTAGTGCGCCTGTTAAATCTCTGGCGGGGTTATATTTGGCCTTGCCAGTTATTACAGCAAAGGCGAAAACCTCTGAGCATCTGGCGCGTACATTTCCCGCCACCGTTGTCGAACCTTTGGCCTCGATTTTCTTCAAGAGCTTGAGGACATCAGGCGGTTCAATATTCGCCACGGGACGGCTGCCGATAGCGGGCAGGATGTGCATATCAAACAGGCGTGTTATGTTTCGCGCATAACTATCAGCCCATCGGGAAACTCTGGACTGATACCACTCGGAGTAAACGTCTCTGAATGCGCTGCCTGAGCGGTTTGATTCAATCGCTTTGGCCTTCTCATCGACTGGACTGATACCTTGCGCTACTTTCGCACGAGCGTTCGCGGCCTGTATGCGGGCAGCAGACAGGGTAACGTCCGGGTAAACACCTATGGATAATTTCTGTTTTTTGCCGTTCAGGGTGTATCTGAAGCGCCACAGCTTTGAGCCGTTGGGTTTTATGAGGATTGCCAGACCACCGCTATCGGTAATCATGTACTCGCGTTCTCTGGGAGAAGCGTTTTGGATGTGGGCATTGGTTAGCAAAGCGTGTCCCTCGGATTCTGATTTTTTTCGAGGTTACTCCAGAGGGACACTTTTTTATACTGTTACCGTGATATTCTCTCAGCATTAAACAGAGTTGAGATTCACCACAAACTCAGTAAAAACGAGGGTTAGCCTGTGATTTCAATCAGCTTCAAGAGGTTAGGAAAATCTATCAAGTATGTTTTCCGCTGGCATTTGCCTTTCCTGTTTCTGATTCTGTTAAGCTTTCGCGCCGCGGCTGCCGACACGCTGCTGATTCTGGGTGACAGCCTGAGTGCGGGCTATCGCATGGCGGCAACCGCCGCATGGCCTGCGCTGCTGAATGAAAAGTGGCAGCCGAAGACGGAAGTTGTCAACGCCAGTATTAGCGGTGACACCTCGCAGCAGGGGCTGTCGCGCCTGCCCGCCCTGCTGAAACAGCACCAGCCCAAATGGGTGCTGGTCGAACTTGGCGGCAATGACGGCCTGCGTGGGTTCCAGCCGCAGCAAACTGAAGAAACCCTGCGCACCATTCTCACCCAGGTCAAAGCGGCCAACGCCAAACCCCTGCTGATGCAAATTCGTCTGCCTGCAAACTATGGCCGTCGGTATAATGAGTCATTTAGCGCGATATATCCGAAGCTTGCCAGCGAGTTCGCTATTCCTCTGTTGCCGTTTTTCATGGAAGAGGTCTATCTGAAACCGCAGTGGATGCAGGATGATGGTATTCACCCCAATCGTGACGCCCAGCCGTTTATCGCCGACTGGATGGCGACACGCCTGGCTCCCTTAGTTAAACACGACTCCTGAGAGTCGCGAGTTGTCTTCAGGTAAAGTTATGCAAAAAACGGTCTTAATAACAGGATGTTCCAGTGGAATCGGGCTGGAAAGTGCGCTGGAACTGAAACGTCAGGGTTTTCGCGTGCTGGCCGCTTGCCGTAAGCCAGAAGACGTGGCGCGCATGGCAGAATTAGGACTGGTCGGGATCGTTCTCGATCTGGACTCTCCTGAAAGCGTCGATCGTGCCGCCGATGAAATTCTTGCCCTCACCGACAACCGCCTGTTCGGCATTTTCAATAACGCCGGATACGGGCTGTATGGCCCATTAAGTACGCTGAGTCGTGCTCAGGTCGAGCAACAATTCTCCACTAACTTCTTCGGTGCCCACCAGTTAACCATGCGCCTGCTGCCCGCCATGGAACCGCACGGCGAAGGCCGTATTGTGATGACTTCGTCGGTGATGGGGCTGATTTCCACCCCAGGCCGAGGGGCTTATGCCGCCAGTAAATATGCGCTGGAAGCGTGGTCCGACGCATTACGCATGGAGCTTCGCTACAGCGGAATCAAAGTCAGCCTGATTGAACCCGGCCCGATCCGTACCCGCTTCACCGAAAACGTTAATCAGTCACAGGCCGATAAGCCGGTGGAAAACCCAGGCATTGCTGCACGTTTTACGCTGGGGCCGGAAGCCGTCGTGGACAAAGTACGCCATGCTTTCACCAGCGACAGGCCAAAAATGCGCTATCCGGTGACGCTGGTCACTCATGCGGTGATGCTGCTTAAGCGCCTGTTACCCGGGCGGATGATGGACAAAATTTTACAGGGCTGAGTTGAAGCTGTGGCCAAAGCCCCCATGTAACAGAGATATCCTCTGAATTCGACTATAGAGAGTGCCTCATGACTGCACAGTATATCGTTAACATTACCGAAGCTAACCTGCACCAGACGCTGGAGCAGTCGGTCACCAAACCGGTGTTGTTCTACTTCTGGTCTCCTCGCAGCCAGCATTGCGAACAGTTAACCCCGATGCTGGAAAGCCTCGCGACTCAGTACAACGGACAGTTTATCCTCGCGAAACTGGACTGCGACGCCGAGCAAATGATCGCCTCGCAGTTTGGTCTGCGGGCCATTCCAACCGTTTATCTGTTCCAGAACGGTCAGCCGGTTGACGGCTTCCAGGGCCCGCAGCCGGAAGAAGTGGTTCGTGCGCTGCTCGACAAAGTGCTGCCGCGTGAAGAAGAGTTGAAAGCTCAGCAGGCGATGGCCCTGATGCAGGAAGGCAAACACGACGAAGCGTTGCCGCTGCTGAAAGAGGCCTGGCAGTTGTCCGGTCAGGACAGCCAGATTGGCCTGCTGTTGGCGGAAACCCAAATCGCGCTGCACCGTTCTGAAGACGCAGAAGCGACGCTGAAAACCGTGCCGTTGCAGGATCAGGATACCCGCTATCAAGGGCTGGTCGCGCAAATCGAGCTGCTGAAACAAGCCGCTGATACCCCAGAGATTCAGCAGCTACAGCAGCAAGTGGCAGCCAATCCTGAAGACGCCGCGCTGGCTTCTCAGCTCTCGCTGCAACTGCATCAGGTCGGCCGTAATGAAGAAGCGCTGGAACTGCTGTTCAGCCATCTGAAGAAAGATTTAGGTGCGGCAGACGGCCAGGCGCGCAAGATGATGCAGGAAATCCTTGCGGCACTCGGCACCGGGGACGCACTGGCCTCGAAATACCGCCGTCAGCTTTACTCTCTGCTTTACTAACCCCTTTGCTGAATGCCCGGCGGCGCTTCGCTTGCACGGGCCTACGGTAACGCAAACAGTCCGGGTAAGGCGTCAGCCGCCCGGATTTTTTAGCTGCTTCACCACCAACTGGTGGCGCGAGTTATAGAACTTCCGGTACGTCAGATAGCAGGCAATAATGGTCGACAGGCTCGCGGTTGAGAGCAGCATAAACGTCACCATAATCTGATACTTAATCGCTTTCACCGGGTCGATTCCGGCAAAAATCAGGCCTGACATCATTCCCGGCAAGCTGACTAATCCTACCGTTTTGGCTGAATCCACCGTTGGGATCAGCGACGCACGAATGCTCTCGCGAATCAAACGTTCAGACGCCATTTTCGGCGTTGCGCCGAGGCTCAACTTCTCCTGAATTTGCTGCTGCTCGCTGCTGAAACGCTGTCCGAGATTGTTGTAGCACAACCCCACCGCAATCATCGCGTTGCCGGCGATCATCCCTGAAATCGGGATCACCTGCATCGGCGTGAAGGTAATCGCGCCAGAGAAAACCAATACCGCCAGCGTCAGCCCTGCCCCGGTGGTGATGGCGATAAACGACGACACAAACGCCTGACTGATGTATTTACTGCGTTTTTGCGCATTCCACGCCGCGTTGAAACAGATAAACAGCACCATCAGCAGGGTCAGCAACGCGTTATTGACGTTAAAAATCGTTTTCAGCACGTAGCCGACAATTACCAGTTGGATAACGGCCCGGCAGATGCTCCAGATGATCTCTTTCTCCAGCGCCAGTTTTTCCCGATAGCTGACAATAATCGCCACCAGCACCAGCATCATCGATAGCGCCAGCGACTCATTGGAAATATTATGCTCGCCCATCTGCGCGCTCCTCCATTCCACCTGCCTGCGGTTTCAGGGTAATAACATCATCGGCGTGGCTTATTTCGTCTTTATCATGGGTGACCCACAACACGCCGACATTCTGCTCCTTCACATAATGATGAATAATCTCATTCACGTTACGCTTATTACTCTCGTCCAGCGCGCTGGTAATTTCGTCGAGCAATAACACTTTCGGTAAGAATTGCAGATTGCGGATCAGCGATATTCGCTGTTTTTCACCACCAGACAACGAATGAATGGATTTTTGCAGCGTCTCTTCCGGAAGATTAAAACGTGCCAAATCCGCCAGCAATTGTTTCGGCTCCGGGCGTTTATCCCGTATTTGCCACGGGAAAATGAGGTTGTCATAGACCGTTTCGCCAAACAGCGCAGGAGTTTGCGCGCAGTAAGAAACCTGCTGGCGGTAGGCTTCAGGGGAGAGCTGCATGATATCTTCGCCGCAAAAATGAATGCTGCCGGACGTTGGGCTCAGCAGCGAGGCAATTATCTTCAGTAAGGTACTTTTTCCACACCCGGAAGGCCCGGTTATCAGCGTAAATTGCCCTTCGCAAAGCCGCAGATTGATATTATTCAGGAGGGGAGTCTCACCAGACATAAACCCCAGTTGGCTGACCTGCAATAATTCCTTCATTGTTTTCCCGTTTATTACGCTTATTCCCCGATATTGTATGCCTGCGGCCTTCGCGCTGAGAAGGATAAAAGTTATACTTTCTGTTCTCGGGCTGACGAAGGCCGTTGGCTATCAGGCAAAAAACAGGAGGTTTTCATGCTCGTCTTTATTCCCGTCTTAATCTTTGTCGCGCTGGTGATTGTCGGCGCAGGCGTCAAAATTGTGCCGCAGGGCTATCAATGGACGGTAGAACGCTTCGGCCGCTACACCAAAACACTGCAACCGGGGCTGAGCCTGGTAGTGCCGTTTATGGACCGTATTGGTCGCAAGATCAACATGATGGAACAGGTTCTCGATATCCCTTCGCAGGAAGTCATTTCCAAAGACAACGCCAACGTTGCGATTGATGCCGTATGCTTTATTCAGGTTATCGATGCCCCGAAAGCAGCCTATGAAGTCAGCAATCTTGAGCTGGCGATCATCAACCTGACCATGACCAATATCCGTACCGTGCTGGGCTCGATGGAGCTGGATGAAATGCTCTCTCAGCGAGACAGCATTAACACTCGCCTGCTGCACATCGTGGACGAAGCCACCAATCCGTGGGGCATCAAAATCACCCGTATCGAAATCCGTGATGTTCGCCCACCGGCCGAACTGATTGATGCGATGAACGCCCAGATGAAAGCCGAACGTACCAAGCGTGCTTATATCCTTGAAGCCGAAGGGATCCGTCAGGCCGAAATCGTCAAAGCGGAAGGGGAAAAACAGTCCAAGATCCTCAAAGCCGAAGGTGAGCGTCAGTCTGCGTTCCTGCAAGCCGAAGCCCGCGAACGTTCCGCCGAAGCAGAGGCCCGCGCAACGCAGATGGTGTCCGAAGCTATCGCTGCCGGTGACATTCAGGCGGTGAACTACTTCGTGGCGCAGAAATACACCGACGCGCTGCAGCAGATTGGCTCGGCTAACAACAGCAAAGTGGTGATGATGCCGCTGGATGCCAGCAGCCTGATGGGCTCTATCGCCGGGATCGCCGAACTGATGAAAGACAGCGCGACTGAGCGGAAAAACAGATGATGGACGCCCTTCTCACACACCCGCACATCTTCTGGCTAAGCCTCGGCGGTTTGCTGCTGGCGGCGGAAATGCTGGGCGGGAACGGGTATCTGCTGTGGAGCGGCGTGGCGGCTATCATCACCGGCCTGCTGGTGTGGCTTCTGCCGTTTGGCTGGGAGTGGCAAGGGGTGATGTTCGCCGTCCTGACGCTGCTGGCCGCCTGGCTGTGGTGGCGTTGGCTGGCCAATCGCGTGAAACAACAGCCCCGCGCCGACAGTCAGTTAAATCAGCGTGGTCAGCAACTGGTTGGCAAGGTGTTTACACTTGATGTCGCGCTAAACAACGGACGAGGGCACGTCAAAGTGGGCGACAGCTCCTGGCCCGTGGCGGCTGATGAAGATTTGCCAGCAGGCACACGCGTGGAAGTCATTGCCGTGGAAGGGATCACCTTAAAGGTGCGCCCTCACTGATCAGGCCTTACGATGACAGCAGCCGGAAAGATTATCGATAATCGGACAGTCGGCGCTGTCATCTCCCGGGCAGGCTTCGGCGAGAGTGAGTAATTGCTTACGCATTCCCTGAAGCTCCTCAATGTGGCGTTCAATATCCGCCACCTTTTGCAAGGTTCGCGCTTTCACATCGGCACTGTGGCGAGCGGGATCGTTGAACAGGTTGACCAGCTCACCACACTCTTCCAGATTGAACCCCACCTGACGTGCCTGACGCAGCAGCGTCAACTCATCAAGATGCTTTTGCGAGTAGGTGCGGTAGCCGTTATCGCTTCGCAAAGGCGGCGTCACCAGCCCTTTCTCTTCGTAGAAACGAATCGCTTTGCTGGTCAATCCGGTTTTTTTTGCAACGTCGCTGATGTTCATCGAGCCTCCTGAGGCGAGCAAGGTGCATGCCAGGGGAAAATTATACTCGCTGCCAGGCGTTCCGGGCCAGCGCCTATACCCTGCTTTACCGTTTCTTCCTGAGAGCTAAAACAACCTGTTTATTAACGTCTGAAACTGACGCCTGTCGCCTACTCCTTTATTAGTATTAACGCTGATTATTTATTGCCATTTACAAACAATAATCTCGCCTTGAAAAAACAAAAAAGACACAACCCATCAACATTAAGAATATTCAATTTTAAATTTTAAAGAATCTGGATTTCATGTAATAAAAACTCACCACCAATAAAATTAATGAATATAAAACAATGAGTTAAATAGCAAAATAATCTCAAAAAAATCGTCTAAAAACGTTAATTAATACTCCCTCAATGTAATTTTAAACAGATTAACAGATTGAAATGTGATTAATATCTCGGTAGAAAACAGTTCACCGATGAAAACATCATCCTCACGGCACAGCTATTGCATCGCTCCCTCAAGAAAGGATTTCTCTCACGCTGGGTTATTACGACGGGTGCTTTTGTGCTTACTCTATTAGGCCATTGTTCATTTGATCATTATGCAAAAGTATTTTTACTCGGTTAACAACTGGCTGGTGGACTCGCCGACGGGGTCGCTCATCCACTTAGCCAACGGTGAAAAGAAGCGTCTGGGTGAGTATCAGATAAAGCTTCTCGAAGTGCTGCTGGAAAACGCGGGCCGTATTATGTCCCGTGAAGAGCTCACTGCGCTGGTCTGGGAACGCCGTGTCATCGGCAGCAACAGCCTGCCTAACGCCATTCATGCGCTGCGTGCTGCTCTGGAAGATGACGGGAAGCAGCAGCGCATCATCAAAACGCTGCCAAAAAAGGGCTACATTCTCGAAGCGGAATATTGCACTCAGGTTGAAAAAGAGGAGTCTGAGATATCCGCCGCTAACCAGAATGCGGAACTGACGGAAACCTTCGACAACAAAGAGACAGAAGAGGAGTACGTCACGGAGGACGTCACGCTGGTGAATGAAAACCAGCCTGTGGAAGTCTGTCTTCACTGCGCAGAAGTCCAGAGCGTGCCCGAAGTTACGGCCGTTCCTGAACCAGCCGCCCGCGAACCACGCAGCGCGTCTTTCCGCCTGTTGGTTGTTTTCGCAGCGATGGCCTTGAGCCTGCTGGTCGCAATGGGTGGAACCTGGCTCATGAAAGTGAATGCTTCCCAACTGACGCTGTCATCTCGCCAGCAAAAAGTGTTCGATCACATTACGATGTATGAAGTCAAAAACACCACTGACGACGATGTCGACCAAACGGACATGTATCTGTTCAGTCGCCTGAAGGACACTTACAGCCAGCTAAACCAGACGCTGAAAGCCCGTTCCGTGGACATGACGGTTTACTACCACTATGTGCAACAAACGCTGAACTACACCTTCGTCCTGAAAAGCCGCTGTGAGGACAAAGAGACCATTCTCTATTTCTATCACTGGCACAGCGACAACGCGGCCCTGAATCGCTCCATCTTTGACAATACCATGAGTACACTGAATGAAATGGCAACCTGTAAATAAGACACTCTGGCTCTTCATTCTGGCGCTGGGCATAGGACTGGCAGGGACATTTGCATGGCACACGCTGCATTCGCCTCGCTTCCTGATGAACAAGCACCAGAAGACGATAAAAATCGGTTTTGTCGATTTAATGTCGCATCAGCAGGAGATGTACAACATGGATATTCAGGTGCTTGATGACTGTATTCTGGCGACCTTCACAGACCCGAAAGACCCGGACTTTCTCATCAAAGGCAATATGGTGGAAGTGAAGAAGTATGACGATCGCTACAACTATAAGTTCAGCCCGGTGCTCACTTCATCAACCGTGAAATCATCGATGGCCTGGGAATATATTGAGATGCTGACCCACACCGATTTGTGGATGCAAGCGCAGGACGATAATCAGAGGACGTTAATGATTGGTAAGGAAGGCGTGGTTTTCCCACTCTGACCTTCCTTATAGCGGTCAACTCAGCAAGTTCTTCACCGTCGCCAGGCGGACATTCCCCTGGGCTGAGAGCGCCCGGGAGAAGCTCTCATAACTCTCGCCACTGTTCGCCAGAATGTCTCCCAGTGCCTGCGAAGTGTTTTGCGCCTGAGCGGCTGACATGGGCGGGGCTAAATCATCAATACGGCTGGCGGCACGCCCCTGATGCTGATTCAGGCGGCTACGCTGCTTCACAATATTATCCATCACCTGATTCAGCATAGAGCTGCTGACCTGTTTGCGATCCTGGGTGACCTGTTGCAGCACATCTTCCTGCGAAGATTCCGCTTTCGGAGTCAGCATCGTGAACGCATCCGCGGGGAAATTCTGCCCTTCCCCGCGCACGCTCAGGTACTCGCTCACCCGGCCCCAGCGTTGTTCATCCACGCTGAAACTGGTTTGCCCGTCTTTGCCCTGTTGAGCATGGATACCCAACCGTCCTAACCCAAGATTCATCTGGCGTAGCACCTGGCGAGGGTTGTCCTGCTTTGGCAGGGTCACCGCCGCCAGTTCGCGTTTATCGCCACCCAGGGAAAAAACCAGCGTCTCCCCCTGCGGATTTTCCACCAGCTTATCCAGGCCCGCCAGGCTGAAATTCACCTTGCTGCTCTGCTGTAAGCGCAGCGCGAACTGTCTGTCGACCGTGCCGCCTGACAGTTCACTCCGCCCATCGAGATGCTGCTTCAACCCGGAAGAAACCTTCCGGCTATCTGCCCCACTCGCATAAGCATGGCGTAACTGCATCAGCTTCGATTCCGTTTGCGCCAGATAGCTGTCCGCCTGCTGAACCGCTGTCAACTGCTGATTTAACTGAACGTTATAGCGCAGAGGCTGACGAGAAATGATCGCCGCTTCCGGGAAGACGTTATTACGCCCGGAAGAGGCGACATCGGCCACGGCCGACGACTGACGAATCGTTTCGGGTGCGCCGATCGGGCGCTGCCCAACCGCCGTTGAGGCGGTTGGGATCGTGCTGGTTTTAGAAGAGACCTGGGTGACCATGATTACAAGTTATCGAACAATGAGAGTGAGCTGACCATGCTGTAGGCCTTGTTGCTGATTTGGACTGAGTTGACATAGAGCTGCATGTTCATGCTGGTTTCAGCCCAGTCGGTATCAGAAAGATCATGAACCACCTGATCGTTAGCCATGCTGACATCGGCGTGCGCGTTATCCAGCAGCGTGAGCTGATTCTGACGGCCACCCAAATCGGTGAAGACCGAAGAAATCTTATCGCGCGAATCCGATTCCAGCTTCAGCACCTGATCAATCTGCGGTTGATAGTCTTCAAAGTGCGCAGTGGGATCCTGCATCTTGTCGCTCAGATCCTTCAGCTGATTGAGCATCTCCAGATCGTTACCGCTGGAGGAAAAGACGGAGGCAATATTGGTGTTTTCCTGAATCGTCACGCTGTTGGCGACGGTGGTTTCACGCGTGCCGTCGTTGCCCTGATACACATACTTGCCGGTCGCATCGTCGAACACCACCGGTTTGGTATCGGTTTTGGTACCCGAGAAAAGGTAGCTGCCGTTTTCATTCTGTGCGTTCATGCTGTCCACCAGCGAGTCCAGCATCGACGACAGTTCTGCGCCAAAGCCTGACATGTCTTTTTCGCTGTAGGTACTGTTGTTGGCCGACAGCAGCTTGTCGTTAATCGCCAGCAGGTTATCGCTCATCGCCTGAACGTGGGATTCCTGCACCGACAGCGTCCCGCTCACGCGGCTGATGTTTTGCTGATACTGCTCAATCGCCGACTGCTCGCGGTTAAGCTGCACCAGACGCGTGGCGGCCACCGGATCGTCCGATGGCACGTTGACACGCTTTTGCGTCGACATCTGTTCCATCAACTTACTCAGACGGTCGTTGTTGCTGTTCATCTGGGCCAGCATGGCCTGCGAGTGGTAAAGGCTACTGATTCGCATACTGTTCTCTCCTCATCCCTGATTAAAACAGGTTCAGCAGGTCGGAAAAGACCTGATTGCCCGTCGAAATGACCTTCATGTTGGCCTGATAAGACTGCATATAGGTTTGCAGGTTTATCGCCTCTTCGTCCTGATTGACCGCGCTGACGTTATCGCGCTGCGTCTGAGACTGATCGCTGACGGCTTGCGCCGCTTCCAGCTCGGCTTTGGTCTGCTTGCTGAAAATCCCGATGTTGGACACGATTGCCGCCGCCCCTTCGTTCAGGCTCATATTGCCCATCCCCGGAATGTCGACTTTCTTGTTTTTAATGTCGATAAGCTTCTGCAGATTATCGCCATTGCCCGGTTCGCCTGCCGCGCTGGAAAGCGCAATATCGTCGGGCTTCAAATCGTTGACCTGAAGGATGCCGTTCGGGCTGCTCGGGTCATAGGTGAACATCGGCTGGCCCGGGTTGCCGTTCAGGTCATAACCCTGCGCCAGCTGATCGTTAAACTGGGTGGCGAAGGAATCAGCCATGCCGCGAATACTGTCTCGCATCTCCTGCAACGTGCCGGTTTCATAGTCGTACAACGAGCCCATTTCTCCGCCCACGGACTGCGACAGCGGGAAGTCAGATTTCGAGAAACTCAGGTTCAGCGAAGGGTTGCCATCGGTGTCGTAATCCGCCGACAGCGTGCCTGCCGTGCGCCCGCTAACCAGCGGCTGGCCGCCTTTCAGCGCCACCGTGTAGTTGCTGTTGTCATCTTCGGTCACGTTGACGTCGATAATGCCGCTCAACTCTTTCACCAGGTCATCTCGCTGATCGCGCAGGGTATTGGTGTTAGCCCCTGACGCTTCCGCCGTGGTGATTTTTTGGTTGTAGTCCGCAATCTGCCCGGAAAGGGTATTCACCTGTGTCACCAGCGCGCCACGCTGGGAGTGGATTTGATCTTTCTGCGAGCTGATAAACCCGTCCATGTTGTTAAAACGGGTCGCCAGCGCGTTGGCCTGATTCAGCAACTGCTGGCGATTCGCTTCGCTTTCTGGCTGCGTGGTGAGGGAGCTTAACGCCGAGAAAAAGTCGTCAAACCCTGTCCCCAGGCTGCTGGAGTCGGTGCCGATCACTTTTTCCAGTGCGCTGGTGTACTGATCGGTCATGCCGTAATAGCTGGCTTTGGTGTTCGACTGCCACACCTGATTCACCAGGTACTGATCAGACACACGACGGATGCTGTCGACCTGTACGCCAGAGCCCGCAGACATGCCCGCTTCGCCCATCGGCCCTACGGAACTTTGGGTTGAGCTTTGACGGGTGTAGCCCGGCGTCAGGGCGTTGGCGACGTTCATCGACGTGACGCCAAGGCCAATCTGTGCCGCCTGCAATCCGCTGTAGGCAATATTAATAATGTTCATGGGTGACTTACTCCTTGCTGCCATGCCCGGTTGGCACGACAGGGGTTTTCAACTCTTGTGGATGCTGAATAAGAGCGACCATATCCTGTTGGTTCTTAAGCGCGTTTTGTGTCGATGGCCCTAATTGCGCCATGATCATCTGCGCAATGCCGCTGCTGCGGGTGGTGGCGAGGTGTAACGCCATTTTGTCATCGTAGAAATCACGCAGCATTTTTTGCTGTTTGCTCTCAAACGGGTTGTCGGCAAACAGCGCATCGGAGGATTTGCGCATCTCCTTCATCATCGAGCGCAGGAACATCGCTTCAAACTGCTCTGCCGCCTGCTCCAGGTTTTGCGGCTTCACCGCTCCGGTTACGTCACCCGGAATAACCGCCGTATTGAGATGGACTGCGTTAACCATATCCTTTCCTTAGATAACCACGAGTTCAGCGTCGAGTGCGCCCGCTTCATGCAGCGCCTGAAGAATAGCCATGGTGTCATCCGGGGAGGCGCCGAGGCTGTTCAGGGTATTCACAATCGCACGCAGGCTGGTGCCGGTGCGCAGCGTCACCATCTGGCCTTTGCCCTGACTCACGCTGATATCGCTCTGCGGCGTCACTGCGGTACGGCCCTGACTGAATGCGCCTGGCTGCGAAACATTGGAAGACTCACGAACCGAAACGGTCAGGTTGCCGTGAGACACCGCCGCCGCGTGAACCACCACGCCATCGCCAATCACCACCGTGCCCGTTCGGGCGTTAAACACCACGCGCGGCGGCTGTTTGCCCGCGTTGATCTGCACGTCTTCAAGCTGCGACATAAAGGCCACGCGATCGCCCGGATTCATTGGTGCGCGCACGGACACGTTAGTTGAACTTTCCGCCATTGCGGTGCCGTAGCCGAAGGAGTTGTTCAGCGCGATGGCGATGTTGTTCGCCGTTTTGAAGCTCGGACGCTTAAGATTGAGCATCACGCGATCGGTCTGCTGAAAATCACTTGGAATTTCGCGCTCAATGGAGGCACCGTTCGGCACCAGGCCAACCGTTGGCGTGTTCACCGTAATACTGGAACCGCTGTTGCCCTGGGCTTTAATGCCGCCCACCACGATATTGCCCTGCGCCAGCGCGTACACTTCACCGTCTGCGCCGTGGAGCTGCGTCATCAGCAATGTGCCACCACGCAGGCTTTTCGCATCGCCCATTGAGGACACGGTCACGTCGATCGACTGCCCGCGAGCATAGCCCGGCGGCAACGTCGCGCTCACCGCCACGGCTGCCACGTTCTTCACTTTCGGGTTAATTTTGGCAGGCAGCTGCACGCCAAACTGGCGCAGCATGTTGGTCACCGACTGGCTGGTGAATTTCACCTGGTTTTTATCACCGGTGCCATCCAGGCCGACGACCAGGCTGTAGCCCACCAGCTGGTTGCCGCGCACGCCCTGCACATCGACCAGATTGCCCAGACGAGCGGCAAAGGCGTTCGCGCTGCACAGCGCCAGGCAGAGAATCATTAACTTACGCATCATCTTCTCCATTAAATCGGGAACAGCGGATGGTTGAAGAAGCGCGTCAGCCAGCCTGCCGAGTTGGCATCGCTAAGTGCGCCACGTCCCGCATAAGAGATGCGTGCGTTGGCAATGCGCTGAGAAGAGATCGAGTTATCGTGTTCGATGTCTTCGGAACGTACCAGCCCGGTTACGCGCAGGTATTCGTCACCCTGATTGAGGGTCAGCCATTTTTCGCCGCGAACCGCCAGTACGCCATTTGGCAGCACTTTATAAATCGCCACCGTGATCGCGCCACGCAGGCTGTTTTGCTGCTGCGAACTGGCCCCCCCGTTGAAGTTACGGTCGCCGCTGACAGAGCCAGAAGCGTTGTCGAGGGTTTTACCCATCACCGTCGGCACGCCAATAGTGACATCGTTCTTCTTGCCGAAGTTGGTTTTCGCCTGTTTGCTCGACTGGGTCGATTCATCGAGAATGACCGTCAGAATATCGCCCACACGATAGGCGCGGTGATCCTGCACCAGACCCCAGTTGTAGCCTGAATTGTAGAGCCCGCCGCCTTTGACCTGGGTCGGCGGCTGGACGTAATCTTCCGGCGGCGCGAACGCCGCATCGTCTTTCTGGACCAGCAGTGCCGGGCTTTCACAGCCCGACAGCAACAGTGCCAGCATTCCAATCAATAACTGCTTTTTCATATCTCTTTCACTGTTTCGCCGCAGGCATTACATCTGCTGCGTGACAAACTTCAGCATGTCATCGGCGGCAGACACCATTTTGGCGTTCATTTCATAAGCTCGCTGAACGGTAATCATGTCCACCATCTCTTCCACAACCTGAACGTTGGAGCCTTCAAGCGAGCCTTGTTCAAGCTGGCCGAAAGCTTCTTCGCCCGGAACGCCTTCCACGGCTTCACCGCTGGCTGCGGTTTCCATGTAGAGGTTGCCACCGACGGCTTCCAGACCGGCCGGATTGACGAAGTTCACCAGCGTGATCTGCCCCAGCTCCACGGGTTCAGCTTCACCCGCAACGGTGGCAGTCACCGTGCCATCTTTGCCAATCTGGATGTCTTTGGTGTTCTCCGGCAGCTCAATCTGCGGGATCAGCGGCAAGCCCTGGGCATTGGTGATCATCCCGTCGGCATTACGTTGCAGGTTGCCCGCACGGGTATACGCCGTATCGCCATCCGGCGTTTCCACCTGGAAAAAACCCTGGCCGGTGATCGCCACGTCCAGCGACTGTCCGGTATTCTGGATATTGCCTTCGCTGAACTCTTTCTGCGTGCCAACGATCTTCACCCCGGTGCCGTACTGGATGCCGGTTGGTGACGTATTCTGCTGATCCAGCAACCCGCCCGGTGCGCGATCGGTTTGATAGAACAGATCCGCAAACATCACACGATCGCGCTTGAAGCCGGTCGTGTTGACGTTCGCCAGGTTGTTGGAAATCGCGGTCATCTTGGCGTCTTCTGCCGCCAGGCCGGTTTTACTCACCCATAATGCTGAATTCATTGTGACTCCTTGTTCTTATGCCGCCGCTTACGAGTTCCGTAGCAGTCGATTTCCTGCACTGGCCATATCTTCGGCCGCTTTCATCATCTTGATTTGCGCTTCGAACTGGCGGTTGAGCGAGATGCTCGCCACCATTTCGCCAATCGCCGACACGTTGGAGGTTTCAAGATGACCCGAAGCCACCTCGACCTCTTCGCTGCGAGGATTGTCAGTGGCCTGGGTTATCAGCAGACCATTTTCGTTCTTGTGCAGTTGACCCGGCGCGATATCCACCAGCTTGATGCGATCCACGTCGATAGCCTGATTAATCTCACCATCATCCGGAATGATGGTGATGATGCCGTCGTCGCCAATGGTCAGCGAGGTAAAGGTCGGCAGAATGATCGGCCCGTTATCCCCTTCCACTGGCAGCCCGTTGATCAGCAGATCACCTTCCGGGCCGACTTCCATCTGCCCGTTACGGGTATAAACTTCGCGGCTGCCATCATTGAGGGCGATCAGGCCATTGCCTTTGATCGCCACATCCAGATTGCGCCCCGTTTCACGCACTGCGCCCGGCGTCATGTCCACGCCACCGTTTTGTGGCTCAACCAGGAAGCGAGAGGAGAACCCCTCGCCCATCACCTGCTCTGACTGCGCACGTTCCAGATCCTGGCGAAACCCTTCGGTATTCACGTTCGCCAGGTTATTGGCGTGGATGCGCTGCTGGGAAAGGTTGCGCGCCGCGCCGCTGACTGCGGTATAGAGGAGCTTATCCATTACACCGCCTGGAACAGAGCCGTCATCATCTTGTCATCGGTGCTGATAACCTTGGTGTTGGCCTGATAGTTACGCTGGGCCGTCATCAGGTTTACCAGTTCCGCCGTCAGGTCAACGTTGGAAGATTCCAGCGCGCCAGAGGTCAGAGAACCGTTCAGGCCGCTCCCCGGTGTGCCCGAAATAGGCGCGCCTGAAGCCTGCGTCTGAACCCAGGTGGTGCCGTCAGTGGACTGCAAACCGTTCGGGTTAGGGAAGTTGGCGAGGATCACCTGGCCCTGCAGCATGCGCTCACCGTTAGAGAAGGTGGCGTAGACCGATCCGTCTTCGTCAATCATCTGCCCGGTACGTTCGCCGGAGGCATAACCGTCGCTGTTGTTCTGGCTCACGGAGAAATCGCTGCCAAACTGCGTGGTGCCGTTGTAGTTCACGTCGATGCTCAGATCTGCCGCGCCAGTCACCGGAACGCTCAGGTTCACCGGGCCGGTTGGGCTGGTCAGCAGGCCTTGATTATCAAAGCTCATCGCCTGAGGGCTTGGGCTGGCGATCGCCGCGCCGTCCATGTAGTAGTAGGTGTCCCAGCTGTTTTCGCCGGTTTTCACGTAATACTGGTTCAGCGTATGTTCGCGACCCAGGGAGTCATGTACCTGCGTGGCGTAGGTATTGTTGTAAGACGTGTTATCCGCCGGATCGAACGTCGTGGTGGCTGGCACATCCGCGTTAGCATCAAAGTTGGCGCTGAAATCCAGCGAGGTTGTCGCTTTCGCCGGAATAGAGCCGGACGTCACTTTCAGGTCACCTACTGAACCCACCTGCAGCTCGCCGTTCGCATCCACCGGATACCCCTGCAAACGCATTCCCTGGTTGTTGACCAGATAACCGTTACTGTCCGTTTGCATGTAGCCCGCACGGGTATACGCGGTGGAGCCGCTTGAATCACGCATCACGAAGAAGCCGCTGCCGTTAATCGCCAGGTCCAGATCGTTGCCGGAGGAAAAAATGCTTCCGCCTTTATTGATGCTTTCTGTCACGCCTGTCACGCCCACACCTAAAGGCTGACCTTCGGCATACATGGAGGCAAACTCTGCACGGCCCGATTTAAAGCCCACGGTGCCGGAGTTGGCGATGTTGTTGGAGATAGAATCCAGCTGCTCGTTGATGGCATTCAGGCCGCTAATGGCAATGTTAGAACTCATGGTATTTCCCTCTTAATCTCAATGTTTCTTGAAATGCCCGATCCGTCAGGCGTCTGTCTCGCCAATTTGCGAGATGTTGTTGTAAGCCACTTCACCGATACCGGCGATGTTCAGCACGGTGGTGCTGCCATCCAGCGGAATGCGGACGTTGTCCACATTGCCGCCAAGCTCAACAGCGGTGTCGTTATCGCCGGAATCCGTGACCACAGCGACCGTGTATTTTCCGGCTGGCATCCCGAGTTCTGCCGGGTCGATGGAGAAATCAACCTGACCCTGCTCCTGATTGCCGAGCGGAATTTTGTACTCGGTGCCCGCTTCGTCTTTCAGAATCACGTTCACGATGTTGGACGCATGATCCAGCGTCAGTCGGCCATCCACGGTGGTTGCGCCATCGCTTTCCAGCGAACTGGTCTGTACCATGACTTTCTGATCCACCAGGCTTGAGGTGGACAGGGTCTGGATGTTGTCCATCAGCACCATGTTGTTGGCCATAATCTGCGACATGCTTTCCATCGACTGCACCTGAGTGAGCTGCGCCAGCTGATTGACGTACTCGGTGCCGTCAGTCGGGTTGAGCGGATCCTGATTCTGGATCTGCGCCACCAGCAGCTGCATAAACATGGTGTCCATGCTGCTTGAGGTGTCGTTGCTCACCACATTGTTGGTGTCGCCCACATTGCCGCTCTGGCTGTTCGACGTGCTATTAACGTTCATGTTTACGCTTCTCCTAGTCGCAGCAGGCTTTGCTGCATGCTTTTCACGTTGTTCAGGACGTCGACGTTGGTCTCAAAACTGCGTGAGGCGGACATCATGTCTGCCATCTCTTCCACGACGTTAATGTCCGGGTAGTAGACGAAGCCGTTGTCATCCGCCATCGGGTGATTCGGTTCGTAACGCTTCACGGACTGCCCGGTCTGCACCACATCCAGCACCTGGACGCGAGCGCCTGTCAGCGCGTTGTCGTTCATTAACTCGTCATTCTGATAAACAGCGGCAAATACCGGGTGACGAGCTTTGTACACATCCCCTTCCGCCTGGGCTGGTGTTTCTGCGTTCGCGAGGTTACTGGCCACGGTGTTCAGACGAACGGTTTGGGCAGACATCGCAGAACCGGAAACACGGTAAATATCAGAAAAAGCCATACGGGTTTCCTTTCCTTATTACTTGCCTTCGATGGCCTGTTTCAGACCAGCAAACTTCATGTTTAAAAAGGTCAGACTCGCCTGGAAATCCTGTGAGTTACGGGCGAATTCAGACTGCTCAACATCCAGAGAAACGGTGTTGCCGTCCTCAGAAGGTTGAAAAGGCACGCGATATTTCAGTTCCGGGGAAGATGCATTGGTGAAATAGTGCTGTGACCGTTGCATCTCCTCGGCAAAATCAATATCTTTGGCCTGGAAATTCGGGGTATCGACGTTTGCAAGGTTCGCTGAAAGCAGTTCTGCCCGGTCAAGACGGACTGCTACAGCGTGGGGATGAACACCTAATGCTTTGTCAAAACTAATACTCACAATTCACTTCCTCATGATGATTTCACTGCCCTGCCTTCCTGGACATACTCCATTTAAGCAATAGGCGTGCCAACTTTTTAACATCATGAAAAACTTAACGATTATCGATAAAACCCGATCATTCGGGAAAATACATTTCCTCTTTTCATTTTTCGCAGCGACGCTGTTGTCTGTTCCCGTAGCCCGAGCTGATGTTCAGCCCACCACGGCGCGTAAACAGATCTATGCCGCCGCGCAAAAACAGGCGACAACGCTCATCCAACGCGAAGCCAAAAAACGCGGCTGGCATGACTACAGCGCCAAACTCACTATTTTTGTGCCCGCAGAAGCCACACAACTGGCCACCTGCCCTGCGCCGCTCAAAGCCACATCTGGCGAAAATGGCCGCGTTAACTTAAGCCGTCTGCGGATTGAATTGCACTGTGAAGGCACGCCGGGCTGGAACAGCAGCGTGACCGTTAAACCCGATATTTCGATGCCCGTGGTGATGGCAAACACGACGCTTGAACGCGGTCATGTCCTCAGCGAAGAAGATTTAACGTTAAAGAAATACAACGTGACGGGCGCACGCAGCGATATCGTATGGCGTGCGGATGACGTAATTGGGCTAACGGTCAAACGCCGTTTGCGTGAAATGACGCCCATCACCCAAAGTATGCTGGAAGCGCCAGTGATGGTTGAACGGGGGCAGCGGGTGGCGATGATTGCCTCGCAGGATGGCGTAACCGCACAAACCACGGGTTTTGCGATGAAAAAAGGCCGTCGTGGCGAAATCATCAAAGTCAAAAACGAGAGTAGCGGCCAGCAGGTCAGCGCCCGGGTGACCGATTTTGGCGTGGTGAAGACCGTTGCGGTTTCCGCGAAATAAAAATTTTTAAGCTGGCAGTTAAGTTTTCTACCCGGTGGACCGCTTTACTCAGTTGCAGGAGAATTGCTTCACAACAAGAACAAAGCACTCATCACTATCTAATACCGGGAATGGGGTTTGAAAATGAAAGTCACTGCTTCGCAGTACACCACTGTCTCAGCCATTGACACAAAACAGTTGGCGAAAAACAACGACGTGAAAGCCAGCGCCACAGTGCAGAAAACGCAGAAGCCAGGCGCTATCGACCCTGTTCTGGGTGAAGCACAGTCGCAGCTTTCCGCCATGCCAGAAATCGACATGGACCGCGTGGCGGAAATGAAAGAAGCCATCAGCAAAGGACAGATCGGCATCAATGTTGATGAACTGACTGTTGCGATGCAGAAGTACTACCAGGGATAAAACCGTATGAGTAACGCCAGCGAGAATGTGAAAACGCTGCTTCAGGACATGGTTGCGGATCGTAACCTCTATTCCCTTCTGCGCGATCGTCTTGACGCGCAGAGGGAAGGCATTATTCTACGCGACGTTGCGGCGCTGGAATTGGTCAATCAGGAGATTATTACCCTGTACCAACAGCTTTCCGCCCACAGCCAGAAACGCCACCGTCTGTTGAAAGCATTGGGCATTCCGGTTGGCGTGAAAGGATTAAAGACGCTCTTTTCTCGTCTGCCTGAAAACTGGCAGAACCAGGTCAAACACCTTTGGGCCGATCTGGAAGACAACGCCGCCACCTGCAAAATGGCCAACGATGCCAACGGCATGTTGCTGAATATGCAAAATGACATCCTGCAAAATCTGCTCAACGTGAGTGAGCCGGAGAATTGGTTGTATCAGAAGGTGTAATGCAGACTGCCCCACTTCCGGCTGCATGGCATGCAAAACACAACAGATAAATAAAAAAAACGGCCAGGGATTTCCCCGACCGTTTTTATTGGCGTTTATTTCCTGGTTTACGCCACCAGGTGAATGTCTACACCGTGTTGAACCAGCACTTCCATGTTGTCACCGTGATGCTGGTAAATGTCATAGGTCACGCCAGCTACGGTGGACTGTCCAACATCATTCCAGGTGCCCTGCGCCAAATCGGCACCTTTCAACTCCAGCACAGCCCCTTTCTCGCCCTGAATCGCCACCTGTTCTGTACCATCCTGAATAAACAGATTCTGTTGTGCCTGACTGAGGAGATCGTCGTGCGCCAACTGGACAGGTTTTGCTTCGTGAGACTGATGGTCGTCAAGCTGAATAATGCCACTGACCACATCGTCATGATGAACGGCAGACAGTGACTCGCTTTCTACGGAGTGAGAGGAGACGAAGTTATCCGCGGCATGCCAGTGAAGCCCACCGATAGCCACTGAGCCTGCCGGGCTATACATCGAGAAGGAACTGGCGGAATAGCCTGGGTCAAACCAATATTCGAATGCGTATAACGTTGTATTACCACTGGGTTCCATTGACTCCAGGTGAACATGCTCAGTTGGAATGACTTTGCCGTCGCTATCATAGAAGGTGAATGAACACCCGCTATAGGTCGTTACCCTCATCGTATCCACCGTCGACGCCCCAAAATCAACATTGATTTGAGTTGAATAAGTGACCATATACGACTTGCTATGCTCATCAAACATTAAAGTACCGGGCATCTGTTGCTTCACTAATACACCAGAGTTCGAGGAGGTGGTCACACCATAACTGTCTGTCCAGGACCAGAATGATAACGGCGCACCTTCATAGTGTTCTGAACAGTCCATCGGATGTGGCCCGCAAGATTCGATATTCACCACAAAGTCTGACGAATGTGCACTGCTGTTCCCTGCTGTATTGGTCGCCGTAGCCGTAAAAGTGTGCTTCCCTTCCGACTCGGCAGGGACCGTGTAGTGCCAGGTTCCATCGCTCCCGGCCTTCACCGTGCCCAGCACTTTCGAGCCTTCGTAGATGGTCACCGTGCTGTTGGCCGCTGCCGTCCCGTTCAGCGTTGGCGTGGTGTCATCTGTGGTGCTGCCGCTGTTGTTGGTCCCTTTAGCGCTGCCCACATCATCTGTATAGCTGTTGATGTGTGGTGCGTCAGGTACGGAAGTATCATCCCCATTATTACCATCGCCCGTGTACTCCACGACAAAGTTGTCGATGCAGGCGCTGGTATTTCCTGCAATGTCAGTGGCTGTCGCATGGAAGGTCCAGTTTCCTGTCCGGCCAAGAGCACGCGATGTGTTCATCTGGAAAGTCCAGTTTCCATGAGTATCTGCGACTGTCGTACCGAGGTTGTACGTATTACCGCCAGGGCCTTTGACGAAGACTGAGACTGTGCTGCCTGCTTCCGCAGTACCATGAACCAGCGGCAATTTGTCGTCCGTCCGACCGCCGTTAAGCACGTCGCCCTGCTTAGTCCCCACATCATCCGTGAGACAGGTAATAACCGGAGCATCACACACGGTGTCCACCACGACCGTAATCGCGGTAGTTTTGGCACTCATATTGCCGTTGTCCGGGTTTTGTACTGCCGCGCTGTAGCTGTGGGAGCCGTCCTTTTGCGCCGACGGTGTATAAGACCAGGTACCGTCAGATTTGACGGTGGTGGTACCGATTTGCTTGCTGCCGTCATAAATAATCACGGTGTCGCCAGCTTCGGCCTTGCCGGAGAGGGTCGGGGTATTATCGTTGGTGACGTCGCCGTTTTTCAGGCCACCGATGATGCCGCCTGAAACGTTATCGGTCAGATGAATATCTGTCGCCATATCCGGGATGGAGGTGTCGTCCTTACCGGTGGCCACTTTTTCCACTTTGTAGGTTGCCGTAGCGCTCTGGTTGCCCGCAGCGTCGACGGAATAAACACTGTAGCTAAACCAGCCATCGTTGGCATAGCCCTGTAGCAGCGACCATTTGCCGTCTGAACCGACAGCAACGGTGCTTTTGTAATGCTCTCCGTAGACACCCGTGGCATCAATGTATACGGTGCTGTTCGGCTCGGCGGTACCTGTGAGCACAACGGAATCATCATCTGTTTTGCCGCCGTTGGCCACCAGCCCTTGTTTCGAACCATGGTCATCGGTGACCCCAGTGATGGTCACATGCGTAGTGGTATCTACGGTGACGTTAATAGGGGCCGTTTTGG
>NZ_JBOFIN010000067.1:0-5915 GCF_051650185.1 Scandinavium sp.
AAGATGTATTCGTACACTTCTCTGCAATCCAGTCCAACGGTTTCAAAACTCTGGCTGAAGGTCAGCGTGTAGAGTTCGAAATCACTAACGGTGCCAAAGGCCCATCTGCTGCAAACGTAATGCCTATCTAAGCATTTCGACAGTAGAGTACAAAACCCGCTTAAGGCGGGTTTTTTTTGTGCTAAATTCAGCGCGCCGCGGAAAAAATCCAGAATGCCATCGCCGTCATGGCGAAAGAACCCAGCATGTTGACGGCCACGTTCAGCAGCGCCCAGCCACATCGCCCATCCTGAAGTAAAATCACCACTTCTGCCGAAAAGGTCGAAAACGTCGTTAACCCGCCACAAAAGCCGGTTGTGATAAGCAGCTTCCACATTGGGTCGATATGCGTCATCCGGTTAAACCACGCGAGCCCGGCTCCAATGATAAAAGCACCCAGTAGGTTTGCGGTTAGCGTGCCCACGGGAATGGCATGATGCATTGGGTTAAACCGCATCCCTAACATCCAGCGAGCCACGCTGCCGGTTCCTCCACCAATAAAAACGGCTAAAAGTAGTTGTAACACTGCCAATTCCTGCTATTTGAATAGTGAAAGAAATATCTTAGCGCCGGACATCGCTGATGGCTATGGTTAGAGACAACAGGAGAAGCTATGCGCGTTGCTGCAGGACAATTTGCCGTCACCCCTGACTGGGAGACGAATGCTCAAACTTGCGTGACCTTGATGCAGGAGGCTGCGGCCAATGCTGCGGCTCTGCTGGTGCTACCTGAGGCGTTACTGGCTCGTGATGATAATGACCCGGATAGGTCGGTCAAATCGGCTCAGTCGCTTGATGGGGGCTTCCTGCGGCAATTGCTTGAGGAGAGCCACCGTAATGACTTAACCACTATCCTGACGATCCACGTTCCAACGAGCGAAGGAAGAGCGGCTAATACGCTTGTGGCGCTAAGGCACGGTGAGATAGTGGCACAGTATCAGAAGCTGCATCTGTACGACGCATTCCGAGTTCAGGAGTCAAAACGCGTCGATGCAGGCTCCACGTTGCCCGCGTTGATTGATATTGGCGGAATGAAAGTTGGGCTGATGAGCTGCTACGATTTGCGCTTCCCCGAGCTGGCACTGGCGCTGGCGTTGAATGGTGCGGAGATCATCGTGCTGCCGACAGCCTGGGTTCGCGGGCCGCTAAAAGAGCATCACTGGGCCTCCTTGCTGGCAGCAAGAGCGCTGGATACCACTTGCTACTTCGTCGCGGCAGGCGAGTGCGGCAATAAAAATATCGGTCAGAGCAAAATCATTGATCCGTTGGGCGTGACGCTTGCGGGCGCTGGAAGCTCACCGCAAATGATCTATGCTGAGCTGAGCAAGGAAGCATTACAGGACATTCGGTCGCAATTGCCGGTGTTAAACAACCGTCGCTTTGCGCCACCGCAAATTATGTGATGTTTTTTTAATCAATGCTTGATTCACCTTGTTACAGATTGCTATTGTGTGCCGTCGCGAAATGACCGTTAATTAGCTACGGTTTTGATGGCGCGTTTTGTAGCCTGTTTTAATGAAGAAGGTATCTATGGGTGAGATTAGTATTACCAAGCTGCTGGTGGTTGCCGCACTGATCGTGCTGGTGTTCGGTACCAAAAAACTGCGTACCCTCGGCGGTGACCTGGGGTCAGCGATCAAAGGCTTTAAGAAAGCCATGAACGACGATGACACCACGGCGAAAAAGAGCGCGGAAGATGACGTTCCAGCGGAAAAACTCTCTCATAAAGAGTAAGGCGCGTTTCAAAACGACCCGTAGCATATCAAGCCTGCCCGTCGTTTTTCTGTCGTCGTAGAGTGATTCAGAGAGGCCACAACACACCCCGTTGCGGCCTCTTGTGTTTTTGTCTGTCAGAAAGTTGCAACCAACTGTTTCGCCGCTTGCCGATGCCGGGCAATCAGTGCTTGCGTGTCCAGCCCGTTAATCTCGCCATCGACAACCCGCCATTCGCCTCCAACCATGACTCGGTCAGCACGTTCTGCGCCGCAAAGAATCAATGCGGACAGGGGATCGTGGCTGCCGCTGAAGCGCAATTCATCCAGACGAAACAGGGCTATATCTGCCTGTTTACCCGGACGGATCTCACCGAGATCGTGACGACCCAGAATCTGTGCCGAACCTCGCGTTGCCCAGTTCAGGACTTT
The DNA here is from genome assembly GCF_051650185.1 of Scandinavium sp. GTDB lineage: Bacteria > Pseudomonadota > Gammaproteobacteria > Enterobacterales > Enterobacteriaceae > Scandinavium. Next base: position 2,183 of record NZ_JBOFIN010000067.1, read on the forward strand.
CTGCGGAGTGACCTGTCTGGCACCATAGCGCAGGCGTTGCAGGTAAAGTGCCTGGCGGGTTTCGAACATCAGGCTGGAGGCGTCGTTTGATGCCGAACCGTCAACACCGAGCCCAATAATGGCCCCAGCCGCTTCAAGATCCAGTGTAGGGCAGATCCCTGAGGCCAGGCGCATATTGGAAACAGGGCAGTGGCAAATGCCGACCTGGGCTTTCCCAAGCCGCCGAATTTCATCGTCGTTAAAATGGATACCGTGCGCCAGCCAGGTGCGCTCAGTGAGCCAACCGACTTTCTCCAGATAGTCGACGGTACGCAGGCCAAAGCGTTGTAAGCAAAAGGCCTCTTCATCGAGGGTTTCCGCTAAATGCGTATGCAACCGAACATCTTCCGTTTCTGCGAGCCTCGCGCTCTCTTGCATGATTTCTTCGGTAACGGAAAAAGGTGAACAGGGCGCGAGGGCTATCTGAATCCGGGCTCCTTCACCACGTTGGTGATAGCGACGGATCAGCCGCAGACTGTCTTCCAGAATCACTTCACCGAGTTGCACCGTGTGCTGAGGGGGCAATCCGCCCTCATTTTCGCCCAGACTCATCGAGCCGCGAGTCAGCATAGCCCTCATCCCCAGCCTGTTCACTACGTCGACCTGGATATCAATCGCGTTCTCCATGCCCTGAGGGAAAAGATAGTGGTGGTCGCTGGTGGTGGTGCAACCGGACAACAGCAGTTCTGCCATGGCAACCTGGCTTGCCAGATGCAGCGCTTCGGGGGTGAGTTTTGCCCAGACCGGGTAGAGTGTTTTCAACCAGGGGAACAAAGGTTCGTTGACGACCGGTGCCCAGGCGCGTGTCAGCGTCTGGTAGAAGTGGTGATGTGTATTAATCAGACCAGGCAGAACCACATGTTCACGGGCGTCAAAAATACTTTCACAGGGTTTGTCAGGTGTTTCACCTGATGACAGTACGGCACTGATTTTGCCGTTTTCAATGACGATGCCACCCCGGGCATCAATGTCGTCCGGGGTGAAAATCGCCTGCGGGTTTTTGATCCAGACACGGCTAGCGCACATCGCTAACTCCTCCTGTTGATAAATGAGAGAGCCAGCTCAGTTATGCCCTGTCTGCTGATCCAGGGGCGCACAGGGCGCAGATTACTTCTCGATAACGGCACCTGTCGCCAGCGCATTGTCGGAACGTTCATCCGGCAAAATCAGATTGAGCAGCATGGCCATCAACCCGCCGCTGGTGATAGCCGAACCAAACAGACTTTTGCAGACGGCCGGTAAATAGCTCAAAAACTCAGGTTCTGCTTCCACGCCCAGACCTATGCCGAATGAAACGGCGATAATCAGCATGTCGCGGCGCGTGAGCGGTGATTGAGTCATGATTCGAATCCCTGCGGCCAGAACACTGCCAAACATCACCAGCGTCGCGCCACCTAAAACGGGGGCAGGGATCTGCTGTACCACGGCACCAAATATAGGAAATAACCCCAGTACGGCCAGCAAAGCGCCAATCCAAATCCCAACGTGACGGCTGGCAACCCCGGTCATCTGTATCACGCCGTTATTCTGTGCAAACGTGGTACTTGGTAAGGCAGAAAAGACCGCAGCCAGAATACAGCTGACGCCATCTGCGAGAATGCCGCCTTTCAGGCGAGTGATATAACTCTTACCTTCAATGGGCTGGCGCGACAGCAGGCAGTTTGCAGTGAGATCGCCAACGGCCTCCAGAATGCTGATGAGCGAAATCAGGGCCAGCGGCAGAAAGAGGGTGTAATCGAAATCAAAGCCAAAGCGGAAAGGCTGCGGGACGGCAATCCACGGCTGATTGAACGGTTGCCAGGTTAGCTTCCCGCTGAGCGCGGCAGCGAGGCAACCGATAGCAATCCCGAGGATCACCGCACCCAGACGCAGCCAGCGATTGCGAGCGCGACTAAACAGCACGATCGTGCCCAGCGTCAGCAGACCCAGCATCAGGTTCCCCGGCGCACCGAAGTCTTTGACGTTGTGACCACCGCCCCAGTCCGTGATACTGACTTTTATCAGGCTGATGCCAATCAGGCAGACGACAGTGCCGCTGACCAGTGGCGTAATGACGCGGCGCAACTGTCCCAAAAAGCGGCTGACGACCACGGGAATAAAGGCGGCGACCAGCGTCAGGCCGAAAATCATCGCCATGATTTGCTCTGGCCCACCCCCTTTGCTTTTGACGCTAAATCCTGCGGCCAGAATGACGCTCAAAAAAGCAAAACTGGTGCCTTGCAAACAGATCATTCCAGCACCGATGCCATAGAAACGGCGAGCCTGGAGAAATGTGCCGATACCCGAGACAATCAACGACATGCTGATAAGCCACGGTAAGTAAGCGTTCAGGCCGAGGACGGAGCCAACGATAAGCGGTGGCGTAATGATACCCACCAGGCTTGCCAGCACGTGCTGAAGCGCCGTCAAAAAAGCCGGAAGCGGGCCAGGTTTTTCTTCAAGACCGTAAAGCAGATCGCCAGAATCAGTTGCAGACATTGTTGTGCTCCTTCAGTGCGGGATAGCTGAAGTAATGCATGAAACGATCCAGAATTGCATTGCCAATGTGAAAACGGCGAAATCGTGCGGACAGCCTGACAGAAAGGGGAGTGAGGGAGTGAACCAAAAGTTTCAGGCTGATTATTCATGCACCTGAATGGTGCCCGAAATTTGTTAGGGCGCACTATAAAGAAAAGGCCGTCACGCTACCGCGACGGCCTTTTTAAAGCATGAAGTCGTTATTTGACTTCCATACCTTTCGCCTGCAAATCGGCGTGGTAGGAAGAACGAACAAATGGGCCGCACGCCGCATGGGTAAAGCCCATCGCCAGCGCTTCCGCTTTCATCTCTTCAAACTCATCAGGGCTAACATAACGCTGTACCGGCAGGTGATGACGGCTTGGCTGCAGGTACTGGCCCAGCGTCAGCATGGTCACGCCGTGGCGGCGCAGGTCACGCATAACCTCAATGATTTCAGCGTTGGTTTCGCCCAGTCCGACCATCAGGCCAGATTTCGTTGGGATTTCCGGGTGCGCTTCTTTGAAGCGCTCAAGCAGCTTCAGAGACCAGTTATAGTCGGCACCAGGACGAACCTGACGGTAGATACGCGGTACGTTTTCCAGGTTGTGGTTAAACACGTCTGGCGGCGTCGCGGTGAGGATCTCCAGCGCGCGATCCATACGGCCACGGAAGTCAGGTACCAGCGTTTCGATTTTAATGCTTGGGTTCTTTTCGCGAATGGCAGAAATACAGTCAGCAAAGTGCTGAGCGCCGCCGTCACGAAGGTCATCGCGGTCTACTGAAGTGATAACCACATAGCGCAGGGCCATGTCAGCAATAGTCTGTGCCAGTTTCTGCGGCTCATTGGCATCAGGTGCAACCGGGCGGCCGTGTGCCACGTCGCAGAACGGGCAGCGACGAGTACAGATGGCACCCAGGATCATGAAGGTTGCCGTGCCGTGGTTAAAACACTCAGCAAGGTTAGGGCAGGAGGCCTCTTCGCACACGGAGTGCAGGCCGTTTTTGCGCATTGCGGCTTTAATACCCTGAATTCGGGTGGAGTCAGCCGGAAGTTTGATTTTCATCCATTCCGGTTTTCTCAGCAGAGCTTCTCGCTCGGTAGCCACGTTTTTAACCGGGATAAGGGCCATTTTATCGGCATCGCGGTACTTAACACCGCGTTCCATCACAATGGGTTTACTCATAGCGTGCGTGT
>NZ_JBOFIN010000068.1:0-10081 GCF_051650185.1 Scandinavium sp.
GCCGGCTCTTTCTGCACGTGGGGGATAATACAAGGTTGGGTCTCAGTCCAGGGCATAGCGAGTCTCCTCTTCTATGCCAGTTATAACTGTTACCCATGTATCCGGTCTAAAGTGTTACCCATGTTTCCGGTTCATACCCTGGCTTGCCGGGCCTACAATTTCAGCCCTCAGGTCTTGCCATTAATCTCTTTAGCACGCCCGGCAAGCCCGCCGAATACCGCCATAATCAGGGAAATAAAAGCTACCGCGATGAGTGGAATATGCCAGTCGCCGCTCGCATCATGAATTTTCCCCATCACCGGTGGCCCGCAGGCGGCCAGCAGATAGCCCACCGATTGCGCCATGCCGGAAAGGGCAGCCGCCTGATGTGCAGAGCCTGCGCGTAAACCGATGAACGTCAGGCCGAGGATCATGGTTGCCCCTGAACCGAAGCCGAAAATCAACGTCCACAGCACCGCCTGTTGCGGCATCAGCCAGTAGCCGATGGCGCTAACAGCGCACATCAGCGCCACGCCAATGGCGATGCCTTTCTGATCTTTAAGCTTGTGCAGCACCAGTGGGATCAGCAGGCCCGGTGCTGCTGTCGCAAGCTGAAGGAGCCCGTGCAGGGAACCTGCTTGCGCTTCGCTGTAACCGTGGCTTATCAGAATGGCGGGCAGCCAGCCGATAATGACGTAGTAAACCAGCGAGTTAATGCCCAGAAACAGCGTCACTTGCCAGGCCAGTGCGGAACGCCAGATGCCTTTGTCGTGCAGGCTACGCGACGTTGTTACGGCGGCAGGCGTGTGATTGCGCCATTGTGGTAACCACACCAGGAAGCCCAGCAGAGGGAAGGCCATCAATGCCAGTAATGCACCCTGCCAGCCTAATCCGCTTAATGCCAAAGGGACGACCAGCGCCGAGCCTAATGCCGCAGCGCCGCCCATCGTCAGGGAATACGCGCCGACCATTTTGGCCACATGGCCGGAAAAATCACGCTTGATAAGCCCCGGCAGCAGCACGTTTCCGAGCGCGATACCGCAGCCAATAATGGCCGTGCCGACGTACAACAGCGTCGGCGAAGGCAGTGAACGCACGGCGATACCGGCGCAAATCAGGAGAAGCGCGCCCGTCAGGCTGCGCTCCATACCAAACCGACGCGCAAAACCTGCGGCCAGCGGAGATACTAAGCCAAAAGCCAGCAGGGGCAACGTTGTCAGCAGCCCGGTCTGGGCCGTCGTCAGGCCATAATCAGCACGAATGCTGTCAAGCAGAGGGGCAGCACCGGTAAACGTCACGCGCAAAGAGGTGGCAATCAGCAGGATCCCGGCAATCAGCAACAGATTTTGCCGACGGGAAGAGAGGGTCGTAATACTCATGTCTTTCTCGGTCATTCACAGGAGGGGCTACGATACGCTTTTCTCTTGATGATAGAATCAAGCCAGAATGACAAATAATCGCTAATATCGGACAAACTGAAGATGAAAGGGTTAGGACTTGGCGGCTATGAACCTGACAGCCAGCGTGACGCCGCGGTGGCATTCCGAATTCAGGTTGCTGAAGATGAGCAGTTTATTCCCAGCCATCGGCACCGCAAAGGGCAACTGATCCTTGCGCTGCATGGTGCCATTACCTGTGAAGTCGAGAATGCGATGTGGATGGTGCCGCCACAGTTTGCCGTGTGGATACCGGGTCAGGTGCCACACAGTAACCGCACTACGCCGGGGGCTCAGCTTTGCTTTTTATTTATCGAACCCGGCGCGGCGGCAATGCCTGAGCATTGCTGTACCCTGAAGATCTCGCCGCTGGTCCGCGAACTGATCCTCTCGCTTTCAGCACGTCTGGGAAACGAACTGAAGACAGAGGCCACACAGCGCCTGACTCGGGTGCTTTTTGATGAACTTCCGCAACAGCCGCAGGAGCAGTTGCAGCTCCCTGTCTCACTACACCCAAAAATTCGCCTGATGGTGGAAACGATGGCTGCGGAGCCTGCTGAGTGGCAAACGCTGGGGCAGTGGGCAAGTCGGTTTGCGATGAGCGAACGCAACCTGGCGCGGCTGGTGGTGAAGGAAACAGGGCTGAGCTTTCGTCGCTGGCGGCACCAGTTGCAGCTGATTCTGGCGCTGCAAATGCTGATTGGCGGTCAGACGGTGCAACAGACTGCGCTGTCGTTAGGCTATGAGTCCACGACGGCGTTTATCACCATGTTCCGCAAAGGGTTAGGCCAAACGCCGGGGCGGTATCTCAACGCGCTGACTACGACTTCCCGATAAAGAGCGAGACTATCCCTGCGGCGATAAGCGGCCCGACAGGCACGCCGCGAAACAACGCGACGCCCAGAACCGTTCCCACAAGCAAACCGGCAACCAGCTGTGGCTGAATGCCCATCAACTGCACGCCTCGCCCACCGAGCCATGAGACAAAAATGCCGACGGTAATCGCCACCAGAGATTTCCAGTTAACGAAAGAGTGCAACAGCGTTGAAGCAGGCAGCGTACCGCTGGCGATAGGGGCCATCACGCCGATGGTCAGGATGATAATCCCGATACTCAGCCCCTGTTTTTCAATCCAGGGAAATAACCCGTTGAGCGGGGTGACGCGCACGATAATCAAAACCAGAATGGAGACGGTCACGGCGGTGTTATGACTGATAATGCCGAGTGCCGCCAGCCCGAGCAGGATAAGCAGGGTGGGATCAAACATAGGGAGTCCTTGCCAAAAGTAAAAAAAAGTAAACCCGTTTACTTTACGCATATCGTCGTGAGTAAACAGGCTTTTTTTAACAGGCAAGGGAAAAAAGGTTAAGTGTCACTGCTGCGGCGAAAAGCCACCAGTTCAGGCCGGGCAATGCGCAGATAATCTTGGGTGTCCATGATTATCGATTTTTCCAGCAGCCCGGCGTTAAAGGCGATTTCGTCATAGCGTTCGAACAGCAGCGGATCGGCAATAAGCTTCAGTGAGGGATGGAAGCTAAAAGGTGGAATGGCGCCAAACACGCAGGCGGTCAGTTCATCCACTTCTGCCGGGCTTGCCAGCGACGCTTTTAACCCGCCAAGATGCGCGGCTAACAGCGATAAATCTGCCTGTTGATCGGCCGCCAGGATCGCCAGCACGTGCTGTTTCACGCCGTTACCTTTCACTTTACAGACCAGGGCTTTTGCACCTTGCCCCAGCTCAGTACCGCGAATTTCCGACACCGCTTCACACTTGCCCATGGCTTCATGTTCTATGACGCGAAAGCGAGCCTGCTGACTATCCAGTAAGGAGACAAGGTGTTGGTGCACGTCGCGGGAAGAGATTTCAGACATAGCCACTCCATGAAAAAAACCAGGCAGCCAGCATAGTCTGTGAGAAAAAGCCCGGCAAGCGCTACGCACCGCCGGGCTCAGAGTCGACTAAAATGCGGCCAGAGAAAGGCTGGCCGGGAAGCGATTAACTGACCGATGAGCCTTGCTTATGGAACAGCTCACGGAAGACCGGGTAAATATCTTCCTGGTCGCGAATGTGCTGCATGGCGAAGTTCTCAAACATCGATTGCAGATGTTCGTACTCGCGCCACAGGGTTTGATGCGCGCGGCGGGTGATCTCGATATAGCTGTAATAACGCACCACGGGCAGAATTTTCTTCGCCAGAATTTCATGACACAGCGGTGAGTCATCGGCCCAGTTGTCGCCATCGGAGGCCTGCGCAGCATAGATATTCCACTGTGCAGGGTCGTAGCGTTCTTTCACCACTTCATCCATCAGCTTGAGCGCGCTGGAGACGATAGTGCCGCCCGTTTCCTGCGAGTAGAAGAACTCATGCTCATCCACTTCTTTCGCCTGCGTATGGTGGCGGATATAGACCACTTCAACGTTTTTATAAGTGCGGCTCAGGAACAGATAAAGCAGGATGTAAAAGCGCTTAGCCATATCCTTGGTGGCCTGATCCATCGAACCAGAGACGTCCATCAGACAGAACATCACCGCCTGGCTGGAAGGTTCCGGGCGTTTCTCGTAATTCTTGTAACGCAGGTCGAAGGTGTCGATAAACGGCACTTTCTCGATTTTCGCCCGCAGTTCGGCAATTTCACGGCGCAGGCGTTCCTCTTCCAGCAACTGCGCCGGTTCGCTTTTGGCGACAGTATCCAGGCTCGCCTCAAGTTCACGCAGTTCTCGCCGCTTTCCTGCCGTCATGGCGGTGCGTCGCGCGAGTGAATTTTGCAACGAGCGCACGACGCTGATGTTGGCCGGAACACCGTTGGCGGTGAAACCCGCGCGATGCGTCTTGTATTCCGTAAGCTGTCGATGCTGATTTTTCTTCAGGTTCGGCAGGGCCAAATCTTCAAACAGAAGATCGAGATATTCGTCCTTGGAGATGTTAAACACGAACTCATCCTGGCCTTCACCGTCAGGACTTGCCTGGCCCTGACCACTTCCGCCGCCGCCACCGCCGCCTTGTGGACGCTCGATGCGATCGTTCTGTACGAAATGGTCATTGCCGGGATGGACGCGATGGCGCAGGCCGCCACGCCCCTGGTGGAACATCGGTTCGCTGATGTCGTCCGTGGGTATGGAAACAGATTCACCGCTGTCGATATCCGTGACCGAACGTTTATTGATGGCCTCGGAGATTGACTGTTTTATCTGCGCCTTATAGCGGCGCAAAAAGCGCTGGCGGTTTACCGCGCTTTTATTCTTACCGTTCAGGCGTCGGTCTATGAACCAGGTCATATGCCCCTCCCGTACTGCCAACTTCAGTGCCAGTAAGTGCCGGATGGCGCTGCCGCTTATCCGGCCTACGGAATCTTGTCATTGTCGGCCCGGCAAGCGCATACGCCGCCGGGCACTATTGTTAAGACGATTTACGCACGCGCAGATACCATTCACAAAGCAGGCGAACCTGTTTGCGGGTATAGCCTTTCTCCATCATGCGGTCGACAAAATCGTCGTGCTTTTTCTGCTCGTCGGTTGAGGTTTTGGCATTGAACGAAATCACCGGCAACAGCTCTTCGGTATTGGAGAACATTTTCTTCTCGATAACCGTGCGCAGTTTTTCATAGCTGGTCCAGTTCGGGTTACGTCCGCTGTTGTTCGCTCTGGCGCGCAGCACGAAGTTGACGATTTCGTTACGGAAGTCTTTCGGGTTGCTGATCCCGGCAGGCTTCTCAATTTTTTCCAGTTCCGCATTCAGGGATTCACGGTCAAACAGCTGGCCGGTATCCGGGTCGCGGTATTCCTGATCCTGGATCCAGAAGTCCGCGTAGGTGACATAGCGGTCGAAAATGTTCTGTCCGTACTCGGAGTAGGATTCCAGATAGGCGGTCTGGATCTCTTTGCCGATGAACTCAGCGTATTTCGGGATCAGATAGCCTTTGAGGAACTCAAGGTAGCGTTCGGCCTGCTCCTGCGGGAACTGCTCACGCTCAATCTGCTGCTCCAGCACGTAGAACAGATGCACCGGGTTCGCCGCCACTTCGATATGGTCGAAGTTGAAGACGCGCGAGAGGATTTTGAACGCAAAGCGAGTCGACAGCCCGTTCATGCCTTCGTCCACGCCCGAATAATCGCGATACTCCTGATAGGATTTCGCTTTCGGGTCGGTGTCTTTCAGACTTTCACCGTCATACACCCGCATTTTGGAGTAGATGCTGGAGTTTTCCGGCTCTTTCAGTCGCGACAGTATCGAGAAGCGCGCCAGCGTTTCCAGCGTGCCCGGAGCGCAGGGCGCATGGGTCAGCTCACTGTGATTGAGCAGTTTTTCGTAAATTTTGATCTCTTCGGAGATCCGCAGGCAATAAGGCACTTTGACGATATACACACGGTCAAGGAAGGCCTCATTGTTTTTATTATTACGGAACGTCACCCATTCAGACTCGTTCGAGTGCGCGAGGATAATCCCGTTGAACGGCAGGGCAGAGATACCTTCTGTCCCGTTGTAGTTACCTTCCTGGGTCGCCGTCAGCAGAGGATGCAGCACTTTAATCGGTGCTTTAAACATCTCGACGAATTCCATGATCCCCTGGTTCGCGCGGCACAGTGCGCCGGAATAACCATAAGCATCCGGATCGTTCTGCGCGTGGTTTTCCAGCTTACGGATATCCACTTTACCGACCAGCGCCGAGATGTCCTGATTGTTCTCATCGCCCGGTTCAGTTTTCGCGATAGCAATCTGCGCCAGAATGGACGGCCACACTTTCACCACGCGGAATTTGGTGATATCGCCACCAAACTCGTTCAGGCGCTTCGCTGCCCACGGCGACATAATGGTGCCGAGGTAGCGGTTAGGGATGCCGTACTCTTTTTCCAGAATCTGTGCATCTTCCTGAGGGTTGAAAAGGCACAGAGGGTGATCGTTAACCGGGCTACGTTCACCGTTCGCACTGAGCACGTAAATCGGTACGCGCTGCATCAGAGCTTTCAGTCGTTCAGCCAGAGAAGATTTACCGCCGCCGACAGGGCCGAGCAGATAGAGGATCTGTTTCTTCTCTTCCAGACCCTGAGCGGCATGTTTCAGGTAGGCGACGATCTGTTCGATAGCGTCTTCCATACCATAGAACTCTTCAAACGCCGGGTAGCGTGCGACTACACGGTTCGAAAACAGACGGGACAGCCGTGGCTCATGGGCAGTATCAACCATCACTGGCTCACCAATAGCCATTAACAGTCGTTCTGCCGCGTTGGCATAGGCACTGCGATCTTGTTTACAGGTGGCAAGAAATTCCTGCAGTGTGAACTCTTCGTCCTTGGCAGCTTCATAACGCTGGCGATAGTGATCGAATATATTCATGGCATGCCGTCCTTTCGTTTTTTAGCACAGGATGAGAGCCGTTCGTATGAATAATGGAGGCTCCCGGAAGGCGTAAGCTGAACGACGCTCACCAACATTCTCACCTCTGATTCAGCAACCCTTATGCCAGGTTACCTGGGAGAAATGGATAACGTGCCCCGCGATTGCACCTTCTGAATTTAAGCGTAGATGGCATTTTCAAAACTTGCATGCTGTGAAAATTCAATTTCAATGACATATCAATAACTCATCAAAAAATACCGCCACTTAAAGATGAAGAAATTTCACGGCTTCATCGGGCTGTCATCTCGCTGCAAGCGGAGTGTCATCGGCCAGTGGCAGCCTGGTAGGTTAATTAATGTCAGCAGAAGTAAAGAATTTGAGGTAAGCGGGACGGGCGAGTACACTTCAGCCGCTTTTTTTTTTTTAGGGATATGCAACGTGAAAGTTATCAACCAACTGGCTACGGGACTGCTCTTCGCAACAGCAGCGACCGTGGCCCATGCTGAAGACAGCAAATTGACGCTGGGAGCTGGCGTCGGCGTAGTGGGGCATCCGTACAAACAGTATCACTCTGACGTGTACCCGGTGCCGGCTATTGATTTCGAAAGCAATAACTTCTGGTTCCATGGCCTCGGAGGCGGTTACTACCTCTGGAATGACACGGCCGATAAGCTCTCCATTACCGCTTACTGGTCGCCGCAGTATTTTAAGCCGGGCGACAGTGACAACAATCAGCTGCGTAAGCTCGATCGTCGCCAGTCGACGATGATGGCTGGCCTGTCTTATATGCACTTCACGCAGTACGGTTTCCTGCGCACCACACTTGCGGGCGATACGCTCGACAAGAGCAACGGTATCGTCTGGGATGCGGCATGGCTCTATCGCTACACCAATGGTGCACTAACGGTTACGCCGGGCATTGGTGTGCGCTGGGATAGCGATAACCAGAATGAGTACTACTACGGTGTGTCGAAGAAAGAATCCTCGAAGAGTGGCCTGCGCAGCTACGATGCGGACAGCGGCTTCAACCCGTACCTGGAGTTGTCAGTCAACTACAAGCTGACGGACAGCTGGAGCGTCTATGGCGTGGGTCGCTATTTGCGCCTGTCGGATGAAATCACCGACAGCCCGATGGTAGACAAGTCCTGGACCGGGCTGCTTTCTACCGGCATTACCTATAGCTTCTGATGCTGCACCCGAGTGGTGCGTTCAGTGCAACAAAACAGGGCGAAGTCGCCCTGTTTTGCTTTATATCAGTGCAGCCCGTTAGCGCTTCGCGACGCGGATAGTCTGAGAAAGACGGGACGGCTTCTCTTCAGACGCTTTCTGCGGTGTGGTCACACAAGCCGTCTCAACACAGACGAAGGTTTTATATCCGTCGTCAGGCATGTCGCCCATGCTGACGGACAGTGCAGGGCCGGGGTTCCAGCCAACCACGTTGCTGTGATGCCCGTGGATCACGTCAATATTGCGCGCCAGCGCGTCGTCGTGGATGACGCTGCAGGCTTCAGCATTCAGGTATACGCGGTCGGTACGATCCGGGAAGGTCTGCACGCCGTCGCTCAGAACGCCTTCTTCGGCATTTTTTACTTTGTCGATGTAGCGATCGCCGAAGCCGCTCACTTTGACCTTGCTGATGTCACCCACGTTGAAGTAGGTGTGCAGGGCGGAAGTGGTTTCAAACTCACCGTGCGCTTCCAGTTCGATTTCGCAGGTTTTGCCGACTTTAAAGCGGGCATACAGCGTGAAATCGTGCGGCCACAGCGCTTTGGTTTCTTCGTTGCTTTGCAGTTCAAAGGTCAGAACCACACCGTTGTCATCTTCATTGTGCGCTTTCAGCGTCCACGTCTGGTTACGCGCAAAGCCATGCGCAGGCAGGCCTTGTTGTGCCGCCGGGCCAAACCACGGCCAGCAGATTGGCACGCCGCCACGCAGCGCTACACCGGTTTTGAACGGCGTGTTATTGCTGAGCCACAAGACTTCTTCTTCTCCGGCAGGTTTCCACGAAAGCAGGTGTGCGCCTTGTAAAGCGAAAGACGCTTTAGCCTGAGGATGGTCAACAACGATAAGTTCCAGGTCGTCCAACTGACGGCGGGAGAGAACAGGGGTAAGTTGTTCAACAACAGGGAGAGCGAAAATTTTAGTCATCATGATGCAATCCTTGATTCAACCGTAAACGAGAAGCATAAAAAAAGGCGACCGAGGTCGCCTTTTTGGATCAGTTTCTCATCTCAACTTATTTGGAGATGTGAGCGATCAGGTCCAGAACTTTGTTGGAGTAACCCGTTTCGTTGTCGTACCAGGAAACCAGTTTCACGAAGTTGTCGTTCAGTGCGATACCTGCTTTAGCATCGAACACGGAAGTGCAAACTTCGCCGTTGAAATCGGTAGAAACAACGTCGTCTTCGGTGTAACCCAGAACGCCTTTCATTGGGCCTTCGGAAGCCGCTTTGATCGCTTTCTTGATGGTTTCGTAAGACGCTGCTTTTTCCAGACGAACGGTCAGGTCAACAACAGAGACGTTTGGAGTTGGAACGCGGAACGCCATACCAGTCAGTTTGCCGTTCAGTTCTGGCAGGACTTTACCTACTGCTTTAGCAGCACCGGTAGAGGATGGGATGATGTTCTGAGCTGCGCCGCGGCCGCCGCGCCAGTCTTTGTGAGACGGGCCATCAACGGTTTTCTGAGTTGCGGTGGTCGCGTGAACAGTGGTCATCAGACCTTCGATGATGCCGAAGTTGTCGTTGATAACTTTTGCCAGCGGTGCCAGGCAGTTGGTGGTGCAAGATGCGTTGGAAACGATGTCCTGACCCTGGTATTTGTCAAAGTTAGCGCCTTTAACGAACATAGGGGTGTCATCTTTAGATGGACCAGTCAGAACAACTTTTTTCGCGCCAGCAGTGATGTGCTTACGAGCAGTTTCGTCGGTCAGGAAGATACCGGTTGCTTCAGCAACAACGTCAACACCGATTTCGTTCCACTTCAGGTTAGCCGGATCTTTTTCAGCGGTAACACGGATTTTTTTACCGTTAACAACCAGGTGGCCGTCTTTTACTTCAACGGTGCCGTTGAAACGACCGTGAGTTGAGTCATATTTCAGCATGTATGCCATGTACTCTGCGTCTAACAGATCGTTGATACCAACGATTTCAATGTCAGAACGTTCCTGAGCAGCACGGAAAACAATGCGACCGATACGGCCAAAACCGTTGATACCTACTTTGATAGTCATATATTCCACCAGCTATTTGTTAGTGAATAAAAGGTTGCCTGTAAAATTACAAAAACCTTACGCAGCGTCAAGCGGAATCGTGTCAATCATTGCGACAA
>NZ_JBOFIN010000069.1:0-2304 GCF_051650185.1 Scandinavium sp.
CAGCTTGGCTATCTGGAGCATGCGGAGCAGCAGTTACACACCCTGTTTCAGCACGATGCTGATGAAGTGCTGTTTATTCCTTATGCTGCCGTCTCTTTCAGCTTTGACGACTTTGAGAATATCGTCAAAACCGCCTTTGAACGCTACGGCTATGGCCTGAAATCCATTCACCGCTTCAGCGACCCGGTTGCGGCGGTGAAAAATGCCAAAGCGATTGCAGTGGGCGGGGGGAATACCTTTGCGCTGCTCAACCGCCTGTATCAGAGCAATATTGTCGATTTAATTTCACAGCGAGTGAATGACGGTGAACTGCCTTATGTCGGCTGGAGTGCGGGCAGTAACGTCGCAACGCCGACGATCCGCACCACCAATGATATGCCTATCGTTCAGCCACCCTCATTTAACGCGCTGAGAATTACCCCTTTCCAGATGAATCCGCATTTCATTTCCGGCAAACCGGTTGGGCATAACGGTGAAAGCCGCGAAGAGAGGCTGAACGAATTTTTAAGCATCAACACCGGGGAAGAACTGCTGGCCTTGTATGAGGGGTCAGCACTTTATATTGAAAATCAGCAGGGGCGTATTTTGGGTGAGAAAGAGGGGCTGTGGTTCCGTGCTCCTGAGAAGATAGACAAAATTGCCCCAAATCAGCCGTTTGAATTAAGCATGATTAAAGGAGTGAACTAACATGTCATCGAAATTTGTCAGCATAATTTATGAGCTACTCGACGATCCGGGCATTAATGGCCAGAAAGTGGTGGATGAACTGACCGCCCTTGGGGCAACCGATGCGACGATCACCACGACACCGGTTAATTATGAGGCGCCGGAAGACACCACTCAGATTTGTGATTTTATCAAGGTGGTGATTAAAGGCAGCAACGGCAAATCGGCGGGAGGCGAAACGCCAGCGCCAACCATGGGTATTATTGGTCGACTGGGGGCGCAACAGGCGCAGCCTGACAGAATGGGCAAAGTGTCAGATTCTGATGGTTCTATTGTGGCGCTGGCGAGTGCCATGAAGTTGCTGGATATGTCCGCGAAAGGGGCGCAGCTTGAGGGCGATGTGATTATTACCACCCACATTGCAACGCATGTTTCTATTACGCCGCACGACCCGGTCGATTTTATGGGCATGCCGGTTTCATCTGACACCATGAATGATTATGAAGTGGATGATGATATGGATGCAATTTTGTCGGTGGATACCTCGAAAGGAAACAGCATCATCAAACATCGTGGTATTGCTATTTCTCCAACGGCAAAAGAGGGCTATATTCTGCGCGTTGCACCAGACCTGGTGACATTAATGGAATATGCTACCGGCAGACCGGCCAAAACGTTCCCGATAACCACCCAGGATATTACGCCGTACGATAACGGTGTTTATCACTTTAACTCCATTATGCAGCCGCATGTGGCGACAAAAGCCCCGGTTGTCGGGCTGGCGATTACGGCAAAAACCGTCGTTCCAGGCAGTGAAACGGGCGCCAGTTATGAAAGTGAACTGGTGGATGCGACCCTGTTTGCTGTCGAAGTCGCTAAACAGTTTACCTGGCAGAAAGCGGCGTTTTACGATGCGGACGAATACCAGACATTGTTTGATATGTACGGCAGTCTGGCATTTTTGCAAAAATAAGGAAATTCCATCACAGATAGCATATTGTTGGTTATCTGTGATGGTGCTCTAGCGCGATAATGACTTGTTTACCCCAACAAGGTAATGGTCATTTTTGCTGTTGTTCGCCTGAACTTTAGATTGTCAGCAGGCCTGTGATGATTAAAAATCATCAATTCTGTATGCGCTGCAATGTAAATATGTCATTCCTGCCTTTATCCTTCTCCTGGCTAATTTGAGTTTAATGGCGTAAATATTCTCGTTTTTTTCCATGCTGTTCCGGTTTCTTCAACCGGAGTACGCCCATGCTTTTATCCCGAATTTCCCTACCCACCATTGTTTTAATGCTTTCTGCCTGTGCCACTGAGATGCCAGTGAGTGCAGCTGTAAGCAACCTGGGCGTTGCGTGCGGACGCAGAATGATTCTACACTGTCCGAAGCAGGGTGATACCGTCCTGTCAAAGCCGGGCGGTAATGGCATACCCAATGGCATACTAAGGATCGCAGGTAAAGAAAAAGCGCATGTTACTCAGTAACATGCGCTCAGAATATGGCGGTGAGGGGGGGATTCGAACCCCCGATACGTTGCCGTATACACACTTTCCAGGCGTGCTCCTTCAGCCACTCGGACACCTCACCATATTGTCTTTCCAGCATCGCTGGAACGGGCGCTAATGTAGGAAAAA
>NZ_JBOFIN010000070.1:0-66151 GCF_051650185.1 Scandinavium sp.
ATACCAGAGTGGCTCTCAATGGAGCCTGCCGGAATATCTGAAGCCATATCAGTCCCCTGTCAGAGTTTTATTTTTATGCTTTCCCCTCCTGAGACGGGTAACAGCGTATTGACTACATCACATTTTTTAACTGTTTCGCGGCTGTCAGCAGCAGTTCTTTATAAACGGTAAGCGCTTCCCGCTGGCTGGATGCAGCGATGCATAAAGAACCGGCAGCCTGTTCCTGCTGGTTAAAGAGCGGGACAGAAATCCCCTGGGTATGTGGCTGCCATGCCTCACTTGAGCTAGCAAAACCCTGCTCAGCCCAACACGTCAGTTTTTCTTGCAGCTCGTTATCGGCCTGAAGACAGTGACGTTCTAAATAGGCCTGCTGCTCTTCATCGGACATAAACGCCAGCGTGATTTGGGTAAAAGGTGCCTGATGCAGATAAATCCTGTCCCCCACTGTCGCGGTAAAGCGAATATGCTTCTGGCTTTCGAGGATGAAACTACAGACCGAAAAATCATCCCGGCGGCGATAGATGAAAACGGTCTCTCCGCACTCTTCCACAACAGGTCGAAGGCACTGCTCAGCAACATGTGAAAACGACAATGTTGCATTGGCTAACTGACCCAGTTCGATACAGCGATAACCCAGCTGATAGGTACGGCTGAGCGTGTTTTTTAGCAGGAACCCTTCCTGCTCCAGCACATTAATCGCCCGCTGAATGACCGACGGGCTGCGATTCATTTCACGGGCCAGCTCCCTGACTCCCCACGAAGGTTTTTGCAGGGTGAAATAATTCAGCAGTGAAAATACCACCCCGGTAGATTGCAACACGTTGGTCATCAGGATTCTCTTAACGGGTTATAAATTGATGTTCCATATATCGGCACATCGTTCCATATAATGTATTTATATGAGTATCAGGAACTGCCAGCGCTGCAAAAACAATCAGATCAAAAATGCAACATATGTCACAATGCCAAAACAAAAACACAACTATCACAGGCGTAATGCCTTTGCACAGCAATCAATATGTCGTGTGGCAGACAGGAAAAAGCGAAAGGGCAAAGTGGTGTTGTGCTGTTGGATGCGTAAAACGAAACGATCAGGAAGAAGGCTCATTAAGTCGCTTCAGAGCGAGGAGCAGAAGTTAGAACTTATCGGCTGGTAATTAAAATTGCGACAACTTTTTCTTGCGCGATAGTGCCTTTTGCTTTCGACGCAGATTGCGACTTGCGTTTATAAGGTGGCGTGGGTTGGCAATCTTTTTGCCGCTCGACTAAAAATTGTCATTGCTTATGCGAATTTAAACTGATAAACAATTACCGATGATTTTTAACAATTTATTAACCTCATTACGGAGGCGTCATGGCAGGCATGGAGAGTACGGTTGAAACATCTTTAGACAGCGTCGGTGATGGCATAGATTCATTAAATGCGGCCTGGAGTTTTGGCGGTAACACCCCAAAAAATTTTGACTCCCATGTATCAAAATCAGTGCCTAAGTATAAAGACGGGCACGATATCATTCTCTCTTTGAGTGATTTCTTTATTAATAAACAGTCCACCGTTTATGAATTAGGCAGCTCAACCGGGTCATTAACCCGCAAGCTGGCCGAGCGTCATGTTCACGGCGGTAAGTTTATTGGAATAGATATTGAAGAGGCGATGACGCAGCAGGCTACGACGCAGCTCAGCGCTCATCCGGCTCATAAAAATATCACCTTCCTGACCGATGACATTCTCAATTTCCCCTATGACAAAAGTGACTTTATCGTCGCCTACTACACCGTGCAGTTTATCCCGCCTCGGGTTCGCCAGCAGCTCTTTGATCATATCTATCAGAGTCTTAACTGGGGCGGCGCTTTTGTCTTATTTGAAAAAGTGCGCGGTCCGGATGCCCGTTTTCAGGACATCATCAGCAGCCTGTACGTCGACTACAAGTTTGAGCAGGGCTATGCCGCCCACGAGATCCTGGCGAAGTCCCGCTCGCTGAAAGGCGTGCTGGAACCCTTCTCTACGGCTGGAAATCTGGACATGCTCAATCGTGCCGGATTTGTTGATGTGATGACTATTTTTAAGCACATCTGTTTTGAAGGATTCTTCTGCATTAAATAATGGGGACCTATGGATTCAAAATCTGTTCGCCACTACCTGAGCTTATTGCAAATGGACCCGGCATATCCGGCGACGTCTATAGACTGCGAGATTTGCGATTCAAATAATAAACTAACGTTATTATCTTGCGTTCAGGGGCCACATGACAGCCAGGTCGAATTGCCCGTGATGGGATGCAGGCAATGCGGGCATATTTATCAGTCATATCGTTTTAGCGGTCAGTTTTATCAGGACTACTACGATAAGTTTTATCGACTGAATTTGTTTGGCGACAGCGAACCCGAAAAAAGTTTCTTTCTCGATCAGATTAAACGCGGGGATTACCTTTATAAAAGCTTGGCCGCCTGGCTGCCTGAAAAAGGCCAACTGATCGATGTGGGATGTTCTGCCGGCGGATTAATGATCCCCTTTGCGAAAAGAGGCTGGCGGGTAAAGGGTAACGATCCGGACGTGGCCTATGCGCATTACGGCAAAACGCTGGGATTAAATATCGATACGGTCAGCGCAGAAGAAATGGAGACGGACGAACCCGCGGACCTGATTATTATCAACGGCTCACTGGAGCATGTTTATGACGTCAATAAGGTGCTGGAAAAATGTCGGCTGATGGCCTCAGAGCAGGGCCTGCTGCTGATCGAAGGCCGTGCGCTGGGTCACGGCATGCAGCAGGGCTATTTGACTCATAATCATCGGCGCTTCCTGACTCCACAAAGCATTGAACTGCTGATGATTAAGCATGGCTGGACGCCATTCCTGACCACCGAAGAGCCGTTGTGTGGACCCACGCGACCGGGGGCCGTGTTCGTGCTCGCACGGGCGACACAGGTTGATGATACCGCCTTCGAAACGCTTTGTGCGACGGGGCGTGACAGGCTCGAACAGGTTTATCGCCCGTGGTTTGACGCTGTGGTGAACGCATGAGCGAAAGCGTTTTACCCATCGCCGCAGACACCAGTCTGGTCCGATACCGTTCGGAGCTGGTTTGTGAGCCTGTCGATAGCGGAGCAAAGCCGAAATTTCGTATCTACGATCCCGGCACCGACATCGCCTATGAGCTCGGCCAGGCCGAACTAGCGTTGGCGCGACTTTTCGACGGCAAGCGTTCGCTGGAACAGGTTCAGCTGTCGGCCAAAACCGAGCTGCGGGCGATCGTCAGCCTGCCAAAACTGGCCGCGTTTCAGGCCCGGCTGTTGCAATTGGGGCTGCTGACCCAACACGGACTAGAGGGCGGTCTGAAGCGGGATCCTGCCACAGGTATCACCTATGGCCCTTTAAAGCGTTTCCTGCTGATCAATTTGGTCAAGATGAACCCTCAGTCCGGGCTGGATCGTCTGTATCAGCTGGCTCCCTGGCTGTGTGCTCCGCTAATTAACGGCGTTCTGCTCCTCGCGGCAGGCGTTGCCTTTAGCTATTTATTCCTTCACTGGCAGGCGTTTAGCCACGATGTGGCCGCTACTTATACTCAAAGCTGGGCGTGGCTGGGGTGGCATTACCCGGTGATCCTCAGCTCAATAGCGATTCATGAGCTGGGGCATGCTCTGAGCTGCCGCCACTATCGTGTGCGCGTAACAGACTTTGGCATTGGCGTTTACACCCTGCTGGCAACCGGCTGGGTCAGGCCTGAACAACGAGCCTGGTCCTCTCTCAGCGCCGGAAAACGAGCGATAACCATTTTGATGGGCCCGACCGCCAGCCTGTACTACGCCGCGGTAGGGATCGCCGTCTGGGCTTCCATGCCGGTCAGTTCTGGCTTCCACGATTTAGGCGTGGTGATGGTGGTGGCTTCCTGCCTGTCGCTCATCCCTACCCTGCTGCCGGTGTTTAACGGCGATACCTATCTGGCGCTAACTGAATTCTTTAATCAGCCCCGATTGCGTCAGCGCGCCCTACGCTACTGCCGTTTGCGCCTTACGGGGAAACACCCGGAAGAGGAGCAGAATCACCGTCTTTACTGGCTTGTCAGCCTGTTAACCGTGTCCGGCTGGGCTCTTGCCTGGTGCGGAATTGCCATGATGATCGCCCGATTATTACCCTGAGGAGAGAATGTGATGACACCTGAAGTACCAGAAGAAAACCAGCCAGTCCAGGCAGCTGAAGAGCAAGCCGACACGCTGTTTGAAGAGTTCGATCTCGACGATATCGAAGTCATCGAGAGCAAAGTTTTTGCTTAACAGACACTGCCCTGGAAACAGGGCATTTTTATCCTGAAGGGGATAGTGGACGATATGACAGTGATGGCAAAACCCGCTACGGTAGGCGTCGGTATTCAATATAACCCAGAGATCCTGGACTGGTTTCCCTTCGAAACGCTACATGTCGACCTGCTGGAAATTCTGCTCGACAACATCATGGCCCCGCTTGACGGACCGCATATCGTCCGCCCGGAAGTGAAAGCCACGCTGGAGAAACTCGGCGAGCGCTTCACGCTGCTGGCGCACTCCAACTACGGCTGCGACTTTGGCTTTAATCCGCTGGAAAGCACCGCTGCCGTGCAACGCCACATTCCACTGGCGAAGATGATCGGCAGCCCGTGGGTGGCCAACCACTGTTTTTACGGCGATGACTCCTGGCTTGATATCTGGAGCAGCCCGCTGCAATTTTCTCAGTCTGAGGTGATCCGCTGCGCCGACCGCGCCGCCGAACTGCAGCAGCGCTACGGCATGCCGCTGGCTCATGAAAATGCAGCCTACTATCTGCCCTGCCCTGGAGCTGAAATGCGGGAAGCCGAGTTTCTGGCACGTTTAGTCCAGCGCTCCGGTTCTTTTTTACATCTCGACCTGCACAACATCTATACCAACTCAATCAACCTGCCGAATTTCGATCTGGCTGATTATCTTGATACTTTGCCATTGGAACGGGTGATTTCTGTGCATCTGGCCGGAGGAAGCTGGGCGGATGGCCTATATCACGACTGGCATGACTCCGCCGTGCCTGAGCCCGTCTGGGATCTGTATGAAGATCTGCTTTCCCGGACGCTGCCCTCCGCCATTGTGCTGGAATATCAGGGCCAAGCGCACCACGCCCTGACCAGGGTGATGGAAGCCAGCGATGAATCGATGATTGTCAAAGACGTCAAACGAGCCCAGGCCATCTGGCAGCGCGCGCTGAACGAGCGAAAGGTGGTGAACAATGGACGCTAAAATTGCCTGGCACACCTGGCGCAAGATCCTGCGCAATGAAGCGCTGCAACAGCAGCTTTTCGACCACCGCTGGCAGGCCGGAGAGTGTGAGGATTTCACGCCAGAAGAACAGGAAGTGATCGCTACCTATGCCGAAAACATCGACCGCGCCAAATGGTTTATCGAGAACTACCAGTTCCGCCTGGTAAATTCATTCATCAACGCACTGGAAAATGGCGCCCCGCTGACGCTGCGCGCTTTGCTCAATAGCGGCGTCGATATCTCAACGCTTTCCCGCGCCTTCCTGAAAGCACATCAGTGGCATGATTACGGCCCGCAGGTGTACAGCTACTGTCGGGACATTCTGCTATGGCTGCGTTCAGAACCTCTGCCGCTGGCACTTCCCGAGCCGGTGCTGGACTTAATGGGCCTGGAAGGTGAAGGCGTGGCACTGTATTTGTCGTTAAAAGAGGGGATTCCCGACTCAGGCTCAGATGACGGTTATACGCAGACCGGCATGGCTCGCCTGTATCAGAGCCGTTTTCGCCTGTCGCAGTGGCTGCGGGATAAGAAAAGCCTCGGGCTAACGATGCCGCCTGAAGGAAAAGAGTCGCTGCTGATCGCACTTCCCGATATCACCAGCCGCCATAAATACCTGCTGTTGCCGGAGCGGAGCGCCACGCTGTTTGCTCAACCGGAACTGGCTGGTCAATCAGAAGGGGATCCTTTGCATCTGGCGCGGCTGGTTGCCGCTAATGCTCTGAAACTGAGGGAGCAAACCGATGCAGTGCGCTAATTACTTTTGGCTCCGGTCGGCGGGTTTCCCGGCGGAGAGTCTGCTTCATGCCGCGCCGTTTAGTCAAAATCCGGCCCTGAACACCCTGCTGGATTTCTACCAGCGCCGCACGCAGCTAGGGCAGCACTTTGGGCGGCATATTACCGCCGTCGGCGAAGAGCACTGCCGGAAGTTCGTCCGCAAGCTGAACGAACAGCAGCCCGTCAGCGTCAGTGATTTGCCGCTGGCGCTGCGTGAGGTGTTAGCGCAACCCCTGGCCGAATGGCAGCAGCTGACGTTAACCATCGCCGAACAGGAAGACCTGCTGCGCCCGGAGTTTGCGGAATTCAGCGAACAGACCCGTCAGCAGCTCATTGATTTCCTGCTTCAGGATGAAGTGGCAGAAGCCATTTTTATTTCGAACCCGGATGCGGCAGAGCGAATCGAGGCATTAATCGCCGAACGCCATGCGCCAAATGACAGCCGTAAAAAACAGAAAATTCGCCTGGGCTGGAGCTACGCCCAACGATTCTGCACCAAAAACGATACCTGCAGCTTTTTTGGCCCGATAGCCTGGGGACGCTTCGATCCGCAACAAGCCGAGCTGGTTCAGATCCATCGCCATGAAGGACACTGGCTGTCACAGCGGGAGACTTTTTTTGAAAGCTGGGTCATGCAGCGGTTGACAGCGCAGATTAACCAGCAATGCCCGACGCCCGAACATCTGCCCTTGATCCTGAACCCGGGCTGTCACCTGCACGGCGAGACATTGCACTATCCGCTGAATAAATCACGACAGCTCAACGGCACGCTGCTTGAGATAGTCGGCATGCTCGCGCGCAGGCACAGCAGCGAAAACGCCTTGTGCGAACATCTGAACAGCAACGTCAAGGCAGCGATTGAACACCTGGTGGCAAGCGGGATTGTGCAGCGTGGTTTTGCCCTCTCCCCGCGCGATCCTGATGCGCTCAACACCTTATTACAGAGTATGCGAGCCACGAAGCTGCCCGCTGACTTTATCGCGCTGTGGTCGGAACGATTTTCTCATCTGGAAGCCCTGCGGGAAACCTACGCAGGCGGCGATTTACCACAGCGCCAGCGGGCTCTGGCAGCCCTTAATGAAGCGCTGAGAGCGGCGGGCGTGTCCTTGCAGCGCGAAAGCGGAAAAATGTACGTCGGACGCTACCCGGTCTATGAGGACTGTGCCCGCAGCAGCAGCGTCACCTTTAGCCGCGACTTACAGCGCCAGCTGGATAGCGATTTAGCCCCGCTAATGGCGCTTTACCAATGGCTGACGCGTAGCTGTGCCTTCCTGCTACATCAGGCATGGCTGACGATTTATCAGGAACTCGCCGCGGCAAAACAACAGAACGCCATCAGCCTGTTGGCTTTTTTGCACGCTCTTCAGCCGCGTCAGGCCGCCACCCAGCAACAGATCTGTTCGCAGATCCGCGCCATGCTGGATGAGGCCTGGCAGCCGTTGCTGACCAGTATGCGGGACGAAGAACTGCGGCTGACTCCGGAGCCACTGACGCAGGTGCTGAGAGCCTTGCAGCAGCAGAGCACCGCAGCCGCTGCGTTTCAGGTATTTGGCGATAACTTCCACTCACCGGACCTGATGCTGTCGGCCGCCAGCCAGGCCGCGCTAAACCGGGGCGAGTATCAGATTGTGTTGGGAGAAACTCACCCCGGCGTGCACACCCTCAGCCAGCCCGTCGCCGCGCCGTTTTGCCCATTCACCAGGGAAATTGAAGCGGCGCTCAACGAGCTGCTGGGCCGCGAACGCATGATGCTGGCCGATTCCCCTGAAGGCTACCAGCGCTCCCATATCGACTGGCCGCTGGTCAGCAACTACGCACAGCTGATTTTACCCGGCGGGGGCGGCACCGTTGCCACCTCCCGGCGTTATCCCGTCGGGCGCGCGCTGCTGTTTTGCCGCGAAGGACGCCTGATCGTGGGCGACAGAGAAGAACGGTTTGAAGAGGACCTGCTGTGCGTTAACGCCACCGCACTGCATCAGCTGCTGTTCACGCTGGCGGGCGACGTCGTTCCTCGCCACGATCCGCGCCGCATACTGCTCAATCGCTGCGTATTAAAACGCCGAACCTGGGTATTCCACGGCGAAGGCTGGCCGGAAAGCGCTGCCGACGAATTTGCCAGCTTCCTGCAATGGCAATGCTGGCGACAGCAAAACCAGCTGCCACGCTGGATATTTGTGAAATGTGACAGTGAGCCAAAACCGCTGTTTGCCGATTTCGACAACCCGCTGTCACTCGATGCGCTGGCGACCGCGTTAAAGAAAGCGAAAACGATTAACGTATCAGAAATGCTGCCCGCGCCGGACGCCCTCTGGCTCGAGGATCAGCGGGGTCGGGTTTGCTGCGAGATCCGTACTACTTTCTCACCCAAAAGCCAGGAGATTGCTGAGAATGTCGAATGAACCGATTTCAGTCGCGGCCGTACAGGAAGCGAAAAAAAGCTTTGGCATGCTGTTCTTAACCATTTTTATTCCGTTCGGGATGGGGCATTTCATCTCTTACCTGTATCGCACGGTTAACGCGGTGATTTATAACGATCTGGCCACCGAGCTGCATCTGCCGGCAGAGAGCCTGGGAGTGTTAACCGGGGTCTATTTCCTGACCTTTGCGGCGGCGCAGCTGCCGTTAGGCGTCATGCTCGACCGCTACGGCCCCCGCTCGGTGCAGAGCCCGATGCTGCTGATTGCCGCACTGGGCTCGGTGATATTTGCCCTTTCGCACAGCGAAGCCGGACTGCTGATTGGCCGGGGATTGATTGGCCTGGGAGTTGCGGGCTCGCTGATGAGCGCCATCAAAGCCTGCTCCATCTGGCTCCCGGTGGAGAGACTACCACTGAGCACGGCCTGCCTGCTGTCGGTGGGCGGCCTGGGCGCGATGGCCTCCACCTCGCCGCTGCATGCCGCCCTGCACTGGATCAGCTGGCGCGAAGCGTTCCTGATCCTGGCGGGATTAACCGTGGCCATCAGCGCAGTCATTCACTTCTCCGTGCGCGGCCCCTTCACTCCGAAGAACACCCGCTTCAGCGACATGTGCCGCGAAGTGGGACGTCTGTATCGTTCGTGGACATTCTGGCGCTTAGGGCTCTATTCGGTGTTTGCTCACGCAACCTACATGGCGATTCTGGCCTTGTGGATGGGCCCGTGGCTGCACGATGTTGCAGGCCTCAGCAGCTCGCAAATGGCGACCGCGCTGATGGCGGGAACCGTGGCAATGGTCGCAGGTTCGCTCTTTTTTGGCTGGCTGACTGACTACCTGCGCCGCTACGGCGTGCAGCCAATCATGATCTGCGGCGGTGGCGTGGCGATTTTCGTGCTGTTGCAGGTGCTGATGCTAAGCGGCATTGCGGTATCTCCGCTGGCGATCACCATGGGGTTCAGCTTCTTTGGCACCGCCGCAACCATGAACTATGCCATCGTGGCGCAGTCCGTTGAGCCGACGCTGGCAGGCCGGGTAAGCGCCTCGTTCAACCTGCTAGTGTTCGTGCTAGCCTTCGTAGTGCAGTGGCTGATGGGCGCGGTGATCAGCCACTGGGGCAGCACTGACGGGCATTTCCCGGTAGTCGCTTATCAGTGGTCGCTGGGGCTGTTGATTGCCTTGCAGGTGCCGGGGCTGCTGCTTTGGCTGACGTTCAGGCCCTGGAAGCGCGTCGCTTAACAAAGGCGCAGGCTTTCCTGGCCTGCGAGCTTAGCATAAGACGTTGATTTTGTAGGTCTGATAGGTGAAGCACCCTTAAGCAAAAGCTTTGGTGAGGGGTTTGTCATCAGTCTCAGCCCCGCTACACCCCGGGGCTATTGCCATCTAATTAGATAACGGTGTTATAGCTGACTGAAGTGGTTTACTGAATTTAGCCGCCTGAATAGAGAGACAAAATGTCCGCCTCTGGCACATAGCCGCCATTAATACTATCTTCAGTGACAAGATATGTCCGCAAAGCCTCACAGCCCTTTGAGGCTACGATCAGAAGAAGCGGATCTGGATTACTGATACCACCAGGTCCCAAATCCCTCTGCAAAATCAAATGCATCCTGATAATGAAGGCCAAAGTTACGTCTGTCGTAGCCCTCAGCCGTGGCATAATTCACAACACACTCGCCATTACGGTACTCCAGCATCGCGGCGCTTGCGTTATACACAGATGCCAGTAGCAACAGGTCATTAAGCTGAAAACCGTGTTCAAGCGCCGTCAGCAGCATCCCCTGCACTGCCTGTTTCTCCGCGTTATGCAAAAAGCTGAGCTGCAGCTGTATATCTGTATTCTCATCTATCATTTTATTCTCCGGTAGCAAAACGCCTGCGGCCAACAGCAGGACACTGTTGCAGTAGAGCAAAGCGGGTCGCTGCTGATGAGGGATAACTCAGTTTGCAAAACAGAAGAAAAACCGCCTGTGGCACGCAGACGGTTGTGACACTACCGATGTGGAAAACAGGCCTGACTTATCCGTTCGCCTAGCCAGCGCACCACCGGCACCGCCATCGAATTACCCAGAGCCTTGTAGCGCGGGCCATCCGGACAATCGATGTCACATTTACCGCGCCAGGGGATTTGCGTATATCCTTTTCGCAGTTCAAGGGTGAACGCCCATCCTGGCGGCAGGCGCACAGACGTCGGGAAAAGTGAGGTCACAATCGTTGCCACCAGACTGAACAGGTCAGGCAAATCTGATACTGTGGGCCGGTGTTGCTTTTGTTTTCGGGCCGCAGCGGTGAGCGCCTTTTTCACTCTTTCCGCCAACATACTGTTGTCGCAGGACACCCAGGCCTTCGTTGCCCCGTTCAGTGCTGCGCTATAGTGGTCAGCGCAACGGCACAACGTGATATCAGCATCGGTCAGCACGACTTCGGCATTATCCGTCAGCGCCACCTCTGCCACCGACAGCATGACCGCAATCAACCTCACCAGATCGCCCATAGGTACAACTGATGGGTACTCACTGTTCGTGTCGGCAAAAGGTATCGTCAGGCACTCTCCTCCCAATGGGTACACGCTCAACACCTTCAGCTCTGCATCAATGCTCAGATGCATCAGCACCGGTAGCGGCATTACTGATTCAGGGTCAATCTCTGACGACATCTGCGTAATGGTACAAGTCTGGTTTGCAGGAGGAAATCCCTGAAGCCGCTCGCACTCCAGCGGGATAAGGCGGCGGACCGCCATATCCACGCCACACCAGTGGGTGGTCTGTTTTACACCAGACACCGCACAGACAGCTCCGGCAATCTGTCCGTCGCCCCCCAGCACTCTCACTTCATTGCGGGTATTCTGTGCAAAAGCGGAGCCCTGCAACAGTTCTGTCGCCTGTATCAACGCAGCAGGAGCCAGACAGGAGCCACTGATGGCGCTGGTCAGCGTCGGGGACTGCTCCACCGCAAAACCGATACTGCGGGCTTTTGCGCCTTGCCCGGCTTTGAAAGCACAGGCCACGCCGTGTCGGTCTGTTTTCGTCTGGCACGGAGAAAGGTTTACCATTGGTGCAGTGGCATTGCCGCCGTTTTCCGGTGAGCGACCAATCCAGTTGCCCGGAATGCCGTATGTTGTCTCTGCCCCACGATGTTCAGACACCACCATCAGGTCGGTCGCCCCCCTGCCATCACGGGCCTTGCAGGTGGAAGCTGTTTCATCGTTGCTGTATTCGCCAAAAGACAGCATCCTGTACGTGCTGATGATCGGCGTTCCCCGGCCCGTGCCGTCTTCACTGGCACCCTTTGCCGTTGCCGTCAGCGCATGCGCGATATCGCCTCTGACGGACGAACAGGCCACTGCCCCCTCAAAGCCCCCGCTCCCGTGTGCCTTAAGCGTTCCGAATAACTCATCGCCGACATTGTGCTCTTCATCAATACCGAGGCTCGCCATCACTATCCCGGCCCCGCGCTGGCTGAAGAGCTCCTGCCCGGACTGACCGATACCGCCAGTATTAAACGCCTGACTCAGGGTTGGATGGGGGAGGTCTGCACCATCCCAGTGGCTACAAAGCGCAGTGCCTGCTCCAGACGCTCCGGAAGCGTCTTGCCCCGCTTTTCGGCACGGCGGAGAATGCCGGCGCACGCCACCGGACTCAAAAAGTATTTCGACGGGACTGATGTCTGTTCGAGCACTTGCGATAACAAACAGACGCCGGCGTCGTTGTGCCAGACGGAAAAATTGTGCATCGAGCAGTCTCCAGGCAACAGTGCGCGCGGGGCCAGACACAATACCTGCGTCTGACCAGCGCTTCCCTGGAGACTGTAATGGAACGCTTTCGCCGGCAAGTGCGCCCGTAAAGCAGCCAAATGCGTTGTCACGGGAGCACAGAACACCGGGGACGTTTTCCCAGAGGATAATGCAGGCGGGTTCTCCGCGTTCGCGGCGTTTTTCATCAATGGCATCGGCAAGCTCCACAAAAGCAAGGGTCAGTTGTCCGCGCAGATCACCAAGACCCTGACGCAGACCGGCAATGCTGAAGGACTGGCAAGGGGTTCCCCCGACGAGAATATCGGGAGCGGAGATAGCCCCTTTCGCTATCTGCGCTGCAAGCAACGTCATATCGCCAGGGTTGGGCACAGTCGGCCAGTGCTGCGCCAGCACCGCAGACGGGAACGCCTCGATTTCACTGAACCAGACGGGCCTGAATGGCAAATTTCGCCAGGCCACGCTGACGGCTTCAATGCCGCTACAGACGGAACCATAGGTTAAAATTTTTTGGGTCACGATTCCCCTCCCGGAAGGCGGGGATGCTCAGAGGCATTCGGTCAGGCAGCTCAGTGGCTGTGGGTGAAGTTGTTCAGGGTTTTACAGCGTGGGCATTTGATGTGCAGGGTGGTAAACGTACCGGCTATCGCCAGCAGTCGCTGGCAATGGCCGCAGCGCAGCGGCTGTTCAGCTTTTTTGTCGGGCATGGCACCTCTCGTCTCTCGCAGGGAACATCCGGGCAGCATGATGCTTCGTCGCCCAGGCGCAAACCGAAAACTCAGATAAGAGAAGAAAAGGAAAGCGCCGCATAACGACGCTTGCAGGCACAGCCTGAACGTATGAAAAATCAGTAGAGACAATTCCCTGGTATGACCGTCAGGCCAGACCGATCCGCTTACGGGAATACGGATCCATAGCATGGCGCTTTCGCACAAAAGGCTCCGTTTGGTTGCCGGTCGGCACCGGCGCAGGGCAAAATTGCATAAGCCATGTCCGGCTATTTTGACTGAAAACTCCGGACAGAAAAAAATAAACTCAATACCGCATGCTGAAGAAAAACGAGCTACTTAACCGTGGCAACCGGCAGCGCTTTCCAGTTGGTGGTGTACGCCGGTGAAAGCCATTCTCGTTTCATCTTCCAGTCCTTGCTGATGCCCTGCCCGGCGAACCAGACCTGATTGCCATACCGGTTGAGTCTGTCCAGCGTTTGCATCAGCGCTTCACTGTTGGCCTGTGGAGGTGTGTCGTCGAACAGGTCGATTTGCCCGGCTCTGTCGGTAAAATCGTTCAGCATGATGCCTCCCTTCTGATAGCGATAGCCATCACGCCAGATCTCATCCAGTCCACGCATCGCCGCGGCAATAATATCGCGGGTATCCTGTGTGGCAGTCATCAGCGTTTTGCTGGCAGCATTGCTGTAATAAGGATCGCCAGAAAAAGGACTGGTCCGGATAAACACCGTGATATGTCGGCAATAGCGGCGCTCACCGCGAAGTTTTTGTGCAGCCCTTTCGGCATACTGGCAAATGGCTTCATGCATCTGTTGTTTATCGGTAATGCGCTCACCAAAGCTGCGGCTCGAAATGATCTGCTCTTTTGCCGGCAGGCTTTCGACAGAGATACAGGATATGCCGTTAAGCTCTCTGACTGTTCGCTCCACCGTCACACCGAAAGTTTTGCGGACAAACGGCAGATGCGTATCCGCGAGGTCGAGCGCTGTTTTGATACCCATCGCCTCAAGCCTGGCGCTAAGTTTACGCCCAATACCCCAGACTTCAGAGACCGGAAGCAGCGACATCAGTTTCCTCTGTCGCTGGCGTTCAGTCAGCACCACGATACCTCTGGTGCCAGGCCAGGTCTTTGCTGCATGGTTGGCAAGCTTTGCAAGCGTATGAGTCTGGCTCACCCCAATACCGCAGGTCAGCCCCGTGTGCTGAAATACCGTGTCACGTACCCGCATACCGAATGACTCAAACGATTCACAGGCATCGATACCATCCACCCTCAAAAAAGATTCGTCTATACTGTAAACAGTTAATTCCGGGGCCAGGCTCTCCAGCACGGCACTGACTCTCTGACTTAAGTCGCCGTACAGGGCATAATTCGAGCTGAACACCGCCACATTATGCTGTTTAATCAGGCCACTGACCTGAAAGTACGGCACCCCACGTTTGATCCCCACAGCCTTTGCCTGCGCGTTTAACGCCACGCAGGCGCCATCGTTATTCGACAGGACGACAACAGGTTTTCCTTTGAGATCAGGGCGAAACAACTGCTCGCAACTGGCATACATCGCATTGATATCACAGAGTAGGTACATGGCTGATTTACTGAAAGCTGTGGACGCTGTGCGTCACCACGCCAAAAATATCCAGCTCATCGGTGTCGTTGATGTAAATGGGGCTGTAAGCCGGATTCATGGGCATCAGCGCGGGCCTCGGGTGCAGCACCAGCTTTTTAACGGTGAACTCGTTATCAATAGCAGCGATCACGATGCTGCCATGCACCGGTTTCACCGCTCTGTCCACCACCAGCAGATCGCCGGAGAGGATCCCTCCTTCCGACATGGAATCACCGGACGCCCGTACAAAATACGACGCAGAAGGATGCCGGATGCAGTAAGTATTTAAATCCAGCGTTGCTTCAACGTAGTCCGCCGCCGGGCTCGGGAACCCTGCCGCACAGGTATGTCCAAAGAGAGGTAATGCGATAGTAGTTGCCAGTTCCGGCACAAAACCACTTACCCCTTCACGGTCAGAGGCATACATCAGGGATTTGTTGGCAGGATCCATACACAACTCCAGGTTACAATTAATACTGTTCATGCATACAGTATAATTATCAGAATACGTTTTTCAATCTTCATGACAAAGATCCAGAACAAAAACCATATCCATCTGATCGGGCTACGATTTCTGTTACCTCCTTGAAACGAGTCATCAGAATATAAAGGCAGGGCAAACCTCAGTTTTCGCGATGAAGAAAAGCTGCCCCACAGCGACGAAGGGCAGCCTGAGTATTTCCCGGAGACGTGGTTTTACTACGATCCTGCCTGTGCGCCGGGACGATTACTGTTGAGGTGTTGCGGGGTACGGTTGTGCTCTCTGAGCAGCCGCCTGTTTTCACAGGTAATGCCCCCAGGCCCAGCGGGCCTGCCATCGGCATGGAACATGCTCATAGTGAAACAATGTAATAACGGGCGTAATGGTAAACTCAAATTCACTTAACCATATTTATTTCACTTTGACCGCAACAAATCGCTGTATTTATAAAGCACAGTCAGCAACCAGTCAGAAATGATAGACTCTACAGTCATCCTGAACCCTTCATGTAGTCACATGAGAAATGCAAACAATACGACTGGAGAAAAAATGGACCTGCTACCTAAAATATCTGATATAAAAAACCTGAAAGATTTATGCAAAGTGATTGTCTTACCCCTGCTCTGCGCTTGTTATATTGTTCAGAGCCCATTTTCATTAGATTTTGATGGCCACGTATTATCACTGCATGCAGATGATAATGAAGCATTAAAAATAATAAAAACAGTCATAATCTTTGCCGGAAAAACGTTCTTTGCCACAGCGACTGCATTTATTATCTATTTCCTGCTTGCTCTCCTGCAGGCCGGGACAAATGAATTCATCACCCTGGTCAGCATAGTATTACTCCTGACCTTCGGGTTCACCGGGATTTTTGCCGGAGACCGAATGTCGTCAGTTATTCATATTGAAGCAATATGGTATTATGCCAGCTTTGTTACCGCATTTTTCTTACTCTCTGTACTGGAAAAGAATAAATAGAGCCCTGTGTGCCAGATGAATATCCGGCACACGCCTTTCGTAGACAGAAGTAATATTCAGGAAACGACGGACTATCAGCAACCACGTCTCAGATGTTCTGTGACACCATCGCTCCTATCCAGGTGGACTGTTTTTGCAGGAATATGGCCAGAGGTAATTTTCCGACAGCAACATCATCCAATGCCTGTTCCCACAGTGCAGTCATACCGGGATCTTTGATGATAGCCGGCAGCATGTCCATCAGCGTTCTGGCGCTGTCCGTCGCCACTAAATGGCGCTTCTGTTTACGAATATAACCCCGTCTGAGGAGTGTCTCGATAATCCCCGCCCGGGTTGCTTCGGTGCCAAGCCCGGCGCTTTCTTTCAGCCGCTGTTTAAGCCGTTCATCGGTCACAAAGCGAGAGGCATTCTTCATCGCCGCAATCAGTGTTCCTTCGGTGTAATGCTCCGGCGGGCGGGTCTGCAATGGCGTGATGGTCACTCCGCTGACAGCGCACTGTTCTCCCTTCACCAGCGCGGGTAGCACCTGTGTGTCATCACCGGCGGCATCATTATCGCCAAACGCCTGTTTCCAGCCCGGTACAATGACCACGTTCCCCTGCGCCAGCAGCTGCTGAATGCCACAACTCAGCTGTATCCGGGTTTTATCCGCTTCATGGAGTGGCAAAAACTGCGCGAGATAGTGCCGACAGATAAGGTCGTATACCCGGCGCTCATCGTCACTCATCCTGCTGGTATCAGCAGATTGCATCGTGGGAATAATGCCGTGGTGCGCGGTGATTTTACTGTCATTCCAGGCCCGGCTCTTTTGTTGCAGATTGCAGGCGGCAAGTAACCGGGTAAAAGCCGGGACACTCGCCGATAAAGCACGGAGCACCTGTGGTACGTCAGCGAGCATCGACAGTGGCAGATAGCCGCAGTCTGTGCGCGGGTAGGTCGTGGCTTTGTGGGTCTCGTACAGGCTCTGGGCAATATCCAGCACCTGCTGTGCGCCCATGCCCCACTTTTTCGAGCAATGCTGCTGCAGGGTACCGAGGTCAAATGGCAGCGGCGCGGCAGTTTTCACACGCTTTGTTTCCGTGGCGGTTACGATGGCCTGCCCGCTCTGTTTTATTTCACGGGCAGCCTGCTGTGCCACCGCCTCACGAATACAGCGCCCTTCTTCATCGCTGGCACTTTCCGGTGCCAGCCACTGCGCCTGAAACCCGCTGTTTTTGCCACGCAGCTGCACCACCAGCGTCCAGTAATCGTGAGGCACAAAGTTCGCTATTTCCCGGTCCCTGTCCACAATCAGCCTGAGCGTCGGTGTCTGAACACGCCCGACAGAGTACACGCCTTTTTCACCGGGTTTGCGGCCTTTGAGCGTAAACAAGCGGGTCAGATTCATGCCACACAGCCAGTCGGCTCGCGCACGTCCCAGACCAGCCTGATACAGCGCTTCGGTGCTCTCACCGGGTCGGAGTGTCGCCAGTCCCTTGCGGATACTGGCTTCATCCAAAGCAGATAGCCACAGGCGGGAAAGTGGCCCCCGATACTGGCAGGCATCCAGAATTTCACGGGCAATCATTTCCCCCTCACGGTCAGCATCCGTGGCAATCACCACCGCCTGTGCTTTTTTGAGGTGCCTGCGGATAACCGCAAACTGCTTTTTCGCCTCAGGTTTAACGGCCAGTTGCCATTGCGCCGGAATAACGGGTAAATCACTCAGCGTCCATTTTTTATATTTCGCGTCGTAATATTCAGGCGGAACCATTTCCATCAGATGACCAAAGCCCCAGGTCACGATTATTTCGTTACCACTCAGGCATCCTTCGCCTTTTTTTGTTGCCCCCAGCACACGGGCAATATCACGCCCCTGTGAGGGTTTCTCACATAAAAACAGTTTCATCGACACTCCGGTAAAAAAACGGGCATCAGAAGATGATGCCCGAACGGGTTGAGAGCCCATGTATGACGGGAGAGAAATACCGCGCCATCATAGAAAGTGGGTGTCGAAAGAAATACCGTAAACTCTGTTATGAAGTGAGAGATTAAATACTCGCTTCAGATATGGGTCCATGCCACCTTACGGGCAAATGCCACCAGCGACGGGTGATATAAATGGCGCGCCATAGCGCCGACTTCAGGCCAGCGAAAGCGCTTGATTTCGCCTTCATCATAACCGCAGTCCACCATCCAGAATGTCACCAGTTCATCAAAGTCCGTAATCAGTTCGTCAATAATATACGACTGGTATTCAGCCAGTATTTTATTACGTTCACGCCCATCGTTCATTGCATCAGGCTGGTTAACATGATGAGTCTGCATAATAATGCCTCGTAAAAGTAAAGGTGGGTGAAGGAGGTTTCTGCTGTCGCAGAAACCTCCCGTTGAGTTGGAAATAAAAGAAGGAAGTAAGAAAGAAAGTCAGGAGTGCGAGGGGACTACGCGACCAGTTGTTTAGCCAGCGCGATTTCCACCGAATCTCCGTCTGAGTTGAGAATGTCCAGCCCCGATTCCGGCACATCGCCGGCGGTGCTCTGGGCTACAGCGATTTTGCGTGCCATCAGATCCAGGCAGGTCATCTGTGAACTTCCGGCATAACCGAGATAGATAACCCTGACCGCTTCCGTCTGACCAATGCGCCAGGAACGGCGCGCCGCCTGTAACAGCGTAAAGACGTTGTAGCCCGTCTGCATAAACACGATGGTCGGAAACTCCAGCAGATCAAGCCCGGTTTTAACCAGTTCAGGGTTGGTGACAATGACGTCCACGCCCTGCTCCAGTTGCTCAGCCACCCAGTCCTCCCGTTGCTCCGGGGGAACGCTGGCACGCAGTACGGCAGTTCGAAGCCCGGCCTGTGTCAGCAACGCTTTCAGGCGTGAAGTGGTGTCACGGGTCCCGCTGTAAGTGGAGTACGCCAGCACCTTACGGCCTGCGGCTTTCTCCTCCAGACACAGCGTGGTCAGCTCCTCTTCCTTCGGCGTCGCCTGCATGTCGTCAAACAATGCAGGAACAAAAGCCAGCAATTCACGGGTACGCGGGTGCTTCACGGTTTCATTGCGAAAACAACACTCGGGCCAGGCGAGCAGCGCATTGAGCACCACTCCGGTCAGGGTGTTATCCCGTTTCGCCAGCGCCTGTCGCAGTGTCGTTGTCAGCGTCTGCGTCAGTTCGCCGTATGCCGTCTGCTGCGCATCCGTCATCGCCACTTCCCGGAACTCTTCCTCGTAAGGCGGCAGAATGCCGCTGCCAAGATCGGCGAGTTTGAGAAACACCGTGAACGGCAACAGACAGCGCAGCACACCAACCGGCCCAAAGCCCGGTGCCTTTGATACGCGTACCGACATCTTCTTACCTTTCGCTGTCTTATGCGCATCACCGCTGCGTTCGGAAAACACTTCCCGCAGCACGCCGTGATCGCGCATAAACTGCATGGCAGCAGTGTTCAGACTGCCGTTGCGCCCCGGCTGATACCCGTCTTCCAGCATGCGTGCAGTAAGAATACGAAACAGCAGGAAGAACAGATCATCACCATAGCCCCCCATCAGCGTGCCGGTCAGCAACAGTACTTTGCGGGCCTGTGAAGCCAGAACCCCCATCGCCTGCCCCTGTGCCGAACTGCCACCTTTGTATTCATGGCCTTCATCCACCACCATGAGATCAAAGGTGTTTCGGGGGAGATAGCGCTTGATGAACTCACTGGCCTGATAAGCCCCTTCACCAAATCCGAACTCCATGTTTGCCATTGCGCGCTCCATGCGCTGTGCCTGGCGGTCGGAGAACACCATTTCACCGTGCCCGTCCATCAGGTTGATGAACTCATAGAGGTTATCGCCCAGCATGGACGCGAGGAACGTATCACCAAAGGTGGATTTAAGCCGCTTTGCCGTGGCGTCACCGACCGTTGGAATACGCTTCAGCGCTTTACTGACCATTGCTGACTGCAAATCACCCGACACGGCTGTCGGTCGCATCAGCGTCCACAGTGGCGTATTGCACGCCGTACACTTGCGGGGTCTGTCTTCGTGACGAAGCACCTCGGCCGTCATCCAGTTACCGTCTGCATCCTGAATGCGGGTACCGCAGTCAGGGCAGACACCAAAGTGAAAACCGCCATGCTGGCGTAGCGCAAACGCCGGCTGCCAGTGATACCCCATCCGCATGCGTACCCGCCCCAGAATATAAAACTCGGGACCGGTGGCCGGCAGATGAAGCTGTTCACGCAGCAACATCAGTTTGAGCAGGGTATCGGGGCCGTTCAGCACCCAGACCCGGGCCTCGGGAACCGTCTGCATAATTTCACGTCGCCACTTATAGACCAGGTGAGGCGGCGAGAGCACCAGCGTGCGCCGGTAACCTTCATGGTAGAGAACTGCCGCGGTGGCAATGGCTAACAGTGTTTTGCCGCAGCCCATTTCGCCGTTGACGATGGCAGCATGCTCGTTACGTTCAATGAGCAGTTTTGTCACCGCCTGCACCACTTCCGCCTGTGCGGGGAAGGGTTTACGTGAGAGTGAGTCCATGATGACCTGACGCCGCAGATCCGGTGTGCCGTCATACACTGGCGGCAGCGCACTGTTCAGGTTGTCCAGCAGGCTGCTGCCAAACTCGTCGATAAACGCGTTCAGCGACATATCGCCCGCGGCAATGTCCGGGAAAGCGTCGGTTTCTGGTTCAGTGAGAACAACAGTTTCATCAGTCATGGTCGTATTCCTTAAAAAAGGGACAGACCTGCCCCGGTGGGAGGTTGTCCCACGAGGGTGATGAAGCGAGTAAGGTGATTTATGCCAGTCGCAGCATAATCATGAGGGTGCTGCTGATCAGGAGCCGAGGTGCCGGTAACGAAGTCGGCGATCGGTGAGTTCATCCGACAGTTTCAGCGTGGTTGACCCACTCAGTGTCTCTATCAGAAGCGTGGTACAGGGTGTGACGAGGTACGCCGAGCGGATGTGTTTTCCATGGCGAATCGCATGGTGGTTCGCCACCTTCTGCTCAGTGCCAATGTTTCCCCAGTCCCCCAGGGTATGACGTTGCAGAAAAGGCATCAGTTTCATGCCACGGCGGATCAGCGCGTGAATACCCGGCGTCACATACAGGCAGCCCGGTGAAAATAGTGGTGTCATCAGTATTTCCTCAGTTGAAAATTACGCAGTAACGCTCAGCGAATGGACAGCAGTTCGCCGTAGGTCTTTGCATCAGGCGTCATGTCCCAGGCAGAAATCGCCGGTACAAAGCGGTCGGTCATCGTGATGACTTCAGTGATGTTGCCCTCGTCATCTTCGGTGAAGTCGGTCTTGCGCTGTTTTACCTTCCAGGTCGTGCCACGGACAACCAGCGTGCGACCAGAAGGTGAAGTGATAACTCCGCTGACAGCACCAGCCGCCAGGGCCAGCGCCAGATGCCAGCGCGATAAGCGACGGGCTGGCGGTCTGGGTACCTGCGGGGCGATACTCAGAAGCGTTGTAAAGGAAGGCCAGAGCCCCTGAATTTGCTGAATATCTTCAGCAAGCTGAACAGGATCGGGGGTGACCCGGTAGAAGTGTTTCAGCTCCTGGCGAACAGAAGGGATACGGTAAGGTGCAGACCAGCATTCAGGCAGTGATACCGCTTTTTCATCCCCTTTACCGACTGCGAAAAGGGTCTGAAATACGCTCTGTACTGCCGCCATTTTTTGCTGATGCCGGCGCACACGCCGACCCATGAACACGACCTGTTTAAACTGTTCGGTGGCCGCTGAGAACAACTGCACATCGGTGAAGCTGTTGGCAAGCCAGCCGCAGAAGGCTTTATCCAGGGTGTAAAACGGCACAATCAGGATGAGGATCCCGTCATACATCAGGGTGTCCACGGTGCGCTGATAAAAGAGCTTCTCCAGACGCTGGCGTCCGCTTTTCTCTTCAGAGGGAGCATCATCCTTCACCTGGTCGCCATAGGGCGGGTTCAGGAACAGCAGCGAAAAGCTCTGCTGCGAGATGACGGTATCCATCAGATCAGCGTGCAGTGACACATCAACGAGCGTCGCGCAATGCGCCGCTCGTTCAGCATCAAACTCAACAGCGTACGCCTGTGCCCGCTCACCGAGATGGCAGGCAAACTCCGTCACCGCCACACCTTCACCCGCACAGGGATCAAGCAGGCGGATTGGGCCGTTGCCATCGTCAGGATCGAGCGCGCCGAGAAGATGCTCCAGCGTCACTTCATCGGTAGGGAAATAGCCGTTGCGGACAAAATTACGCGCAAGGCGGGGAAACATCAGGGACATAGCGAGTACTCCTGAACAGAGTGAATAAAGAAAGGTGTACCCGGTAACCGGGTACTG
Source organism: Scandinavium sp. (assembly GCF_051650185.1). Lineage (GTDB taxonomy): Bacteria > Pseudomonadota > Gammaproteobacteria > Enterobacterales > Enterobacteriaceae > Scandinavium. The sequence goes on from NZ_JBOFIN010000070.1 coordinate 22,307, forward strand.
CCTTTGGGAGGGGTTGAGGATGGCGGTCAGGCGGCATAGCGTGATGACACCACGGCACTGTTCTGCCCCGAGTCCACTGTGAGGATCCCGGCCACAATAGCCTTGCGGATCTGCTCTGTGAGCCGTGGGGTATCCAGTGCCAGCTGCCAGCCCGACACATCGCCGTAGCCGCCAACCGGGGTCAGCATGTCGCCTGTCTGCAACATCTCAAGAATGACACCCTGCCAGTGCGGCAGCAGCGGCAGCGAGGAGGTCTCCTGAAGCAGTACCCAGACGCGCTCGCGCCAGTGCGGGTCATCGCGTTTAAGCAGCAAAAAAGCGAGACCATTAGCCCGGTCAGGCTCAAGACAGCGTTTGTCGAACAGCCAGAGGTTGATAAGCTCGCCAAAACGGGTGCGTGGATGACGTGAGGAGCGTTTATCGAGACTATCGCCCGGAAACAGCAGGTGTTCATGAAGTGCGTCACTGACAAGCGTCAGCTGGCTCAGTCCCTCTTCATTTTTCAGCGTCAGACGGGCGAGCAGTTCCTGGATAGCAGTATCCCGTCCCCAGAGAGAGAGGAAAAGCAACCCGCGGCGCTCATCGCAGAGATAGCCATCGGACATGATGTGCGGGATGTCAGTGAGTTTCAGCAGCGTGTTCATGACTGTGCTCCCTGCGCTAAATGATACAAACGCACCCGGGTACGCCACAGTGTGGACATCGCGTGCGTCCGCTCAAGATAGTCCAGTGGACAGTCGAAATGGCGGAGTTCATTCGCTTCGATGAAGCTCTGATTACCCCACATCCCTGCGGATTGCAGCAGTAAATCACAGAAGATAAACGTCGCTGACAGCCCGGCAGAACGCTCGGGTGTATCAATCAGCATGGTTACCCGAACAAGAGACCACAGCACATCACCTTGCAGCGAGTGCGCCAGGGGCTGGTGAAGACTGTCCCCGTCACATGTTGGCCGGTTCAGAGCCCGAATCAATTCCTCGCGGGATGAATATTGGAAGTCACCGTTCATAGAAAACTCCTTCATTAAATGGCGAGTTTTCCCTGTCGGGAAAACCCGACAGTGGGTGAGTTAAATGTCGAAAAGATCAGTGCAGAACGGGTTCTGCTGTTTTCACAAACTGCTGTTCCTGGGCGTTGAAGTCATAACCCAGTTGTGTCAGACGGGCTTTCTGCTGGCGCAGCACCTGTCGGGGAGAAGTGGCATCAAGTTTCACCATCTCGCCCAGCGGCCAGAGTTCACCGAAGAGTGCCTTATCGCCAGCATCCTGCTCAGCAGGTGACGGGACGGTAAACTGTGGGCGTAGTGCTTCACCTGATGTCGCTTTCGCAGCAGGCGTTGTGGGTGCCTTTTCAGGCGCTGGCTCAGGCATCGCTGCAGACGTAACTGACACAGCAGCATCGCCTTCTTCATCCAGCGGATCGTTGACCGGCGGTGAAAGTTTCTGCTCATCGCCAGGGTTCAGCGCATCGTTGGTCTCGATACACATTTCATCAAGCCGGGCCCGAATTTCCGTACCGGAATTCGCGCCGTAGCTCCATGAATGCATAAAGATACGCCCGATAATGAACTGTCCCTGGTAGACGCCAGCGGTGTACTGCTCAAGCTCCCTGTCCTTGACAGAAAAGCTCCCGATGGCGGTTTCCAGCAGGCCCACGTTAAATTCACCGTTACGCCCGTTGATGGTTTTGATAACCAGTTTGCCGGTCACAATGACCGGAGAGTGTGTGGAAGGATTCATGTTGATATTCCTGAGTGGGGGTAAGAGGCGGAGAAAAGAGCCTGGCGGCCCTGTTCTCCGTTACGATAATGAAAAAAATCAGGCATCAGCCTCAGCAGGCTGAGGCTCCTGTGGCTCCTGCGTTTTTTCGTTGTAGACCTCGTGCCCGTCAATTTTGACAAGAGAGATTCGGATCAGACGGCCCTTAATACTGCAGCCTGCCTTCCCTTTTTTATCGCCCTTCTCATAGGTGAAACATTCGGGGTAAATATCGCCAACGGTAAATGCGATAAGGACCTTTTGCTTATTGCCCAGCGCTTCCTGGCATTGTTCAAGCAGCACGCAGGCTTTGTCGTTATACACACGGACATCGATGTACGTGTATTCCGCTTCATCGGCATTGCCGCGAAGCGCTGCAATCGTACAGGCCATAAAAGGATTGCCCTTATTTGGCGTGACAGTGCGCAGACGATTAACGTAGCCAATGCCGCGGGTATGCAGGTCGAAATAACGTTGTTCAGTATTCATGATGTGTCTCCATCAGAAAATAATGGCGGAGACAACCCGGACGGGAATGTCTCCCGCAGGGGTGAAGTGCAATGTGATATCAGTGAAGGTCAACGACGTTGTGCCGGAGCACAGTACCTGATTACAGTCGTTACAGGCATCTAAGGGAAGGCATGGCACCAGAAGTGCGGATCGCTTTCAGCCCGGCGATCATAAGGCCCATCACACGGATGGATATTGCAGGTTCAGTGAACACCATCAGAAAGCGATAAAACAGGGGAAACTGATAATGCCGAAAAAAGGAAAAATGCGGTGAAAGATGAACTTCATGAAAGTCGGCATGCCTGATTTCATGACGACAGGTACAAAAAAATCCCCCGCCAGACTGCACAGGGGATTTAACGTTATGTTTGTTCTTCTTTGGGTTTATCCGGTATGACCGGCGTCACCAGAAATGACGATGCGGTAAATTCAACCCGAAGGTTAACGCTGTTATTCACTACCCTGTCAAAGAGCGGTGAATCCGCCTCCAGCGTTTCGACAAAATCATCACCGCCGCAGATATCATGCAGCGGGTGATACCACTCATCAAACACCACAAGCGACGGGTCAAAGCCTTCAGCATAGGCCACCAGACGACGCCGCGTTGCCGGGTTTATCGGCCCTTTTTCAGACAGCATATACAGCCCGTCATCTTTGACGAGTGCAATATTACAGCCGTGCTGACGGGCTTCCTGAATAACAGGCACCAGGAGTGCTGCTTTAAAAAGCACACTATTTTTATGAGACATCGTTAATTCCTCAATGGTTTTGGGTCAGGGATAAAAATGACGGGAGTTAGCATGCGCGGTATAACTGAAACTCAGCCTCTGCTATCGCTTCCCAGCGGTCCTGGGACAAATCGATACCCAGACTCAGCGTCAGACTGTGTGTCATCAGTTGTTCGACAAGCCAGGCATGCCTGTGGGTAAACGCCTGTGAATATCTCACCTTGTCGGGCGCAACCCAGCCGCAAAAATCAGGGGTATGCATGTTCAGCAACGCCAGCGGCAGCCCCCATGAACAGGCGCTTGCTGTGGAATGCACCTGAAAATATTCGCCACACACATTGTGCAGCGCCAGTAAGACCTGTCGGGTAAACAAATCTACCGACATCTGGTGCTCTGAAACGATGATGTCTGCATCCAGGGTGTCGCACCGATTTTCACGGGTTATTGTGATAATCCGCGCAGCACAGCCTTCATCCGGCAAACCTCTGAACACCAGTTCATCAGACGACGAGCCTGAACCACCAGGAGCAAAAAGGCCAAATACCCCGGTCCGTTTATTCCCGCAACGGGGATTAACCGGGCGAAAGCAGAATGGCAACCGGTGGTAAATATTCGCCACTGACGAGATAAACATATTCCACGCTTCGGGCGGAACGGTACGTATCTGCTCGATGGTATATTCGACGTTGTAGTCATCGGATAAATAGCGGGAAGTCATAGGGTTATCCTCTTAATCAGAAATGAAAAAGGGATTTATCCCGCCGGGAGTAAATCCCCTGCAGGGTGGTGTCATATTCAAAGAAAAATATTAATCTGAGAAAATCAGATCCATTTCCCATATCTGTCGATGGATTTCATGGCACTGACTGGTGGCCTGTCGTAATAACTGTCCGGCCAGTGCCTTTAATAAATCATCGCTGTTCCAGCGATACTTCTTTTCAAGTGCCAGACATTGTTTATACAGCGCCTCAGCGGCATTATTGAGGCAGGCAATATCCTGCCGTAATTCTTCATTACCGGAATAGTTCATAGAGACAATCCTGTTTGTTTCACGTGTAGAGGAAACGGCTGTGCAATCAACGTTGCACCATCTGATTTCAGCCGTTACAGATGTCAAAGGGCTCAGGCATCGCAAGTGTATTGCGGGTAATTTGCAGCCTGTATTACCGGGCGCCATAAAGGCCATCGTGCCCGGCCATCAAATAAGAAACAGTTTCACCGGGAAAGCGTTAACTCTTTTTCAGTAATGAAGATTTAATTAACGGAAAAAATAAAAATGGCGCAGGGGTCATCTGCGCCATTGGGCTATGAATAATACAATATTAAGGGGCAAGCGATATTTTACTCAGACGTTCCGGTTTCCCCCTCCGTCTCAGTCGGTTCTGCAGACTTATCTGCAACAGGTTTACTGCCAAGCAATTGCAGCATGCCGTTCATGTCCACCACCACTTCGGTGGACTGACGTTCAGCACCCAGATTGTCGGTCCATTTTCGGGTTTGCAGTCTCCCCTCCAGATAGACCTGCGTGCCCTTCTTCAGATGGGCTGCCGCCACTTCCGCCAGCTTGTTGTACACCACAATCCGGTGCCACTGCGTTTTCTCCTTCGTCTCACCGCTCTCCTTATCCTTCCACGACTCCCCTGTCGCCACCGAAAAGACCACCACCGGATTTTTGTCCTGGGTATAGCGTACTTCCGGATCCTGTCCGACATGACCAATCAGACAAATTTTATTCAGACCGCGCTGGGCCATAATGCGTACCTCCGGTTACTGGGTTGTTGCAGGGAAAACCGATGCGGCAATGAGTCTGGCATCGGTGAGTTTTTCGGCGCATTCGCGGGTCTGGCGCAGAAGATACGTCATCACGGACATCTGCATGTTGAACATCACCCTGTCCCGCTCAATGACAAGCAGCGCATCCCGCACCGCCTGCGGTTGTGAGGTGTCCTGCACCAGCGCCTGCCAGGCCGCCAGACCTGAAAGGTTCAGCGGATAACTGCGCCAGCGCAGATAAACTGCACCAGAGCGGGCTGGCCCACGACAGAGCATCAGAGGAAGGTGTTGCAGGGGCCAGCGCCAGGATCGATGAAGTAACAACGTCATTATCTGGTGCAGGGTCGCCTCCGCCTCTGCCGCATACCGCGTCAGAGCCTGCGGCTCCCTTACCCTTAAAAGGCCTTTTAGCGAGCTTTCGTAAGCAAGCCAGTCTTTAGAGCAAAGTGGCCGGTAACCCGGCCCGGCATCAGGTGGCTGATTCATCTTCTTCTTCCCCGTCATCCACCGTAGAGCTGGTGTCATCCTCCAGCGCCAGAGCTTGCCCATTGCCGATGGACACCGGTATCACCACTGATGCGTCCTCTTCAGTTTCGGTTGTGGATTTTGTGGCGTCCTCGCCATCGACTGTCGGTTCTTCATCAGGCTGGCGCAGCGGCGGGGCATAAGATGAACGGCGGGTGCCATCAAAGATATCGTCCGGCACGACGCCCACCAGTGCTTCCGCTTCCTTTGCCCGTCCGTTGCCATTGCGAATATCCTGCCGGGTCACCGGGAGACGGCGATACACCTGCGCCCGGGTCAGCACACTGCGGATGATGCGTCCCGCCTGCACGCGCAGTTCATTCTTCTGTGTACTGGTCAGCAGCGCCATATGATGGGCCAGCAACGCCTTACGGAGCAGCGTGTCGTAATCCGTCAGCATGTAGACCGCAATAAAGCCCAGCGGCGTTGACGCGAACACAGGAAAACGGGCCGGCTGAATACTGACGGTGCCTTCCACGGTCATCATCTCCGGCAACTGGCTGAACACGGTCTCCATAGCGGCAACCAGAACATTGAGTTCATCGCGGGCCGCCAGTAGGCGCTCTTCCATATGCAGCATCCACATATCGGCATAGGGGTTATCCGCCAGCGCATCCAGACGCAGCGTGTTCATCAGGGAAATAAAACGGGGAAACCCGATGATGTACTGAATATTTTCATCCGGTCGACCCTTACGCCCGGTCCATATTCGTGTGGCGTGGTGGGTATGAAGTTCAATGATGACGGTACTGCGCAGCGGACCGCTGTTGAAGCGGTATTGTGAGTCGGTATCACTCATGGTATATACACTCCGGTTGTTTTGCCTGGAGCGGAAAGAATGATAAGAAGCCCACGGGCCAACAACCGGAAACCAGAATCTGCGGATGAACGTTAATACCAGGAAGAGTTGCAACCTTATTGATAGTTAAAACCTATCAATGGTGATTAATCAATAGGCATCACTCCAATCCTTCCCGACCTCGGGAAAAATCAGACGAACACCTATCAATCAAAAAAACTTAATAGATAAAAACTATCAATAAAGTTATAAGTACCCCCTCTGAAAGGCGCTATCAATATTACTCACTGATAATCAATACGTTATAAATATGATGTGCAGCGAACAAAGCAAATTACTACAGACCAGGGTTGAATGGTTATAGGGTGAACAGAAAAGCGATGCCAGCGGCGGGGGGGCGCGAATGATAAAATGAGAGAGTGTTATTCTATTCTGATCCCGGAAGCATCGCCGAAGATAGAACGTCCGGGGGTATTTATTGGGGAGCAGGACCAGCCGTTTGCGGACATACTGCAGTGATCAGCCTGAAAAATACCGATCACCGCAGGTCAGGGTTAAAAATGAACGCCGGTACCAATGCGCATAGTAAAACCGCGCACTGGTGTGTCGGAGGGCTTACCATGTTCTACCCGACACTGGCAATCAATGCACAGGAACACGCCCGGTATCAGTTGCTGCCGCTTTTCAGGAATGTCTGCGCCACACACCTGACAGGTGGCACGCGAGGCCGCGTGCCGGATAGCCGAACGATTTCGGGCAATCATCGTCTCAAGCAACAGGTCATTGCCGGCCTGGTCACGATCAATTTCATCCATTAATAACCCTCCCCGGACGATGGCCCTCGTTTAGCACAATGCGGTTCCAGACAACATTCAACAGGATCACTGCTTCCCGGTCAGCAGACAGTCCCTCGGTGATATCCATCATCACGTCAATGGCTTCCATCGTATCCAGCGCCCCCGGATGCCGTGCCTGCCATAACTGCCAGATTTGCGTATCCGTTTCTTCATCCGGCATCGGGTTCCGGCCCTGGGCGACATTCAAACCGACAAAGCGCCTGCGAGAACACACCTCCCCCGATGACAGGCCAAAAAACTGGCTCAGCATCTCAATAGAACCTCCGAGCGCAACAGCGCGGGAGATTCGAATTTGCCATTCGGTCTCATCACGTACCTTGCTCAGCAACCGACGTAACGTATCGTGATCGATATGAATATTCAGGAAGCCTGCGGAATCCCGGCACAGCTGAAAAAGCGCCTCCAGCGACAGATTGTTAATGGTCTCAAGTTCGGTGTATGTAAACCCCATCGCTTCACAGCGGCGAATTTCACCGTCTTTCAGGGCATTCAGGGCTTCGGTTAAAAAGGCATAATTCAGTGACTTGAACATGTGCTCTCTTCCTCATTTCGTTTTACATACAGACGACGAATGCTGCGAATAAGCAGAAAAAGCTGCTCCAGTGAGGTATCGCTGAACCCCGCCGGGGCATTCTCAGAGCCCAGCAGCATCTGACGCCAGACAATGGCGCGGCCAGGGAGTTTGCCGGCCAGAAAGGCCAGCATCTGCCAGTAGAGTTTTCCTTCGTTAGTCAGCTCCTCTTCTGGACCAGCAATATCAAACACACCGGATTCCGTCTGGGTCACCAAAAACTCCAGACCAGCGTGCCCAGCCAGTTCCCAGGCGGTTTGGTCGATAATGGAAGCCAGTGATTCAGGTGTATCAAACTGCGGATCGTTATCGGGATAAAAACCATGAGCCCCGGCTAACAGAGGCCGGGTGGAGGGTTGGCGGGAGGAAACCGTATCGGATCCGGCAGAGAAAGACAGCTTGTCATTCACTACCTGACCAGGCTCACCACCAGACGATGCTCCCGTAACCTCATCGACAAGAAAGGTGTCGGTACTTCCCGGTTCTTCTTGCGGGAGAATACCGTCGCTGGAGTGGTTTTCTGTTGTACCTGCAGGCGCAGCTTTTTCAGCATTCGCAGGTTTGCTCTGGTATTTGGGTTCAACATGTCGCTGCTCACTGTAGGGGGGGATCACCATCTCAGCCTCCCCCATCATCTCAATCCGCTTCTGGCTTTTCAGGTCCGTTTCCAGTGTCACCAGGTTGAAACTCACATTGAGTTGCTGACTGACCACATGGCTGACTTCATCCTGTAACAGCCTCAGCGAGAAAGCCGGATCCAGGCCACCAAAGGGCAACAGCGCCAGTGAAAACACATCGTCAAATAACGGGAGCCGTTGCTCTTCCTCGGGTGGCAGCTCACGGCAGTGCTTTTCCCAGAATTTATTAGCCGCAGATCGAACTGCCAGTATTTGCTCTACCGTTTTACGTGACAATCCGCCATAGAGCAGTTCAGGAATATGGGGCAGCAAATAGCTAATGGCCGACAGCATAGAACTCAGCACGTTTTTAGATATTGCATACCCCTCTTCTTCAAACATCCGAAGCAATGTCTGTTGATTACAAGCCGGCTGAATCCCCTGATAAATATCGGCAGCACTCTGAACGCCCAAAGCCCGTTCGATAAATGTCAGTGAGCCCCGCTGTTCGTTCTCAACAAGATGCCCCAACAGACAGTGCAAATCGCCCTCCTCGACACTTTTGCTCTCCTCCCATGGCCGGTAGATGCAGACCAGATCCCAGTATTTTTTATCGTGTGTCTCAAGCCACAAATCATTCATAACAGCCAGACGGGTATTGCCGCCACTGGCGATGACATAAAACGCATCGCCGGGCCTTTTGGTAATCTGCAACAGATGCTCCAGACCACGCTGGCGAACAGATTCCTTGATCGCGTCATAATTTCTGTTTTGGGTAAGTCGGGGATTCAGTCCAAATGCACGCAGTTGATCCAGCGTGACGGGCATGAGAACGCCCTGTTGTTCCGCTTTCATAATGACAACCTCGTTTGTGTAGTAAAAGAAAGTCCCGACTCAGCGCCGGTCTGATTTATGACGGATCCAGTCATCTATTTCCGACTCCAGCCAGGCCACAGATGCAGGCCCGATTTTGATGGATTTCGGAAAGGTTCCCTTTTTCATATAAAGGTAAATCTGTGAACGTCCGATCCCGGTTTTCCCGATAACCTGACGCAGCCGCAGTAATTTATCGCCACTCATCACATTCCCCTGTATTAGCCAGCCTGACAGCGGTGCAATATGCGAGAACCCGCTGATGCAGAAGCGAAGCCATTTTTCAGGTGACGCAATATCAGTGCGATAAAAAACTCAATATGTGCAAAAAAAGGTTATTTTGGGTAAACAGACTGAAGTATTTATTAGCCCTGTAAAATAGGCTCAGTGTCGAGATGAAGGCGGCGAAACCCGCGTCGGGTCCAATACGGGCTCTCGACGTAAAGAAAGGATAAATCGGGGAAGAGAGCAACAATAGAATATCGCCCTGAACTGGCGGAGAAATACACCATTAGCAGCAAAACGGAAGAAGAGTGAAACAGCAACGTCGTCAACGGTGAATAAAATGTATAGGCATAAACAATATCCGGATGTGACAATACGTTTTCAACCAGACTGTAAGCACTTTTAAAGCCTACAGAAAGTAGCATCAGCACCGCCATCACGCTGAAAAGCATCCACCACCAGACCGACAATTGTCGGGAGTGACAGTACCGCTCCGATACCACTTTTTGACCTGTATCAGCGACATCACGTTTTAATCGCCTGGTATTGCGATAAGTCATATCCTTACTCTTGGGTTACAGGGTGGAGTTAGTGTCTGTCGCGGGGCCGACCGTGCCTGCCCGTTACAGCTGTGCTTATCTGTTTCTGGCTGATTGCAGACAGCAAACCTTTACAACCTGTTGCTTACGTTTGAAGCTATCAACTCAATTTATTAAAACCTATAGTCAACTAATTAAATATCACCAATAGTAACCACACAAAATCTGCGCCAAATCGCATAAACACATACTTACATAAGCATAAATGAGAACCTCCTCACTAATTACTCTTTTTCCACCAATATAATTGCCCTCCTGTTTTATGAGCCAGATTTAACTAAAACACGGAAATATCGCTTCCGCTTTACATTCAGTTACCCATGTTAAAATCACAAAAGTAAATCATTATTTACCGCCACCGACACATAAACAAAGCACAATTATTGAATATTCCCGTTCAGCAACATTTGCATCCGGGCAGGTTTTGTCGTTTATTTTCATTGACTCAGACTGTCGGGTGCTTTAAATATATACAGGATGACTCTTCATCTTTGCCTGTCGCTAATATCTGAGAGCACAGATATTCCTGTACGAATGATAATTCCACCTGCAAACACCACCCGGAGTAAAAATGAAAACGAAGATGGATTACGTGCGCCAGCTGCGTCGCCTGAGCGACGCATTCAATCTGGAAAAGGTGATTGAACATATGACTGAGAAATTATCAAGGGAGGAGAGCTATACCCTGCACGAAGCCGCCGATCACCGGCGGGCTGAAATGGCGATGAACCGCTATTTTGATAAAGTGCCTGGATTTGCCCCTATATTTCCATACACCTTTTATCATTTAACTTATTACTGGGCCGACGCCGCAGATATTCCCGTGGCGAGCGATATCCCAGTGCACTGTGCGGATGCCATTCGTTGTAATGTTCGAACGCCATCGCAAGGTTCTTTACTGCTGTCAGACCATCAGGCTTCGGCATGACGCTGATGTAATCTCGTTTCATCGTCTTCACGAAGCTCTCTGCCATTCCGTTACTTTCAGGGCTACGCACCGCTGTCGTTTTTGGCTCCAGACCCAGCATCCTCGCGAACGTCCGTGTTTCATGCGCACGATACGCTGAACCATTATCTGTCAGCCACTCCACCGGCGAGGAAGGGAGTGTACTCCCGAAGCGCCGCTCCACTGCGCCCAGCATTACATCCTGAACGGTTTCACTGTCGAACCCACCTGTACCGGCTGCCCAGTACAGAGCTTCACGATCACAACAGTCCAGTGCGAACGTGACCCGCAGTTTTTCGCCATTATCGCAGCGGAACTCGAACCCATCGGAGCACCATCGCTGGTTGCTTTCACCCACAGCCACTTTACCTGTATGTGCCCGCTGTAAAGGCGTCAGAACAGGTTTCCTGCCCAGCAATAACCCATGCTGTCGCATGATCCTGTAGACACGTTTGGCATTGATAACTGCCAGCCCTTTATTTTCCGATTGCCTGCGTAACAGGGCCCATATCCGGCGATAACCGTAGGTTGGCAAGTCTCCGGCGACGTCCCGGATACGTTCGAGAGCTTCACTATCATCGGATTTAAGACTGCACCGGCGATCCCGCCAGTGGTGAGTCCGTCGGGCAAGCGCGTGAAGATGCGCACGTGACACACGCAGGCAGCGACTGACGAGACTTACTCGCCATCCTCCGGCAATAAGGGCACGTGCGCTGTCCACTTTTTTTGGCGACCATATTCAACGGCTTCTTTTAGCAGCTCATTTTCCATGGTTTTCTTGCCCAACAGGCGCTGAAGCTCTTTTATCTGCTTCATTGCTGATGCCAGCTCAGAGGCTGGAACGACTTGCTCACCCGCAGCTACTGCGGTGAGACTGCCGTCCTGATACTGCTTACGCCAAAGGAACAGTTGGCTTGCTGCCACACCGTACTGGCGGGCAACCATTGAGACAGTCATACCCGGTTCAAAGCTCTGCTGAACCATAGTGATCTTTTCCTGCACGGTACGCCGTCTGCGCTTTTCAGGGCCTAAGACATCAATCATCTGAACTCCTACGACTAGCCTAAAAACTAGTATTAAGACTATCACCTATTTAAGTGATGCCAGATGTCTGGAGATTCAGGGGGCCAGTCTAGTGCCGAAAGAAGCCTGGCGGTATGTCAGATAAGACTTACCGGAGTGTTGTGGCTGAGCGTCGCCTGTCGTGATGCAGGCAGGCCCATCATTTATGATGAGCCTCCCAAGTGGTTCAGTGAGCGAAAGTACGTTCCCCGCCGCAGCACAGACAAATCATCGGCGCATTATCATCGTCACTGAGATGATGGCGCGAACAATCCCCCAGTACCAGACTGATTTCCCATGCCACCTCAGTGAGGGTATCAAGATGAACTTTCATCTTCTCCTCAGAACGTTGGGATATTTCGTCAACGAACCCCATCATTATCCTGTTATACCCTGCTACCTGCCCTGTCCGTTCAGGGGTATTTTCAAAAACAGGCCTTTCGTGCTCAAAGGCAGCCTGTTTGCTCGCTGAATCGCAATGGCAGGGCGGATTTTCTCTGGCCTTTCGCTGGTCGGCGAGAAAACCATTTACGCATTTATCCAGAACATCGCTGATTTCACAGGTAATACTGAGCAAAACCGGCACGTACTCCTTCAGCGGATCATGCCTGCGCAGGTTGAGGGTATACACACACTCCAGCAGGGTGGAAATAAATTCGGTCGCCCGGATCGCCCGCGTGGGTGATTCGATCGTCACCAGCGGATCCGGAAAAACGCAACGTCTGTCGATAACCGGGAGAGGAAGCGTGTTATCCATGAGACACCTCCGTGCTCCACTGGAACATAAAACACGGAAATCCGCGATCTTCGGGACGAGTTTGGGTATGCTGTTTCTCAGCCATAACAGTTAGTCTCCTTAACGGTTTGTGGTCAGGCCCCTGGTGTGTGCTACCACATCAGTGGGCCGTCTGTTTTGTGGTATCAGTCCACAATGAACGCCTAATAACTAACCACTCTCTGCTCTGACGTCAACCCTTTCCCGACATCTTTCCCGTATACGATCACGGTTTCGCAAATGGCCGACAGCTCTTTAGCTTAATCGCTTCAGCCAGAAACGTCCGTGCCACCTGCCCTGAGCACAATATGAGCAAAATATCGCTGATTTTTTCTCAGCGGCAAGCTCGTGGCTTCTCCGCTACGATTTTCGTTTACCCTTCTTCCGGTTTCTGACTTCACCGTAAAGAGTGCCGAAAGAACAAGCAACTCCCACACAGGGGTGTACCCAATGAAACCACTTCCACGAGTATGAAAATGATTAATTTATAATACATATCAATACATTAACTAACGCACGTCCTGCTTCGCAGCACCGATACAACAAATTAAAACCGAGACATTCATCACGAATAACAACATGCCATGTTGCGGATAACATAACTATTAACTTACCTTTACCGTGGTTGTTCGAACAACAAGAAAAGAAATAATGGAACCTGTCCATTCCGGGCGGTGGCAGGGGAAATACAGGGTTTTGTTTCTCACCGGGAGTGTTCTCTCGTCCTGTATTTCCCGCTTTTTACAAGGCACACTTCAGCTAATAACCGGTAGAAAACGCGGTACGGTGCTTTCAGGTCTTTGATTTCTGTGGTGCCGTCGCTTTTACCTGCTGGTGTTAAATGCTATACAGTGAAGGATCACTGACATGGCACTGGATGGGTGTTTTGAACGCACGATACAAAAACGAAGAAAGCGCGCCGGGCAAGGCTTACCGGCAAATGCGGGAACTTTTACTTAACGGGGGCTGGCCTCCGGGGTTCGTGCTCCCCGGTGAAAACGTTCTGAAGGACATGCTGGATGTAGGCAGGCCCGCGCTTCGTGAAGCGATGATACATATAGAACTGTACGGTGCGCTGATAAAGGTGCACGGGCACAAAACGGTCATCGCCCCTGATTTTAAACCAGAGATGCTCCGGACCAATCCGTTTGCAACGGGTCCACTCAGCCCGAAGGAGTTCCAGGACATGCAGGTTTTCAGGCAGATTGTCGAAGTAAAATGTGCAGAGCTGGCGGCTACAAATGTGACGGCGACGAACCTGGAAGCGCTGGAGCGGGCGCTAAATGCCATGACGGAAAACGTGAATGATCTGCAACAGTTTTCCGCGGCAGACTGTGAATTTCATTTCACCCTAATCAAAGCAAGCGGCAATATCGCATTTATCGCAGCAGGCCATGCACTCAGGGGAATGTATGAGTCATACCTGAACGAAATAAACCAGAGTTGTACGTCCCTGCCTGAATGTGTGACCGCACATGCTCAGGTCTACACCGCCATTAAAAATGGCGATCCGGATGCGGCTGGCAGGGCGATGACATCCCTGATAGCGATGTCTTTGCAGCAAACGCATAAGCAACCAGGCGATAGCGAGTAACCATCAGCCAGTAACATCAGTGAGAGAAGTGGGGATATGCCTGTATCCCCGGAAAAGGGCATAAGGGGCGAATATACGTGCATTCGCCAGATAAACAGCCTGTTGATGAATTCAGGCCCGATGTCGATTTTATCTTTACGTGTAAATACCATGAGTAAAGAACAGCCGGATAAATAATTCAGCAAGCTCAAACCTGAAGTGACGTTATCAATTCCGTGGCTATGTTATGGCACCAGAAACCATAGCACTGGCTTTTCGCGCCATGAATAATTTCAGCCACGCAATAAAATAATGTCACGACCTACATTCATATTCATGAACAATACACAGGAGCAGGTATGGAAATCGTATTTATTGGCTTTGGCGATACCGCCAGTCATATTGCCAACGACCTGAAGGTGAATCACTCGCTCAGACTTGGGGCATTTGACACTGATTACGACCATCCGCTGCGCGGACAGCAACTTCATACCCGTTCACTGATCGCTGGCGTGCGGTTATATCGAAAGCTGTCAGATGCTGTGGCCACCGCACGCTACATCATCTGCCTGACTCCCGGCAGCCGCGCATTAGCAGTGGCGCAGCAGGTTCTCCCGCTTCTGGGCAAGGGCCAGTATTACATTGATATGACCTCCGCCTCTCCCGCTGTCAAACAGGCCATTAACATCCTGCCGCGAGCCAGCGACGTTGGTTTCTGTGATGCCGCCATTATGGGCTCCACACCTGAGCAGGGTCATCAGGTACCGCTTATTCTGGCTGGCAATGCAGCTCAACAATTTACGGATGACCTTACGCCTTACGGAATGGTCTTTACTGTGCTGGAGGCTGAGCCAGGTGTCGCCTCCACTATACGGACGCTACGCAATATCGTGGTGATGGGGCTACCACAGTTACTGCTGGAAGCCCTCTGTGCTGCCGAAAAAATTGGCGCAAAGGATATTCTGATCAGTTCACTTGGACATACTCTCAAGGGCAAAACTGTTGAACAACTGGCGGAAACCTTCTGTACCGAAGCAGTGGTTCACGCCGCCCAGTATTGCGGTGACATGGCCAGCACCGTTGCCACATTGCGGGCGATTGATGCGGATGCAACCATGTCGGTGGCAACCCTGACAAAGCTGCATTCACTGGTCAACAGTGGCCTGTCAGCAGCAATCGCCGAAAAAGAACCTCTCCCGAATTTCAGGGAAGCTGTCAAATTACTGACCTTCCATAGCGAAGAGAAACACAACTATCACTGAGCACAACCCTCTGCAGAGTGGCTATCGCTGAACAAATAACGAATTTATTTATCAAGGCCATGGCATCTGATATTGAATAAGTCCTTTTTAAATACCCCTGCACATAAATAGCCAGTAAAGCACAAAGGATGTATAAATTTTCATATCAGAAAAGATTGCGCCATATATTTAATGAAGGAGGTAAAAAACCAGCAAATAAATGAATAACGACAATTGTCTGCGATGCACCTACGCAGTATTCACTACATCGCACTTTAGTCACTTTTGAAAAGAAACTGTCGCAACTGTGATGCTGAATTGCCATCACAGGAAACAGCTTTTGTATTTTTAGAGCAACTGATGAGACTACGTTATGAATCAGAAAAATAAGAATCAGAATAACCGTCCCAACGTGTTATTTATTTCCGTGGATCAGTGGCCTGCGCACCTGTTCGGCTGCGCCGGGAATGAGGTGATTGAAACCCCGACAATCGACAGTCTGGCAAAGGCGGGGATCCGCTATACCTCCGCCTTTACCGAGTGCCCCATTTGCATTCCTGCTCGTCGCAGCATGATGACCGGCACCTCGCCTCGCACCCACGGTGACCGCATTTTCCAGCCCGCCCTGCCCATGCCAGCATTCCCGACGCTTGCCGGCGCATTTACCGCAGCGGGCTACCAGACTCAGGCCATCGGCAAGCTACATGCCTATCCGCCCCGCGCCCGCATCGGTTTTGAGGAAGCAATGATTGCCGAAGAAGGTCGCAGCCATCTCGGCGGCGTGGACGACTATGAAATCTTCCTCGCCGAAAATGGTCAGGCCGGGCAGCAGTTTATGCACGGCATGAGCAACAACCAGTACATCTGGCGCACCTGGCATCTTGATGAGCGACTGCACGTGACAAACTGGACAACCGCAACGGCGGCAAAGAGCATTCGTCGCCGCGACCCCACCCGCCCGGCATTCTGGCATGTCTCCTACACCCACCCTCACCCACCGATTACCCCGCTAACATCTTATCTTGATCGCTATCGCTCGCGTACCATGGACACTCCCGCAGTCAGCGAATGGTCACAACGGGTGTCCACGCCGTGGGCTGTTCAGGCTGCACAGCATCTATGGGGTGAACTCACCGACGAACAGTATGCCGATATGCGCCGCGCCTTTTACGCGCAATGTACCCACGTTGACCACCAGATCCGTCTGCTGATTGGCTCCCTGCGTGAAGAAGGGATCCTCGACAATACCATCATCCTGTTTGTCAGCGATCACGGCGACATGCTGGGCGATCACGGTATGTATGCCAAACGTTTCCTCTATCAGGGCTCGGTCAAAGTGCCGATGATCCTGGTCAACCGTACCGGGGTGGATGAGCACCGCCAGGACTCTGTCGATGAACGACTGGTTGCCCTGCAGGACATCATGCCAACGCTGTTGACGATGTGTGACATTGAGGTTCCTGATTCCTGTGACGGGCTTTCCATGCTCGGGGAAGCAAAACGCGACACCCTGTACTGTGAAGCGATGGAAGGCCCACGTGCCACACGCATGGTCACAGACGGACGCTACAAACTGTTCTGGTATCCGGCGGGTAATCAGTTCCAGCTTTTCGACCTGACTCACGATCCTCGCGAGTTGCATGACCTTTTTTATGACCCTGACATGTTACCGGTAACTCACCTATTGCACGCGCAATTGCTGAAAGAGCTGTATGGCAGCGATCTGGAATGGATTGCTGACGGCACGTTTGTGGGCTGCGAAGCGCCCGATCAGATGGCTCCGGCAAACCGTGACCTCTCAGGGCAGCGAGGGATTCACTTTCCGCCGCTCGCCACCGCTACCGATCCGGGCCACGTTGTCGGCTTTGGCTGATTCATCCCCTTATTACGGAGACTAACCATGAATAATGAATCTCTGCTTTCGCAACCTCAGTCCATCACCGACGAAAAAACAACAAGTGATGCGGTGTTTAAAAAGGTCGCTTTCCGGCTGCTACCGCTGCTGGTGCTGTGCTATTTCGCCGCCTTTCTTGACCGGGTGAATGTCGGCTTTGCGGCCCTGACCATGCGGGATGATATCGGGCTGTCTGCCACTGCCTACGGGCTTGGCAGCGGGATTTTCTTTCTCAGCTACTTCATCTTTGAAGTACCGAGTAACCTGCTGCTAGCCCGTTTTGGTGCCCGGCGCTGGATAGCCCGCATCATGATAACCTGGGCAGTTATCTCGGCCTGCACGGCGTTTGTGCAGGGAAGCACGTCGTTCCTGTTCTTCCGTTTTCTTTTGGGAGCGGCAGAAGCCGGTTTCTATCCGGGGATCCTCTATTACCTGAGTACCTGGTTCCCCAACCGTAAACGGGCGCAGATTATCTCGCTGCTGCTGCTCTCCAACCCCTTTGCGACCATTATCGGCGCTCCGCTGTCGGGCTTTATCCTCTCGATGAATCCACATGGTGGGCTGCATGACTGGCAGTGGCTGTTCCTGCTCGAAGCCATTCCGTCGATGGTGCTCGGCGTGCTGGTACTGTTCCTGTTGCCGGAAAAAGTCGCAGATGTTCGCTGGCTGACACCACACGAGAAGGCGGTGGTGAAACAGGAGCTGGATGCGGACATCGCACAGCGTAAGAGCAAAACCACCATGAAGGTCTCCGGGATATTCCACCATCCGTGGATCCTCGGGCTGGCACTGGTGTTCCTCGGCATTGCCATGACCAACGCCACCATCAACTTCTGGTTGCCCCAGATTATCCATCGCTCCGGCTTCTCCATCATGGCGACCGGGTTTATCTCAATGATCCCCTATATCGCCGCCGTTATCGCCCTGTTGTGGTGGGGGAAACGCAGCGACAGGAAGAATGAGCGCTTTTTCCACATGATAGCCCCGCTGGTCGTTGCCATCATCGGGATAAGCCTTACCGCGCTCAGCAGCCAGCAGTTGCTGCAAATCACCGGACTGACAATGGCCTCTGCCGGGCTGTTTGCGCTGCTACCTGTGTTCTGGTCGCTGCCTCCGATGTTTATGACGGGTGCCGCGGCAGCAGGCGGTATTGCGGTGATCAACTCCATCGGCAATTTGGGGGGATTTTTTGGTCCCTCAGCAATGGGATTTATCAAGGATTTGACGGGCAGTTTCTCTGCAGGATTGCTTGTTAACATCACGATGCTGTCTGTCAGCCTTCTCACCATCGTGATTTTTGCGACCAGAACGACGCTGGGGAAACGGGAAACCTGATAGCAGAATCTGTTACTCCTGATTATGGTCAGGTCATATTCACGACCAGACCATAATTTTAAAGTTGTTTGCTCAGAGTGATGCTGTCAACAGATGCTCAAATATGCTAAACAGACTAACGGGCAGGAAGCAAGGTAATCCAAATAATCGTTTTCAATTGCATATCGGGGTGATGGCTATGTCTCACGATAATAGTGTTAAAAAAATAGAAGATGCTGTATTTACAACCAAAGTTTCGTTGAGGGATAACGTACCTGCAGGTCAATATCCATTAACATGGCTGGATGCAAGAAATGCTTTCCAGCGTGTCTCATTTAATTCAATTGATGACATTTCATTGTGTACCATGCTTTATCAAAAACTCATTATGGAAGAAATCCCTCAATGTAAACATTACCAGGAATGCCTGGATGCTTTCACACACTTTCTGTATTCCACAGATGAAGACAAGTCTCAAAACAATATAATAAGACAGCGAGCAGAATTAGCCACCTCAATTTTTGAGAGCTACAATAAAATCAGGAGTTATTTAATCACAGAGGGCTTCATCTGTGTACAGACCGATAACAGAATCGAGCTTGGCAGCAAGGGAATCACCCTTAAAGCACAAAAAAACATTCCACCTGTTAGTCGTGAAAGAGCCAACGAACTTCTGAACAAAGTCAAAGACCGAGCAAGAATGATAAATGGTGATGACCTGTCACCTTACTTTGTTAAAAGCATTCATGTTTATGGTAGTTTTCTGACAGAGAAACTATTACTTGGAGACCTTGATTTAGCATTTGAACTTAGCAGAAAAGGAAAAGTAAATGAAAGCAGGGACGTCATTCGCAAAAATGAACTGGCTTTTAACAAAAAACATGGTGTTAAAGATAGTCTCAAGGCGATATATAAAATACTTCGTATTAATAACAGTATCTCATTATGTGAAATAGAAAGTTTGAAAGAATTAATTGAGACAGGCAAAGCTAAAAGTCTTTGCGTATATCAGCTTCACCTCCCCGAGTAACACAACGTCTGATGTATCAGGTTGAGGAACTCTCATATCCCGCTGCTTTAGCCGTTTTTCATATTGGAACTTTTCGGCACAGAGTATGCACGACAGCACATCAATCAGACTGAATTACCGATAAAAGAAAGGATTAAACGTGAGCCTACAGGATAATACTCAGCCAACGCGTACGAAGGGTAAGTGGTGGCTTGCGGGCAAAACCCCCGATTACCGTTTTACACTCGCCAATGAACGTACATTTCTGGCCTGGATACGCACAGCGCTGGCACTGATGGCTGGCGCTGTAGGGATTGACCAGTTCTCTCCTCAACTGTCATCTGCAACATTGCGTATCAGCATATCAACATTATTGCTCCTCGCCGCTTCCTCCATGGGGTTTATGGCCTGGCGACGCTGGCGGAGTAATGAATATGCCATGCGCCTTGAAAATAATTTACCCTACACCCGCGCGCTGGTTATTCTGGCGGTATTTATGGTCGCTCTCGCAGTATTGCTGGGAATACTACTCTGGCAGGGTCAGCCATAATGCAAAGGGATAGAGGGTTACAACCAGAGCGGACATATCTGTCCTGGCACAGAACCGGCTGGTCGATGCTGGTACCGGGACTGCTCTGCCTGCGTGGCTGGAGCCATTCCGGGGAGATTCTTTACGCTGTAGCTGGCGGGTTGTTACTCTGTGGATCTTTAACATTATTTTGTGGTGCAGGATATCAACGGCATCAATTCATATCATTACTGATTGTCATCAGTAGCTTATTACTAATAATGGCCCCAATGACCGCCTGATTTGTCCCTTCAATACTGAAGCAATAATGTTAAATACATAAATGCCCCGGTGATAATAACATCACCGGAGCACCGGATGCTCTTCAGAGGCGAGTGACTGGCTTAGCTGTAGAGTGACATTTTATAAGCGCGGAACGAATACAGATCGACGCGACGGATATCGGTTTCATCACCATCCGGCAACTTGTAAGCACCAGACGTTAGCTCGATCTCAAACAGCGGTGTCGTTGTCGTCAAATCAATTTCCTGCAAAATCATCCTCCCCTGGAATGTTTCGGGCAAATCATCTGCCGGATCAATCCGATCAGAATATCCCGGCTCCAGAGTGACCGGCAACCCGGTCGGGTAATCCGCATTCTGCTGGAAATTACTGCCGCCAAAGTTCGCCAGCAAACGCGATGCAGCACTGTCTTCCTGAAAATTGAAGAAATCGGCTGTTGAGACATACGGGCTGTAACCTGTAGCGCCGACCTCAGATTCACCGTATTCGAACAGTTTTCGGACTTCCCGGCTGTCCAGATCCACCTGATAGCGGGCGCAGCGGGAGGCATTTTCAGACGCCACCACGCCATGAGACATATCGCGGGTTCTGAAATTACCGTTGTTGAAAATGGAAAACTCAATGATGCCGGAGCCTGCGGCTGAATTTGTCACCTGAACATTGTGCTGTCCCCAGGTCCAGAATGTTCTGTTGGCTTCAGCTTTTTGTACCGGTTCGCTCAAATCATACGGTAGCCCGGTATCGGAATTGACTGGTGTCAGCAGTAAATCAGACCAGTCGGTGGTGATGTCGCCTGTTTCTGTTTCCTGCCAGTCATCATGGTTTGCTGAAATGAAGCGCAGTTCACCGGTTTCACGCTCAATCCCAACGACAGCGCCCTGATGGCGGCAGGAGGCAATCAGCAGTCCGGTGTTATTGTCGAATACCACCTGATTCAGATGCACCCAGTCATAGGTGTTCGGGATGGACAAATCCAGTGGCACCGGGGTACGCCAGAAATTCATGATGATGCGCAAGTCGTAATAGACGCTCTCAAACCCGGTCGCCAGGTTCAGAATGGCGATGCAGTCCTCTGAGGTTGGTCCCTGATTAGCATTATCAGGGTTTGGGCCCTCACCACTGTGGCGGGTACTGATGTAATCAGACGCATAGAGCAGCGCATTTTCACCCGGCAGTTCATACAGAGAATGATGTGCCCTGTCGCGAATAAAATAGATACCGTGGACACGGCCGGTCATATCAAAACGCCAGAGTTCACGCTGCCCCAGCGGTTCATCCAGAGCCAGATCAGCTGGCGTGTAGTATTGCTGAAGATGATCGTCGGAGCCGATAAAGGTGCCATCAGACAGGCGCACAGTGTTGTAGGTCGGCAGGCATAATTCAGGGGCATTATCCGGATCGCCCGCCAGCACATACCAGCGGACATAGGCCTGCCGATCAAATGCGATAAAAGCGCGTGACGGAGAAACAACTGAGAAGTACAGAGCATCCCCTACATCGGCCTGCTCTGCGGTCTGATTAACCTGAATCTCCGGGAAGCCGTTGGTAATGCCGGCTTCAGTGTCTGTTGGTGGGAGTGCCGCGATAGTTACCGATGTTTCGAAAGTATTGATACCGTCCGTCACTGAGACCTGACATTCGGTGGTCACAGATGCCCTGGCCACAAATCCCAGCACCGGCAGCGTGATCACCTGCTCCACCGCGAGGTCTGCCCAGGTCTTCGAAATAGCGGGAGCAGACGGTACATCGGTGGAAGAAACCGTCACCGTCACCTGAGCACTGGTGTTCCAGAAGCCGATAAGCCCGCTCAATGGGGCGCGGCTGAACACATCCAGCCCAAATTGCTCGGCCCCACTGCCCAGTGTGGTTGTCGCATCCAGCGAGGCCACAAAGGCATCACAGAGCAGGTTGTCGCGGGTGACGGGCTCAATCTCTGTCTGCAGCCCCGGATTGTAGCTGCCATCGCCAGGATCACGGTGACCAATATGTGTTGGTATAGCCATATTCAGTATCCTTTTACAGGTTAAAATGATGATTGATGCTCACAAACACAATCCCTGTTGCTGCATCGGTCTCGGTGACTATTTCACTGCGTGATTAAATCCCGCGAACTGATACGGCTTATTCCCTCCCCTGAAAGGTACGCAATGCCACTACCGCACCGTCACCATTAACTCAAACTCCGTTCCGGAAGATTTATGCTTTTCGCTCTGTCGATATCAGCTTTCCTTTTAAGCCGCTTTTGAGTTTTGGCTGTACGCCAAAGCCGCTCCCCCTGAATACTCCACTCGCCCGAAAACTGTTTCGGCACAGAGCTATTCACCGCAAGGCTCTGCAACGTTGATTTTCAAGAGATGGAGAACCACATGACTGTGATTTCTGTTGGTAATACAGATCCGAGACATTCAACACTTCAGAAAGGCTTTAATCTGCGCTGGCCTGTCGACAATATTCAGGGGCAGTCATCACTCAGTGGTGCGGATAATATTTTTTTGTGCTCATCGATTGAGGACATCATCAACGCCGCAGCAACCGGCCTGAAAGATGGCGGACGTATTACCGTAAGGAGCGGCGGACACTGCTACGAAGGGTTTGTCTCAAATAAACTGAGCGGTGAGAGTGAAACTTTCGCGATTATTGATATCAGCCTGCTTACGGGCGTGCAGTACAGCGACACTCTCAGCATCGGCTCTGATTTCACCTCAGATGAAAAGTACCGTTTTAAAATGCTGGCAGGCAGTCAGAACTGGGACAATTATGCCGAACTGTATAAAGTGACCGGAAAAACCATTCCCGGTGGTTCCTGCTATTCGGTCGGTGCCGGTGGGCATATTTGCGGCGGTGGTTACGGGTATCTGTCGCGTAAATATGGTCTGAGCAGTGACTTGCTCTCGGGTGTGGATATTCTGGTTCCTGATGCCCTGGGTACAGGTCTGGAAGGCATCCATATTTCGCGCCACAACCTGCCGGATATTGCAGAGATTGATGATAACGGCTATCTGTTCCTGGCATGCTGCGGAGGTGGTGGCGGACAGTTTGGTATAATCACCGCCTACTATTTTGATGACCTCCCCACTGCGCCGCCAGAAGTGCTCTGGACAGTACTCGAATGGCAGCAAAGCGATATCACAAAGACCGATTTTGACACGTTCCTCAACGCGTACTATTCATGGTTCGCACTCAACGACAGTGATCCTGATACCTGGGGACTTTTCACCAAGCTGGATCTGCGGCATTTCAATTCCGGCCCCCTCAATCTGGGGATCCACTTTATCGACAGCAATAATGGCGTGACGGATACCACGGTGCTGGAGGATTTTTATACTAACGTGGTTGCCACCCTGCCAGGTGCGCGCATATCACTCTCAGCATTTCCGGTGACACATGCATCTTCAAACAACTTATCCGTAATGAAAGTCAATTCCTGGTCTGAGTTCGAGAGCCATACCCGCAGAATGGACTGGTTGTATTTCACCCAGAATGTGAATGCATCGGGGGATAACAAGAAGGGGCGATATAAATCGGCATATCAAAAAGGTGGTGCGGACAGCTTTGCGTCTGTACCAGCCAACGCGTTATGGAATGCTATCACGGTTGACGATCCACAATCGCTGTTAACCAACAGCGGTATTCAGATCCAGTCGTTCGGTGGGCAAATTAACCAGGCCGGCAACACTGCGGTGGGTGATTACTCCGCACTGGCACAGCGCGATTCGGTACTGAAATGGCAACCCAGGGCATACTGGTATGACACCCAGAACATGAATCAGGATGATATTGAGGCACTTGATCAAAGCTACGCGGTATGGCTAAGAACGCTGTACAGCGATGCCTTCCCTGCCACACTCTCCGGACAGGTTGAGCCGGGCGTTCCCGTTAATGATTATTTCGACGGCTGCTACTTCAACTATCCCGACCTGGATATGAAGTATCAAAACGGCAATGCCAATGGTAATGACCCGGTAAACGCGCAATGGCGAACGATTTATTTTCCACGCGGGAAGGAAACCATGTTACGTCAGGCTAAAGCGATATGGGATCCGCTGAATATCTTCCGCCATGAGATGTCGGTCCTGCCGGCAGTAGCGGAGTAAAAGGCATCCGGCCTGCGGGCCGGATGATTACCGGCTACAGCAATCATTTTTCGCTCTGGCATGACCATTCATACACCAGGTGAATTGTTTACCACAACCCATTCTCAGCATGTATTTATTAAGTTTCAAACACACTGAATTTAATAACACTTAAATATAACATCACGGTTTAAATGAAATTAAAATGGTTTACCTGGTAAATTTTCACCAATGCATGTTTTGATGATGTAATTCTTAGTGACATTTGTCACGAAATCAAATTCACAGTGTATTAATTTGTTTAATAGTGTATTCCGTTTATTTTAAATCTTTGAAAGAGAATTTGCACCAGCCCTCGCTACGCCTTGCTCTCAGAGGTTTTCCTTGTATTGTTTGAGACCGCACGAATAATCAATTCAGTTTCGTCCGGTTTACGGACTGTTCGATATAGTGTAAAAATGAACGGCCTGCCGTTATATATTAAATCAACGTGCAGTTGTTGAGGCAGGAAGACACTCAATTTAAATCTAAGGATATTTCAATATGTCAGATTCCTTCCAGTCAGAGATACCGAAGGCGCGCGTCAATATCAAGCTCGATCTCTTCACTAATGGCGCCAAAAAAGCCACAGAGCTTCCATTAAAATTAGTAACGGTAGGTGACTACAGCAATGGAAAGGCGGAAGGCACCCTCTCAGAACGCGAAAAAATCAACATCAATAAAAACAACTTTGACAGCGTTCTCAGTGAGTTATCACCTGAAGTCAATCTGACCGTCAAGAATACCCTCGCTAACGACGGAAGTGAAGAAAATGTTCATCTGACTTTCCAGAACATGAAAGATTTTGAGCCAGAGCAGGTTGCCCGGAGTATACCGCAATTACGTGCAATGTTGGCCATGCGTAATTTGCTGCGCGATTTGAAATCGAATCTCCTGGATAACGTGTCGTTTCGTAAAGAACTGGAAAAGGTACTTCTTGATCCTGCGCTCAGCGAAGAACTGCGTAACGAGCTGAATGCACTCGCCCCGACTCAGGATTAATTACCAAAGTCTTTAAGGTAATTACTGGAAACGCTAACGGAATATAAACGAGAAAAATGCTCATGTCAGTCAATAATGGATCTCAGAATCAAAGTACAGGCGCAACAATTGAAAAAACACTGCCGACAGGCGGTGTCTACGCGTCACTGTTCGACAAAATTAATTTAACGCCGGTAACAAAAATCGGTGATCTGGATGGCTTTGAAGATAATACCGTGATGGCAGAAACCTCTGCTGATGCACGTGTTACCGCAGCGGTTCAGGTCTTTATGCAGTGCCTGCAGAAATCAGGTCAGAAGGTTGAGAAACTCGATAAAACTCTTTTAGATCATCATATTGCAGAAATTGATTTTCAATTGAGTAAGCAGCTTGATGAAATTATGCACAATGAAGAATTTCAGCACGTAGAAAGCATCTGGCGTGGGCTGAAGGGGTTGGTGGACAAGACTGATTTTCGTCAAAATGTGAAAATCGAACTACTGGACCTTTCCAAAGAAGAGCTGCGTCAGGACTTTGAGGACTGCCCGGAAATCATTCAGAGCGGGTTATACAAACAAACTTATATCGCTGAATACGACACCCCAGGCGGTGAACCTATTGCCGCCGTCATCTCTGCGTATGAGTTCGATGCCTCAGCCCAGGATGTGGCGCTGATGCGTAATATATCAAAAGTTTCCGCCGCTGCCCATATGCCGTTTATCGGTTCTGCAGGTCCGAAGTTCTTTTTAAAGGACAACATGGAGCAGGTTGCCGCCATCAAGGATATTGGTAACTACTTCGATCGCGCCGAGTACATCAAATGGCAGAGTTTCAGGCAGACGGACGACTCCCGTTATATGGGGCTTGTGATGCCACGTGTACTGGGTCGTCTGCCATATGGCCCGGATACTGTACCGGTGCGTAGCTTCAACTATATCGAAGAAGTGAAAGGTCCGGATCACGACAAATACCTGTGGACCAACGCCTCATTTGCCTTTGCTGCCAACATGGTAAAAAGCTTCATCAACAATGGCTGGTGCGTACAAATTCGTGGCCCACAGGCCGGTGGAGCAGTGCAGGACTTGCCAATCCATCTGTACGACCTCGGCACCGGCAACCAGGTGAAAATTCCGTCGGAAGTGATGATCCCGGAAACCCGCGAATTTGAATTCGCCAACCTCGGCTTCATTCCCCTGTCCTACTACAAGGGACGCGACTACAGCTGCTTTTTCTCGGCGAACTCCACGCAGAAACCTGCGTTGTACGATACCGCCGATGCCACAGCTAACAGCCGCATCAACGCACGTCTGCCGTACATCTTCCTGCTGTCGCGTATCGCTCACTATCTGAAGCTTATTCAGCGCGAAAACATCGGTACCACCAAAGACCGTCGACTGCTGGAGCTGGAATTGAACACGTGGGTCAAATCCCTGGTGACGGAAATGACGGATGCTGGCGATGAGCTGCAGGCTTCTCACCCGCTGCGCGATGCGAAAGTGGTGGTGGAAGACATTGAGGATAACCCGGGCTTCTTCCGCGTGAAACTCTATGCCGTCCCGCATTTCCAGGTGGAGGGCATGGACATTAACCTCTCACTGGTTTCCCAGATGCCGAAAGCCAAATCATAACAGAGGGAAGTCAGGGATGAAAATTTTTCGCCCACTCTGGGAGGACGGGGCCGCTGTGGCCCCGCAACAATTCCAGCAACAAGATCGCTGGCATTCACGCGTTGACGACATGATGGGTAAAATGACGATTGCCCATCCCTGGGGCGTGGCAGTGGCTGAGTTTGATGACGCAGCCCTTGCCCTCTCCCGTCTGAATGCTACCTGCCTGGTGCTGCGCTTTCAGGACGGCACTGTTGTTGATACGGAGCTGGCGGACAATCTCCCGCCGGTTTGCGACTTATCCTCTGCTGCTGGCAGTGAGTCCGTTGAGGTCGTCGCTGCATTACCCATGCTGAGTGCCAGCGGTGGCAACCTTGATAACGGTCAGGACAGTGAACGCCCACGCCGCTGGAAAGGTGAGCGCGTTGTCGTGCAGGAGCTGTCAGGGCATGAAAGTGGTGAGCTGACAATTCTGCGTCACGCCGTCACATTGCGCCTGTCCACGCAGGAAAACACAGCATACCAGACCTGCCCGGTAGCCCGTCTGGTACGTAATACTCAGGGTCTGTGGTGCCGGGATGCTTCATTTATTCCCCCGATGATTTCGATGTCTGCCAGCCCATTACTGGTCACTGCACTGGGAGACCTGCTGGTTCGTCTGCAGGCCCGTCTCCGCCGTCTTATGGCCATGCGTCGTGAAAGCAACGAGCGAATGGCTGATTTTGCGGTCGCCGATGTCTCCCTGTTCTGGCTGCTCAATGCCCTTAACAGTGCGAAACCCGCACTGACGGAGTTGTTTAACGCTCCTGCCCTCCATCCGGAAATGCTTTACCGTGAACTGGCCCGACTTGCGGCCAGCCTGCTGACCTTTTCACTGGAGCACGATGATGATGATATTCCGGGCTACCAGCATGACGCGCCAGAGCAGGTCTTCCCGCCGTTACTGGCACTGCTCGACAAACTGATGGAAGCGAGTCTGCCATCCCGTGTGGTCAGCATTGAACTGAAGCATGACGATCAGATCTGGAAAGGTGCCCTGCACGACGCTCGCCTGCGTGAAGGAGCAGACTTCTACCTCTCCGTACGCTCCTCCATGCCGAACCATGAACTTCAGACGAAATTCCCGATGTTGTGCAAGGCAGGCAGCTTTGAGGATGTCTCTGATGTGGTGAACGTGGCCCTGAGCGGCATGGTTATCAAGCCACTGGCCCATGTTCCGGCCGCTATCCCGTTACGTCTTGAGAACCAGTATTTCTCGCTGGATCTGAGTACTGAGGCGGCTCGCGCAATGCTTGAGATGGGCAGCTGCACCTTCTACACCCCGCGCTCACTGGGGGATGTGAAACTTGAACTCTTTGCGGTGCTGCGCTCATGAATAAATCCGAACTCGGCCAGATAGAACGCATTTTCTACCCGGGCTGGCTGATGGCCAGCCAACTGCGCGGCGGGCAGGAAGTCCGGGACGGGGAAGGGCTCTATCGCCGGGCCTGCCGTCTGGTGCAGGAGGCGAAAGCGGCGCTCACGGAGGCCGGTTACAGCGACATCAGCCGTGACCATATGGTGTATGCCCTGTGCGCACTGCTTGATGAGAGCGTGATGAACCGCGGAACCACCGATGACGGTTACCTGACGTGGCGTCGTGATCCGTTGCAGGCTCACTTCTTTGGCACCCTCAATGCCGGTGAGGAGCTGTGGGAACGGATCCGCAACCTGCTGAAAGAAACAGCCCCTGACGCCGCCGTCCTGACCTGCATGTACCGGACTCTACAGCTGGGGTTCGTCGGTCAGTATCGTGCCCAGGATGATGAGCGCCGGGAAGATATCGTTCGCGCGCTCGCGGAACGGGTGCCGGCCTTCACGCTGGCACAGGACGCCCCCATTGTTGCCCGGGCATCACGCCTGCGCAGTGGTCGTCGCTGGTACTGGCTGACCTGGGTTGTGGCCGCTGTCGCCCTGGTGGCGCTCTGGTTCTTCCTTTCGTCTTCGCTTACCGACCTGGTAAGCCAGACTGTCAGGCCGGGGTAAGCGATGCGGGATGCGTACCGAAGTCTGTTAACTGCCCTGGGTGCCGTGCTGGCACTGTGGCTCATTCTGGGATTCTGGCCACTGTCCACGGGCAGCCGTGTGGCACTCAGCCTGCTGGTTATTCTGGTATCAGGCGTGATGTTCTGGCGTCAGCGTCGGGCTTCGCAGGCGCGGGCGACCGCTGTCCGGGAAATTGTGGATGAAAACCTGCCGCCGGAAGATTTTCAGGGGGCGGTTATCCTCGTCTGTGGCGACAACGCCCCGCTGTTTGTGTCCGGCTCCCGTCACCGGGAAACCCGTCAGGGCTGGTATCTGTGGGTGAAGGATGCGGAACAACTGCCACTGCTGGCACAGCACCTGAGCCTGGTGCGCCCGGCCCTGGTGTCGCAAATCTCCGTCATGCTGGCGGTGGTGCCTGAACAGCACACCTCCGGTGATGATTTTACCCAGTCTCT
This sequence comes from Scandinavium sp., assembly GCF_051650185.1. Lineage (GTDB taxonomy): Bacteria > Pseudomonadota > Gammaproteobacteria > Enterobacterales > Enterobacteriaceae > Scandinavium. The sequence goes on from NZ_JBOFIN010000070.1 coordinate 51,946, forward strand.
GCGGGGCTGGCAGCGGGCTGTCGTCCAGTGCCGTGCGGCATTTGGCACGCTCCCTCCGCTGTGGACTGTGACCTGGGTATCGCCCTCTGTGGCCTGCGCGGAGGCGGAGCCCGCCTGGTTTACCACGGTCAGCCAGCGAAGCGGAATTCAGGTGTTTCTGCCTGGTCAGGGCAATGTGTCACTGACGGAGTGGACCCGGGAGCCCGGCTCAGACGGGCGTCTTTCACGTCTGAGTCAGGGCCTGTGGCTGGATAGTCTGCTTGCCTGGCAGAACAGCGCGGTGACTAACCTGCTGTCGGTACGGCAAGGCGAACTGCCGGTGATGAAGCCCTGCGTGCAGGGCATGTGTATGGTGCCGGTGAGCGGTATCACGGGCAATCTCTGGCAACAGCACATCACTTCCGTGACGGCGCTGCCACCGGATGCTGTTGTCACTACCGAGCCACTGCCGCTGCCTGAACTGCTGCTGCCGGCGCTACCACGCCGACGTGGTGTCAGCCGCAGAATGGTGTTCTGGCGCTATGCCGGATTACTGGGCGGGATTTTCCTGGCTCTTGCCATGCTGGCGTCCTGGATGAACAACCAGCGTCTCATTCGTAATGTTGGCGATCACCTGGCGTTATATCACCAGCTGACGGGGAAGCCTGTTGCCCCGAAGCTGCGTGCGCAACAGCGCCTGCGGGCCGATGGCGCACTGCTGGACGACTGGGCGCGTCGCGGAGAGCCACTGCGTTATCGCCTGGGGCTGTATCAGGGGCTGCGTCTGGTTCCACCTGTTGAGGCTGCCGTCAGTGACTGGGCACCACCGCCACCGCCTCCACCGGTCATTAAGAAAATCATCCAGGGTCCGAAAACCATTCGCCTCGACAGCATGTCGTTGTTCGATTCGGGCAAATCGGCGCTGAAAGCCGGCTCCACCAAAATGCTGGTCAATTCGCTGGTCGGTGTTAAGGCGAAGCCGGGCTGGCTGATTGTCGTTTCCGGCCATACCGATAACACCGGTAACCCGAAGCTTAATCAGACGCTGTCCCTGAAACGTGCCGAAGCGGTACGCGACTGGATGCGTGACACCGGTGATGTGCCGGAAAGCTGTTTTGCGGTGCAGGGCTATGGCGAAAGCCGTCCGATCGCAACTAACGACACCCCGGATGGGCGCGCGCTCAACCGCCGTGTCGAAATCAGTCTGGTACCGCAGGCCAATGCCTGCCAGATACCGGGCCACACCCAGGCGTCATCGCAGGATGATGGCGCATCACAACACAATGGAGAGTAATTCCATGGCAATTCCTGTTTATCTTTGGCTGAAAGACGACGGCGGCGCGGACATTAAAGGTTCTGTGGACGTTCAGGATCGTGAAGGCAGCATCGAAGTTGTCGCTCAGGAGCATAACCTGTACATCCCGACCGACAACAACACTGGCAAGCTGACCGGTACCCGTATCCACACCCCGTTCCTGTTCACCAAGGAAATCGACTCGTCCAGCCCGTACCTGTACAAGGCGGTGACCACCGGTCAGACCCTCAAGTCTGCGGAATTCAAGTGGTACAAAATCAACGACGCGGGTCAGGAAGTTGAGTACTTCAACACCAAACTCGAGAACGTCAAAGTGGTGAAAGTGAATCCGGTGATGCACGACGTCAAGGATCCTTCTTTCGAGAAGCATAACCACCTCGAGCAGATCGAGCTGCGTTACGAAAAAATCACCTGGACCTACAAAGACGGCAACATCATTCATTCCGATTCCTGGAACGAACGCGCCACCGCGTAAGTCACAAGCGGACAGTCCCCTCTGTCCGCTTTTTTTGTCTTTGCTGAACGTCTGCCTGTACGGGCGTTGAGCAAAGAAACCCACAAACTGCCAGCCCGACCGTATGCGCTTTGGTCCCCTTCACGGGAAACAGCGATGGGCGGTAGCGTGTCCAGGAACCGACAAAGAGAGAACTTCATGGAAAATCCAGCCATCCTGCTGCGACGTCTGAACCCTTATTGTGCCCGTGCGATGGAAGGTGCAGCCTCTCTGTGCCAGACCCGCGCACACGCTGAAATCCTGCCGGAGCACTGGCTGCTGAAACTGCTGGAACAGGGTGAAGGTGACCTGACGGTACTGGCGCGCCGTTACGAGTGGGACATGGATGCGCTGTGGCAGGATTTGCTCGGCTGGCTGGATAATCAACCACGCTCGGTACGCAGCCGCCCGCAGTTATCTGCGGATATTCAGAAACTGTTGCAGGAAGCCTGGATGCTGGCTTCCCTCAATGGTGAAGAGCAAATCCGCAGTGTGCATCTGCTGATGGCGCTGGTTGATAAACCTAAACTGGCGCGTTGCGATGGTCTGTGGCCACTGCTGACCCTCGGTCAGAGCCAGTTGGAGCGCCTGCGCCCGCTGCTGGACGCGCAGTCAGACGAGCGTCCGGACGTTCAGCAGGAAGAAGAGCTGGCACAAAACCACGGTGGTGAAGTGGAATTTGTGGGTCGTCCGGTCGGTGCAGAGCTGAAAGACGGTGAGCTGAATCCGGCGCTGCAGAACGCGCTGGATAAATTCACCCTCGATATCACCGCCAAAGCCAGAGAGGGCAAGATTGACCCGGTGTTTGGCCGTGACACCGAAATCCGCCAGATGGTGGATATTCTCTCACGTCGTCGCAAGAACAACCCGATCCTGGTCGGTGAACCGGGTGTCGGTAAAACGGCGCTGGTCGAAGGCCTGGCGCTGCGCATTGCCGAGGGCAACGTGCCGGAATCTCTCAAGCCGGTTAGCCTGCGCACCCTTGACCTCGGCCTGTTGCAGGCGGGCGCAGGTGTGAAAGGCGAGTTCGAACAGCGCCTGAAAAACGTCATTGACGCGGTGCAGCAGTCACCGGTACCGATTCTGCTGTTTATCGACGAAGCCCACACCATCATCGGAGCCGGTAACCAGGCGGGTGGCGCGGATGCGGCTAACCTGCTGAAGCCGGCACTCGCGCGCGGCGAACTGCGCACCATCGCCGCCACCACCTGGAGCGAGTACAAACAGTACTTCGAGCGCGATGCCGCGCTGGAACGTCGCTTCCAGATGGTGAAGGTCGACGAGCCGGACGATGACACCGCGTGCCTGATGCTCAGAGGCCTCAAATCCCGCTATGCCGAACACCACAACGTGCACATCACTGACGATGCGGTGCGTGCCGCAGTCACGCTGTCCCGCCGCTACCTGACCGGTCGCCAGTTGCCGGACAAGGCCGTTGACCTGCTGGATACCGCTGCTGCACGTGTCCGCATGAGTCTTGATACGGTGCCGGAACAAATTGTGCGCCTGAAAGCACTGCTGACCGCGCTAGAGCTGGAAGAACAGGCTCTGCTGGAAGATATCGCCGCCGGCAGCAACTGCCATGGTGACCGCCTGGGTGCCATTGAGCAGCAACGCGCTGAGCTGGAAAACACCCTGCAGCAGCTGGAAACCCGCTTTACCGATGAAAAGCTGCTGGCACAACAACTGATGGCAAGTCGTCAGGACATCAGTCATCAGGCCGAAATCAGCAAACTTCAGCAGCAGCTTGAGCACGAACAGCAGGGTGATGCGCTGGTTCAGGTGGATGTGGATACCCGCACGGTGGCGAACGTGATTGCCGACTGGACCGGTGTGCCGCTCTCTTCCCTGATGAAAGATGAGCAGACGGAACTGCTGACGCTGGAAAACGAAATCGGCAGCCGTGTTGTCGGTCAGGATGTTTCTCTTGAGGCTATCGCCCAGCGCCTGCGCGCGGCGAAGACCGGACTGACGTCAGAGAATGGCCCGCAGGGCGTGTTCCTGCTGGTCGGCCCGAGTGGTGTCGGGAAAACGGAAACCGCGCTGGCGCTGGCTGATGTGCTGTACGGCGGAGAGAAGTCACTTATCACCATCAACCTGTCCGAGTACCAGGAGCCGCACACGGTGTCGCAGCTGAAAGGCTCACCGCCGGGCTACGTCGGTTATGGTCAGGGTGGCATTCTCACCGAAGCCGTACGCAAGCGCCCGTACAGCGTGGTGCTGCTGGATGAAGTCGAAAAGGCGCATCGCGACGTGATGAACCTGTTCTACCAGGTCTTTGACCGCGGCTTTATGCGTGACGGCGAAGGGCGTGAAATCGACTTCCGTAACACCGTCATCCTGATGACCTCTAACCTCGGCAGCGACCACCTGATGCAGCTGCTTGATGAGCAGCCGGAGGCCACTGAAGCCGACCTGCACGAACTGCTGCGCCCGATCCTGCGCGACCACTTCCAGCCGGCGCTGCTGGCCCGCTTCCAGACCGTGATTTACCGCCCGCTGAATGAGACCGCCATGCGTACCATCGTGGAGATGAAGCTCGCCCAAGTGAGTAAGCGTCTGCACCGTCACTACGGTTTGACCACGAACATTGATGAAAGCCTGTATGACGCGCTGACTGCCGCCTGCCTGCTGCCGGACACCGGTGCACGTAACGTCGACAGCCTGCTCAATCAGCAAATTCTGCCGGTGCTGAGTCAGCAGCTGCTGACCCACATGGCCGCGAAACAGAAACCCCACTCCCTGACGCTCGGCTGGAGTGAGGAAGAAGGGATTGTGCTGGCGTTTAATGAGGCGCACGGAGGCTGAAATGCAGATTTGCATGATGGATTACGGCAACCTGTCGGCAGATGGCAAAACGGCGTACCTGAAATGCTACGGCATCGGGACGTTTGAAGTGCTGTCGGGGATTGAGCTCTATATGAATAACCCTGACTGCGCCGACCATGAAAAAGCCGCTATACCTGTCGGGACCTACTGGGTCACTGACCGGCCTGCCGGCAGTCTCTACAACCGGGTTCGTGCAGAAGCGATCGATGCCTGGCATCACTACCGCAACCATCACAGCGACTGGTTTGCGCTGTTCAGCGACAAAACCAAGAAAGACAGTCTGAATGTGAATGGCCTGAACCGGACCGGATTCCGCCTTCATCCGCTGAACAGCGACGGAACCGGTGTTTCATGGGGCTGTATCACCCTGCGTCGCTACAGCGACTTCCAGCATCTGCGCCGCCTGTTACTGAGCCGCGGTACGTTTCCGGTTCCGGGTGGCAACGGCCTGATGGCCTATGCCCGTATTGATGTACGCGGTACCCCGGATTTCAGCCAGTGCGAGGCAGAGGTCAGGGAGAAGGAAGACGCTGACAAGCGTCGTGCACAACAGGCCCTGAAGAAACGCACGGAGAGCGCAGAATGAAAATCCTGCTCGTACTGGTCCTGGCGTTGCTCGGGTCGTTCTTCCTTCCCGATGGCAACCTTACCGATTTTGTCATCAACCATCTTCCGGTGCCGGGAGACGGTGAGGAGGGGATGGATAACCTTGCGATGACGGTCATCCTGATAAAAGCCCTGCTCAGCGGCGCCGGGGCATACCTCCTGCTGACCCTGATCCACTGGCTGCGTAACCGCCCGAATAAATAGTCCGTTTTCTTCTTCACTGACCGATGCTGGCCAGCGCCAGCCCTGACGGAATAACCGAATACACAATGGAGTCAACGCCATGAGCCTGACGGATACCCTGAACACAATGGTGGCCACCGTCACCGGAAAAGCCCTGAACCGCTACCGCCTCGATATCCCTTCCTGTACAGCCGATATCGACGTGGAGGACTTCAGTGGCTCAGAAGCGATGAGCGAGCTTTACAGCTATACCATCAACTTCACCAGTGCCGACAAGAACATTGATGCCCGCCAGATGCTGAGTAAACCAGCGACCCTGACCATGGGGGCGGGTAACCTGCTTTCCCTGACGGAACGCAAGGTGGTTCACGGGGTGGTGACGCATTTCGAGCGTACCGGTGGTTCAGCAGATGAAGCGCAGTACTGCATTGTGCTGGAGCCGTTTCTGGCGCTGCTGGGTAATCAGTTCCGTACTCACCGCTTTTTCGTCAACAAGTCGGTGCCGGAAGTTGTTGCCGAGGTACTCACGGAGCATGGCCTGAAAGGCTGGGAGTATGAGTTTACCCTCAAAACCGACTATCCAAAGCGTGAGCAGATTAACCAGTATCAGGAAAACGACCTCGCCTTCATTGAACGTCTGCTGGCGGAGGTGGGGATTTTTTACTTCTTCACCCTGCAGCCTGACACCCAGACCGAAGTGGTGCACTTTGCGGACAAGCAGAGCGCCTGGGCGTTTGGGAAAAAACTTCCGCTGAACAGCCCGTCAGGGGCGAATGATAATGCGGCCGACTCGGTGTGGGACGTGCACGTCTGGCATAACGTGGTGGAACGCTCGGTCACGGCCGGTGACTACAACCATCGCGAGGCTCAGAACGTCCTGATGTCTGTGCCGGCGGACATGACCCGCGGCGACGGAGAGGGGAACACCTACGGTGATGTGTACCATTATCGCCCGCGTCACCTTGAACGTGGCGACAAAATTACACCGACGGCAGAAACCGGTAACTTCTGGGCGCGCCTGGAGCATGAACGCTTCCTGTCCACCCAGACCACCGTGACCGGCAGTAGTACCGACCATACCCTGGGGCCGGCTCAGGTGCTGACTATCACCGAGACGGCTATTCCGCCGACACTGCCACGTGAAACCGAAAATGGCCTCGTCATCATCAGCGCCGGTTACTCCGCCAGCCGCCAGAACGCGCTGAAGGTGGAGTGGGCGGCTATGCCGTACTACGAGAACCGCTGCTGGCGTCCAGCCGCGAAAAAACGCCCGGTGGTCAGCGGTACGCTGATGGCGCGCGTGACCAGCGCTAAAGATAACGACATTTACGCCTGGCAGGATGCATCCGGCATGTACCGGGTGAAGTTCGATGCCGACCGGGACGATAAACGCCAGGGCATGGAAAGCATGCCAGTGCGTTTTGCCAAACCTTACGGTGGGGACAAATACGGCTTCCACTTCCCACTGATTCAGGGTACTGAAGTTGCCATTGCGTTCCATGAGGGCGATCCGGATCGCCCGTATATAGCCCATGCCCTTCACGACTCCCGTCACGTTGACCACGTCACTGAAGCCAACAGCACGCGAAATGTGGTCAGGACTGCGGGCCTGAACAAACTGCGGATGGAGGATAAACGCGGCGAAGAGCACGTTAAGCTCAGCACGGAGTATGGCGGCAAAACCCAACTCAATTTAGGTCACAACGTCAATGCTTCCCGGGAACTACGCGGTGAAGGAGCTGAGCTGCGTACTGACCGACATGTTTCCATCCGGGGCGGTGCCGGGGTCTTTATCACCGCGGATAAACAACCGTTTGCCGGGGACAAGATGCTTTCTATGAAGGAAGCGATAGCCCAGCTTGAGAATGCACTGAGTATTGCTCGAAGTTTGTCAGATGCAGCTGAAGGTGCTCAGGCGTATCCGGCGGATATCCAGAGCCAGAAAATGCTGACGGATGCACTGACAGAACTGGCGCAGCCGGGGATGCTATTAAATGCCCCGCAAGGGATAAGTATCAGTAGTCCGGAAGGTGTACGCGTTTCCTCGGGAAGTGCCAGCGTGGGGATTGTAGCTCAAAATAACGCAGACATCAGTGCTATGAAGCGTTTCACGGTAGCGGCAGGTGAAGCTATCAGCATGCTGGCTCGTAAGGCCGGAATGAAACTCTTTGCCGCTAAGGGCAAAGTAGAAATTCAGGCTCAGGATGATGCGCTTGATGCGATAGCCAAAAAGGATGTGGCCGTAACCAGTACGGAAGGGCGGGTTGAAATTACGGCGGCGAAAGATGTCGTGCTGAAAAATCTGGATGGATCGTTCATCCAGTTGCAAGGTAAAAATATTATTCTGGGCTGTGAAGGCAATATCCTGTTGAAATGTGCCAATGTTCAGAAAATGGGACCCACGACTATCAGCTCACCTCCACATGAATTCCCTAAAGGTTATGGCGGTGTTTATGCTCTCAATGATGAGAGTGGGAACATCATTCCTAAGACCGAATACAAGGTTACTACAGCCGAGGGCAAGGTATTTTCAGGTATCTCGGATGAAAATGGCAAAACAATGCCTATCTACACTTCAATGCCAGGTAAGTTAAATATTGAAATACTAGGAACCGGTAACTCAACTGCAGGGAGCAAAAAATCATGACTAATTACCATGCATGGGAAGCCAACGACTGTGAACACTTTACTGATGTAAACATTTCGGAAAAAACAATTGTTTGTAAACGAAAGCCTGTCCCAGGCATTACCATTACGATCGGGATGTTCTTTGATGGTACCGGAAATAATGTCTTTAACATCGATAAACGTTTGCTGAATACCTGTACCGGTATGGATGTTGGTGTAAAGGAAGTAGATGCCGAGTCCTGTACTCGTAAACTGGACATGAGTAGCAATGGAGCCGGGAGCTATCTTGGATATTATTCTAATATCCATTGGTTAAACACATTATATTCCATTGACGGCCAGGTTACTTCAGATAAAACGCTCTATCAACAGGCAATCTACATACAGGGTATAGGTACTTCGAAAGATAAAGAAGATAGCCTGATTGGCATGGGTATTGGTGAGGTTTTTGAAGGGGTCGTTGATAAAGTTAATGAAGGGATCTCGCAAATCTCGGATGCAATTCGACGTGTTATCAGTAGTGATTCTGGAGTTGACTATGCGATCGAAAAAATTCAGTTCGATGTATTTGGCTTTAGTCGGGGCGCTGCAGCAGCCCGCCATTTTTGTAATCGTGTCAGAAATGGGGACAAAGCGATACAGCAAGCAATAACCAAGGGTTTAAACGGGCGAAATCAGCATGGAAAACCTGCCGGAGAGGTCCGTTTTCTGGGGTTGTTTGATACGGTCTGTGCTGTTGGTTCGGTAAGTGATTTGTTTGATGTACATGGTGGAGTGAATCCCGGCGTTGAGCTGGCATTACCTAAAGATATCGCACAGAAAGTTTTCCAGATTGCTGCAATGCACGAATGTCGATATAACTTTAGTCTTAATAGTATAAAAGAAGTCTGGCCGGAGTTGTCTCTACCTGGTGTGCATTCCGACATCGGCGGAGGGTATAATCCCCATGAGCAAGAATATTGTTTTCTGACAGAGCCTGACGGTGAAACGGTTAAAAGAGATGCAGTAAATGAAAACACACATGTTTATAAAAACATTGCTGCAAGATTACCTGATTTAAAAGTAATGCCAGCACTTGAGTATATTCTACCGTCGGGTGAAGTGAAAGAGGAATGTTGGCATGAATATATTGTAGATATGGATGTGCAGCGCACCGGGACGATTGAAAAACATGTTGGAGCAGGCATTACCCTAAAACGTATCGTGCGAAATGATTGGTCGAAAATCCCGCTCAGAGTAATGTTGGATGCAGCAAAAGAGTCAGGGGCCAGCTTCAAGGACATTGACCCTGAAGACCCCGACATGAAGTTACCTGGTGAACTTGAATTATTGAGCCAAAAAGCGATCAAACAAGGAGAGACAATCAGGGCAGGTGGGCTCCCCACTCCATTCACTCCTGAAGAGTTGCTGATCATTGGGAAATATATTCACTGTTCGGCGAATTGGAACGGCGTGAAGTTCAAAAGTGTCTGGTTGGATGGTAAACAGGTAAGAACAATTTACGGAGCAGAGAAGAAAATACATCTTATTGGTTATGTGAATATGCCAAATAAAAACTGGACGCGTTCCATTTGGAATATGAGAGGTGAAAAAGCATGAAGCTAATGATTCGATTGCTACCATTTTTATTTCTAGTTGGATGCAATGACACCACTGCGCAAGATAAAACCAAAGCCCCTTGGGATAAATGGTATTTCACTTTCAGCACTCCAAAAGCGCTTCCTGCAACGGTTACGTTGGTCAAACTCCTAGATACTGATGGATATGGTTATGTGTTCAAAACTATCGATCAGCCTCAAGGAAATAGCGTCGGAACGTGGGGGGCGCATGCAGGAATAGCAGGTGCTACTTTTAATAAAGCGGACGCACCACCACAGATGATTAAGTTTTGTTGGGACTCTATTATTGATAAAAAGACTTATGAAACCACTTTGTTTTTTGCCTCTGAAACAAAGAAAAAAATGATTTCCAAAGAGCCAGAGTGGGATAACCCAAGTGAGCCTTATTATTTTCGTTATATGGTGATTGGTTTGGCACCAGAGGGGAAAGTGCGCGTTTGGTTGCAGAATAATGGCAAACCAAATATTGAGCAAACCGCTACTAAAATCACAACTGTTTCGGGGGAAAATCTAGATATGTGCAAAGGGGTAACCAAACACCCCAACGGGTATGTTTATTATGGTGAAACGCCTGGTTTTATAAAAGGGAAGAAATACCCCTATGGCAATTGGTAGTGATTGCATGTCATTGATATGGTTCCGTCATCACGGTGAACATCTAAAATAATGCTTATTCCCACTCTTACCTTTAGATGCAGGACTTCTCATGAAATTATATCGTTACTTTTTCCCATTTATTATCTCCATTCCGTGCTTTGCTCAGTCTATTGTAGTTGAGTCGGGCTCGAAAAATTCTGCCGATGATATATATGAAATGGCTAATATGTATCGCTGGGGTCATGGAGGAGCATCGAAAGATTTAGATATAGCCTTTCAGCTTTATAAAGAAGCGGCTGAATTAGGTAATGCAGATGCTCAGCGAGATTTTGGTGATTACTATTATGGTGGCATTAAAGTTAAGCAAGATTATTCAAAAGCAAATTACTGGTATGAGAAAGCTGCGAAAAACAATAACGCTAAAGCTCAGATGTATTTAGGTTACGCATACCTTACTGGTAAGGGCGTTACAGTGAATTATGATAAAGCGAGAGGTTGGCTTGAGCTTGCAGTTAAACAAGGCGAACCTTCAGCCATGTATCATTTGGGAACGATGTACTTTGATGGTAAAGGGGTAACTAAAGATGAAAATAAGGCTATCCTGTTATTCCAAAAAAGCTGCTCTGCAGGTGATTCTAATGCGTGTGATAAGTTAAAAGAAATTAAAACAGAGAAATAATGTTTTATCTGCATAAAGATATGAATATGTGGAAGTCAAAAATGGAGTTTCGGATGTCTAAAGGTTTTGTATTGATTGGTGATAAAACCACGCATGGCGGCCAGGTTATTTCTGCCTCATCAACAATGGTAGTAAATGGTAAGAAGGTTGCTCTCGTAGGCGATAAAGTCAGCTGCCCAAAAGAGGGGCATGGCATTAATGCCATTATTGAAGGATCGCCTGAATGGACCTCTGACGGAAAAGCCGTGGTTGTGGATGGTTGCCGCTGTGAGTGTGGCTGTCAGGTGATCTCCAGTGCACCGGATTGTGTAATAGGATAAGTAATGAGCTGGGAGCGTCAGAAATCAACAATATCGACGAAGCCTGAAGAGCCTTCATTCATCCTGTGGATGCTGCTGGGGGTTTTCGCGCTGGTCGGTTGTGTACTGCTGTTTGTCCTGCATGCCAATAAACTGGCAGGGCCACTTCAAACATTTAATCTTTGGGTTGTCACCTTATGCCCAGCAGTAGTCTGGTTTTTCTTTCTTTGTCTGCGTGGCTGGCTCTATAACAATGCATTTGACACACACGAATTTGAAACCAACGAAGCAGAATATGCGCAACAACAGTGGATGGAATGGTCTGGGCGCAATATTGCAGTATTGCATAGCGGTGTCATGCTGCCTGCAAATCTGACGCCTCAAAATTTTATTGCAGCCCCGCCAACGCTGGAGCAGAGCACATCTCTGACCCAACGAATTTGTCTGCAAGACCATGAGACCCATTTTTCTGTTCTGTTAGCCGGGTTAAGTCCAGTTTTGGCAACATTGCCTTTAGATTTAGTACCAGCCGTCACGCTGCTGACAGATTCTCACGATGACATACTGGTGTTGCAGGATGAATTCGCGCTGGCCTGGCATACAGCCATTCTGGATCTCCCAGTTCCACAGTTGTCGATTCTTACGTCAAAGACCTTCCTGACACTGGATGAGCGAATTAAATCACCCACGCTGGATGTGAATTTAATCCTGATTCACCAGACACAGGGACGGGATGCGTACAGTGATGCGCTCGCAACCCTGCTGCTGACCTCCGATGATGTCGCCACAAAATATAATCTTTCGCTTAATGCGCGTATTTTGCGTCCAATGGCTCTTGATATGGCGATTTCAGAAAAATTACTGGATACGTTTTTCTCGACACAAACTCAGGCCTGTGCCACCGCCAGTATTGTCGGCGACAGAGTGGAATGGGGTAATGCATTTTCTGATTTGCTCTCAGCGGCAAAAGATTATGACGGCCACTGGAAACCTGAACAACTCCACTGGCTGGAGAAATATGCCGGGCTCAGCGGCCCCTTTTCTCCATGGATAATGACCGCTGTGGCCAGCGATATCGTCAATATACAAAAAGCAGACTGTCTGATGCTTTCTACAGATGGTGAGCAGAGATTTATTAATACAGTGCAAACAGGGAACCGAAACGATGACAACGGGTGATTCAGCATGGCGCGGAGGCTGGGGAAGATTGGGTTTCTCCGCGCTTTTAGCAGGCGGGATTGCCTGGCTAATCTGGCACTTCGGTGACCAGATGGGGCTGCATACCCCATTACTAAAAGGGCTGGTAATTGCTGGCGCCCTGATTTTATTAATGGTGTTTCGCCACGGCAAAACCATCACGCTCGCTATTAAACAGGGCTGGCATCGTTTTCAGGCAAAACGAAAAAATGTTCTGCCTGCCGATGAAGGACGTGTCAAGCAGACCGCCCCACGCAATGTCACCGTTGATACCATCCGTGAAGCTATGCGTAACCTCTACGGTCGGCGCTGGGGTCGTAAAACGCGCATCCTGCTGATAACAGGTACTTCCGCTGAGGTTGAGCAACTGACCCCAGGTCTGACAGTTCAGCTCTGGCAGGAAGACCACGGCACGCTGTTGCTGTGGGGCGGTGACCTCAATACGCCAGCAGACAGTGCCTGGCTGACCGCGCTGCGAAAATTGCGCCGCCGTCCGGTGGATGGGCTTGTGTGGGTGACCTCGGCCTTTGACCAGATTTCAGCACCGGGACTGGAACAGCCGCTGCCGGTACCATCTGAAAGCACCATGGATTCCCTGTCTCATGCCATCAGCGCGCGTATGGAAACGCTTGGCTGGAAACTCCCGCTGTATGTCTGGTCCCTGCACCCGCGCGCCGGTAAGCCGGAAGGGCGCATTACGCAGGCGACCGGCTGTCTGTTACCTGCCGGATGTCGCCCCGAAGGGCTGGCAGAACAACTCTCCGCCCTGACGCCGGATTTGACTTCACAGGGCCTGCAGCAGACCTGCGGCGAGGTGAAACATAACTTCCTGCTGACGCTGGCTGACCAGCTCATTCGCGAACCACAGAGCGTGACCGCACCACTGTCGGTGATGCTCAATCCGTACCGCCCGCTGCCGCTGGCCGGCGTGGTGTTCAGTCAGCCCTCTGCCGGGGCTGAACGTGCCGTACCGCACCACTGGGGCATGGATAAGCGCTGGGATGTTTTACCTGAATCCGTCCGGACGCTTCCTGCCGGGCTGCGTCCGCGCAAACCGGGCATTCCCTGGCGCAAAGTGTTTGCGTCAGTTGTCGCCCTGGCGATGGTGGGCTGGGCAGCGTGGATGAGCATCGCGTATGTCACCAACCGCAGCCAGATTGACGGCGCGAATGCCCAGGCCGCACTTGCCGCCCGACAGAATCAGCCGCTGGAGCAGCGCCTGCACGCGCTGTCTGAACTGCAGAAAACGCTGGCCCGTCTGCAGTACCGTTCTGAGCACGGTGTGCCCTGGTATGAGCAGGCCGGACTCAGTCAGAACAATGCCCTGCTGGCGGCACTCTGGCCACGCTATCAGGACAGTGCGCTACCGCTGTTACGGGATGCGGCCGCAGACCATCTGCAAAAACAAGTCAGTGCCTTTAACGCGCTGCCGCCGGACAGCCCGCTACGTGAGCAGATGGCAAAAACTACCTATGACCAGCTCAAACTCTACCTGATGCTGGCCCGTCCGGAGCATATGGACGCGACCTGGTTCAGTTCGGCACTGCTGCACGACTGGCCAAAACGTGATGGCGTGAAAGACGGCGTCTGGCAGGGCGTGGCTCCGTCACTGCTGTCGTTCTATGGCGCGCAACTGGCGACGCATCCTGAGTGGAAATTACGGGCAGATGAAAGCATGGTCAGCCAGGCGCGCTCCCTGCTGGTTCGTCTGATGGGCGTGCGTAACAGTGAGTCGACCCTGTACCAGAAGATGCTCTCTCAGGTGGCACATCTGTATGTCGA
>NZ_JBOFIN010000071.1:0-64370 GCF_051650185.1 Scandinavium sp.
AGGCCATGACGGCAGCGATAACATTGCGCATCACTTGCTCCCAAAAACTTTTGTTTCGCGATTCAACGAGAGACAGTCTACGATTCAGGCTGCAAACATGCGTCAGGGGGTGTAAAACAACGTAAAGTCATGGATTAGCAAGCCTTGATGACGTAATTTCTGCCTCGGAGGTATTTAATCAATGAATAAAATCCTGTTAGTTGATGATGACCGGGAGCTCACCTCCCTGTTAAAGGAGCTGCTCGACATGGAAGGCTTCAACGTTCTGGTTGCCCATGATGGGGAACAGGCGCTGGCGCTTTTGGATGACAGCATCGACCTGCTTTTGCTCGACGTAATGATGCCGAAGAAAAACGGTATCGATACCCTTAAAGAGCTTCGTCAGACACACCAGACACCGGTCATCATGTTGACCGCACGCGGCAGCGAATTGGATCGCGTACTCGGCCTTGAGCTTGGCGCAGACGACTATCTGCCAAAACCGTTTAACGACCGCGAGCTGGTCGCTCGTATCCGTGCAATTTTGCGCCGCTCCCATTGGAGTGAGCAGCAGCAGAGCACCGACAACAGCTCACCAACATTGGAAGTGGATTCCCTGAGCCTGAACCCAGGTCGTCAGGAAGCGAGCTTCGATGGTTCGACGCTCGAACTGACCGGTACCGAGTTCACCCTGCTTTACCTGCTGGCGCAGCATCTCGGCCAGGTGGTGTCGCGTGAACATCTGAGCCAGGAAGTTCTGGGGAAACGCTTAACGCCGTTCGACCGCGCTATCGACATGCATATTTCCAATCTGCGTCGTAAATTGCCGGAGCGTAAAGACGGCCATCCCTGGTTTAAAACCCTACGTGGACGCGGCTATTTGATGGTGTCCGCTTCATGATAGGAAGTTTGACCGCTCGCATCTTTGCCATTTTCTGGTTAACCCTGGCACTGGTGCTGATGCTGGTACTGATGTTGCCCAAGCTCGATTCGCGCCAGATGACCGAACTGCTGGACAGCGAACAACGCCAGGGCCTGATGATTGAACAGCATGTCGCAGCCGAACTGGCGAACGATCCGCCCAATGATTTGATGTGGTGGCGCCGCCTGTTTCGGGCTATCGACAAATGGGCGCCTCCGGGGCAGCGTCTGCTGTTAGTCACCAGCGAAGGCCGCGTGATCGGCGCTGAACGCAACGAAATGCAGATCATTCGTAACTTTATCGGCCAGTCCGATAACTCCGATCATCCGCAGAAAAAACGCTATGGCCGGCTGGAAATGGTCGGTCCTTTCTCCGTCAGAGACGGAGAGGACAACTACCAGCTCTATCTGCTGCGCCCGGCCAATACGTCACAATCCGATTTCATCAACCTGCTGTTTGACCGTCCGCTGCTGCTGCTGATTGTCACCATGCTGGTGAGCTCGCCGCTGTTGCTGTGGCTGGCATGGAGTCTGGCAAAACCCGCGCGTAAGTTGAAAAATGCCGCCGATGAAGTGGCTCAGGGTAACCTGCGTCAGCATCCTGAACTGGAATCCGGGCCACAAGAGTTTCTGGCGGCAGGCTCCAGTTTTAACCAGATGGTGACCGCGCTGGAAAGGATGATGACCGCCAACCAGCGCCTGCTGTCCGATATCTCCCACGAACTGCGCACGCCACTGACGCGCTTGCAGCTTGGCACAGCTCTGCTGCGCCGTCGCGCCGGGGAAAGCAAGGAACTGGAGCGAATTGAAACGGAAGCGCACCGTCTGGACAGCATGATCAACGACCTGCTGGTCATGTCGCGTAATCAGGCGAAAAACGCGCTGGTCAGTGAAACGCTGAAGGCAAATCAGCTGTGGGGCGAAGTGCTCGATAACGCGGCGTTTGAAGCGGAGCAAGTGGGGAAATCATTCACCGTCGAGTATCCGCCAGGCCCATGGCCGCTGTACGGTAACCCGAATGCGCTTGAGAGTGCGTTCGAGAATATCGTCCGCAACGCCCTGCGCTACTCGCACACGAAGATTTCCGTGAGTTTCTCGGTGGATAAAGACGGCATTACCATCAACGTGGATGATGACGGCCCAGGCGTAAGCCCGGAGGACAGAGAGCAAATTTTCCGTCCGTTCTACCGCACAGATGAAGCGCGCGATCGCGAGTCCGGCGGCACAGGCCTTGGTCTGGCAATTGTCGAAACCGCCATTCAGCAACATCGCGGTTGGGTGAAAGCAGACGACAGCCCGCTGGGTGGATTGCGTTTGACCATGTGGTTGCCGTTGTATAAGCGGGATTGATCGAAGCCCCCCTCTCCCAAAGGGAGAGGGAACTCAATTGGCACTGGTTTCTCCCTCTCCCCGTGGGAGAGGGTCGGGGAGAGGGCATCAGACCGCAGAGGATTACTTCCCCCACAACCGCCGTGAATTATCCTCAATCTGCCCCTTAATCCGCCGTTTCTGCATCGTGCGCGTCCAGCTTACCGACAACCCTGCTGCCGAAAGTAAACGATGATACTGCTCATCATCAAAAGGCAGATGCCACGCAATCGCCGCAGCGTCATACACAGAGACATCGCTCAGACGCGAAACCAGTTCCAGCGGTTGCTCGCTGGAAACCTTCCCTGCACCGATCACCCGATACAGCCAGCCGACTTTGCCGCTGTTCTGCATTTGGGCGGACATATCGCTGATGGCAAAATGGAAGTTGAGCTTGAAGCAGGGCGAACGCGGCTGCGTGATCTGAATCAACGCCTCGCCCCAACGAAAAATATCGCCGATACAGACGTTTTTCTCGGTCAGTCCTTCGGTTGACAGATTCTCGCCAAACGCCGGAGCACAGAACAACTCAGCCTGCTCAGGAAACGCTCTCGCCCACTCGGCGTAATGCTCACGCGGGTAATGACACAGCGCGCGATCCGGGCCACCGTGAATTTTCTTCTCTGCCTGTTCGTCGCCAACCAGGCCCAGCTCTGTCAGCTCAAGCTCGCCCTCAACCTGCAATTTTGCAATCGCACTTGGGCGGCTGCCTTCGTAGTCGCTGACACGGCCCGTAAACACTTCCACTGGATAATGCATCTTCCCTTCTCCTGCCTCATCGCTTTGGCCCCCATTTTTGCACGTTAACTGCGCAAAATGCGACATGCGTAGACCTGTTCATGAAGGATTCATGGTATCCATGGATGAAATTGAAACACCATTTCACTATAAGGAGTCAACGACGTGACCAGCTCTTCCTCTTTCGCGGGCGTTTGGTGCCCCTCGATTACCCCCATGGACAGTGAAGGAAGCCTCGATGTCAACGGACTCGAAACACATCTTGCCCGCCTGACAGACGCCCGGATTGACGTGATACTGCTGATGGGCAGCATTGGTGAATTTGCCTCGTTTTCGCTTGAGGAACGCCTGACGCTGATTAGAAAAGCACGCTTGATGTCGCCCCTGACGATGGTTGCCAACGTCTCTTCTACCTGTCTCAGGGACGTTTACCTGATGGCCCAGGAAGCCCACGACGCCGGTTATGAGGCCGTCATGGTACTGCCACCCTATTACTACGGTCAGACGCCCAATCAGGTGCTCAGCTACTTCCGGGAAATAGGTTCGAAGATGGCAGGCAAATGGTTTGCTTACAACTTTCCGGCCCGAACCGGTTGCGATATCTCACCAGAGATTGCCGCGAAGCTGGCCGCTGAATTTCCGCAGTTTGCGGGGATTAAGGACACCGTGGATTGCCAGTCACACACTCGCAATATGATCCTCGCCACTCAGGCCGTTCGCCCCGATTTCGCCGTGCTTTCGGGCTATGACGAATACTTCATTCCCAACCTGATGGCCGGAGGTGCCGGCGTGATATCGGGCCTGAACAATGTGATGCCCGAGCTGTTCGTGCAGGCGCGTGAGGCATGGAAAAAGGACGATCTTCAGACGCTCATCCACGCTCAGCAAGAAATCGGGCGGTTCATGGCGATTTATGCCATTGGCGACGATTTCGTAACCACGATCAAAACCGTCGTCTCTCGCAAATTTGGCTATTGCACGCCGGTATCACGTAACGCTGGCGGCGTACTCACTGCCGAACAGCTAAGTCAGGTCGATAAGCAGTTTGGCATTCACTAAAGCAAAAGGGCCTCACCCGAGGCCCTTTTTTATCTTAACCGCCTTATTTAACAGCGTGGCGAACATCAATCTCAATCGCCGCCGACTTCACTTTACGTGACCAGATTGAGGTAATGATCGGCACCAGAATCGACGTCACGATGACGGATGTCGCCACCAGTGAAGTGGCTGCCGGTGCCATTGGTTTGAAGGCGGGTACCATTTCGGCTATCAGTACAGGTGTCGCCACTGCGGCACCCGCCGAACTGGAGGCTGCAATCCCTGCCGTGCCATCACCGCCGCCAATCAGCTTATCGGCAATAATCAGCGGAATGCCGGTCACCACAATCACCGCCAGGCCAAGCAGAATCCCCAACACGCCAGTCTGCGCAATGACGCTCAAATCGATAGTATTGCCCAGAGCAAACGCGAAGAACGGGATCAGCGTTTGAACTGCTTTCCCGAAGAAATCCCGAAGTTCCGGGTCGAGGTTGCCCAGCAGGAAGCCCACCAGGAACGGCAACACCGCGCCGACAAAGACATGCGGTTCAAAAGAGGCAATTCCCGCCGTGCCGAGAATAATCATCGTCATCAGCGGGCCTGACTCCAGCGACATCAGCACAAACGCGCCAGCCTCTTCTTTGGTGCCGTACTGTTGCATGATGGAGGCGTACAAACCGCCGTTAGTCATATCCATACAGGCCACCAGCGCCAGCGTGGACAACCCAGCGAAGAAACCGGCTTCCACCCCATATTCAGGAATAATGCGTGATGCGATGGCGGCGACAACCCACGCCACAGCAATTTTGGTCACGACCAGCGTGCCGGATTTGCGCAGCACCGTCCCGGTTGCGCTGAGCTTGATGGAAGCGCCCATGCAGAAGAACCAGACGGCAAGGATCGGGACAGTGCCGGTAATCATCCCATTGGTAAACGAGCCAAAATACTTGCCCGCATCCGGTGAGAAGGTGTGGCACAGCGCGCCCAAAAACAGAGGGACCAGCATCATGCCGCCAGGAATTTTTTCAATTGCACGTTTAATTTGCATGTCCAACACCACCCATTTTGACTTGTTGTAAACGCTAATTTTCACTAGCTTTTTGCACCTGAAACCGCGTCATCAAAGCGTTACGGCACGCCAACAATAGTCCTAACGGAGGGGGAGAACAGTGATCCCGCAAACAAATTAAAACGTCATTTCATATTTAAAGGATCAATGTTTCCGGTTTTGATATTGGTCACATCCTGACGCGCAGGCATAAAAAAACCCCGCTAAGTTCAGCAGGGTTTTGTTTGCCCGAAGGCAACGAAAGGCGTCAGTTCGCCTTATTTTTTAGCCGCGAAACGTGCAGCTGCTTCGTCCCAGTTCACCACGTTCCAGAACTCTTTGATGTAGTCCGGGCGACGGTTCTGGAATTTCAGGTAGTAAGCGTGTTCCCACACGTCCAGGCCCAGGATTGGGAAACCGGAGGTGCCAGAAATGGCTTCACCCATCAGCGGGGAATCCTGGTTAGCGGTAGAAACGACAGCCAGTTTGCCGTCTTTCAGAACCAGCCACGCCCAGCCAGAGCCGAAGCGAGTTGCCGCCGCTTTTTCGAACTCTTCTTTGAATTTCTCAACGGAGCCGAAGGTGCTTTCGATAGCCGCTTTCAGGTCGCCCTGCAGGGTGGTACCGGTTTTCAGGCCTTTCCAGAACAGGCTGTGGTTAGCGTGACCGCCCGCGTTGTTACGCAGTGGGCCTTTTTTGTCTGCTGGCAGCTGATCCAGCTTGGTGATCAGTTCTTCGACCGGCAGGTTAGCGAATTCTGGCAGGCTTTCCAGCGCAGCATTGGCGTTGTTCACATAAGCCTGGTGGTGTTTGCTGTGATGGATTTCCATCGTCTGCTTGTCGAAGTGCGGCTCCAGAGCATCGTACGCGTACGGCAGGGATGGCAGTGTATAACTCATATTCATCTCCATTTATTATCGGGCGGCTGAGTGTTAACGCCGCGTAAGCAGTTGGTTCATTATAGTTATTTAAATGATATTGAAAATGTTTATCAATGCCGTAGTTTTAATAAGGTTATAACAATTGGTTATGTGGCTGATTTTGTGAGCCCGCTCAAGGTGAACACGCGCTTTTTGCCAGGTCCTGGCTTTACACGGCAACGGTCTGAAGGTTAATCCAGTGGCTGATTTTTACACTCATCACCTCAGATGAATGATTCATCGATGTAAAAACGTTGAGGTTTAAAAATGAGTCACGCGATTACGATGGGTATCTTTTGGCATTTGATAGGTGCCGCCAGCGCCGCCTGTTTCTATGCCCCGTTCAAGCAAGTCAAAAACTGGTCCTGGGAAACCATGTGGTCCATTGGCGGTATTGTCTCCTGGCTGATTCTGCCGTGGGCCATCAGCGCCATGCTGCTGCCTGATTTCTGGGCCTATTACGGATCTTTCAGCGCCTCCACTCTGCTGCCGGTCTTCCTGTTCGGCGCAATGTGGGGCATCGGCAACATCAACTATGGCCTGACCATGCGCTATCTCGGCATGTCGATGGGCATCGGCATTGCCATTGGCATCACGCTGATTGTCGGCACCCTGATGACGCCAATCCTGAATGGCGAGTTTCACGTTCTGGTCGGCACCGAAGGCGGGCGTATGACGCTGCTCGGCGTACTGGTTGCCGTCGTTGGCGTGGGCATTGTGACCCGTGCAGGGCAGCTCAAAGAACGCAAAATGGGCATCAAAGCGGAAGAGTTCAACCTGAAGAAAGGCCTGCTGCTGGCCGTGATGTGCGGGATTTTCTCGGCGGGTATGTCTTTTGCGATGAACGCCGCGAAACCCATGCATGAAGCCGCTGCGGCGCTCGGCGTTGATCCGCTGTACGTCGCCCTGCCAAGCTATGTGGTGATCATGGGCGGCGGCGCGGTGATTAACCTCGGCTTCTGCTTTATTCGCCTGGCCACCAGGTCGAACCTGTCCGTAAAAGCCGACTTCTCACTGGCAAAACGCATGATCATCGGCAACATCCTGTTTTCCGCACTGGCGGGCCTGATGTGGTATCTGCAATTCTTCTTCTACGCCTGGGGTCACGCCAGCATTCCGGCGCAGTATGACTACATGAGCTGGATGCTGCACATGAGCTTCTACGTGCTGTGTGGCGGTCTGGTTGGGCTGATTTTGAAAGAGTGGAAGTCAGCAGGTCGTCGTCCGGTTGGGGTGCTGAGCCTCGGCTGTGTGGTAATTATTATCGCCGCCAACATTGTCGGCCTCGGCATGGCGAACTGATTACGCTGCTGTTTTGTTACGATGACGCCACTGGCCTGGCGTCATCCCCACTTCCCGATTAAACACCACCGAAAAGTAGTTACTGTCCTCAAAGCCGCAGTGCATCGCAATTTCCCCGATCATCAATTCTGAATGCTGCAACAGGTACTGCGCATGACAAATGCGAAGCTGGCGCAAATAGTGGTTAATGGTCATCCCGGTTTGCGTCCTGAACTGCTGGCGCAAGGTGCGCTCGCTGCAGGCCTGCTGCTCGCAGAATTTATCCAGCATGAAAGGTTTATTGAGGCTGCCCGCCAGTGCGGTAAGCAATTTATCGAGCAGCGCTTCGCTCTCGGTGGCGGCAAGATTATCGGTAGCGTAACGGTGCCGGCGCAGCATTACCACCAGTTGAGCGAACAGCAGTTCAGCCATTTCATTGGAATGCGGGCAGGTTTTATTGCCCTCCTGCTCAAGCGCGGTGATCACTTGCCGCGCCTGCGTCATACCATTGCTACCTATACGCCAGTGCGGCGCCCAGGTTGTGCCGTTCAGGCCAGGAATATGGGCAGCCCAGTCGAGGTTCAGCTTAAAGCGATCCGGGCAGTAGATAATATTCTGAAGAACCAAATCGTTAACGGACGCATAGGAGTGCTTGTCTTCCGCGCGAATATAAAAAAGATCGCCGCGAGTAATACGATAAGGGCGATCGTTGAGGATATGCAGCCCGTTGCCACGCCACACCAGAACCAGCTCGCAAAACTCGTGCGTGTGCTCCGCGAAGACATTTTGCGGATAGCGATCGGCCACCGCCACCGCCTGCTGCGGCGAGGCAAAGAAATCGGCTTTTCGGAGAATAAGCGAAGCGGACACGGCGAGACCTCAAACAGCGAATAACATGCTCATTATTAGCTGTTTTCTCACTAAAAAACGGTGACTGGTCTCGCGTTACTGAAGCAGGGTATCTCGCCCCTGGCGAATATCGCGCGGTGACCAGTTAAACTCACGGCGAAAAAGCGTCGAAAAGTGGTTACTGTCGCCGAAACCACAGCGAAAAGCGATATCGGTGACACTTTCATCACTGTGGCGCAACAGATGGCGGGCTTTGGTTAAACGGATACGATTCAGATAACGCTGGGGCGTCATGCCAGTGTGCTGCTTAAGCTGGCGATGCAGCGTCCGGAGTGAAAGCGAGAATCTGTCGGCAACGCCCTCCCAACACACATCTTCGGCAAAATGATCTTCCAGCCACGCCATCAGCAGATTCAGGCGGGCATCGTTATTGGTTGCCTCTTCAGCGAGGCTCCCTTTGCGCAGCTGCACCAGAAGCTGCATGAACAGAATCTCCCGGTTGGCGATAGCGTGCATGTCGCTGCTTTCACCCAGATTTTCCATCTGCTGAACAATCAGTCGCACCTGTTGCAGCACAGCCTGATTCACCCGCCAGTGAGACGGATAAACGCCGTCATGCTCCTGCGGCAGCAGTTTTTGCAGGCCGGAGAGAAATTGAAAAGCATCAGGCGAACGATACAGCACATTGGTCAGGCAGAGGTTATCGGTGTGCTCGTACAGATGGCGGTCATGGTCGCGAACAAAGCACACCGTTCCCCCGGTAATAGTGTACGGCTGGCCATTAAAAACGTGAATGCCCGTGCCGTGTTCCACGATCACAATCTCATGAAAATCATGATGATGTTCCGGGAAGGCGGATTGTGGAAGCCGCGGCTCAATCGCCACAGGCGCATGCCCTGTCGGAAAAAAATCCACGCTGTGCAGTACGGTCATAGCAGCCCCACCAAATGAGAAAAGTTATCAGGATAATAATCAGCCCCCGCCAATCTCACCTTGAATTTTTGACACCAAACCGCGCAAACCTTGTCCGTTTTTCAAGAAACGACAGGAAAAATCAGGAAATGCGTTCAGCGTCACACCCGCATGAAACGGCATGATTACTGGAAATTGTGAAGCCTCTCACGTTCACCTTTGCTTTCTTGCCAGCGGCCTTTTACGACTGTCAGTAGTGAGAAGGTAGCCATGACGGTGCTGTCCCAGAATGTCCGTAATTACTATCAGAAGGACCCCTGTCATGAGTTTTCGCCATTGTGTGGCTGTCGATTTAGGCGCATCCAGCGGACGTGTGATGCTTGCCTTATACGACCGTCAGAAGCGCACCCTGACGCTAAGAGAAATTCATCGTTTCGTGAATACATTGCAAAAAATCGATGGAAGCGACTGCTGGGATCTCGACAGCCTGGAAGCTGAAATCCGCTGTGGCCTCAGAAAAGTCTGCGATGAAGGCATTCTGATCGACAGCATCGGCATCGATACCTGGGGCGTGGATTACGTGCTGCTGAACAAAGACGGCAAGCGTGTCGGCTTGCCCATTTCTTATCGCGATAGCCGCACGCAGGGCGTGATGCAACACGCTGAATCACAGCTTGGTCGCGCTGAAATCTATCGCCGCAGCGGTATCCAGTTTTTACCGTTCAACACGCTTTATCAGTTCCGCGCACTGGTTGAACAACAACCGGAAGATGTCGCGCAGGTCGCACACGCTCTGATGATCCCCGATTACTTCAGCTATCGCCTGACCGGCGAGATGAACTGGGAATACACCAACGCCACCACCACCCAGATGGTCAACATCAACACCGACAACTGGGATGAAGAGCTGCTCAACTGGACAGGTGCTTCACGCGATTGGTTTGGTACGCCAACGCATCCAGGCAACGTGATTGGTCACTGGATTTGCCCACAAGGCAATCACATTCCTGTGGTTGCCGTCGCCAGTCACGACACCGCCAGCGCGGTCATTGCCTCACCGCTGGCCGACAAACATGCGGCCTATCTCTCTTCCGGCACCTGGTCGCTGATGGGCTTTGAGAGCAAAACGCCTTGTACCAGCGATATCGCGTTGGCCAACAACATCACCAATGAAGGCGGCGCGGAAGGCCGCTACCGGGTGCTGAAAAATATCATGGGGCTGTGGCTGTTACAGCGCGTGTTGAAAGAACAAAACATCACCGATCTCACAGCGCTGATTGCGCGCACCGAGGCGATTCCTGCCTGCAAATTTATCATCAACCCGAACGATGACCGCTTCATCAATCCGGATGACATGAGCGCGGAGATTCAGGCCGCCTGCCGCGAAAGCCGCCAGCCTGAACCGAAAAACGCAGCGGAACTGGCGCGCTGTATTTTCGACAGCCTCGCGCTGCTGTACGCCCGTGTGCTGCATGAACTTGCCGACCTCCACGGCCAGGCATTCACGCAGTTACACATCGTGGGTGGCGGCTGCCAGAACAAACTGCTCAACCAGCTGTGCGCAGATGCCTGCGGTATCACCGTCGTCGCCGGGCCGATTGAGGCCTCGACGCTCGGCAATATCGGCGTGCAGCTGATGACGCTTGATGAACTGAAAGATGTCGACGATTTCCGTCAGTTAGTGCGTGACAACCACGCCCTGACCACTTTTACCCCGAATCCGAACAGTGAGATTGCCCGGTATGTCGCGCAATCTCAGGCACAACAGACAAAGGAGCTTTGCGCATGACCACTCAACTAGAACAAGCCTGGGAACTGGCGAAACAGCGTTATGCCGCCGTAGGTGTCGACGTCGAGGAGGCGCTGCGTCAGCTCGATCGTCTGCCTGTCTCGATGCACTGCTGGCAAGGTGATGACGTAGCCGGTTTTGAGAATCCAGGCGGCGCGCTGACCGGCGGCATTCAGGCCACGGGCAACTATCCTGGCAAGGCACGTAATGCCACCGAACTGCGTGCCGACCTGGAACAAGCGCTGAGTCTGATCCCTGGGCCAAAACGCCTGAACCTGCACGCCATTTATCTTGAGTCTGACAAACCCGTTGGCCGCGATGAAATCAAACCAGAACACTTCAAAAACTGGGTTGAGTGGGCGAAAGCCAACAAGCTGGGCCTCGATTTCAACCCGTCCTGCTTCTCGCATCCGAACAGCGCAGACGGCTTTACCCTCGCGCATGCCAACGATGAGATTCGCCAGTTCTGGATCGACCACTGCAAAGCCAGCCGTCGCGTATCAGCCTATTTTGGTGAGCAGTTAGGCACGCCGTCAGTCATGAACATCTGGATCCCGGACGGCATGAAAGACCTGACCGTTGACCGTTTTGCCCCACGCCAGCGTCTGATGAACGCGCTGGATGAAATCATCAGCGAGAAGCTGAACCCGGCGCATCACATTGATGCGGTGGAAAGCAAACTGTTCGGTATCGGCGCAGAAAGCTACACCGTGGGTTCTAACGAGTTCTATATGGGTTATGCCACCAGCCGCCAGACCGCACTGTGTCTGGATGCCGGTCACTTCCACCCAACCGAAGTTATCTCCGACAAAATTTCTGCCGCCATGCTGTTTGTGCCTCGCCTGCTGCTGCACGTAAGCCGTCCGGTGCGCTGGGACAGCGACCACGTGGTGCTGCTGGATGACGAAACGCAGGCGATCGCCAGCGAGATCATCCGCCACAACCTGTTCGACCGCGTACACATCGGCCTCGATTTCTTTGACGCTTCAATCAACCGTATCGCCGCGTGGGTCATTGGCACTCGCAATATGAAAAAAGCCCTGCTGCGCGCCCTTCTGGAGCCAACCGCAGAACTGCGCCAGCTTGAGCTGGATGGCGACTACACCGCCCGTCTGGCACTGCTCGAAGAGCAGAAATGCCTGCCGTGGCAGGCCGTCTGGGAAATGTATTGCCAGCGCAACGATACCCCGGCGGGCAGCCAGTGGCTGAACAACGTACGCGCTTATGAGAAAGACGTTTTAGCGAAGCGCGGGTAATTCCACCCTCTCCCTAACCCTCTCCCTGAGGGAGAGGGGACTGTCCGGTTTCTCCCTCTCCCCCGGGGAGAGGGTCGGGGAGAGGGGAATCTTATTAGTAGGCCGGGTTAGCGTAGCGCCACCCGGCAATGTGAAGGAAAGAAAGACTATGCAGACCATTACTGATTCCTGGTTCGTTCAGGGCATGATCAAAGCCACCTCCGACGCCTGGCTGAAAGGCTGGGATGAGCGCAACGGCGGCAACCTGACCCTGCGTCTTGATGAAGCAGACATCGCCTCTTACGAAGCCGATTTTCACAAGCAGCCACGTTACATCGCGCTGAGCCAGCCGATGCCGCTGCTCGCCAATACGCCGTTTATCGTCACCGGTTCCGGCAAATTCTTCCGCAACGTCCAGCTCGACCCAGCCGCCAACTTAGGCGTGGTGAAAGTCGACAGCGACGGCGCGGGCTACCACATTCTTTGGGGGCTGACTGACGAAGCGGTGCCAACCTCTGAGCTGCCAGCACACTTCCTTTCCCATTGTGAGCGCATCAAGGCGACCAACGGCAAAGACCGCGTGATCATGCACTGCCATGCGACCAACCTGATCGCCCTGACCTATGTGCTGGAAAACAACACCGACCTCATCACCCGCAAACTGTGGGAAGGCAGCACCGAGTGTCTGGTGGTGTTCCCGGACGGCGTCGGCATTCTGCCGTGGATGGTGCCGGGCACCGATGAAATCGGCCAGGCAACCGCCATTGAAATGCAGCAACACTCGCTGGTGCTGTGGCCGTTCCATGGCGTATTCGGCAGCGGCCCAACCTTAGATGAAGCGTTTGGCCTGATCGACACCGCAGAAAAATCGGCCGAAGTTTTAGTGAAGATTTACTCGATGGGCGGCATGAAACAGACCATCACCCGGGAAGAACTGGTTGCCCTCGGCAAGCGCTTTGGCGTCACCCCAATGCAGTCAGCATTAGATTTGTACAAATAACAACATCGCGCCCCGCTCACTGAGACGGGGCGAACTCACACCTGCAATCCCTACAACTAACTCTTAGTGGAGTAAAAGCAATGAAAATAAAAGCAAGCTTGATCCTCACCGTTGCCGCATTGGCGTTGTCCGGTTCCGCATTAGCAGAAGTCAAAATAGCCCTGGTGGCAAAATCATTAGGAAATGGTTTTTTTGAGGCAGCGAACGTAGGCGCGCAGGAAGCGGCGAAAGAGTTAGGTGACGTTAAAGTCATTTATACCGGCCCGACCACCACCACTGCGGAAGCACAGATCGAAGTGCTCAATGGCTTGATCGCCCAGGGTGTCGATGCGATCGCCATCTCCGCCAACGATCCGGATGCCTTAGTGCCGGTACTGAAAAAAGCGATGCAGCGTGGCATCAAAGTGGTTTCCTGGGATTCCGGCGTGGCACAAGCGGGTCGGCAGATTCACCTGAATCCTTCGAACAGTCAGTTGGTGGGCGAAACCAACATGTCGCTTGCTGCCGATGCGCTGAAAGCGCTGAACGTTGAGAAAGGCGATGTCGCCATTCTGAGCGCCACCCCAACCTCGACCAACCAGAACACCTGGATTGCAGAGATGAAGAAAGTGCAGTCGCAATATCCGTCCGTCAATCTGGTGACGGTCGCTTATGGCGACGATCTCTCTGATAAAAGCTACCGCGAAGCGGTCGGCCTGCTGAAAACCTATCCTGACCTGAAGGTGATCGTCTCGCCGTCGTCTGTCGGGATTGTGGCGGCAGCGCAGGCAGTGAAGGATCAGGGAAAAATCGGCAAAGTGTATGTCACCGGTCTGGGCCTGCCGTCTGAAATGGCGGGCGCGGTGAAGTCCGGCGCGACCAAAAGTTTTGCTATCTGGAACCCTATCGATCTGGGCTATGCCGCCACTTACTTAGCGGATGACCTGGTGAAAGGCACGGCAACCAAAACCGAAGCGAGCATGGGCAAACTGGGCAAAGTGCAGCTGGATGCTGAAGGCAACGGCGCGATGGCTAAGCCGTTTGTTTACGATGCGAGCAACATTGATAAGTTCTCCAAAATTTTCTGATCTCATCCCCCTCTCCCTAACCCTCTCCCCATGGGAGAGGGAACATGACGGTGCCGTTTGACCTTCCCCCTCTCCCTCAGGGAGAGGGCCGGGGAGAGGGTGATGAGCGAACCAAACTCTGGAGAACCCTCATGACCACATCCACTCCCTTGCTCCAGCTAACGGGCATCAGCAAGTTTTTCCCGGGCGTACGCGCGCTGGAAAACGTGCAGCTCAGCCTTTGGCCTGGCAAAGTCACCGCGCTGATTGGCGAAAACGGGGCAGGAAAATCCACGCTGGTCAAAGTGATGACCGGCATTTATCAGCCTGACGAAGGCGAACTGCTTTATAAAGCGATCCCTATTCAGCTCCCCACACCGGATTCGGCGCACAAAGTGGGGATTACGGCTATTCACCAGGAAACGGTGCTTTTCGATGAGCTGTCCGTCACCGAGAACATTTTTGCCGGGCAGTATTTGTATAAAGGCTGGCTGAAAAAGCTCGACTGGCCGGAAATGCACCGTCGGGCGCAGGCTTTACTGGCGCGTCTGGAAGTGCAGATCGATCCGCGCGCGACGTTAAAAACGCTCAGCATCGCGCAGCGTCACATGGTGGCAATCGCTCGTGCTCTTTCATTTGATGCGCAGGTGGTGATCCTGGACGAACCGACCGCCGCGCTGTCTCAGCATGAAATTCTGGAGTTCTATCAAATTGTTGAACGCCTGAAGCAGGACGGCAAAGCCATTCTGTTCATTTCGCATAAGTTTGATGAGATTTTCGAACTGGCCGATCACTACACCATTCTGCGGGACGGGGTGTTCGTTGGCGAAGGAGATATCCACGACATCACCGAAGAACGGATGGTGGCGATGATGGTGGGCCGCTCCATCACCCAAACCTTCCCAAAAGTAGCCTGCGAGCCGGGCGACACCGTGCTGGAAGTGAAAGATCTGTGCCATCCCACCGAATTTGCCCACATCGATTTCACCCTGCGTAAAGGGGAAATTCTCGGGTTTTATGGCCTGGTCGGCGCAGGACGTACCGAACTGATGCAGGCGCTTTCTGGCGTGACTCGTCCGTCCTCGGGTGAAATCCTGCTGAATGGCAAAGCCATGCAGTTCCACCAGCCTGCCGATGCCATTAACGCCGGTATCGTCTGCGTGCCGGAAGAAAGGCAAAAACAAGGGGCGATTATCCAGCTCCCGATTGCCCAGAACATCAGCCTGCCTCAGTTACGCAAACTGAATCCTAACGGTGTTCTGCACGATGAACGCGAATGGCAACTGGCTGACGATTACGCCAAACGCTTGCAGGTGAAAGCCTTCAGCTGGCGTCAGGCGGTCGAAACGCTGTCCGGTGGCAATCAGCAAAAAGTCGTCATTGGCAAATGGCTCGCCACCCATCCGGAAGTGATCATTCTGGATGAGCCGACCAAAGGCATTGATATCGGTTCGAAAGCCGCTGTGCACCAGTTTATGTCCGAGCTGGTCGGCCAGGGGCTGGCGGTGATCATGGTGTCATCGGAACTGCCGGAAGTGATGGGCATGGCTGACCGCATCATTGTGATGCATGAAGGCCTGATGGTGGCGGAATACCGCGCAGGTGAAGCAACGGCGGAAGTGATTGTCAGTGCCGCCAGCGGTGCCGGGAGGGAAGCCGCATGATGCAGCAACTGCTAAAAAATCGCGAAGCCCTGCTCGCCGCCGTGATTGTGCTTCTGGTGCTGGCGATTGGCAGCCGCACGCCGTCGTTCATCACGCCGGGCAATCTGGTCGAGATGTTCAATGACACCTCGATTCTGATCATCCTCGCGCTTGGGCAGATGATGGTGCTGCTCACCAAAGGTATCGATCTGTCGATGGCGGCCAATCTGGCGCTCACCGGGATGATTGTCGCCCTGCTCAATTTTCATCATCCGGATATTCCGGTCATCGCATTGTTAGCGCTCGCCACGCTGCTCGGTCTGCTGATGGGCATCATCAATGGCCTGCTGGTCTGGAAATTAGGCATCCCGGCGATAGTGGTCACGCTCGGCACGATGAGCATCTACCGCGGAATTATCTTCCTGCTTTCCAATGGCGGCTGGGTGAACTCCAACCAGATGAGCCCTGCGTTTCTCGGCCTGCAACGTACGCCGCTTCTCGGGTTGCCGGTGCTGAGCTGGTTCGCCATCGCCGCACTGTTTATCGTGGGCTATTTCTTGCGCTACAGCCGAACCGGCCGTGCACTTTATACCGCAGGTGGCAACGCGACTGCCGCGTATTACACCGGGATTAACGCCGGAAAAATGCAGTTTGTCAGCTTCTGCCTGTCCGGCGCGCTGGCGGGTTTTTGCGGCTACCTGTGGATTTCCCGCTTTGCCGTGGCCTATGTCGATGTCGCTAACGGCTTCGAATTGCAGGTCGTGGCGGCTTGTGTGATCGGCGGCATCAGCACCATGGGCGGCACTGGCCGCGTGCTCGGCTGCTTGTTTGGCGCTCTGTTTCTCGGCGTGATTAATAACGCCTTGCCAGTCATCGGCGTTTCGCCTTTCTGGCAAATGGCGATTTCCGGCGCGGTCATTGTGATTGCGGTAGTGCTCAATGAGCGCGGCAACAAGCGTAAAGGGCGCCTCATTCTGCGTGATGCGGCGCTGGCCCGACAGAAACAGGCGGTGAAATCATGAGTAAAATGCTGACTTCTGACGACGTACAGACCCCGTCACCGGCCCCTTCCCTGCTCCAGCGCCTGGTGTGCTGGGAAGGTTTTCTACTGTCGGTGACGCTGCTGGTGTTTGTGGCGAACGCCCTCGCTTCGCCTTACTTCCTTAACATCTGGAACCTTTCAGATGCGACGTTCAACTTCACCGAAAAAGCGATCATCGTGCTGCCGATGGCAATGCTGATCATCGCCCGGGAAATTGATCTCTCCGTGGCGGCCATCATTGCGCTGAGTTCAACGGCGATGGGCTTTTGCGCGGCGGCGGGAATGGACACGCCGCTGCTGGTCTGCGTAGGGCTTGGCGTTGGCGTGCTGTGCGGGTTGCTCAATGGCTTGCTGGTCACCCGGCTCAACCTCTCTTCCATCGTGATCACCATCGGCACCATGAGCCTGTTCCGCGGAATTTCTTACATTCTGCTGGGCGATCAGGCGCTGAACCAGTATCCGGCAAGTTTCGCCTGGTTTGGACAAGGCTACGTCTGGGAGGCACTCTCCTTCGAGTTCGCGCTGTTTATCGTGCTTGCCGTGATGTTCACCTTCCTGCTGCACAAAACGAACTTTGGCCGCCGCACGTTTGCCATCGGCAATAACCCGACCGGCGCATGGTATTCCGGAATTAACGTCAAGCGTCACAACCTGATTTTGTTCGTGCTGGTAGGGTTGATGTCGGGTCTCGCGGCCGTACTGCTGACGTCTCGTCTGGGCAGCACGCGCCCCACCATTGCGCTGGGCTGGGAGCTTTCAGTGGTGACCATGGCGGTGCTTGGCGGCGTCAATATCCTTGGGGGTTCAGGCAGTATGCCGGGCGTGATCATCGCCGCCTTCCTGATGGGACTGGTGACCTTCGGCCTTAGCCTGCTCAACGTGCCAGGTATCGTGATGTCGATAATCATTGGCGCGATGCTGATCGTGGTGATTTCACTGCCGATTTTGACTCGCCGGATCATGCAACGAAGACGTATTTGAATCTCCCCCTCACCCCTGCCCTCTCCCCAGAGGGGAGAGGGTGAAAGCGGTTCCGTGGTATTCCCTCTCCCCTCCGGGGAGAGGGTTAGGGTGAGGGGAACGGAATTACCCAAAATCAATGTTAAGGAGAATACGTATGAGCTTTATGTTGGCACTTCCAAAAATCAGCCTGCACGGTGCGGGCGCTATTGGCGATATGGTCAATCTGGTCTCAGGCAAGCAATGGGGTAAAGCCCTGATTGTCACCGACGGTCAGTTGGTCAAAATGGGTCTGCTGGACAGCCTGTTCGCCGCGCTGGACGATCACCAGATGTCGTATCATCTGTTCGACGACGTTTTCCCGAACCCAACGGAAGCACTGGTCCAAAAAGGGTATCAGGCCTTCCGTGATGCAGAATGCGATTACATTATCGCCTTTGGCGGCGGCAGCCCGATTGATACAGCGAAAGCCATTAAAATCCTCACCGCCAACCCTGGCCCGTCAACAAACTATTCTGGCGTGGGTAAAGTGACAAACCCAGGCGTGCATCTGGTGGCGATTAACACCACCGCAGGCACCGCAGCGGAGATGACCAGCAACGCGGTGATTATCGATAGCGAGCGTCAGGTCAAAGAAGTGATTATCGACTCAAACATCATCCCGGATATCGCCGTCGATGATGCCAGCGTCATGCTCGACATCCCGGCATCGGTCACAGCGGCAACGGGCATGGATGCGTTAACGCATGCTATCGAAGCCTATGTCTCTGTCGGCGCACATCCCCTGACTGACGCCAACGCGCTGGAAGCGATTCGCCTGATAAGCCTTTGGCTGCCAAAAGCCGTCGATAACGGCCACAATCTGGAAGCACGCGAGCAAATGGCCTTCGGTCAGTATCTGGCGGGGATGGCCTTTAACAGCGCCGGCCTGGGTTTGGTACATGCGCTGGCGCATCAGCCAGGCGCGACCCACAACCTGCCGCACGGT
This sequence comes from Scandinavium sp., assembly GCF_051650185.1. Lineage (GTDB taxonomy): Bacteria > Pseudomonadota > Gammaproteobacteria > Enterobacterales > Enterobacteriaceae > Scandinavium. The sequence goes on from NZ_JBOFIN010000071.1 coordinate 18,758, forward strand.
GTGTGTAACGCCATCCTGCTGCCCATCATCGAAAACTTTAACCGCCCGAATGCCGTAGCGCGTTTTGCTCGCGTGGCGCAAGCCATGGGTGTTGAGACTCGTGGTATGACCGATGAAGCGGCGAGCATGTCGGCGATTCAGGCCATTCGCGAACTGAGCGCCCGCGTGGGTATTCCTTCCGGCTTCAGTAAACTCGGCGTGACCAAAGCGGATATCGAAGGCTGGCTGGACAAAGCCCTTGCTGATCCTTGCGCGCCATGCAACCCCCGCACCGCCAGCCGCGACGAAGTGCGCGAACTCTATCTGGAGGCTTTATGATCCGCAAAGCGTTTGTCATGCAGGTGCATCCGCACACGCACGATGAATATGAGCGCCGCCATAACCCAATCTGGCCGGAGCTGGAATCGGTGCTCAAAGACCATGGCGCGCACCATTACGCCATCTATCTGGATAAAGCACGGAACCTGCTGTTCGCCACGGTAGAAATTGAATCTGAAGAGCGCTGGAATGCCGTCGCCAGCACCGATGTCTGCCAGCGCTGGTGGAAATACATGGGTGAAGTGATGCCGTCTAATCCGGATAACAGCCCGGTGAGTGCGGAGCTGAAAGAAGTGTTCTGGCTGGAGTAAAAGAAGCTGGATTGCTAAAGAGAAACGCCTGAGCGATCAGGCGTTTTTTTTCGTCAGAAGAAATACTTAAAGCGCACGCGGCCACCGTAACGGCTGTCGTCGCTGCCGCCCGTGCCATCCCCTTCCAGCTTCGACCAGTAGGCTCCCAGATAGATGTTGAAGTTCTGCATATTCATCACATTAGGGATTTGGTAAGAAGCATGGACAGTGTGAATGTCGTAAGTGCCAGCATTCCTGAACCAGCAGTCATCGGTACAGGTCGTGGAGACGGCATAGTCGCCAATTCTGTTGTGAGCATAGATATAGCCAAGTTCGAAACGACGCCAAAGGGCGTTAACCCCGGCGCTGAAATCCTCTTCATCTGTAGCATCCAGATACGCGGTATTCAGGTTGAGAACCACGCCATCGACAGGATCGTTTTTCAGGCCATTCCAGGTCATGGTCATGCCGTAGCCAGTGCGTTCAGACTGGTCGATAAAACGCCCGCGCGCATCATAATAGCCGTAGGCATTATTAACGACGTTGCTTTCCATGGCCGCCGCCACGGAAAACGCGCCTTCCGACCAGGCGACGACCGGGCGCAGATAGGCGACATTTTTCTGCTGCTGCACTTCCCGCCCGTGATAATTGTCATCGCTGTACAGCGAGGTGCCATCCTCCAGCAGGGTATTCAGTTCGAAATACCAGTTGTCGAGCTGCTTGCTCATCAGGAAGCTGCCGCCGGAGTCAGAACGCCCGCGCCCTTCTTTCATCATATAAATATAGCCATGGCCGTCGTCATAAAGATCGTTGGCGGTATTTCCGGAGTGTTCAACAAAGGTGTCCTGATTTAACGGGAAAATGTCATAGGCTTCAAAACGGCCGACCTTTATTTTCCAGTCATTTTCCTGACCGAAGAAAAATGCGGCGTCATCGAGATCAACCGAACCGGTCATATCGGCCAGCGGCTGGGCTCTGAATCCGGCAAAGTAACCATTTTGCATTTTCCTTACTCCGTCAAACCCTAACAGGATCCGCCCATTTAAATCCCAACGTTCATTACTGTTGTCCTGGCGTGAAATAAGAGAGCCTTTACGGCTCTCCGCATCTATATTGAATTCAACATCACCATATATTTTTAAATCACCGTAGCCCGATAATGAAAGGGACGGGCTGGAGGCATTTTTAGCAACCTCTTCTTTCGGCGTGATGTTTTGAACTGTTACCCGTTCCTGTACTTCATTGAGATCTTTTCTGTCGGTGGTCTGCTGCGCTTTTAACTGCCGGACTTCTTTTTCTGCCGTCGTCGCCCTGTGCTCCGCTGATTCCAGTCTCTCCTCCAGAATCTGTAATCGTTGTTCAAGCGTAAGCGTTGATTTCGCTGCGGCCGTATTTGCGATCAGCAATAAACCGACTGCAACAGCCATTGTCGTCTTTTTCATATACAACATTCCTTGAGGCAATAATGATAAAACGGAAGACATATCCCGTCATAAATATATATTTGCGATGAATGCAGACGTTTTTTATTATTCATCAGTTAGCGGTAATGAACATTCGCTAACCCATTGTTTGCGTCAGGGGAATTGCAAACTTACGGATAATATTATTAAGAGAAGGGAGGCCATAATAAAAATAATTCACAACGTGAGCCAGATAACAGCTGGAAATTATTTCATAAATTAAGTGAATAATAATCACAAAAAAAAGCCCTCATTATTGAGGGCGGTTATCATTAATTCTGTTCTGCGACGAGAATTGCCAGGGTATCCTCTTCCAGCGCTTTAAAGACATGCTCCCTGTCGGCGGGATAACAAATATAATCCCCTTCGTTTAACTCTTCCGGCGCTTCCGTCAGCCCAACCAACGCCCGGCCCTGCGTCACAATGATATGTTCAATCGACCCCGGTGGATGCGGATGAGAGATACGGTCGGCGCCAGGCTGCGTCATCAGCAGATAGATATCGCGGCGCGCTCCCGGTGGGCAGGTCGCCAGCAAAATGGCCTGATAGTTGGCTTGTTCAGCCACCACTTTGGTGCCTTCACCGCGGCGAATCACCTGCGTTGTCGCCGTCTGCGGTTCAAGCAGGCGAGCAAAAGGAATATCCAGGGCAACGCACAGCGACCACAGCGTTTCCAGACTGGGGTTCCCGTTGCCTGCTTCCAGCTGCGATAGCGTGGATTTGGCGATCCCGGCACGGCGAGCAATTTCCGCCAGTGACAGCCCGGTTCGCTGACGTTCTCTCACCAGACTTTTGGCGATCACGCTAATTGGCTGTGTCATACACGGCGCCTCGTTTTATTAATCGAACGAATCGTTCGTCTTGAAAAACCACTCAACAGTGTTCATTATAATGGATACTCGTTCGATATGGCTAAAATTGTATGCTCAAACATCATCTCTCCTGCCTGAAAGGCGACACCATCAAAGCCATTATTCTGGTCTGCGTGGCCGTGGGTGTGGTGGGCGTTTCCTACGGTTCTCTGGCGATGTCCTGGGGCTTTCCGCTCTGGGTTCCGCTGGCGTTATCCACGCTGGTGCTGGCTGGTGCTTCTGAATTTATGTTCATCGGAATTATTGCCAGCGGCGGTAATCCATTAGCGGCAGCGGCAGCGGGCTTACTGGTCAACGCTCGTCACATTCCGTTTGGCGTCGCGGTGCGCGATCTGGTCGGCAAACGCGCGGCCAGCCTGTTGGGCTGCCACATCATGAATGATGAGAGCGTGGTGTTTGGGATGTCACAACCTACGCCGGAGCAGCGCAAAGTCGCCTATTGGTTATGCGGCAGCGGCGTCGCCATTCTTTGGCCGCTGGGCGTGCTGCTGGGGAGCGGAGTAGGCAAACTGCTTCCCTCCCCGGAAACCATCGGCCTGGATGCCGTGTTCCCGGCAATTTTGCTGGCACTGGTGATCCCGGCCTTTAAAAACCGCACAACGCTGATTCGAGCTATGGCCGGCGCCGTTGTCTCTCTGGCTTCTGTGCCGTTCACGCCAGCGGGCGTGCCGGTGCTGTTATCCCTGCTGGGTCTTTTCGCGAGGAAGAAATAATGAGCGAAACATTATGGATCATCGTGGGGATTGCCGTGTTGTCAGTCGGGACGTACCTGATGCGTTTCGGCGGGGCGAAACTGGGCGGCAAGCTGGCCTTATCAGAACGCTCGCAGGCCATGCTCAATGATGCGGCCACCACCTTACTGTTTGCCGTGGCCTTAGCGGCAACGTTCTTTGAAGGCAGCCATTTTGCCGGCAGCGCCAGGGTGACTGGCGTCGCTGTCGCCGTGTTCCTGGCCTGGCGAAAAGTGCCGCTGATTGTGGTGATCATCGCCGCCGCGGTGGTTACGGCGTTATTAAGGCTGGCGGGTATAAACTAAAAAAGCGCCCGAAGGCGCTCTTTCTGCAGGGGGTCGGCTTATTTATTCAGTTCTGCAGTCATGTGGACCTGGTTACCGTTGAAAGCCTGGGTAATTTTGTAAGAAGACGCGCCCGCTTCCTGAGCCTGAGCGGCAATTTTCGCTTCAGCACCGTCGATAGTGGTGGCGGTTGCGGTCACTGTCTGTGCAGCGAAAGAACCGAAAGAAGTAGCCAGAGCGATAACTGCAACAAAAGTTTTGATGCTTTTCATGATATAAACCCTTCAATTAAGTTGTCTTTGTAAGGCATCGTGCCTTGATGTGATAAATAATAGGCCCGGAGAGCGACAATTGATAGCGGAAGGTTTTGCTTACATCATTCAAATTTACTGATTGAAAATCATACCCCAATTAACCGCTGCGGGTGGGTATAAATCGTGGCCCTGCCCGGCTTGCAAAAACCCACCAGCGTCAGGTTGCAGCGTTCAGCCACTTCTACCGCCAGCGTGGTCGCTGCGGAGACAGCAAACAGAATTTCCACCCCGCACATCGCCGCTTTCTGCACCATTTCATAACTGGCGCGGCTCGACACCAATACTGCGCCCTGATCCCACGCCTTATCTTCTGCGGCGCGTTTGCCCAGGAGTTTATCGAGGGCGACATGGCGGCCAACATCTTCAAGCCCGCCCGCCAGTTTGCCGTCAGGCATCACCCATGCCGCGGCGTGAGTACAGCCCGTCATGCGGCCCACAGGTTGCACATCATTGAGGTGTTCCAGCGCGAGATCGAGATATTTCAGGTTAAAGGTTTGGGTAAACGGCAACGGCGTAATCGGGCGGCCCACATCATTGAGTTGTTCAACGCCGCAAACGCCACAGCCTGTCCGCCCGGCCAGCGCGCGGCGGCGCTCTTTCAGGGCCATGAAACGGCGGCTGGACAGCTCAATCTGAACCTCAAGCCCATTGCAGGCTTGCACCACATCCATGCCGTAAATGTCAGAACGGTTCTCTATAACCCCTTCGGATAATGAAAAACCGATAGCGAACCATTCAAGGTCTTTTGGCGACGCCATCATCACAACATGAGAAATCCCGTTGTAAACCAGCGCCACAGGCACTTCTTCAGCCAGTTCGTCCTGCTGCGTGTGGTGGAGATCTTGCCGTTTCCACAGACTCACCTGGCGCATTCCAGTGATTTCAATCACATTACTGACCTGTTTTGATGGGTTTTCGTTCACTTTGTATTAACCGTATTGGAACACACATACACACAATGTGGTATTCTGAGCATATCCCTCCAGGAATGAGGGAAATTACCCTAATTCTGAACCTTTGCGGCATCGACCGCAAAGGTTAATAACAATCCATCCCCTTAGCGGTTTAGATATTGAAGGCGACGGGGAGCAATGTCGAAACAAGGAGCGACCCATGCAGGTCAGCAGAAGACAGTTCTTTAAGATCTGTGCTGGCGGTATGGCAGGAACCACGGCAGCGGCACTGGGCTTTGCCCCCAGCATCGCGTTGGCGGAGACAAGGCAGTACAAACTGCTACGGACCCGTGAAACCCGTAATACCTGCACTTATTGTTCTGTCGGTTGTGGGCTGTTGATGTACAGCCTCGGCGATGGAGCAAAAAACGCCAAAGCCTCTATTTTCCATATTGAAGGGGACCCGGACCATCCGGTCAACCGTGGTGCGCTCTGCCCTAAAGGCGCAGGACTGGTGGATTTCATCCATTCCGAAAGCCGCCTGAAATTCCCTGAATACCGTGCGCCAGGCTCCGATAAATGGCAGCAAATCAGCTGGGACGACGCGTTCGATCGCATCGCGAAACTGATGAAAGCTGACCGAGACGCCAACTTCATCGCACAGAACGCCGAAGGCACCACCGTCAACCGCTGGCTCTCCACCGGGATGCTTTGTGCTTCTGCTTCCAGTAACGAAACCGGCTATTTAACCCAGAAATTCTCCCGCGCGCTCGGCATGCTCGCGGTGGACAACCAGGCACGCGTCTGACACGGACCAACGGTAGCAAGTCTTGCTCCAACATTTGGTCGCGGTGCGATGACCAACCACTGGGTGGATATTAAGAACGCCAACCTGATTGTGGTGATGGGCGGTAACGCCGCTGAAGCGCATCCGGTAGGGTTCCGCTGGGCGATGGAAGCCAAAATCCACAACGGTGCGAAACTTATCGTTATCGATCCGCGCTTTACGCGTACGGCATCGGTGGCGGATTTCTACACCCCGATTCGTTCCGGCACTGATATCACCTTCCTGTCAGGGGTGATCCTCTATCTGCTGAACAACGAAAAAATTAACCGCGAATACACTGAGGCGTATACCAACGCCAGCCTGATCGTGCGTGAAGATTATGCGTTCGAAGATGGTCTGTTCTCCGGTTACGACGCCGACAAGCGCAAGTACGACAAAACCAGCTGGAACTATGAGCTGGATGAAAACGGTCATGCGAAGCGCGATACCACCCTCACCCATCCACGCTGCGTGTGGAACCTGCTGAAGGAGCACGTTTCCCGCTATACGCCGGAGATGGTCGAGAACATCTGTGGTACGCCGAAAGCGGACTTCCTGAAAGTCTGTGAGTACATCGCCGAAACCAGCGCCCACGATAAAACCGCGTCGTTCCTGTATGCATTGGGCTGGACACAGCACTCCGTTGGTGCGCAGAACATCCGTACCATGGCGATGATCCAGCTGCTGCTCGGTAACATGGGGATGGCAGGCGGCGGAGTTAACGCCCTGCGTGGTCACTCCAACATTCAGGGTCTGACTGACCTTGGTCTGCTGTCACAAAGCCTGCCGGGCTACATGACGCTGCCGAGTGAAAAACAGACCGACCTGCAAAGTTATCTGACCGCCAACACGCCAAAACCGCTGCTGGAAGGCCAGGTAAACTACTGGGGCAACTACCCGAAATTCTTCGTCTCAATGATGAAAGCGTTCTTCGGGGATAAAGCCACCGCAGAAAACAACTGGGGCTTTGACTGGCTGCCGAAGTGGGACAAAGGTTACGACGTCCTGCAGTACTTCGACATGATGTACAAAGGCCAGGTGAACGGCTACATCTGTCAGGGCTTCAACCCTGTCGCGTCGTTCCCGAACAAAAACAAGATTGTGGCTTCGCTTTCTAAACTGAAGTTCCTGGTCACTATCGATCCACTCAACACCGAGACCTCGACGTTCTGGCAAAACCACGGCGAGTCTAACGATGTTGACTCCTCGAAGATCCAGACTGAAGTCTTCCGTCTGCCCTCCACCTGCTTCGCCGAAGAGAACGGGTCTATCGTGAACTCCGGCCGCTGGTTGCAGTGGCACTGGAAAGGCGCCGACGCCCCGGGGATTGCGAAAACCGACGGCGAAATTCTGGCGGGTATCTTCATGCGCATGCGTGAGATGTATGCCAAAGATGGCGGCCCGGCACCAGAGCCTGTACTCAACATGACGTGGAACTACTCCACGCCGGATGAGCCTGCGTCTGAAGAAGTGGCGATGGAAAGCAACGGTAAAGCGCTGGCGGATATCACCGACCCGGCAACTGGCGCCGTTATCGTTAAAAAAGGCCAGCAGCTGACGTCGTTCGCGCAGCTGCGTGATGACGGCACCACCTCAAGTGGCTGCTGGATTTTCGCAGGCAGCTGGACGCCAGACGGCAACCAGATGGCGCGCCGCGATAACGCCGACCCGTCGGGCCTCGGCAACACGCTCGGCTGGGCATGGGCGTGGCCGCTTAACCGCCGCATTCTGTATAACCGTGCTTCCGCTGACCCGCAGGGTAAACCGTGGGATCCGAAGCGTCAGCTCCTGAAATGGGACGGCGCGAAATGGGGCGGCGTGGACATTCCAGACTACAGTGCCGCCGCACCGGGCACCGACGTTGGGCCGTTCATCATGCAGCCGGAAGGGATGGGACGCCTGTTCGCTATCGATAAGATGGCAGAAGGGCCGTTCCCGGAACACTACGAGCCGTTTGAAACGCCGCTCGGCACCAACCCATTGCACCCGAACGTTATCTCAAACCCGGCCGCACGCGTGTTCAAAGATGATATGGAAGCGATGGGCAAAGCCGATAAGTTCCCGTACGTGGGCACCACTTATCGTCTGACCGAGCACTTCCACTACTGGACCAAGCACGCGCTGCTGAACGCTATCGCGCAGCCGGAACAGTTTGTGGAAATCGGCGAGAAGCTCGCGGGTAAACTCGGCATCAGCCATGGCGATACGGTGAAAGTCTCCTCCAACCGCGGCTACATCAAAGCCAAGGCGGTGGTGACCAAACGTATCCGCACGCTGACGGTTGACGGAAAAGCCATTGATACCATTGGCATTCCAATCCACTGGGGGTATGAAGGCGTGGCGAAGAAAGGCTTTATCGCCAACACGCTGACGCCGTTCGTTGGCGACGCCAACACCCAGACGCCGGAGTTTAAATCCTTCCTCGTGAACGTGGAAAAGGTGTAACGGAGACGACTTATGGCTTATCAATCGCAAGATATCATCCGTCGTTCCGCGACTAACGGTTTCACCCCCGCGCCTCAGGCGCGGGATCACCAACAGGAAGTGGCGAAGCTTATCGACGTGACCACCTGTATCGGCTGTAAAGCCTGTCAGGTGGCCTGTTCGGAGTGGAACGACATTCGCGACGAAATCGGCAGTAACGTCGGCGTGTACGACAACCCGGCCGATTTAACCGCGAAGTCCTGGACGGTGATGCGTTTCTCCGAAGTGGAGCAAAACGACAAACTGGAGTGGCTGATCCGTAAAGATGGCTGCATGCACTGCGCCGACCCGGGCTGCCTGAAGGCATGTCCGTCAGAAGGGGCTATCATTCAATATGCCAACGGTATTGTCGACTTCCAGTCTGAGCAGTGCATCGGCTGTGGCTACTGCATCGCAGGCTGTCCGTTTGACGTACCGCGCCTGAACCCGGAAGACAACCGCGTCTACAAATGTACGCTGTGCGTCGACCGTGTGACGGTGGGCCAGGAACCGGCCTGTGTGAAAACGTGCCCAACTGGCGCGATCCACTTCGGCTCGAAAGAGGACATGAAAACCCTCGCGGGCGAACGTGTGGCAGAGCTTAAAACGCGCGGTTACGACAACGCTGGTCTGTACGATCCGGCGGGCGTTGGCGGCACTCACGTGATGTATGTTCTGCATCATGCCGACAAACCGACGCTCTATCACGGCTTGCCGGAGAACCCGGAAATCAGCCAGACCGTTAAGTTCTGGAAAGGCATCTGGAAACCGCTCGCCGCGGTCGGCTTTGCGGCGACGTTTGCCGCCAGCATCTTCCACTATGTCGGTGTGGGTCCAAACCGCGCTGAAGAGGAAGAGGACAATCTGCATGAAGAGAAAGACGAGGTGCGCAAATGAAACGTCGTGACACCATCGTGCGCTACACCGCACCGGAACGCATCAACCACTGGGTCACCGCCTTCTGCTTCATTCTGGCGGCGGTGAGCGGGCTGGGCTTTTTCTTCCCGTCCTTTAACTGGCTGATGCACATTCTCGGAACACCGCAGCTGGCGCGCATTCTGCACCCGTTCGTCGGGGTGGTGATGTTTGCTTCCTTCATCATCATGTTCTTCCGCTACTGGCACCACAACCTAATCAATCGGGATGATATCTTTTGGGCGAAGAATATTCGTAAGATCGTCGTCAACGAGGAAGTAGGAGACACCGGGCGCTATAATTTCGGCCAGAAGTGCGTGTTCTGGGCGGCAATTATCTTCCTGGTGTTACTGCTGGTGAGCGGCGTCATTATCTGGCGGCCGTACTTCGCGCCAGCGTTCTCCATTCCGGTTATCCGCTTCGCGCTGATGCTGCATTCATTTGCCGCGGTAGCGTTAATTGTGGTTATTATGGTGCATATCTACGCCGCCCTTTGGGTTAAAGGCACCATTACCGCGATGGTGGAAGGATGGGTCACCCGCAGTTGGGCGAAGAAACATCACCCGCGCTGGTACCGTGAAGTCCGCCAGAAACAGGAAAAATCGACCGAATGAGTATTCGCATAATCCCTCAGGATGAACTGGGGAGTAGCGAGAAACGTACGGCGGAAGCAATTCCGCCGTTATTATTCCCGCGACTAAAGAACCTCTACCACCGCCGGGCGGAACGCCTGCTGCAGCTGGCGCAGGAAAATCCACTGGGCGACTATCTGCGTTTTGCCGCGCTGATTGCCCACGCGCAGGAAGTGGTGCTGTACGACCATCCTCTGCAAATGGACTTGACCGCGCGCATCAAAGAAGCTGCCGCCCAGGGCAAACCGCCGCTGGATATCCACACGCTGCCACGCGACAAACACTGGCAAAAGCTGCTGCAATCAATGATTGCCGAGCTGAAACCCGAGATGAGCGGCCCTGCGTTATCGGTTATCGAGAATCTGGAGAAAGCGTCGGATCAGGAACTGGAAGCGATGGCCACTGCGCTGTTTGCTTCAGAATTTGCTTCCGTCAGCAGCGACAAAGCGCCGTTTATCTGGGCTGCCCTGTCGCTCTATTGGGCGCAAATGGCGAACCTGATCCCAGGCAAGGCCCGCGCTGAGTATGGCGAGCATCGCCAGTTCTGTCCGGTGTGCGGCTCAATGCCGGTGTCCAGCGTCGTGCAGATTGGTACGACGCAAGGGCTGCGCTATCTGCATTGCAACCTGTGTGAATCCGAGTGGCATGTGGTGCGCGTGAAGTGCAGCAACTGCGAGCAAAGCCGTGATTTGCATTACTGGTCGCTGGATAACGAACAGGCTTCCGTCAAAGCGGAAAGCTGTGGCGATTGCGGCACTTACCTGAAGATCCTGTATCAGGAAAAAGACCCGAACGTCGAGCCTGTGGCCGACGATCTCGCCTCGCTGGTGCTGGACGCGCGCATGGAGCAAGAGGGCTTTGCCCGCAGTTCCATCAACCCGTTCCTGTTCCCGGGCGAAGGGGAATAATTGTGTGAAAGCCGGGTGCGACTGCACCCGGTTTATTGTGCCAAAGCGGCAATCACATTGACCGGATCGTTCGCAATGGCGCGCAATAATGCTTTTGCAGGCCCGGTAGGAGAACGCCGACCTTGTTCCCAGTTCCTCAGCGTATCGACGCTGACAGAAATCAGACTGGCAAAACGCGTTTGAGAAAGCCCCGAAGCGTGGCGAATTTCTTTGATTTTCATGGCATCGACTTCGAAAACACGAGAAGGCTCACGAGTGCCGTCCACAATGTCGTTCATCTCTTCCATGCTTTTCGTTAAGCGTTCAAAAAGTGCCTTATCCATTTACCACCTCTCATTGAGTTTGCGCAGGATGGCTTTATCTTGCGCTGAAAAATCATCCTTCAGGCCTTTACGGTAGATCAGCAACAACCGAATCTCTTCCGCACGAGAGCGGTAGTAGTAAATCACCCGCACCCCGCCGCTTTTCCCTTTCCCGTTTGCGGCCCAGCGAACCTTTCTTAGCCCACCCGTTCCCGGGATCACCTCCCCGCCTTCCGGATGAATCGTGAGAAAACATTGGAACTGCCTGTACTCCTCTTCGGCAAGCAATTGCTCCACGTCTTCCGTAAACATGCTTGTTTCAATAAAGATCATAACAGTACGCCATTGGCTTAGAGTAGCATAATTAAACAGTACGTCAATGACGTACCCCACGTTTAAATACGCTACCGCTAATTGACTTAAAATTCGCGTAATTCAGGATGAAATCACTTAGGTTTTTCGATTTTTGCGTACAGCTTTCCAGATCCTGACATTGCCTGGTTTTGGTTATTTTCATCACTACAAATCCAGGCTATAACACTGGATATCCAAACAGCAAAAAGGAATTGATGATGGCGCTGGAACAAGGTATTGCGGAACTGGTGAAGGACTTTATTGCCGCTGGCCGTCCCTCCCCAAGGGAACAAAGTATTGATGATCGGAGAAAGGGTTATGTGGCAAGTACGGTGCTTGCCGGTGAAATTGAAACCCGCGTGCAGGTTAACGATGTTGAGCTTGAGGGCATGCGTTTTCGTGTTGTGTCCCCAAAAAATGTGACGAGTCCTCTGCCTGCGGTTATCTACTATCACGGCGGCTGTTTTGTTAGCGGTGGGTTCGCCACACACGACAACCAGCTGCGACAGATGGCTTATCTGGGTCACTGTCATGTCATCGCCGTTCAATACCGACTGGCACCTGAACACGGTTATCCCGCAGCGCACGACGATGCTGAAACGGGTGCAAACATAGTCTGGCGAAATGCCCGTCAGTTTGGTATCGATGCTGCCCGTATTACCCTCGCTGGCGATAGCGCTGGCGGCCATCTGGCGCTGGTGACCGCCCTTCGCCTTAAAATCGAAGCACAATGGCAGCCTGCAAAACTCATTCTTATCTACCCCATGCTCGATGCAACGGCGAGTTTTGCGAGCTATACCCGTAATGGTGAAGATTACGTGATTACCCGCGATACGCTTTTGAGCGGGTATGAACTCTATCTCGGCACGCTTGGGCGTATGCATCCTGAAGCCAGCCCTTTATGGCGTGAAGACTTATGTGGCCTGCCGCCAGTCCACATCATCACCGCAGAGTACGACCCGCTCTGTGACGAAGGGATGGAATTGCAGCAACGTATTCAGGCGCAAGGCGGCGAGTGTTCCAATGCACACTACCCCGGCGTGATACACGGCTTCTTTCAGTTAGGGGGGATCAGCGAGTCGGCGCGGGAAGCAATGAAGGACGTGGCCCGTGAAATAGTGCGCTGATAACCGGGTGCGACTGCGCCCAGCTTGTTAATACGGCGTTTTCACGCCGATGATGCCAGCAAAATCTTTGGTATTTCGGGTGATGAGGGAACAATTTCGTACCTGAGCACTGGCAAGAATAATGGCATCGGGGAGTTTCATCCCGTACTCCGCCCGAAGCAGTACACTCCTTTCAGCGACCACCTTCGAAATATCGATGATTTCAAACGCTCCCAATACCGCAGCCGTTTTCGCTTCCTGACCGTATTTTTTAGCCCCCACCATCACCTCCATCCAGGATATCAGGCTGATCGCACGATGTGCTGCCCCCTGCTCGATGGCTTCCGCTGCGCAAGTGCGATTGTTCAGGAGATCGATGAGGATATTGGTATCAAAAACTGCCATACGTTCCATGAACTACCACTCCTCACGCAGCTTACGTTCATATTCAAGTCCTTCTTCAATGCGATCTCCCCATAGGCCCAACCCTTCGCGAATGGCCGATAAGCTTTGTGTATCCAGATACTGCTCTACCGCTTCACGCAATAACTCTGCACGTGGTTGGTTACGCAGCTGTTTGAGGCTATCCAGTCGTTGCAAAACATCATCTGAAAGATCGAGCAATATTCTTCCCATCGTTAATTCCATTAGTGCGCCCACATATCACCTCAGTATATCAGAATCGGTTAGTTTTCACGCACAATACACAGACAAAAAGAAAGGGTAAAGGTGATTTTTGCAGCAGAGATCAATTTTGCGAGGCGCTTTCCAGCAAATTGAAAATGAAAATGTTTTTGCAGAATTGGACATAGCCCACCGCATCGACGCAGTGGGCTGAGGGGCGTTACTCTTCTTCGTTCCCGCCCTCTTCCAGCGGCCCGAAAGGTTTTGCCGGCAGCACAATGTAGATGCCTTCGAAAATCGCGCCAGAGGTTTCATCGCCAAACAGCTCAACCTGCAATTGAACGCGTGCTTTGCGGCCACGAGCCAACCTGTCGAGGTCACCGCTTAATGAGCCAAGGTCGGCAATCGCGCTGGGTTTTCCACTGATTGGATTGCTGTAGCGAATATGCGCGTCCGCCAGGATGATGGTGCCGCCCAGATGGCGCTCGCGCAGCATCAGCCAGATGAGGCCCCAGCCTGTCAGTGTGGCGAGCGAAAACAGGCTGCCCGCGAACAGCGTATTGTGTGGGTTCTGGTTACCGATTTCCGGCATGGTGGTGATAAATTTCTGCCCGGTGTATTGCTGAATGCGAACGCCCATTTTTTCGCTCAGGGGAATGTGTTCATACCAGGCTTGTTGCAGCTGCCCACACCAGTCGCCGCGATGCAGAATATCGTCCAGCGTGGCGACAGGTTTAATCATCAGGAAATGGCGCACGGGTGTGGTTTGCGGAGTAGTAATTTCGCCCTGATTCACAAAGCCCAGCTTGGCAAAAAACTCGACGGCGTCTTCACGCGCGCTACAGGTGACGCGTTTTACGCCTTCCTGACGCGCCACTGATTCGAGCGTCATCGCCATCAGCGTACCCAGGCCTTTATCCTGCACGGCGGGGTCTACGGCCATAAAGCGAATGGACGCTTCGTAATCCGCGTTAATGTACAACCGCCCGACAGCGACCAGATTGCCCGCTTCGTCGACCACCATTTGATGATGCGCCATGGCATCCCAGGCATCGCGCTCGGAGCCTTTAGGCTGATGCAAGGGTTTGCGCAGCATCTCCCAGCGAAACTGGTAATAACGCTCTAACTCTTCTTCCGTTTGCGGTACTCGAAGGTGATACATAGCGGAACTCTCTTTTGCGGCCCGCGCCCAACCGGCATGAAGACTCATACCTGTAACCAGAAGGTCACGGGGCCATCGTTAACCAGTGACACCTGCATATCGGCAGCGAAACGCCCGGTTTGGGTGTGCATTTCCTGCTGACGGCAACGTTCAACAAAGTAGTCGTATAGCGCTTCTGCTTTCTCGGGTGTCGCACCGCGTGAAAACCCCGGGCGCATGCCGCGTTCGGTATCTGCCGCCAGAGTAAACTGAGAAACCACCAGCACGCTGCCACCCGCCTGCTGAACATTCAGGTTCATTTTGCCGTCGGCATCGCTGAAAATTCGGTAGCCCAGCACGCGCTCACAGAGGCGATTTGCTTTTTGCTCGTCGTCTTCTTTTTCGACACCCAATAGCACCAAAAGTCCCTGGTCAATTTCTCCCGTCACCTCTCCCTCCACGGTGACGCTGGCACGGGTTACGCGCTGAATTAATGCGATCATGGTTGCTCGTCTTGTTCCTCGCGTGCAGCGAGTTTGAGTTTTCGGTATTCCCCGAGAGTGACAGTTATTTCCGCGCCAAGCAAGACGATGCACCACGTCCAGTAGACCCAAACAAACAAAATGGGAATGACCGAAAGCACGCCATAAATCAGCTGATACGACGGAAAGGTGGTGATGTAGAGGGCAAAGCCTTTCTTGCCAAGCTCGAACAACAATGCGGCGACCAGCGCCCCGACGACGGCATCACGGTTCAACACTCGCGTTGTCGGCACAATGCTGTAAAGCAGCCAGAACGACATCCACGAAAGCAGCAACGGAAAGATTCGCAGCACATTATCGATGACACCATTAAGCTCGCTGGCCCAGCGCAGAGAGAGCAAATAGGAGCTTATCGCCAGGCTCGCGCCCGCCAGTAACGGCCCAAGCGTGAGGATCATCCAGTAGACCGCAAAAGAGTACACTTTCGGCCGCACCCGCTTGC
This sequence comes from Scandinavium sp., assembly GCF_051650185.1. Taxonomy (GTDB): domain Bacteria; phylum Pseudomonadota; class Gammaproteobacteria; order Enterobacterales; family Enterobacteriaceae; genus Scandinavium. The sequence continues at coordinate 34,178 of NZ_JBOFIN010000071.1, forward strand.
TCCGCCATATCGTATTGAGCGCACTATCAATGGCATACATCAGCAACAGCGCGGTGACGATAAGCCCACAGGCACCGACGGCGGTCATTTTGTTGGAGTTAGCCACGAACTGTTCGATGTAACGCTGGATGACATCGCCAGTGGCGGGCAGAAAGTTGGCAAACACGAAATGACGTAACGTCACGCTGACGTCAGAAAACATGGGAAAAGCGGCGAACAGGGCGAAGATCACCGCGATTAACGGGACTAATGAAAGCAACGACACATAGGCCAGGTTTCCGGCCAGTGTCGTCATATGGTCTTCATCAATCCGCCGCCAGAGTAACTTACACCAGGCCATCAGGGGCCCAGGATATCGGCTGGCTTTTTGATGAACGGTTTTTAACATAGCTGCTTCGCGAAATAGTCCGGGATCGTTTCTTTACCGCTCACCAGAATGCTGGTGATCCCCAGCTGGTTAGCCCTTTCTATATTATCGGCGTTGTCATCGAAAAAGACCGTATCGCTGGCTGAAAATCCTTCTTTCTCCAGCACCTGTTGATAAATACGCGTTTCGGGTTTACGCATTCCCATCTCTTGCGACAGATAAATATGATCGGCCGCAGCGCGAACTTCCGGATATTCATCAGGCCAGAAAGTGGTATGCAGCCGGTTGGTGTTCGAAAGCACCACCACGCGATGACCCTGTTCACGCAATTTGTGCATGATGGCGATCGCTTCCGGGCGCAGACCAACAAATATCGCCTGCCAGCCATGGGCAAACTGTTCGTAGCTCAGGGGCAAATCCATTTCATGGCAAAGCGCTTGTGCGAAGGCTTCGTCGCTGATTTCACCACGCTCATGCTGATGGAAAGCTTCGCCCATGACAAAATTCTGTTTCAGCGTCGCCAGCGGCACACGGCTGAAATCACTCCATGCGCCAAACACCCGGTTGAAGTCGATGTCGACAATCACATTACCTAAATCAAAGATATAGAGCATGATCCTCTCCTTTTGCGTCATGGAAAAATAACTGTAGCGGGAAAGGAGCGGTTTGACTACGTCTCTCTTGCAGAACCCCGGTTCACCGCTTATGGCAGTAAAGCGAGGGGACATTGGAGGTCGCAAATATCCAGGCTTCGGTATAGTCATCAATCAGCAGGCTAAGTTGTCGGCCTGGCTTATCGTAAAATGCTGGCAGTGTGCCGCTAAGGTCATCTGCGCTTGCGGTATCGGCGAACGTCTTCACGACTCGTGTATTTTGCAGAATATGAGCGCGGTTTTGCTGCTCATAGCTGAAGTAAACATTGCGGCTGATTCGGGAAACGGTGTCCCCCTCACCCTGCAACTTACCATTAATGGTTACCACCCCCTTATGTTGCTCCATCCGCCAGGACAGGGTTCCGGCAAAACGTTTGTTAGCAATCTCCCACACCACATTGCCCACGCAGTCGAGACGCTGCGGCGCAAGCCAGGCGTGCCACAACCAAAGTGCGGAGAATGCCGCCATCATCAGTGTGACAGCCAAAAATGGCACCTTGAGTTTATTCTTCATCACTCTTCCGTCCAGTAATAATGAGAGGCACAAACAGCCGTCGCTTCTTTTCTGGCATCTTTATTACAGACGAAAGCGGCAACACGCTCTGCGTGGCGATGCCCGGAAATAAACACATGGCTACCAGCGACACAGAGTTCAGGGTGGCTGTCCAACATTTTCAGGCTGCGCGTAGATAAGATTTCATTGGCGGCATGATAAATTTCACACCGTTCTTCAAGACGTAAGTGTAAGGAAGAAGGGATAAAATTTTGGAATGGTAGCTCCGGTTGTAAAAAATAGCCTGCCAGCCACATCGATATAATCGCAGCCCATAACAAGGAGGCGCCATAAAGCCCCCAACGGGATTTTATTTTCCGCAGGGGTAAGGGCTTCTTTTCCTGAGAAATTTGCTCCTGTTTTTTTACCCGCGGAATTTTCTCTACGGTCGTCCTGTCATCCAGAATCAAACCACGCCGAGAAATAGTTTTTACCGTCTCACGGGACAACCCAACGTCAGCCAATGCGTTACGTAACGTTAAAATAGACTGATAAAACGTATTCGGTGTCGTCACTTCATTTCTCGCCCCCCACCCCACTTTCAATAAAGTATTTTGAGAAGCAATTTCATTTCTGTTAGCGATTAAATAGAGAAGGCAAAGTGATGCAGGCAGTTGCAGATGGACATCTTTGCCTGTCTGTCGATTCGTCATCCTTTTGAGATCGGGATCGAACTCGACCTGTTGATTAATGAGATACATTCTCACCTCCTGAATAATGCACGTCCTTTGCAGCTACGCTAAAAATGAAGGTTCCGGCGTCATATTTAAATACGTAATTAAGACTAATATTTAAGGCTCAGAATAATGACTCTGAAATAAGAAAAATAAGTTCATGCAATACAATCAGTTATGAAACGTTAGTCTTAGGTGACGATCAGGTGTGTTTAGCTAAAAAGATATCAGTACCTTTCCATTCCCGAACTCACTACATTTTAAGGCATGCCAGAGACCCACATGGCGTGCAGGCAGAGCCCGCACTCAGGGCTCAAAATCTTTAACCATTCGTGCTATTTGCCCGAATTAAACAATCTCGCGTATTGGTAATATTGTCCTGGATGAGAGCAACAACATCCCAAATCATTCTGTTAGCACATGACCGGTAGCGTGGGGGTTTCAGGAGTAGATCAGAATTTATTGCGCCATTAGTTCCCTATAGAAATTAGGTATTCAGCAACTATTTATTCGTGAATTGACACAGTAATCGACCAATGAAATATTGCAGCGGACCCATGACAGGAGCCAGGATGATGATAAAGCCATCACAACATGACATTCATTGTATTGGCTGCGAACACTCATGTCAGATTTATCCAGAGGCGGTCCTTCGCTCGCAATACTGCGGACAATCCTCTTTTGCGATCTGGCCTGAGGGAAATCTTTTTTTACAACAGGGGATACTTACAAAATTAAGGAAGGAAAATAACAGGTTGTCATGTGGGTTTATCTTTGTCGACTTTTCCCTCCCCTGGCTACGCGATTTTACCGATGCTAAATGGATCGATGATTTAATTAAAACAGGCATGCGTATTGTCATTATCACTGATAATCACTTGCGGCCACTGGCAAATTACTGGATATCCCGAAGCAATAAAATCCATGGCATTCTTTATGCCAGTGATGACGATGATATACAGCGAATGAAAATAAGACGTTTATTCACTGGGCGATTGGCACTCGATCGCCAGGGAAGAATGCTTAATTATTCGGAAGTGATGCTCCTCAGCCGTTTTATGTCTGGAATATGCACGCAAGGGATTATTAGCATAGATAAGATTGAAACGAAGAAAGTTTACGTCCGCAAATACCGACTGGAGAAAAAACTCGGGTTCACCGTTCAACAACTCATATCACGCGTTTTATAAGCCAATACATTCATTTTCTTCGCGTTTATTTCTGCGCGGGTGACGCTACGCCTGAAGGAAGGAGGCTGGTATGCATTATTCTAATCAATACTCTCGTATCGCTATTGCGGTTTCAACCGCACTCGCCTCAATGGTGTTTTCTGCTCATGCAGGTAACGGCATTGATTTTGATAACTTGCCGAACAGTGGCCTGGTATCGAGTTTACCGCCTGAGCTGCAGGCGTTAATTCCCGGCACCGCCAATACGACGTATCAGAAAGTCAGTTCAGCGCCGAATTATGTGTATGCCTGGGACGGCGGCACGCTGAATATTTACGGTGATAATGTGACGCTCAATGGCCCCGGCCAGGAAGCATTCGAGCACACCATCACCGTGATTCGCAACTCAACATCCGGCAGCCCTGGGGTGATTTTCGGCGACGGCCTGACCATCAACACCGCCTCAAAGGTAGCAGCCAACGCGGGTAAAGACGTCGACGGCATTCGAACCCACGGTACCAACACCCCCGACAACCCGGTGTTTATTATTACCGGCGATCGCACCTCTATTTTGGTGAACGGCTACAGCGGAGATGGCATTAACGCCGGGTACAGTTCATTCAGCCAGGGGTCTCTTGGCTCTGCCAGCATTTATACCGGGAATGAACTCTATATCGAAACGACGGGCGATCAAGGCCGAGGGATTTCCGTTTATGCCCTGAAAGACGCCACTCAGGCGAAAAACAGTGTGATTACCGGCGACGCCGCGCACATCATCACCCGGGGCAGCAGTGCTGAAGGCATTCGAACCGGCCAAAGCGGCTCCTGGGTTCGCCTGGGCGAGCGGTCTGTTATTGAAACTTACGGCTCATCCTCGTACGGGCTTTATGCAACGTCTTCATCCCTGATTGAATTAGGCAAAGGCGCGACCATTTCGACCGACAACAAAACGGCCCATGCCGTTTATGCCTATAACAAGGGCGTTATCTCGCTGGACGATAACGCAAGCATCACCACCCATGGCGATTCCGCTCATGGGGTATATGCCTATTCCTCTGGCATCGCGAATCTTGGTGATGGAGCCCGGGTCGATATCAACAGTACCGGCAAAACCAGCGCAAGCGCCAAAGCGCCGATGGGCCTGTATGCCTACTCCCGCGGTGCGATCAATCTTGCAGGCGGGGCAACCATCACCATGGCAGGAACCGCCGCAGACGAGAGCTATGCCCTGTTCGCCAGCAACGGCGGGTTGATTGATGCTTCTTCTGGCGGCCAGTTCACTATCAAGGGAGATATTCTCTCTTCGGGAAGCGCGACGGCTTCCAGCTCCAACCCGCTCCAGTACAGCACCATTGCGCTGAATATGACGGATAACTCACTGTGGAACGGCGCGTCTGCGGTGGATGGTGGAGCCACGCTTGATCTGACCATGAGCAACACCACATGGAACATGACCAACAGCTCAACGCTAACGTCGTTGACGTTAAACGCGGGCAGTACCGTGAATTTCCAGCACGCAGACGATAACTGGCAAACCCTGACCATCAACCAGGATTATGTCGGCAACGGCGGCAAGCTGGTCTTCAATACTGTCCTGTTTGACGATGACTCTGACACCGACAAACTCATCGTTAACGGCAGTACGTCGGGCAATACGCTTGTCGCAATGAACAACATCGGTGGCACGGGCGCACAGACCGTTGAAGGCATTGAGATAATCGAGGTCAATGGCAGTTCGGACGGTGCTTTCGAAAAATCAGGGCGTATCGTGGCCGGTGGCTTCGACTACAACCTGGAGAAAAAAGCGGGGAACTGGTATCTGACAAGCCTTGTAGAGCCCGAAGATCCGATTGAGCCGCCAGATCCCATCGACCCACCCGATCCGGTCGATCCTGTAGACCCACCAGCGCCTGTCGATCCCGTTGATCCCCCTGCGCCTGTGGACCCGGTTGAACCTGAAACACCCGTTCCCCCTACGCCACCAGCACCGGAACCAACCCCTGCGGGTGAGCATCAGTATCGCCCGGAGTTCGGCAGCTATCTGGCGAACAACTATGCCGCCAATACGCTGTTCCTGACGCGTCTGCACGATCGCCTGGGCGAAACGCAGTATACCGATATGCTCACTGGCGAACAGAAAGTCACCAGCATGTGGATGCGTAACGTCGGCGGTCACACTCGCTTTAAGGACGGCAGCGGCCAGCTTAAAACTCAGAGCAACCGTTATGTTCTGCAACTGGGCGGCGATCTGGCGCAATGGAGCAATGATGGCCTCGACCGATGGCACCTGGGCGTGATGGCCGGTTATGCAAACAGCCAAAGCAGAACCCACTCCAGCCTGACGGGTTATCACTCACGTGGCCAGATCACCGGCTACAGCGCCGGGGTCTACGCCACCTGGTATGCCAACGATGCCGATAAGACTGGCACTTATGTTGATAGCTGGGCGCTCTACAACTGGTTTGATAACAAAGTGATGGGCCAGGATTTAGCGACCGAGAAATACAAATCCAAAGGGGTAACCGCCTCGGTAGAAGCGGGCTACAGCTTAAAACTGGGGGGATCAGGGCGTGACAGCTACTGGCTCCAGCCTAAAGCACAGCTGGTGTGGATGGATGTGCAAGCCGACGATCATCGTGAAGAAAATGGCTCAAGGGTCAAAGACGACACGGACGGTAATCTGCTCACTCGTCTGGGCGTGAAGGCTTACATCAAAGGGCACAACGCCCTCGACGATGATAAAGCCCGTGAGTTCCAGCCTTTCGTGGAAGCCAACTGGATCCACAACACCCGGAATGTCAGCGTAAAAATGGACGATATTCGCAACGAGATGCGAGGCACCAAAAATATCGGCGAGCTGAAGCTGGGTGTGGAAGGGCAACTCACGCCACGCCTGAACGTCTGGGGCAACGTCGCTCAGCAGATGGGCGACAAAGGCTACAGCGACACGCAGGGCATGCTCGGTGTGAAATATAACTTCTGATGTTTTACTCACAAAAAAGCCGCTGGTTTCAGCGGCTTTTTTCTTTTGTGCCCGACAAGCTATGGCTCAAAACGGCGGACTGTACCGCTTTAAGCGAAGAGGCTTGCAGAAGCGCGTTAAGCACCTCGTCATCGCTTATCAGCGCGTTCAACGTCTCCAGCAGCGGAATATGCGAAAGGTTCGTTGTGGGCACAAGAATGACAATCACGCGCGGCGTTAACGTCACGCCGGGCAGGCCAAATTCCAGCGGATGTTTAAGTTTCAGCAGAGAAAGTGCTCCTTCAGTGGCACCTTGCGGTGGCGCATCATGCAGCAGCAGGATATCGGGCGTGAGGTAGGTTGTAATGCCCCGCTGTTCAATCTGGCGGATAATCGCGCGCGCATATTCGACACCCACACAGCCTTTATCAACCAGGGGTTGAGCTGCTTTACGGATAAGCTGTCGCCAGCCCGACTGTCGGCCAGTAAACGCGATATCCGGTAGCAACGAAGTTGAAGGCGTTGTCGAACTGAACGAACGCCGCTGCTGTTTCTGAATGAACTGGCTAATGATAGTGCTGAACTCCTGACGCAGCGGCTCTTTCTGCTGAGGCGCCAGACGAGAGGCAGTTGCCACCAACATGTTCACCAGCTCGGCAATTCCCACCGCCTCAATATTGTGTTCAAGCAGCAACCGAAGCTGCTGTTTTTCGCTGTCGGTAAGCATGTGCTGAGTCTGAATAAACCCCACATGGGAAGGAATGGGGCAGCGAAGGCCGATGGTACTCACCACCAGCCGGATGTGCGGGCCGATACCCTGCTGTTGCAGCTGGCTTGCCGAGAGATGCTCAATGAGCAAGGGTAACACCGTGAGGTTTCGGAGCTGATTTTCGAGGATGGCTGTGGAAGACATGCCTCCCTCCGTGACCAGCAAGATATGCTGTTCACCCGTTTCCGGTCGCCGGTCAAGCCAGGCCGCAAAGCTGATAACGATGTAGCTCAGCTCATCATCACAAAACGCCACCTGATACTCCTGCTCCAGGCTGACGATGATCTGCCGGCAGAGGCGAAAGATGAGCGGGTAGCGCTGAAGGATCTCCTCTTTCAGCACATTTTTACTGTGCATGCCAAACAGACAGCGATGAATGGCGGGCCCGAGATGCGAGAACAGGCGAGATTCCAGTTGCTCCACGTCCAGCAGATACACACCCGAAAGCGCCTGAAATTGCATAATCAGCTGCTTCACTGCCGCCATCAGGCGGCTATCAGCCTGCTCCAGGCCTTGTAGCGGCGTCACTTTTTTACTCGCTGAAAACAGGAGTGAGAAAAACAGCGTGTTGCCAGAAATCTCGGGAAAACCCAAATCGCGCGCCAGCGACGTATTCAGGGCTGCGGCAATTTCGCATTCAGTCTGTTCACGTAAAAAGCGTGTCTGCACGGGCGTAAACTGCGGATAGTGACCTTTGAGCGTATCCAGCACGCTAAACATCATCATGTACTTCAGGGCCCTACGGTCTTTATCGCTAAATGTACGGTTCAGCTGCTGCTCAGTCTGCTTGAGCCGTGACTCTATCCTCTGTTGAACCTCTGTCGGATTTTTCCCTCTCTTCTCCAGCGGCTGCAAAAAAATCTGCGCAGTGCGGCTTTCGGCCTGATTATCTGAATATTTCAGCACATGCTGAAGTGTCTGCTGCACAGCCAGACGGCGTGCAAGATCACTCCCTTCGATCCGATAACCCTGCTTCTTATCAACGGCCAGCGTCAATTGCTGGTGCTGTAAATGCTGCTTCAGCAGGCTGAGATCTTCAAGCGTGGTATTTCGGCTGACGAGGTTAAGTTCACTGAGGTGATGAGTAAAAGCAGGTTCGGGATGACAGGCGAGGTGGAGCAATAGGTTATCGCGCCGTTCTTCTGCGCTGAGTTTGTACTGCTGACCATGAAGCACGCTGAGTTTGCTCAGGACTTCACGAGCGTCTTCTTCCACAAGCCGCACGCCGTGGCGAGGATCGCAAAGCAGGGGACTGAAACCTTCTGCCATCAGCCAGTCGTTAATCTTAGCTCGCCGGTAATAGAAATTACGTTGTGGCAAACCAATTCGCTCGCAGAGCATTTTGATGGTCATCCCAGGCTCGGCGGCAATCTTTTTCAGGATGTCTACGGCCAGGTGATCGAGCTGCATGTCGTCTCCTGAAATAACTGGCACACAAGTGCCAGTTTTCGCGGTCAGTGACTTACAGGAAGGACGGGAAAGGCAGATCCGTTTCCGCTTCGAAAATATCCGGGAAGCCACGCGGGTGCTGGTAAACGCGACGATTGCGATCCTGCGGATAGGTAAACTTACCGCCGGGTTGCCAGATGAACGGCACAAACTGGTACTGCAGGCGATGACGACGCATTTCGAACAGCGTCAGGATTTCGTTGGTGTCCGCCAGCATGTTGCACCAGATGTCATGGTGGAACGGGATCATCACATCCGTACGCAGCGCTTCGCCCATTCGCAGAATATCAACAGCCGTCATTTTGTCGGTAATGCCGATCGGGTTTTCGCCAAACGAGCCCAGCGCTACGTCAATATTATGCTGTTTGCCATGCTGAGCGTACATGTTGGAGTAGTGAGAATCGCCTGAATGATAGATGTTGCCGCCCGGTGTTTTCAGCAGATAATTCACCGAGCGCAGATCCATATCCGGCACCGCTGCGCCGTCATCTGCCAGCGGTTTTGGCGGCTCGGTGATGAGGATCGTACGGTCGGAGGACTCGAGCACCACAATTTCCATATCCTTGATTTTAACAACGTCGCCCGGCTTCACCACGCGACAACGTTTCGCAGGAACGCCCCACTGCATCCACAGATCCACACACGCCTGCGGGCCGATGAAAGGCACATCCGGAGCGCAGTTTTTCAGCACCGCCGCAGCCACGTTGATGTCGATATGGTCGGCGTGGTAGTGCGTCGACAGCACCGCATCAATCTCTTTAATCGAGAACGGATCGAGCACAAACGTGGTGCTGCGCAGGTTTGGCTGAGCGATACGCGCACCGCTCATACGCGCCATCTGATGACTCGGTTTCATATCCGGCAGGTTCTTTTTACGCTTGCCGGTGCCGCACCAGAAATCAATGCTGACGTTGGCGTTGCCCGGAGTTTTCACCCACAGACCCACACAGCCCAGCCACCACATTGCCACAGAATTGGGCGCGACTTTTTCGGCGCTGATTTCATCATTCAGCCAGGTGCCCCACTCAGGAAAAGTATTCTGCACCCAGGATTCGCGGGTTATTTCGTTTACATGACTCATGATTCTCTCCTTAAACGTCGCTGGAACGGGCAATTTTCTGGAAGGCGATAGCGGTTTCACGGCAGTCAGGCGCATTCAGGATCGCCCCGCCAACGATGGCGACAGCCGGGTTCAGCTGTTTTTTGATGATCGGAAGGGTGTTGAGGTTAATGCCGCCCGCCAGTGAAATGGGCAGGCCAGTGACCTCACGTACATCGAGAAACTCGCGGAAGGCTTCTTCGGGGTTATCGCCGCAGTCAGCATTTTTATGGACGCAAAGCTGAGTCACACCAAGCGCCTTCAGCTCTTTGGCACGCTGCACCGGGTTCGGTACGGACTGCAAATCGAACACCACTTCCGCCTTGTTCTCTTTTGCAATCGCCAGCACTTTCTTCACTGCCGTGTCGCTGGCCACCGCCAGCATCGAATAATTCTCGGGTTGGCATTTAGACATCAGCGTGGCTTCACGCTCAGGGCCATCGATGATTTTCATATCCAGAAACAGCGGCTTATCCGGGCAGATTTCACGAATATCCGCGGCAATCTGAATACCACACAGCTTCAGCAGTGAGGTGCCCACTTCGATAATGTCGACGTGCGGGCCTGCCGCGCGCACCACATCAAGAGCCTGATTACGGTCGAGTAAATCGAGCGCCAGTTGAATTTTCATTGCCACCTCCATGACAGTTACAGCACCAGACCAAACGCGGCGCCAACAAGTTTCAGCAGATACAACACCGGTAACCAGACGAGGGTGAAGTCGATGTTGGAGAACATCAGCCCGGAACCGAACAGAGAGCCCATCAGTGGGTAGAGCAGAATGATGCCCGCATGAGCGATGACGCTGGTGACAAAGCCCGCAGCCAGCGCGCCTTTGTAGCCCCCGTATTTGTTGCCAAATACGCCCATGGTGCAGCCATCGAAGAACATGATGATTGGGCTTGGGAAGACAATAATGGGGCAGTTAAAGGCGATAGTTGCGCCCATCACCACCAGCGCACCAGCCACCGAGGCGATAAAGCCGAGCATTGCGCCGGTTGGCGAGTACGGGAACAGCGCCGGGCAGTCGAGAGCGGGAACCGCATCCGGTAGCAGGCGGTCGGAAATCCCTTTAAACGCAGGCACAATCGAGCCGATAAACATGCGTACGCCCACCAGCAAAATCACCACGCCTGCGGTAAAGGTCAGCCCTTCCATAATGAGCCAGACCACCCAGTTGGTATTGCCGCTCAGTTGACCAATGCCATCCGCGCCTACCGCCAGGCCAATGCCGAGGAAAATCAGCGGCATCAGGAAGGAGAGCGAAATGGTGTTATCGCGGAACATCGCCAGAAAGCCGGGCAGCTTCATCTCTTCGGCATCCTGATCCGGGTTGCCGCATACCTTCGCGATTCGGCTTGCCACCCACGCCCCCACCTGCTGGTTATGACCGAGAGTCAGGTCGTCTCCAATAAAGTGCTGAGCGAGCGCACGGGTAATCGCCGGTGTAAGCGTCCAGTACAGCGCACAGAGCACTGCGCCGGTGATGATCAGCGGGAAGCCTGATAACCCCAGCGCGCCCGGCAGTGACACCACCATAAACGTCGCCAGAAACAGCTGAATATGGACCGTCAGATAGACGTTTTTGCAGCGCTTAAACGGGATCATCCAGACGAACAGCAGATGGATCAGGAAGCCGAGAATGAACGTCAGGGTGACGTCATTAGCAAAGTGCAGCATCGCCACACCGAACGCGGCTTCGTTGGCAGGCAGCACGCCCTGAATGCCCAGCGTGCTGTTCAGTTTTCCCATAATCGGCGTCAGGGATTTCAGTAACGTGCCAGAGCCAATGGTGATCACCAGCAGCCCAATAATGGTCTTAATGGTGCCGTCGATCACCTCGTTGGCTTTTTTTCCCTGAAGCATCAACCCAATCAGCGCGATAAAGCCGAGAAATAACGGGGCCTTATCGAGCAACTGGAAAATAATAAAACCGACAATCTCTTTCATAGTCGTTACCTTCTATGGCAGGTCTTACGCCAGATTTTTGAGGTAGTCGCCGATGCTGCTTTCAATTTCGACTTTGCGAACAAAGTTAGTCAGCACGATGGTTTTGCTCTGGATTTCCTCTGGCATGCTGACTGCCAGTTCGCGCGTAGTGACATACAAATCGGCATGCACGCTGCGCACACTGCCCAAATCACAGGTATCGACCGTTGCCGAGAGATCCATTTTTTTAAGCACCTGTTCGATGTTCATTTTGGCAATCACGCTGGACCCTAAGCCCATGCCGCAAACGCAGACAATTTTCATCTTCAGACTCCTTCTTCAACGCGGTTAATGGCGAGATAAACGTCGCGACGGTCCGTGCAACGCTTGATAAATGCGATGTTTTCTTCGCTGTCCAGGAACTCCACCAGCCGGGAAATAATCTGGATGTGGTTGTTGCTGTCGGTGGCGCAGAGGCCAAAAACAATCTCCACCGGATCGTTTTCCTCGCTGCCGAAGTTGATAGGCTCCACAAGCGTCGTCAGACTTAGACCGGTTTTCATGACGCTGGGAGCCGGTCTTGAATGGGCCAGCGCGATACCCGGCGCGACCACGATATAAGGGCCGAGGGTTTCCACCGCCAGGATCATCTCCTGGGTGTACTCGTCGGTGGTGTGACCGCCGCGAGTCAGTAAATCGCCGGCCAGTTGAATAGCATGACGCCAGTCGTTTGCCCTGACTTTTAACTCAATATTCGCTTCAGAAATAATGTCGTTCGCCATCGCAAGACTCCTTTGCATGTGTCTGAGCAAAGGCTATTACGGATAAACGGTGATAAAAAAACCAATTTGCGCGCAGAGGGATGACAAAAAATTGGGCTCAGTCAGCGGCAAGAGACAGATTTTGACGAGGTGAATCACAAACAGGCGAGATAACTCCGACAACGACAGGGCGATAAGAGGCAAAACGGGAAGTCAGACGGTGTGCAAAAGTTTGAAGTACGTCAAAGCGCGCGGTATCTGTTTTTCGTCAATAAAAAAGCCGCTGAAATCAGCGGCTTTTTTCATTCAGATTAAAAAATTAATCTTCTTTAGGACCACGAGAAGCGCGTTTACGGTCGTTCTCAGTCAGGTGACGTTTACGGATACGGACAGAAGTCGGGGTCACTTCTACCAGTTCGTCGTCATCGATGAACTCCAGAGCTTGCTCCAGGGTCATCTTCACTGGTGGAACCAGAACCGTTGCTTCGTCAGTACCTGACGCACGCATGTTGGTCAGTTTCTTACCGGTCAGGCAGTTTACAGTCAGGTCGTTAGAACGGCTGTGAATACCGATGATCTGGCCTTCGTAAACTTCTGCACCGTGACCCAGGAACAGCTTACCGCGGTCCTGCAGGCTGAACAGAGCGAACGCTACTGCTTTACCCTGGCCGTTGGAGATCAGTACGCCGTTCTGACGCTGGCCCACTTCGCCCGGACGAACGTCGTCGTAGTGGCTGAAGGTGGAGTACAGCAGGCCAGTACCGGAAGTCATGGTCATGAATTCGTTACGGAAGCCGATCAGGCCACGGCTTGGGATCACGTAGTCGAGACGTACGCGGCCTTTGCCATCTGGATTCATGTTTTTCAGGTCGCCTTTACGCTCACCCAGAGCCTGCATCACGGAACCCTGATGCTGCTCTTCAACGTCCAGCGTCACGTTTTCGAATGGCTCTTGCTTACGGCCTTCATGCTCGCGGAAGATTACTTTCGGACGGGAAACCGCCATTTCGAAACCTTCACGACGCATGTTTTCGATAAGAACAGACAGGTGCAGCTCACCACGACCGGAAACACGGAACGCATCCGCATCTTCCGTTTCTTCAACGCGCAGCGCAACGTTGTGCACCAGCTCTTTGTTCAGGCGGTCAAGGATCTGACGGGAGGTAACGTATTTACCTTCTTTACCACAGAACGGAGAGGTGTTGACGTTGAAGAACATGGTCACGGTTGGTTCATCAACAGACAGCGCTGGCAGCGCTTCAACCGCCTGCGGGTCGCAGATGGTGTCAGAGATGTTCAGCTCGCCCAGACCGGTGATGGCGATGATGTCGCCCGCTTCAGCCACGTCGCTCTCGATACGCTCAAGACCCAGGTGAGTCAGGACTTTACCGACTTTACCATTACGGGTTTTGCCTTCGCTATCGATGATAGTGACCTGCTGGTTCGGCTTCACTTTACCGCGCTTGATACGACCAATGCCGATTACGCCAACGTAGTTGTTGTAATCAAGCTGGGAGATCTGCATCTGCAGGGTGCCTTCCAGGTCAACGTTTGGCGCAGGAACGCGGTCAACGATGGTCTGATACAGCGGGGTCATGTCTTCCGCCATATCTTCGTGATCCAGACCGGCGATACCGTTCAGCGCAGAAGCGTAAACGATAGGGAAGTCGAGCTGCTCGTCAGTCGCGTCGAGGTTAACGAACAGGTCGAAGACCTGATCAACAACCCAGTCAGGACGCGCGCCTGGACGGTCAACTTTGTTAATAACAACAATCGGCTTCAGACCGTGGGCAAATGCCTTTTTGGTCACGAAGCGAGTCTGCGGCATTGGGCCATCCATTGCGTCAACGACCAGCAGCACGGAATCTACCATGGACATAACACGTTCAACTTCACCACCGAAGTCGGCGTGGCCTGGGGTATCAACGATGTTGATACGGTAGTCATTCCATTTGATAGCGGTGTTTTTAGCGAGGATGGTAATCCCACGCTCTTTCTCCAAATCGTTGGAGTCCATCACACGTTCTTGTGCTTCAGTACGCGCATCGAACGTACCGGATTGCTGCAGCAGCTTATCAACCAGGGTAGTTTTACCATGGTCAACGTGCGCGATGATGGCGATATTACGCAGATTTTCGATCACAACTTTGCCTCAGGCATTTAGAAATAGCGCGTTATTGTACACGGATTAATCGCGCTACAAAACAGGATCACAAACATCCCCCGCAAACAAGTATTGCAGAGTTGCTCTGTGATCGCTTTCACGGAGAGTAAAAAGAGCGCCATAACTCAAATCGCACCAAAACAGTGCCCAATATTTACATGAGAGCACTATTTTGGTGCAAGATATCCATCATGGTGCAGCACTTTTGCACTATGGTGCGCATCATACCGCCTTTTGGGGGGCATTTAAAAGTTGGCACAGTTTTCGCTTTATCTTTTTTACGGCAACAACGCCACATTAGCAGTGCCAAGAATAGTTCGTTACCACGACGACAATGACAAATCCGGGAGAGTTTAAGTATGTCCGCTGAACACGTTTTGACGATGCTGAACGAGCACGAAGTGAAGTTTGTTGATCTGCGCTTCACCGATACCAAAGGTAAAGAACAGCACGTCACTATCCCTGCTCATCAGGTAAATGCCGAATTCTTCGAAGAAGGCAAAATGTTTGACGGCTCCTCTATCGGTGGCTGGAAAGGCATTAACGAATCCGACATGGTGCTGATGCCAGACGCCTCTACCGCTGTCATTGACCCGTTCTTCGAAGAGTCTACGCTGATCATCCGCTGTGACATCCTGGAACCCGGCACGCTGCAAGGCTATGACCGTGACCCGCGCTCCATCGCGAAACGCGCTGAAGAGTACCTGCGCTCTACGGGCATCGCGGACACCGTTCTGTTCGGGCCAGAACCAGAATTCTTCCTGTTTGATGACGTTCGCTTCGGCAGCGCCATCAACGGTTCCCACGTGGCTATCGACGATATCGAAGGCGCATGGAACACCTCCACCAAATACGAAGGTGGCAACAAAGGTCACCGTCCAGCAGTAAAAGGCGGTTACTTCCCGGTTCCTCCAGTCGATTCTGCTCAGGATCTGCGTTCCACCATGTGTCTGGTGATGGAAGAGATGGGCCTGGTGGTTGAAGCTCACCACCACGAAGTGGCCACCGCTGGTCAGAACGAAGTGGCAACCCGCTTCAACACCATGACCAAAAAAGCCGACGAAATTCAGATCTACAAATACGTTGTGCACAACGTGGCGCACCGTTTCGGTAAAACCGCGACCTTCATGCCAAAACCAATGTTTGGCGACAACGGTTCCGGTATGCACTGCCACATGTCTCTGTCCAAGAACGGCACTAACCTGTTCTCTGGCGACAAGTACGCAGGTCTGTCTGAGCAGGCGCTGTACTACATTGGCGGCGTGATCAAACACGCTAAAGCGATCAACGCCCTGGCGAACCCAACCACCAACTCCTACAAGCGTCTGGTCCCGGGTTACGAAGCACCAGTGATGCTGGCTTACTCTGCCCGTAACCGTTCTGCGTCCATCCGTATTCCAGTGGTAGCTTCTCCTAAAGCGCGTCGTATCGAAGTGCGCTTCCCGGACCCAGCGGCTAACCCGTACCTGTGCTTTGCTGCGCTGCTGATGGCCGGTCTTGATGGTATCAAGAACAAGATCCACCCAGGCGAAGCGATGGACAAAAACCTGTACGACCTGCCGCCGGAAGAAGCGAAAGAGATCCCACAGGTTGCAGGCTCTCTGGAAGAAGCGCTCAACGCACTGGATCAGGACCGTGAGTTCCTGACGGCTGGCGGCGTGTTCACTAACGACGCGATCGATGCTTACATCGCTCTGCGTGTTGAAGAAAACGACCGCGTGCGCATGACTCCGCACCCAGTCGAGTTCGAACTGTACTACAGCGTTTAATTAGCAGTACTCCTGTGGCCTTTATGACTTTCGCCGGGGCCCAGGACATTTTTTGTTGCCGTGGAAACTTTCAGCCCATCTTCGGATGGGCTTTTTTCTCCAGCAACAGTCTGATTTCAGGCGCTTAACGGCTGAAAACCGCTATAATGCACTAAAATGGTGCACACCTTTCAGGAGACTGCTGAATGGCAACAGGCGTGCTGCCCGATGCTGGGCAGATCCTCAATTCTTTAATCAACAGTATTTTACTGGTCGATGACGAGCTGGCGGTGCATTACGCCAACCCGGCGGCGCAGCAGTTGCTGGCGCAAAGCTCTCGTAAATTATTCGGGACACCGTTACCGGAACTGTTGAGTTATTTTTCGCTGAACATTGGCCTGATGCATGAAAGCCTGCAGGCAGGCCAGGGCTTCACTGACAACGAAGTGACGCTGGTGATTGACGGTCGCTCGCACATTCTCTCGGTGACCGCTCAGAGGCTGCCAGACGGCCTGATACTGCTTGAGATGGCGCCGATGGACAACCAGCGACGCCTGAGCCAGGAACAGCTCCAGCACGCTCAGCAGGTCGCTGCTCGCGATTTAGTGCGAGGGCTTGCCCATGAGATTAAAAACCCGCTGGGTGGCCTGCGTGGCGCCGCACAGCTGCTCAGCAAGGCGCTGCCTGATCCATCGCTGCTGGAATACACCAAAGTGATCATTGAGCAGGCCGACAGGCTGCGCAATCTGGTTGACCGTCTGCTTGGGCCACAGCAGCCAGGGATGCACGTCACCGAAAGCATTCACAAAGTGGCTGAGCGGGTGGTGAAACTGGTGTCGATGGAGTTGCCGGACAACGTACGTCTGACGCGTGATTACGACCCAAGTTTACCTGAATTACCGCACGATCCAGACCAGGTTGAGCAAGTTTTGCTGAATATCGTGCGTAATGCCCTCCAGGCATTGGGGCCTGAAGGTGGCGAAATTATTCTTCGCACCCGAACCGCGTTCCAGCTCACGCTGCATGGTGTGCGCTATCGCCTGGCGGCTCGTATTGATGTGGAAGATAACGGGCCGGGTATTCCTTCGCACCTGCAGGATACGCTGTTTTATCCCATGGTCAGTGGTCGCGAAGGCGGCACCGGGCTGGGGTTATCCATCGCCCGTAATTTGATCGACCAACACTCCGGTAAAATTGAATTCACCAGTTGGCCGGGCCATACCGAATTTTCGGTTTACCTGCCCATTCGGAAATAGAGGTGCATTGTATGCAACGCGGGATAGTCTGGATTGTTGATGACGATAGCTCCATCCGTTGGGTGCTTGAACGTGCACTCACCGGGGCAGGATTGACCTGTACTACCTTTGAAAGCGGCAGCGAAGTGCTGGATGCTCTGGCGAGCAAAACGCCGGACGTTTTACTGTCTGATATTCGTATGCCGGGCATGGATGGGTTGGCGTTGCTAAAGCAAATCAAACAGCGCCATCCGATGCTGCCGGTCATCATAATGACTGCCCATTCCGATCTGGATGCCGCCGTCAGCGCCTATCAGCAAGGGGCTTTTGACTATCTGCCAAAACCGTTTGATATCGATGAAGCGGTGGCGCTGGTTGAGCGTGCTATCAGCCATTATCAGGAACAGCAGCAGCCGCGCAACGCGCCGGTATTCGGCCCAACAACCGACATCATTGGTGAAGCGCCAGCGATGCAGGACGTGTTTCGCATTATCGGCCGTCTTTCGCGTTCTTCCATTAGCGTTCTGATTAACGGTGAGTCCGGGACGGGTAAAGAGCTGGTCGCTCACGCCCTGCATCGCCACAGCCCACGTGTGAAAGCGCCGTTTATCGCGCTCAACATGGCGGCGATCCCGAAAGATTTAATTGAGTCTGAGTTGTTCGGTCATGAAAAAGGCGCGTTCACCGGCGCAAATACGATTCGCCAGGGTCGCTTTGAACAGGCCGATGGCGGCACGCTGTTCCTCGATGAAATCGGCGATATGCCGCTGGATGTCCAGACTCGCCTGTTGCGCGTTCTGGCGGACGGGCAGTTTTATCGTGTTGGCGGTTATGCACCGGTAAAAGTGGACGTGCGTATTATTGCCGCAACTCACCAGAACCTGGAGCTGCGCGTTCAGGAAGGGAAATTCCGTGAGGATTTATTCCACCGCCTGAACGTCATCCGTGTGCACCTGCCACCGCTGCGCGAGCGCCGTGAAGACATTCCGCGTCTGGCGCGTCACTTCCTGCAAGTGGCGGCTCGGGAACTTGGCGTAGAAGCCAAACTGCTGCATGCCGAAACCGAAGCGGCGTTAACACGTGTGGCCTGGCCGGGGAACGTGCGTCAGCTGGAAAACACCTGTCGCTGGCTGACGGTGATGGCCGCAGGCCAGGAAGTGTTGATCCAGGATTTACCCGCTGAGCTGTTTGAAAGCACGGTGCCCGACAGCCCTTCCCATTCGCTGCCTGATAACTGGGCCACGCTGTTGGCACAGTGGGCCGATCGGGCGCTGCGTTCCGGTCATCAAAACCTGCTGTCTGAAGCTCAACCGGAAATGGAGCGTACGTTGCTCACCACCGCGCTGCGTCATACTCAGGGGCACAAACAGGAAGCGGCGCGTTTGCTGGGCTGGGGGCGAAACACCCTGACCCGCAAGCTGAAAGAGCTGGGAATGGAGTAATGATATTGCCGGGTGGCGCTGTCGCTGACCCGGCCTACGAAAACGGTAGCCCCGGTAAGCGGCAGCGCCACCGGGGGATCATTTAAATAACGCGAGAGAACTGCTGTAAGCGCGCCTTCTGACGCAAATACGTGTCGAAGCACATGCAGATATTGCGGATCAGCAAGCGCCCTTTCCCTGTCACCTGAATGCCCTTTTCTTTGACGTCCACCAGCCCATCTTTGGCCAGTGGCGCTAACAGCGCCAAATCTTCAGCAAAGTAGTTCTGGAAGTTCAGATCCCACGCCTTTTCAACGTCGGCAAAATCGAGACGGAAATTACAGATAAGTGACTTAATGACGTCGCGACGAATGCAATCGTCTTGCGTCAGTGCAATCCCACGCCACAGCGCGTTACCGCTTTCATCAACCTGCTGATAGTAGCTTTTGAGCTCTTTCTGGTTCTGCGCGTAGCAGTCGCCCAGCATGCTGATGGCCGACACACCAAGCCCCAGCAGATCGCTGTCACCCTGAGTGGTGTAGCCCTGGAAGTTCCGATGTAGCACGCCTTCACGCTGCGCCACGGCCAGTTCATCGTCCGGGCGAGCAAAGTGATCCATCCCAATAAACTGGTAGCCTGCATCCGTCAGCGAGGTGATGGTTTCCTGCAAAATATCGAGCTTTTGCTGTGCCGACGGCAAATCCGCATCTTTGATCTTACGCTGGGCGGCAAAGAGCGTTGGCAGGTGCGCGTAGTTGAAGACGCTGAGACGATCGGGATTGAGTTCCGCCACCCGGCTCAACGTGAACGCAAAACTCTCCGGCGTCTGCTTTGGCAGGCCATAAATCAGATCGATGTTAGTTGAGGTAAAGCCAATCTCACGCGCATGATTGAGCAGTGCGAAGATAAAGTCTTCATCCTGCTCACGGTTAACCAGACGCTGCACTTCTTTGTTGAAGTCCTGCACGCCCATGCTCAGGCGATTGAAGCCTTCGCTACGCATATGGTCGAGCACATCGAGTTCGATTTCACGGGGGTCGACTTCAATGGAGATCTCCGCCTCAGGCTGAAAATCAAAATGCCCACGCAGGAGCTGCATCAGGCGGCTAATCTGCGCCTTATTCAGATAAGTTGGCGTTCCGCCGCCCCAGTGCAGTTGGCTGACTTTACGCCCGGCAAATAACGGAGCGCGATGCAGGATTTCCTGCTCAAGCGCATCCAGATACTGATCGGCTTTGTGTTGCTGGCGGGTAACGATTTTATTGCAGCCACAGAAATAGCAGAGCTTGTGGCAAAACGGGATATGGACGTACAGCGAAAGCGGGCGCTCAGGGTAGCGGGCAACCGCTTGTTGGAAATCTGCCTCGCCGAAGCTCTCTGAAAACTCCAGCGCGGTGGGGTATGAGGTATAACGTGGCCCGGAATAGTTGTACTTCTGGATCAGGGCCAAATCCCAGTCGATTAACTGCTCAGACATGCTTACTCCTTCCGGTGGTATCGCGAACGGCGGCGTGCCGGCTTGCCCGGAGATCGGACAATAAGCCGGTTGCGCAGCCACTGTTGACGCCGCGACAACCGCCGTAGTTTAACGAATAACCACCCCAGATAACATACAACCAAAAGGGTTATAAGCAGGACGGGGAGCCCGAGTGGGTGCAAACGTTAGTTTCCGCCTCGCAGCAGACGCATCATGTCTTCTTTGCCTTCTTCTTCCTCTTCGTCTTCATCGTCGTCGTAGGAAAGGCCCAGTTGTTGCATCAGTTCATCAATGCGATCCAGTTTGGCATCAACCCAGGATTGCTCGTCTGCGCTAAGGGCCTCGCCCTCTTCCAGACGTTCCAGCAGCGCATCCAGGCGCTCATCATTTTCCAGTAAATCCAGCTCGGCCTGCGGTGAAAGCATAGGTTTCTCGCTCTTCGGTTTGTGCTGCCTGGTCACCGGACGCTCGGTTGCGCCCAATGGGATTGGGGTTTTACTGCCAATACGCGGATCTTTTTGCTGGCCCTGTTTTTTGCCAGCCGCGTTTGCCTCACCGCCGTTCGCGCGGCTGCCTGCAGCGTGACCACGATGCTTCTTATCGCGTTTACGGTCGCGCGCTTCCTGATTCAGCTCTTCGCGCGTCTTACGACGGGCTTTACCAGGTGCTTTGCTGCGCGGTGCGGATGTTGGTTTTTTCATGATGAGGTGTCTTACGTTGTTTTCTTCAGTATAGAATTGAGCCGGAATCTAGCAGAAAGCAGACAAAGAAAAAAGGCGACAGAGTAATCTGCCGCCTTTTTCTTGACTCACAACCCTTAACGGGTCACACATTCCGTGTCTGCCAACAACGCACCCTGTTTTTCCCTTGGCACTGAACACTCCGTGTCGTAATCCTTATCCCTTTACAACGTCTCCGGACGTTTGCCTCCTGGCAGTTCCTTCGTCTTCGCCTCCTGGCGCTCCTGACCCTCGTCCTGAGTCTTTATCCTTTCCGGCATCCCCGCCTGATGACCGCTACTTTACCTTGTTATGATATTCAGACAAGCAACTCACCGGTAAAAAGATCAATTTTCAGATTAGTCCAAACACATAACGTATTGATTTAAATAAAATCGATAAAAATTTCATCTGCAACTTCTCCTAAATCTCCCATAGCGACAATGGCAAATGTCTCACAAAGCCCAGGGTTAATACTTACACCGCACCCACAGGACAAACGCCGCCTTTTGCTGTTGTTCAGGTATACTCCCCCGCATAGCCCGATTTTATGGAGACGACCCTTGATCAACCTGAACTATCAACAGACGCATTTTGTTCTCAGTGCGCCTGATATTCGCCACTTACCTTCCGATACCGGAATTGAAGTGGCATTTGCTGGCCGCTCCAATGCAGGTAAATCGAGCGCCCTGAATACCCTGACCAATCAAAAGAGCCTTGCGCGTACCTCTAAAACGCCTGGCCGTACTCAGCTCATCAACCTGTTTGAAGTGACTGAAGGCAAACGCGTGGTCGACTTACCGGGTTACGGCTATGCCGAAGTTCCGGAAGAGATGAAGCTGAAATGGCAGCGCGCACTGGGCGAATATCTGGAAAAACGCCTGTGCCTGAAAGGTCTGGTGGTGCTGATGGATATTCGTCATCCGCTGAAAGATCTCGACCGGCAGATGATTGAATGGGCCGTCGACAGCAATATTGAAGTACTGGTTCTGCTGACCAAAGCAGATAAGCTGGCGAGCGGCGCGCGTAAAGCGCAGCTGAACATGGTGCGTGAAGCCGTGAAGGACTTTAACGGCGACATTCAGGTCGAAGCATTCTCTTCACTGAAGAAGCTGGGCGTGGATAAACTGCGTCAGAAGCTGGATACCTGGTATAGCGAGATTGCCCCACAGCAGGAAGAAGAGAGCGAAGCGTAATTCGTTTTTTATCCCAGCAGAAAATTAGACAGAGCGCGGTAATTTCCGCGCTTTTTCTTTTCTTTCGCGCAATAAAAAACGCCCCAGTCATTACTGACTGGGGCGGCTAAATATTCAGCCAAATCCGATTACGTGAAGTAAAAGGTCTGAAAGATAGAACATCTTACCTCTGTACCCTACGCGAATAACTCTACTCTTTTTTTCGCAGGCCACAAAGCACTTTTTGTAGTTTTTTTTCACTCTTTACATAGCGAATTCCGATGATCATCACAAAACGCTATAAGTTATGTTGCTTACTTGCAAAAAGTGCCAACCAATAAGCAGGTCTAAAATCGCGCATATTTGCTGATCATTTAGCCTGCCCATCGGCGTTAATGCGCCTGATCCCAGTTCTCACCACTGCCCACTTCCACCAGCAGCGGAACATCCAGCTTCATGCTGTTTTCCATCAGCTCATGAATCTTCTTCGACACGGCTTTAAGGTCATCTTTATGCACTTCGAACACCAGTTCATCGTGCACCTGCATGATCATGCGGACGCGGGGTTGCTCTTTCTGCAGCCAGCCATCAACAGCAATCATGGCGCGTTTGATGATGTCAGCGGCGGTACCCTGCATTGGGGCGTTGATGGCCGCACGCTCCGCACCGGCACGCAAAGCGGCATTGCTGGCTTTAATGCCCGGTAAATAAAGACGGCGACCTTCCAGCGTTTCGACATAACCCTGATCTTTAGCCTGCGCGCGGGTACGCTCCATATAGTCGAGCACGCCCGGATAACGCTCGAAATAGAGATCCATATACTTCTGCGACTCTTTACGCGGAATATTGAGCTGGCGTGAAAGCCCGAAAGCACTCATCCCGTAAATCAGGCCGAAGTTAATGGCTTTTGCACTGCGGCGCTGCTCATTCGTGACGTTATCCAGTGGGATGCCAAACACTTCCGCCGCTGTCGCGCGGTGAATGTCTTTACCTTCCGCAAAGGCGGTTAATAACCCTTTGTCGCGAGAGAGATGCGCCATAATACGCAGTTCAATCTGCGAGTAGTCCGCCGAAACAATCAGATAATCTTCCGGGGCAATAAACGCCTGACGAATACGACGCCCTTCTTCATTACGCACCGGAATGTTTTGCAGGTTCGGATCGGTGGAAGAGAGACGACCGGTTGCTGCCACGGCCTGATGATAGGACGTATGCACTCGCCCTGTTTTTGGGTTGATCATCAACGGCAGCTTATCGGTGTAGGTCGACTTCAGCTTCGCAAGCCCACGGTATTCGAGAATAACTTTCGGCAGCGGGTAATCCAGCGCCAGCTCCTCAAGCACTTCTTCCGATGTCGACGGTGCGCCGCCCGGTGTTTTCTTCAGCGGCTTAATGCCTTGTTTCTCAAACAGAATCGTTTGAAGCTGTTTCGGTGAAGAGAGGTTGAACGGCTCACCCGCAATGTCATGCGCTTTCTGTTCAAGCTCAACCAGACGTTTACCAATCTCTTCCGAGTGGTTGTGCAGCACGGCAGGATCAATCTTCACACCGTTGCGCTCAACGCGTGACAACACTGTCACCAGCGGCATTTCGATGGTCTGGAAAACATTGGCCGGGCCTTCGAGCTTCTGCAGTTTTGGCCACATTTTCAGATGCAGCTGGAGCGTGACGTCTGCATCTTCTGCTGCGTAACGCCCCGCTTCTTCGAGTGCTATCTGATTGAACGTCAGCTGGTTTTTACCTTTCCCGGCAATTTCTTCAAAGGTAATGGTTTTGTGCTTCAGCCAGCGATCGGACAGGCTGTCCATGTCGTGACGACCTGCCACGCTATCCAGCGTGTAGGACTCGAGCATGGTGTCAAACGCAATGCCGCGCAGCTCAATGCCATAGTTGGCCAGAATGCCACGATCGTATTTCAGGTTTTGCCCGACCTTCAGAGAGGTTTCGTCTTCCAAAAGCGGCTTTAATAATTCCAGTACTCGTGAGCGAGAAATCTGTTCAGGTGCATCAAGATAGTCATGTGCGACGGGCACATAGGCTGCCACGCCCGGTTCTGCGGCAAAAGACAGCCCCACCATGTTGGCAGAGATGTTATCCAGGCTGTCTGTTTCAGTATCAAAGGCGAAAACGGGCGCTTTCTTCAGTTTCTCAATCCACTGCTTCAGCGTTTCTTCATCGAGAATGGTGACGTAGTGTTCAGAAGAGAGCGAGGTCGCAGGCTCATCGACTTCTTCTTCAGCCGCGGCAGCCGCCACCGCTGACGGTACAGCAGAAGGTTTGCTGCCTTTTGCCTGCATCCATTTACCCGTTTCAACATCCGTTATCCAGCGCTTGAATTCATACTGTTTGAACAGGCCAAGCAGTTCATCCGCTGCCGGCTGCTGGACTTCGAGCTGCTCGCAGGTCAACTCCAGCTCAACATCTGTTTTGATGGTGGCAAGCTTGTAAGAGAGGTAAGCCATCTCTTTATTCTGTTCAAGCTTCGCGGCCATGGTTTTGGCGCCACGGAAGGTCAGACCGGCAATCTTTTCAGGTTCAGCATAGAGCGTATCCAGCCCCCCCAACCCTTGCAAAAGAGCTTGCGCGGTTTTTTCACCCACGCCAGGCACTCCGGGAATGTTGTCCGAGGAATCGCCCATCAGCGCGAGGAAATCGATAATCAGCTCTGGCGGCACGCCGTACTTGGCAACGACTTCATCCGGCCCCAGCACGGTGTTCGTCATGGTATTGATGAGCGTGATGCCTGGCGTTACCAGTTGCGCCATATCTTTGTCGCCCGTACTGATCAGCACCGGACGGCCTGCTTTTTCCGCTTCACGCGCCAGTGTGCCGATAACGTCATCTGCCTCAACGCCAGAAACAGCCAGCAGCGGTAAACCCATCGCTTTTACCATCGCATGCAGCGGCTCTATCTGAGCACGCAGATCGTCAGGCATCGGTGGGCGATGTGATTTGTAATGCTCAAACAGTTCGTCACGGAACGTTTTTCCTTTGGCATCAAAGACGACCGCCGCATGGCTTGGCTGATACTGCAGGATCAAACTACGCAGCATATTCAGTACGCCATACATGGCCCCTGTCGGTTCGCCTGCGCTGTTGGTCAACGGAGGAAACGCATGATATGCGCGGTAGAGATAGGATGAGCCATCAACCAGGATGAGGGGGTTTTCTTGGATCTGAGCCATAATTTCCGTGCCTGTTTATCAGATTAGGGATAAAGGATGCCACAGACAGCGCTAAAACATGAGTTTTTCACTGCCATTGCGCTAAAAGATTTGGAGATCCTCTGGATCGCTCGCAAAACCATCCTGTGGATAAGTTTGTGCATAGTTTTATTCCGCCGGGTTACTCTTGCGCACCTCACGAACAATGTAACAATATTTATTTTAATTTTCATAGCGTTAAGATAAACCCCTGCTTATATCCCCATGACTGGTGACAATTTGAGCCATGTGGATATAACTCATGCTTATTTTTCTGCTCTGGTAAGACCCGTCTTTAGGTGTGATTTCTGGTAAAATCAGCGCCTTGCGCCTGTGAAACCCGCGCTTTATACAATTAACTATCTGAATAAATTGATTATGTCGAGATTACTCGCTGCGATAACGCTTCCGCTGAGTATTGCCCTTACCATTATTGTGACCGTACTTTGCTCCGTGCCCATTATTGCGGCAGGGATCATTAAACTGTTGCTGCCCGTTCCCTTTGTATGGCGCTCCGTCTCGGCTTTCTGCAATCTGATGATGTATTGCTGGTGTTCCGGGCTGGCGCTACTGCTGCACCTGAATCCCTGGCTGAAATGGGATGTGGAAGGCCTTGAAGGCCTGAACAAGAAAAACTGGTATTTGCTTATCTGTAATCATCGTAGCTGGGCGGATATCGTGGTGCTGTGCGTACTTTTCCGTAAGCACATCCCCATGAACAAGTACTTCCTGAAGCAACAGCTGGCCTGGGTGCCGTTTATCGGCCTGGCGTGCTGGGCGTTGGATATGCCTTTTATGCGCCGCTATTCCAGAAGCTACCTGATTCGCCATCCAGAGCGCCGCGGGAAAGATGTGGAAACCACCCGCCGTTCCTGCGAGAAATTCCGCAAGCATCCGACAACGATTGTTAACTTTGTGGAAGGCTCCCGTTTTACGGAAGAAAAACGTCAGGAGACACGCTCTCCTTATCGCCATCTGCTTCCCCCCAAGGCAGCAGGAATTGCCATGGCGCTGAACGTGCTGGGCAGCCAGTTTGATAAGCTAATGAACGTGACGCTCTGCTATCCGGAAAATGATAAGACGCCTTTTTTTGATATGCTGAGCGGCAAGCTCACCCGCATCGTTGTTCGTGTTGATTTGATGCCAGTCGCTGAAGAGCTGCATGGTGACTACGTTAATGATAAGAACTTCAAACGAGGCTTTCAGCTTTGGCTGAACACCCTGTGGGTTGAGAAAGACAATCAGATTGAAGAGATAAAGTCCGGGCAATAAAAAAGCCCCACCGTGCGGTGAGGCTCCTGATGACAACGCTGGCGAATGCCGGCGTTTTTTATTTTTTCTCAACCAGCTGCTTCACGGTATCCGCATACTGTTGAACAAAGACGTCCATGTTGCTGGTGTCCATGCCCTGAGGGTTCACCTGATATTTACCGTTAACGTACATAGCAGGGACGCCTTGCAGCTGCAGATCGGCAGCCGCTTTCTCTTCCTGAGCCACCAGGGATTTCACGACAAAGCTGTTCCAGGCAGCGTCATACTCTTCTGCTTTTACGCCGGCATCGATGAATACCTGGCGGATATCCGCAACAGTCTGAACAGTCTGCGTTTTCTGCACGGCTTCAAACATTGGAGAAGTGATCTTATCTTCCACGCCCAACGCGATGGCCACAGCCCAGGCTTGAGTCAGTTCTTTACCCAATGGGCCCAGGAACTCAACGTGGTACTTGGTCATTTTAGTGCCTTCAGGCAGCTTCTTCTTCACGGTGTCGGACACGTGCAGCACCTGCTCGAACTGGTAGCAGTGCGGGCAGTAGAAGGAGAAGAACTCCAGAACTTGCGGTTCACCGGCAACAGGCTTCTCCAGAGTGGTGTACTGTTTGCCCTCGGTGATTTGCGCCGCTGATGCGCTGAATGCCAGAATCATGCCTGCCAGCGCCAGCAAAATCTTTTTCATTGCTAATACTCTCCTGAAAATGCCTGTTAATACATTGGCGTTAACTGTAATGGGGGTTCCTGAAGAACCCTGACTTGTTCTAAAAACATTTGGGTTTGTCTGCGCCAGTTATCTTCCTCGGTAAGCCAGGGGAAGTTGACCGGGAACGCAGGATCTTCCCAGCGTCGGATTAACCACGCCAGGTAATAAACCATACGCATCGCGCGTAACGGTTCAATAAAGGCAAGCTCAGCGACATCAAAAGAACTGAACTCTTCGTAAGCTTCGAGGATGATATCAAGCTGCATTCTGCGTTCGGCTACATCGCCGTGCAGCAGCATCCACAAATCCTGAACGGCAGGGCCGTTTCGGGCATCATCCAGATCGACAAACATCGGCCCATCACGCCACAGAATATTCCCGGCATGGCAATCGCCATGCAGCCTCAGCGAAATGAAACGCGAGTGCCATTGTTGCATAACGGCATCAATAAGCTTATCTGTCGCGTTGAGGAAATTTATCTTCAATGAAGAAGGGATGAGCGGCGTGGTTTCAAAAACCTGACGGGGTTCCAGCAAATACTCGTTGATACCCATATCCGGGCGAGCAGCGAAACGCTTTTTGCGCCCGGTCTGATGCAAACGGCCGAGATAACGACCAACCCATTCCATTTGATCGAGGCTATCAGGTTCGAACTGACGACCACCCACACTTGGAAATACCGTGAAGAAGAAACCTTGCTGAGTCAGTAAAGTTTCTCCGTTAAACACCAGCGGTGCAGCAACAGGCACATCATCATTTTGCAGCTCTAGTGCAAACTGATGCTCTTCGCGGATCTGCTCTGCCGTCCAGCGCTGCGGGCGATAGAATTTCACGACGAAGCGCTTTCTGTCTTCATCCTGAAATTGCCAGACCCGATTCTCATAGCTGTTAAGGGGCGTCAGACCGGAATCCACCCGTATGCCCTGATCGAAGAGGGCATCTACGATGGTATCCGGGTGGAGTGTCTGGAAAGTAAAAGCCTTATCGTTCATCCGATTATCCGGAAATCACTGCGAATGATTCAGGATATCATTTCACAGCGTTTTCGGTGGCGCCGCTTACAAGCTTTTACTCTTTAATTACGCCGCGGGCGCGCAGTAAAGCGGTTTTAAAATCTTCTTCATAATCTTTCTGAATACCCGGGATCACCGCGTCTTTCGCGGAATCACGCATTTTCAGGTGATAAATCAGAATATCGTCGGAAAGATCGGTGAGCTCGCCGTCAAAACCTGACTCCTTCGCCAGTTTCTGCAAGAATTGCATCAGATTAAGCTCAGGCTCTTTTTGCCAGGCTGGCTGGAGGAGTTCAATCACTTCGTTCAGACGTTTACATTTCATTCATTTGCTCCTTACGCTTAAGGATCACACGTTAGCAGGGTCAAACCCACAATAAAAGAGGCGATATTTGTGAATCAACGGCCAAAAGTAACCGGTGTCGTGCTGGCTGGAGGCAAAGCAAGCCGAATGGGTGGACGGGATAAAGGATTACAGACACTTAACGGAATGCCGCTGTGGCAGCATGTCGCCCGCACTCTTTTGACCCAGACGGACTCACTGATGATCAATGCTAACCGCTCACTCGATATTTACCGGGAGAGTGGTTATCCCGTGATAGAAGACAGCCTCGGTGATTATTGTGGTCCTCTGGCAGGCATGCTTTCGGTTATCCAAAATAGTGAGAGTGAGTGGTTCCTGTTTTGTCCTTGTGATACACCCTTCATCCCTACCGTCATACGCGAACGCTTCTTTCTGAACATAAAAGAAGCACTGGTTGTTTGGGCGCATGATGGAGAGCGCGATCATCCCGCCATTTCTTTGGTACATCGCAGTGTACTCCCGGCGCTGGAAAATTATCTGAATACCGGTGAACGTCGGGTAATGGCTTTTTTGCGGCAAGAGGGCGGCCACAGTGTTGATTTTAGCGACATGAAATCTGCATTTACTAATGTGAATTCCCTCGAAGAGCTAGAGCGTATGCAGGAGAAAACATGATCCCGATATTAGCCATAGCCGCCTGGAGCGGAACCGGGAAAACCACATTGCTGAAATCCCTCATCCCGGAGCTTTGCAGAAGAGGATTACGCCCGGGTTTGATTAAACATACTCATCACATGATGGATGTTGATACCCCGGGAAAAGACAGCTTTGAGCTTCGTAAAGCTGGTGCGGCACAAACGATTGTCGCCAGCACCCAACGTTGGGCCTTAATGACAGAAACGCCTGAAGCGGAAGAGACTGATCTGGGTTACCTGGTCAGCAGAATGGACCATAGAACCCTGGATCTGGTACTCGTGGAAGGGTTCAAGCACGAAGCTGTCGCAAAAATAGTGCTATTTCGGGCTGGATCAGGGCATCAAATTGAAGAATTAATACTGGATGAGCACGTCGTTGCTGTTGCCAGCGATGTTGATATAGACGTAAAAGTGCCGTGCCTGAATCTTAATAATACCTTTGAGATTGCAGATTTTATTGAGCAGTGGATAGCGTCCAGGTAAGTAAGATTTAAGCCGTATGTCCTGATTAGGCTAAGCGGATGTACTGGATTATAAAAAGCAAAAAACCCCGGCCTTTCGGTCGGGGTTCTTGCTTGTTTGATGCCTGGCAGTTCCCTACTCTCACATGGGGAGACCCCACACTACCATCGGCGCTACGGCGTTTCACTTCTGAGTTCGGCATGGGGTCAGGTGGGAC
>NZ_JBOFIN010000072.1:0-1917 GCF_051650185.1 Scandinavium sp.
GAACCGTTGGATTCGGTGATTTCAGAGACCACACGCACTGTGTACGGGAACTCTTCCGCAGTCGGCATAACCGCCAGAACACCGCGCTTGGCCAGACGACCGTGACCGATTTCACGGCGCTTCGGAGAACCAACCATGCCCGTTTCACCGACGCAGTACGGCGGGAAGTTGTAGTGCAGCATGAAGCGGTCGGTGCGCTCGCCGGCCAGTTCGTCCAGGTTTTGAGCATCGCGCTCGGTACCCAGGGTACAGGCTACCAGCGCCTGAGTTTCACCACGGGTAAACAGTGCAGAACCGTGCACGCGCGGCAGCAGACCGGTACCCATGGACAGGGCACGGACCATTTGCGGGTTACGACCGTCGATACGCGGCTCACCACGCAGTACGCGGCCACGCACGATCTCGCTTTCCAGCGCATGGAACATCTCGCCAACCAGCTTGGCATCTTGGGTCTCGTCTTCGGCGACGATCTGCTCAACAACCTTCTGCTTCAGCGCAGCGATGGTTTCGTAACGCACCGCCTTCTCGGTGATGCGATAGGCTTCGCCAAGCGGAGCAGTTGCCAGCTCGGCAATCTTGTTCTTGAGAGCGGTATTGACCGCCGGAGCCTGCCAATCCCATGCCTTGGTACCGACTTCAGCGGCAAATTCGTTGATGGCTTGAATGGCGGTCTGCATCTGTTCGTGACCGTAAACAACCGCCCCCAGCATGGTCTCTTCGGAGAGGATCTTGGCTTCAGATTCAACCATCAGAACGGCGGCTTCGGTACCGGCAACAACCAGGTCCAGATCGCTGTGCTTGGTTTCGTTGTTGGTCGGGTTCAGTACATATTGGCCATTGATGTAACCGACGCGGGCAGCGCCGATAGGACCATTGAACGGAATGCCGGAGATGGCCAGCGCCGCAGACGCACCCAGAATGGCGATGATGTCAGTCGGAACCTGAGGGTTCGCAGAAACCACGGTCGCGATCACCTGAACCTCATTGAGGAAACCTTCCGGGAACAACGGACGGATTGGGCGGTCGATCAGGCGGGAGATCAGCGTTTCTGATTCACTCGGACGGCCTTCGCGCTTGAAGAAGCCACCTGGAATACGGCCAGCCGCATAGGTACGCTCTTGATAGTTGACGGTCAGCGGGAAGAAGTCACGACCAGGAACGGCCTCTTTCTTGCCGACAACGGTAACGAATACAGCGGTGTCGTCCATGCTGGCCATGACGGCGCCAGTCGCCTGACGTGCCATGACGCCAGTTTCGAGAGTTACGGTGTGTTGACCGTATTGGAAGGTCTTTACAATAGGATTCACGTGAATTTCCTTTATCTGTTTGGGTCGCTAAATTTCGCGGCAGATTATATCTGAATATCGAAACAAACGGGAATAACCGTCGCGTAATGACCAAATATATCGCCGGAATACGAACACCACATCACAAAAGGCAGTCAGAGACAGTGTCGTTCGCCAACCACGGCGATGCTGAGGCCCAAAACTGGAAACAAAAAAGGAGGCTTGCGCCTCCTTTTTTAAGAACCGTATGTCGATTAGCGACGCAGGCCCAGCTTCTGGATCAGAGCCACGTAACGGGCTTCGTCCTTACGCTTCAGGTAGTCCAGCAGCTTGCGACGCTGGGAAACCATGCGCAGCAGACCGCGACGACCGTGGTGGTCCTTAGTGTGCACTTCGAAGTGACCTTGCAGATGGTTGATCTGGGCAGTCAGCAGCGCAACTTGCACTTCAGGTGAGCCAGTGTCGTTAGCGCCACGAGCGTTGTCAGCAACGATTTGCGCCTTGATTTCAGCATTTAGTGACATAGTGATTCTCCAGTTTAAGTGATTCCCCGCCGATCACTAATTCAGCGGGGAAATGGGACGCGGCATTCTGTCACAGCCGCCCCCGGCTAGCAACTTTTTCAACGGGA
>NZ_JBOFIN010000073.1:0-40315 GCF_051650185.1 Scandinavium sp.
CAGCGGCCCCGGCATTCATCGATATCGCCACCCCCAGCGCTTCGGCAATCTGCTCATCGCTGACGCCGGCTTTCACGGCGGCATCGGCGTGCATGGCGATACAGCCATCGCAGCGGGTGGTGACGGCACAGGCCAGCGCAATAAGCTCCCGGGTTTGTGCATCCAGATGGTTTGTCTTCTCCCCGGCCCCCATCAGGGCGGCCACACCCCGCAGCGTTTCGGGTACCGTTTTGCCTAAATTGCCGACCCGCTGACGGGTTTTGCCGCGATAGTCATTCCAGTTGTTCATGGTGTGCTCCGTTTCAGGGGTTAGCGATAGAGTACGGCGGTGCCGGAAACTTTATTCATACCGGTGGCGCTGGTGATGCGGTAATGCGTGGCCCCGGCGTCGGCGGCTTTCATATTCAGTGAGGCCACCAGTTCATCAAGCGTAGTGAAACCACTGGAGGAGACCACGCCGATTTTTTGCAGCGAATCCGCATCACTGCGTGAAACCATCTGTGGAGTACCGGCAAAAGCCAGAGCGGAAGTGGTCAGGGCAGCAGCAGCGAGGATAGCTTTGGTGATGTTTTTCATAATGGCGTTCCTTGTTTTTGAGTGTTGTGTTTGTCTGTTGTGTCGTTGAAATCAAATCTACCTACCAATAGATAGATTGGCAAGAGGAAATTATCCTCCCTTATAAAAATGTGATGTAAATCACGTTACTGGATTCATGAATTCAGTCCGGAAGAGCTGGCAAAGAACAGCAGGAAGTAAGAGCAGGGGGCAGAGTGCATAGAATAAAAAGATATAAATTCAAGGGTATATGTCGTGGTTGCCCGTGTCTGACTGCATATGGAGGGCAAACCTTTTAGCGCCCCATTGAGTTTGCTACAGCCCTCTCCGCGCACAGTGCATAAAATCCCCGGGCCAGTGCGTCAACAGGGCATCAGCGAACCGGATGAAGCGATTCAGGTCGCACGTAAGACTGACGGGCGAGGGGATTGGCAATGGATGCATATTGATGAGTACCGGGTATTTTATATCGAAAAATTCACCAAAGAATAAATGATTATTCAAATGTCAGCGTATGTGATGACGTCTGCAAAATGATATTGCCAGGCCCGTATACTCTCACGCTCTTTTAACGAGTAATGAGGCTGTTATGCATAATCAATTTTTCTGGATTAATCATAATGGCAATAAGGAAATTGCCTGCTTCCTTCAGGAAGTTGTCGAAGATACAGTCGCCGGACTATCGTTTTCGGGGGTATGGCGTCTGGCATCAGATCCCGATCTGGTGCTTCTGAATCATGAGGTTCAGCTGATTTCGGGCCCGATACTCCCGCCCTGAAATATTGAACAATGGCATGACATGCCTGCAGTGTCATGCCAGCGTGGTTCTGCGCAATGGGCAGTCCGGTAAATGACGTCCTCCCGAAGATACGTTTCTCAGAAACAGTTTCCCCCGGCTGTCCGACACGGCAAGCCTCGCTGAACCATCCTCCCGGCAGCCGCAAACCAGAATCAGCTGTCTGGATTTCATTTCGTATAACAACCGATCGGCGATAATCTGGCGCAAGATATTCAGATACTGTTTATTGAACAGTTTACAAACGACGTTAATTTCTTCACTGCTGAGAGGACGGTATGGTTTTTTGTTCTTTTGCATAATCAGATACATAAATATCCTTATCTGTCCTGAGTATTATAGCAGTGTTATTTAATACGGAAATATTAATGATAGCTGTTAGTAAATTTAAGTTATTTAAATTGATTGCAAATCAAATACCGGCTTTATACGTGCGAAATACGTAACGAGAAACAGTGTCTGGCGTATTTTTACACCAGATATAAATCACTTTCCTGTATTTTGTCGCAGAACTGTGATGTCGCCTCTGTTTCAGTCTGATTACCTCCGGATACAGGTTGTGAAATTATTTCTTTTATCCCCGTATTGAGTTTATTGCTGCCAGAATCCCGACTTCCACATTAAATCCCCTTTTAATGCCATGCAACGGGGATGACCATGTTATACCGAATAAATGATTTACTTCTGACATTGTTAATACGCTTCGTGAAAGTCGTGTCTGGCTACTCTGCCTGCGAGCAACGGGAGGAGCCGATATGATGCTTTCCCGCAAGGCTCTCTCCCGTGCCGTCGTGCTGGCGCTTCCTTCCATGCTACCGGCGATGTCATACGCTGATTTTCCGCCGACAATCGCCACTGGCACCACCCTTGACGGGCAGTATCTGCTGCCCTGGGGAAGTTCGCCTGAGACCCAGCAAACCACCCAGCATGTTTACGGCACTGCCACCAATACCGTGATTGGTGAGGGCGTAGTGCAGGTTATTGATATCGGCGGCAAAGCGCAGGGCACTACGGTACTGAATGGTGGTCAGCAGGGTATTCACGGTGAGTCAGACGACATTGTTATCAATCCCGGAGGCGTTATTGATGCATACCGGGGCAGTACGTTGAAAGGCCTGACGGTGGGCCGTAATGCGGCAGCTTATGTGACCGGCGACGGGGTTAATGTGCCGACCGCTGTCAGTCATGTCACCGTTGAGGACAGCGGGCGCTTCGATATGTACGGCGCAACATCCGGTATCACCGCAACGGATGTGGTACTGGGGAAAGAGGCTCTGTCGATGATTTCAGGGAATGTCAGACTGAACAACTGGCAGATTGGTGGACAGGTAAAGGATTTTGATAACGGTGATGATGTTTCGCCTGTGCTTGATGGGGCTGTTATTAACAACACAGGGGATGTGCGTCTCTATTACGGTAGCCGCCTGACAAACACAAAAATTAATGGTGGCACGGTGTACCTGAGCGGAGCCACCACCAGGTTTGACTACAGCGAGATGAACAGCGGGCGGCTCTGGCTGCAAAATGGCGCGCAGGCATCAGATATCCGCATCAGCAGCGGTACGGCATTTCTGGAGAGCGGTGCAGAGTTAAGCCATTCATTTATCGTCGGCGGCACCCTCGTTAACCAGGGCGGACATGATTTGAACCTGACTGTAGCGAGCGGCATCTATCAGCTGGGCGATACAGACGGGACCTCATTGTCCACCAATATCACGCTCGGCAAAGGGGCCACGGCACAAACCAATAACGGCACCGTCGACAGCCCGACGATAGGCGGGGATTTTTATTTCAGCAATCTTGGCAACGGCGGAGTGCTGAAAGGTGATGTGTTCGTTCAGGAAAGCGGAAGGCTGGTGGTGAACGGCAGTTCGCGAATTGATACCACAGATGCGCACATTTCGCTGGGTGGCGCACTGTATCTGCACGGACTGGATAAGGATACGCCGTTTACATTCAGCGATATGCAGATGTGGGGCGGGCATGTGATTTTTGATGCCAGTCCCAAAGCGGCGACTTCGCCGGGCTACTCCACGCTGACGCTGGGTGCGTTATCCGGGCAGGGCACCTTTGAGATGAACACCGCACTGGCTAACGGGCAGGGCAACCATATTGCTGTGCCGGGGAAGGCAAGCGGCAACTTTGACATTCAGGTGGCTGACAGTGGTGAAGAGCCGGCAAGTACTCAGGCGCTGGAACTGGTGAAAACGGGGAGTGGCGATGCCATTTTCACCCTTGCCAACCGAGATGGGGTGGTGGATTTAGGCACCTGGCAGTATCAACTGGTGCATCCCGACCAGAACAGCTGGCAGCTTGCACCTGTGTCTAAGGATGATGGCGGTGGCTCAGGGAACGATCCGGATGATCATTCTGACGATGATTCGGGTGGTAACGCCACGCCAGTGACTCCAGTAACTCCAGTAACTCCAGTCGATCCGGAAGATAACGATACCCCGCCTGTGCCAGTGGTGCCTGTCCCGGTGGTCGTTAATCCGGTAATCAGCCCCTCAACTTCGGCGGTGCTCTCAACTGCCGGTGTGGCACCGGAAGTCTTCCGGATGTACAGCGATCAGGTCCAGGCACGGCTCGATGAAATCCGTCTGCAACGTCACGGGCTGACGCTGTGGATGCAGGCGCAGGACGGTCAGGTCAAAGTCGATGGCAATGTAGCGGGGGCGGATTATCGCCTGAGTCTGGGCAGTGTCATGCTGGGTCTGGATCGCGGTCTGACAGTGGGTAACGGTCTGCTCAACAGCGGTGTTTTCTTGAGCTCTGGGAAAGGGAGTAACCACTTTGGTGGGCAGGGCATCGGTGACAGTGATGTTCATACGCTTGCCGCCGGGCTATACGGGACCTGGCAGCAACGGAATGGGGTGTTTGTGGACGGACAACTGACTGTCAGTCACGTCCGCAATGATGTTGATGCGCGGATGACCAGTGGCGAGAAGGCGCAGGGTCAGTACGGCAGTCTGGGTGTGGGGATGCAATTGAGGGCAGGGATCAACAAACGGGCAGGTTCCACGCTGCTCACACCGTATCTCGGTATGCGCGGCCTGACCGGGGCTGGCGAGGATCTTTATTTGTCCAATGGTATGAAGGCGCGGATTCATGATCAGCGGTTAATTGCCGGACTTGCAGGGCTTAGCGTATCGCAGACATTTACGGTGAAGCGGGCTGTGCTTCAGCCGTATGCGGATCTTCACCTGGAGCAGTCGTGGGGAAATGGTCCTGCGGTGGTCATCAATAAGCGGGACAGTTTTCACAATACATCGGGTGGCTCGCGTGGTGTCGCCGCTGCGGGTCTGAGGGTAAAGCTTAGTCCGTCGTTTGGCCTTCATGCTCAGGTGGCTTACGGACAAGGAAATCGCACAGTATCTCCATGGCAGGCTAGCCTCGGGGGAAGCTGGTCGTTCTGATTTGTCTGTCTTGTCAAAGGGGCCTCCTGTGGTGGGGGCTGTCAGATGGGGGGACTAACGTTTATTTTCAGAAGGTTAGCAATGCCTTCCTCATTTCACTGTTGTTACCGGAGTCAATTAATGCAAAAAAAACGCTTGTCCATTGAAGAGAAGAAGCTGCATATCGACAACTGGCGTGCCAGCGGTCTTACCCGTCAGCAATACTGCGAGCTGAATGGCATCCAGTTTCACGCCATGCGAAAATGGCCGCTTGCGGTAGCTAAAGCCGGGCGCAGGATAAATGAGTCAGGCTCATTTACCGGACTTACGCCAGTTGGGTCCGTTGTTGAAAAATCGCCGGGTGCAGTCAACAATCCTGTCATACTTTTTTTGCAGGACGGGTGCCGGGTAAGCTGCCACTACACGCAGCTTACTGATATCTATACGGCTCTCAAACAGGCTGGGAGCATATAGCATCTCCCCATCGTCAAATATCGTTGATACGTAAAGTGGGCGCCAGTGATAGCGTCAGTTGAAGCTGCATGGAGTGGCTATGGAGCCGGATGCGGGGTAACCGCATCTGGTAACCATCAGCCAGCAACCTTGTGTCACACCACCGAAGCTCAGTAATACAGAAACGCGTTTTCCTGCTCCAGTTCAGTACGCCAGGGCACCAGGTGCAGTCGCAGTACGCTCAGGGAGCGAAGGGTTATGCGCTGCTGGTTTTGTTCCGCAGTCATGCGCTGAAGCGCCTCTGAGTGCTTTTTGAATCTGTTATTGATGGTTCTTTCGGTTTTTCCACCCAGCTTCTCCCAAATCATACCGGGGAGAGAATGTGGTAAGTTCAGGTCTGACAGCTCTGATTTAAGCGCCTGGATCCTGTGCTCAAGCAGGGCATTGATCCCCGGCAGTTCTGTGTCACTGAATCGATAGTCAGCATCGATATGCCGGCGAAACATTTCAACGATCGTCCAGATATCATTCTCCTTACGGGCTTTTGAAAGCGTCACCATGAGATCGTTTTTTACTGCCTTTTTCGCGGGATCAGGTTCACGATCAGGATGAAGCTGGCTCGCCAGCTTCTTATACATTCGGGTGATTTCCGCAGATTTCAGCATTGTTTCAGGAGATGCCTGAGGGGAGCAATCATCCTCCTCAGAAAAAGTGGTCTCATCAAAAAAGTCGCCGCCATCGGCATCGGTGGCCTCACCAAAAAGACGCTGCATTGTGTCGAAGATACTGCCGGGATCATCCATCATTTTAGCGAGCTCATCATCGCCGAGTGCGCGATCGTCACCAAATACCTCCCGGAGCTCCTGCCGGAAATCACTGAGTTCGTCGTGTGTTGGCTTATTTTGCAGAGCATTGCTGATGTCATGTAAACGGCGACGCAGGGCATCTAAATCAAGACGTTCGTTAAACGGGTGATGAAAAAGTTCATCCAACTCCTCATCTATCCAGACAAACAGGGCTTCGCGGTCGTATTTACCGAGTGATTTTTTATCGGCAAAGGACAGCAACCGGATGGCTTTATCGTACCGGGCCTGAAGGTACTGATGCTCCAGTGGCAGGATCTCCTGCATAAAGCGGGTAGTTATGGCTTCCTGTCGTTGGCGGTGAGTGGCTATTTCTTCTGACAGCCTGTCAATCGTTGCCTGATGTGAATGGTACTGTTGTTGGGGGCCGCTGAGCGTGACTTTTTGCGGTCGGGTTGTATTGATGAGCCCGTGCTGTGCCATCCGGTCACCTCTGTTGTTGATGTGATTTCAGCGGACAGGTATACCACAGACATTGTGAAGAGGTGGACTCAAAAATAATCTTCATTTCCTCATGCAGAGTTTATCGAAGCCAGCCTTCCTTTTTGCGCGTTAAATCCCCTCTGACACAGACATCAAGGGGAGTCTTATGAAGCGCTGTCTCTTTCTTTTCCCGCTGTACCTGCTTTTTACTTCCACTAATGGGCTGGCTCAGACGGTGATTTACACCACCGCTGACAGGCCAGTGGTGCATCCTGAACCCGGTGTGGAAGTTCAGTTGCTGGAAAACGTCGACACATTGTCGCAGTCGCTGTTTCCTCCACTGTCTTCCAGCCCCGCTAAAGCGGAGGTTCAGGTTCGCTTGCGTATGCAGCAGACTGACTGGCATGCGCAGGAAGCCCGGTTGACCCGTGCATATCAGGCTCTGCTTGATGCGCGGATAGTCGGCATAACCAAAGTGCCTGCGGTGGTGTTTGATGACCATTTCGTGGTGTACGGCATCACCGATGTGGCGCTGGCACAGCTGAAGCTGGATGCGTGGCGGGAGCGGAATCAATGAAATCAAACCGCTCTGTCTTGCTGGCGCTTCTGGCGGTGAGCCTGCCTGCTTTGTCTGTCACCACGCCGCAGATAATGGCCTCCGCGTTGTCTCCTGACTGCCTGCAGTACCGTGTGGTCGGCCTGTGCTACTGGTTGTTCTGCACACCATTTGGCTGCACGGTCAAAACCTCCGTGAAGGTAAAACACAACCTCCCTGACCTGGTAATCTCAGCCTATAACACGCCCGGAGATAATTCGTGGCGGGAAATTGCCTTTGCCGGGGTGGCGATACCCGGAGCCGAAGGGGGCGGGGATACCAATTCCCGCATCACTAACAGCCAGACCAAAATCCGCTTTAAAAACGCCGATGCGTTCGGTCATCCGGCTGGTTCAACGTTCTACCGCTTTCTCAGCGGGATGGGTTACAGCTGCAGCAATGATGTGGTGCCGTTACAACCTTACTTCATCAGCACGCTGGACCAGCTGGCCTGGCGTGGCGGCATACCGGAGACGCTCTACCCGGAAGCCCTGACTCCGGGTCTGCGTGAAGTCCGGCAGCCCGGTGATTTATGGGGCAATGTCTACCCGCGTGAAGGGGCGCTGGGGCAGACCGACGACTATAAAGCCGGGGCGGTGATAGCCCAGCGCGCAGCCGATATCATTACCCGCAACGGGCAACCGCATGTCTATCTGCCGGAGGTGGGGTCTTCCCGGGCCGGCTACTGGCCACCATCTCCTGTACAGGAGAGCAAACCCGGCAACCACGCCTGGCAGCGGCTTTCACCGGTGATGAGCACCACCTGCGCCATGTTCCCTGACCACACATTTACCGATTTCTCCGCTGAGCGTCAGTCACGGGATGGTGGCTACGTCTGGGCGCTATGGCGGCCTTACGCCTGTTGCCGGCGACGCGGGCAGACCTTTCTGGGGAGTACCGGAGGATGAAAATAATGCGACAGTTTTATAAACCGGCACTGATGGCAGTGGTCGTCAGTTTCTGTTGCCATACAGCATGGGCGGCAGAGGACAGCTATGGCGTTGACGAAAAAGGGGCCATTGCCGACTCGCTGTACTACCAGATTGGCGGTGGTTCAGTCATTACCCCGGCACTGACACGACGTAACCCCTCTTTGCTGAATCTGCGGGCGGGCTGGAATGCTGACCTCACCTGCGGCAACTTCGATATCACCACCACGGTACGCGACCAGCTTAATGGTGTTACTCAGGGTTTTCAGCAGATGATGGGCAGCGTGATACAGAATGCCACCTCCGCTGTTGCCAGCCTCCCGGCGATGATTATTCAGCGCGCCAACCCCCAGCTTTATGACCTGCTGACTAACGGCATCCTTCAGGCGCGGGTGGACTTCGACAAATCAAAACTCTCCTGTGAATCCATGGCCTCGAAGATGACCGATTTTGCTTATGGCTCAGCCTGGACCCAGAGCGCCAAAGCTGAAAACTATCAGACCATCGCTGCCAGCAACACCGATGCGGTACAGGCGCAAAAGAAGGCCGAG
The DNA here is from genome assembly GCF_051650185.1 of Scandinavium sp. Taxonomy (GTDB): domain Bacteria; phylum Pseudomonadota; class Gammaproteobacteria; order Enterobacterales; family Enterobacteriaceae; genus Scandinavium. Next base: position 8,561 of record NZ_JBOFIN010000073.1, read on the forward strand.
AAGGAAGCCGCCAGCAAAGGCAAAACCTGGGTGGGAGGACAGAAGCGCGGCGGGCGCGGTCAGCCGCCGATTAAGCTTGTCGGTGACACCGCAAAGGCAGGCTACAACATCCTGAACCAGCGCAGTGCCACTGATACCGGCAGCATCCCCGCATCACAGTGTCAGGGAGAACTGTGCCGGGTCTGGAGCACGCCAGAGCAGGCGGCGAACTGGCTCACCCATGTGGTGGGGGAGCAGACCATCAACGTGGCCCCGGATAACGATGAGAGCGGTAACAGTGCCAGCCAGAGCGGGGCGCAGGCTGGCGTGGGACTCTCGCCGCTGATTGCGGATGAGCAGGAGAAAATCGCCACGGTACTGGCCTCGCTGGTGAATGGCGACCTGAAACCCACGGACGAGAATCTGGCAAAAGCTTCCGGCGGCAGTCTGCTGCTGACCCGCGGGGTGGTGGAGGCCCTGCACTCAGACCCGGATGTACCGGTACTGATGCAACGGTTATCCGGGGAAATGGCGCTGGCACGGGTCATGGAGCAGGCGCTGATGGCCCGCCGGATGCTGCTGGCAGGGATGCGTGAACCGAACATTGCGGCGGAAAAAGAAGCCCAGACGCAACTGACGCAGACCACCGGACAGCTTGACCAGGAGCTGGACCAGTTGCGGCTGGAGCTTGAGATGCGCCGGATGCTGACCAGCAACACCAGCTCGGTCATTCTCGAGCGCCAGGCCGTGCGGGAGGCGACCCGTGGACGGGCGGTCAGCGTCGGGGATGACGGTGATGCCCGTGTCCGTAACCTCAGCCTGCCATCAGGGGACCAGAAATGAGCAAAGTGAGCAAAATAAATACGTTACTGAAACTGACAGGAAAAATGCTGCTGGTAACCGTGGTGATGACAACTGGTTTGCTGCTTGCCGCTATGGTCCTGCGGCATTTCGCACCATCGCTTTCGGTGCCCCATCTGCTGCATCAGTATCGCTACAGCCTTCTGGCCTGGCGTCTTTGTGTGTATACCGCCATTGTTGCGTTGTGGAGCTGGCTATACCGACGCGCCGGAAGCACCCGACGTTCAGCGCTGAAACGCCTCATGGGCTGGTTCCTGATGCTGGTGATGCTCAATGAAATCAGCAGCGTGATTCAGCCAGGAGGTGACCAGTGACGGCCAACAGCTATCTGGAATATGTGCTGACAGTGCTTGGGTGGCTGGTCAGCAATGGCATATGGGACACGATAGTTTCCACCGGGCTGTTTACTTTGCCGCTGCTGATGAAACTGATCGCGCATGTTCTGAAAGCCCGTGAGCAGGGCGTGGATGAAGGGGATGCAGGTGGACTGACGCTTGCCTGGATGGAAAACACGGTTTATGTGGCAATAATCGTGATGATGTTCACCTGTGTACCTCTGCTCAGTCTCGACATCACAGAAATGCAGCTGGATACGCAGCGTTCCAGCCAGTGCAATGTCTCGGTGCCGGTGGCCCCGGAACGGTCAGGTTATGCACCGCTGGTCAATGACATGAGCGGCAGAACAGCGATGGTGCCGTTCTGGTGGTATCTGGTACATACGCTTTCCAAAGGTATCACCAATGCTGCCGTTGCCACGTTGCCCTGCCAGCCTGATATTCGTCAGCTCCGTTTTGATGTGCAGCATACCCGTATCAGTGACCCGATTCTGGCGCAGGAGCTTCAGGACTTTACGATGGAATGCTATGCCCCGTCGCTGGTTCGTCTGAAGCAGCAGGAGAGTTCTCTCACCTACGATGAGGACCAGGACGTGGCATGGATTGGTTCATCACGCTTTCTGACGCAGCCAGGCTACTACGACAGCAATCATGCACGCAGCCCCCGAAAAAACTGGTCGTATAACAGCGACAGGGATGCCGGGCTGGTTAACACCGGGCGTGGTGGCTATCCGACCTGTAAGCAGTGGTGGTCAGACAGCAATGTTGGTCTGAAACCCCGGTTACTGGCGATGGTGAAACCGGATATCTGGCAGACATTCCGCAAACTGGCTGTGAGCAAGGAGCTCTATGAGGAGGCGGTGCTGCGCTCGCTGGTCAGTCCGCGAAATATGGAAGTATCGCAAAATGGTCAGGTTTACGCCGGATACGGTGGTGATGCGGGCGGTGGCTTTTTCCACGGCGTGAACCGACTGGTCGCCACTACCGGCAACCGGCTGACAGCGATTGCGGCTTTTCCAGCGTTTGATTCGCTGCGCCAGGCGTTGCCGATGGTACAGGCGATATTACAGATGGCGCTGATTATCTGCATCCCGCTGGTGACGGTGTTCTCGGCATACAGCATCAGAACCATCATGACGCTGACTTTTGCGCAATTTGGGTTGATATTTTTGACCTTTTGGTGGGAGCTGGCGCGGTGGCTTGACGGCTGGATGTTGACGCTGCTGTATGAAAGCGATACACACAGCGCCTGGAACCTGGCGGGCCTTCAGAACGTGCAGGACAATATGATCATGCAGTTCGTACTGGCGACGATGTTTATTGTGCTGCCTGCGTTCTGGATGGGGACAATGGCATGGGCCGGCATACAATTAGGTGGGGCAATCTCTGGTTCAATGCGTGTAGGAACTGAACCAGCTCAACAAGCTGGCGGAGAGGCTGCTAAGAATTTGCGAAGTATATTGACGAGTTTAATGAGTAAGGGAGGTTAACTTTCACGCTCATCATGGTGGATTCTAATACCATCTATATATGTGCCTGGGCCTTCGGGCCCATCAAATTGATATCCATTGAGAGTATCGTTATATGGCTTATATCCATTTGTTTCAGGAGTAGGTTTAATCACTGCAATTAATACATCCCGCGCAAGATCCCCTGGGGTGTAATTTTCCGTTCCTGGTACTTTCTGCTTGAGCCAACTGATGGCATTACGAGTCTGATTGCTCAGGTGTTCTACGAGGGTTTTCTGTGTCATTGTTCTTTCCTCATTCTTTGCGAGCTAAGAACACCATAACGATCGTGCAAAAAATAGCCAGTCATTTTATCGGTTTTTGCAGCAGGTATTTTTGTTTATGCCGATTTGCCAGAGATCAGTTCAGCATAAAGTCCCCGACGATTGGAAAGTGTCGGTTTTCATAGCACAGCAGGGCAGCAGCCAGGGCTTCCATTTCAGTATGTTCCGGGGTTCCTGCCTTTGGATTGCGCTGGTACAACGCATCAATGCGCTCAAGGCTGCTTTCGTAGTCGTCGTGATTTCTGATTTCCATTCCCTTTCACCTTCCATAGTCGAATTTTGCCCCGGCACAGTCGTTACTGTTTAACCGTTAAAACTGCCGGGGGCACCGCATTTCCTGTATGCCTGCCCGGAGAGCCGAAAGCCAGGCCCGTTGCATTGATACTGCTGTCATAGTAATCAAAAATGCAGTCAGAGGGCCGGGTAACCGTCTGAAAATGGCTCATGACGAAAAGGCCAGGGCAAGGGAAAAGGCAAAGGGGAAGGGGTAAGTGTTCAGAAGGGGTAAAAGCCTTGCCCGAAAAGGCTAAAACCCAAAAGGCAGCCGCCTTAAAGCAATCTTTCCTGCATTCATGACATCCTTATTTCATTAATTATTTTTCCGGTATTGAGTTTATTGCCGACCAGACCTGCCGTTTTCGGCATTGTGCTCCTGTATTCCTTCTTTCCGTTATTCATGAATGCAGGAGAGCAATGATGATTATCAGTTTTATCAGCCAGAAAGGTGGTGTGGGGCGCTCAACGCTTGCCCGTGCCGCCGCCGTAGAGAGTGTCCGCTCAGGTGCAAGTACGCATCTGGGCGATCTGGACAGTAAACAGCAGACCAGCGCGAAATGGGCCGAGCGTCGTGACAACGCGGGGATTTTTCCTGTCGTTGAAACCGGGGTGTACCGTCGCCACGATGTGGTGATGAAAGCGGCGAACAGCTACGAATGTCTGATTATAGATACTCGCCCGTATGCCGATACTTCTTCGCTCGACATTGCCCGGCAGTCCAGTCTGGTCGTGATTGCGACGGGCACATCGGTGGATGACCTGGAGCCGTCGCTGCTGCTGGGGTATGAACTTATGCACAAGGGCATACCCCATAACCGGTTGCTGTATGTTGTGGGGAAGGCTCCCAGCCTGGCCGAGGGGCGGGCTGCGATTGAAACAATTAACAGCTGGAATTTTATCTGCATCAGCAATTTTCTGACCTTTAAAGCGGGCTACAGCATCACGCTGGATGCTGGCCATGCCATCACCGAAACACCCTGGAAAACCCTGAACCGTCGTGCCAGAAACATTGTGCATGACATTCTTGCCCGCGCACGGCAAAGCGGGAATTAACTTTCCCTGCTGAAATCATGAGACAAGGTATTCCGCTTTTCATGATTTCAGCATTTCACCGGATATACCGCCATGATCAAGAAAACGGCCCCAAAGCTGTTGCCGATAGTCCCTCGCCCTCTGGGTGTCACTACCACCGATTTCCGGGTGGGGGAAACTAAACCGTTGCAAATCCGTATCGAACCGCAGTTGCATCGCGAGATAAAAATCGCTGCTGCAGAGCAGGGGAAGAGCATGACGGCATTTTTGCTGGAGTGTTATGACTTCTGGCTCAGCATGAATAAATGAAAGGCGGCACTCATGAAAACAGGATTGCGTGAAAAGCTGAAATGGCTCAAAAAACCGGATAGCCGGCCAGCAGAACCTGAAGTGGTTAAAACAGGCGAGGTTAGCAGACCCGGATGGTTTATTCCGCAGGGGGCGGATGAGCTGCTTGCCACGCCGTTGCGCCAGCAGCTGCTGAAGATAATCTGGCAGCGCACATCCGTTTCCGCTGAATTATTCTCCGAACTGTACCAGGGGCCGGTGGCACGCTTTGCGGTGCTGGCTCAACACTTCCCTGCTTCGGAATATCATCATCATGCCTATCCCGGCGGTCTGCTTGATCATACGCTTGAGGTGATGGCCTTTGCGGCAAAACTGCGGCAACGTCATCTGCTGCCTGCTGGTGGTGCACCCGAAGATCAGGCGCGTGAGGCAGAAGCCTGGACTGCGGGGGTGCTGTATGCGGCGTTGCTGCACGATGCCGGAAAAATCGTGGCGGACATCGATGTTGTGACCGATGGAAACCAGGCCTGGCATCCGTGGCAGGGGGCACCCATACATGCTTATCAACTGAAGTACCGAAAAGCACGGGATTATCATCTTCACCCGGTGGCAGGCTCTCTGCTGGTTTCACGCATTTTACCCGATACAGCGATGAACTGGCTGGCGCAGTACCCGGAACTGCTGGCCTCATTTTTGTACTGCATCAGCGGGCACTATGAACGGGCAGGTGTACTGGGTGAGCTGGTGCAGGAAGCTGACAGGGCCTCGGTGGCACAGTTTATGGGGGCCAGTGCCGGCAGCGTGCTGAACAATCCACAACCGTCGCTGGCGAAGCAGGTATTGATGGCACTACGGGAACTGGTGCATACCCGTTACAAACTGAATAACCCGCACTCCGGCTCAGATGGCTGGCTCACCGGGGACGCGCTCTGGCTGGTCAGTAAGACCACCGCTGATAATATACGGGCATGGTTGCTGCAACAGGGCGTTACCGGCGTGCCTGACAGCAATGTCCGGTTGTTTGATGAAATGCAGTCACTGGGGCTGATTGTCCCCACGCCAGAGGGGAAAGCCATCTGGTCGTGTGAAATAGAGGCCAGTAGCGGCTGGACGCCAGGCAGGCCACTGACCCTGCTACGGGTATCGCCAGAGCGAATATGGTCTGATTCGGATAATCGCCCGGCAGCATTTGACGGCCTGGTTAGTCCGCAGTTGGTCACATCTGCACAGCAGGAGGATACTGCTGAACAAACTGTACAGGCCAGTCCGGAGGCTGATGTCTGTTCGGAAGGTGATCCTCTGAGTGAACTGGCGCTGTCATTATTCTCTGATGGTGAAGATGTCATTGGGCCAGCAAACAACCCTTCACCGGGGTCACACGCAGAAGAAGAGGTATTCATTTCGGAGGTCAGCGCAGGCCTGGTGGAAGTGGATTCAGCAGTGCTGCCCGCAGATGATATTGCACCTCCCGCAACGATCAGAAGTAAACCATCTGCTGCCCCGGTATCGGGGCTGAATTTTGTTAACTGGCTGCGGGAAGGTCTGCAAACCCGAAAGATTCTGATTAACGACCGGCTGGCACGGGTGCATATGGTGGACGGGATGCTGTTTATGGTCTCGCCGGAAATCTTCAAACTTTACGTGCAGTCCACAACGGGCAGCACTGGCGACGAATGGAAACTGGTGCAGAGAGCTTTTCAGAAGCTGAGACTGCATTACCGGGGGGTGAATAACATCAATATTCACGCCTGCCAGGTAAAGGGGCCGCGTAAAACATCGCGGGTTGAGGGCTATCTTCTTGCCTCCCCAGAAGAGATTTTTGGAGAAGATGTTCCGGAAGATAACCCCTATCTGTCCGTGAAGGGGAGTCACCCCATGGCCTGATGAAGGGAGGTAGACAATGCAGGGTGCGGTTACACCGCCAGGGTATGGCGGGAGCCATCGGGCAATTCGACGGTGATTTGCAGTTTGCTGCCCGTGGCTTCGACATAACGCTTCAGCGTTGAAAGCCGGATATCCCGGCCCTTTCTTTCCATAGCAGCGATAGTGGGTTGTCTGACATTCAGAATCTGCGCAATGTCATTCTGCGTTTTGTTGGTTGCTTCACGCAGTTCAGTGAGATGAATACAAAAACGCATATCAGCAGCAATCTCTGAGATTGCTTCAACGGCCTCTGGCGTTTCGGCTGCAATCAGTTGTTCGGGCGTGCTTCCCATGATATTCCCCAGGCTTTGATTGTCAGATTGTGCGGAAAACAGATTAAGCGCTATATAGATAAAAAGCTATATTTTACCTGCCTCAGTTACTGTAAAAGCAGGTGTCGGAACACCTGCTTCAGAGGGAATTAACGGCTTCCGTGCTGACGCACATAGATATAGGGGGCAACATAGCCTTCGCGGCACTCATCCAGATAATCCGACCACCATTGCATCATTTCTGTTCTGGCTTCCAGATGTTCAGCGGTATGCATATAGGCTGCGCGCACGCCGTTACGTTCTTTATGGCTCATCTGATGCTCAATGGTATCCTTTGACCATTTCTGAGACTCATTGAGCGCAACGCAGGCCATCGTTCTGAAACCGTGACCGCAAATCTCCGTTTTGGTGTCATAGCCAATAACGCGAAGCGCCTTATTGATGGTGTTCTCGCTCATGGGCTTATCCAGAGAATATGCCCCTGGAAAAACAAAAGTCGTTTCCCCTGTAATCTCTTTGAGATGCATAAGCAGCTCCACCGCCTGTTGTGAGAGCGGCACCAGATGCTCATCCTTCATTTTTGAACCCCGTTCCGAGAATTTCACACCCGGAACGGCGCTGCGCTCCGGCGGGATTGTCCAGATGCGGGCTTTAAGATTGAATTCATTCCACCGGGCATAACGCAGTTCACTGGATCGCAGAAAAACATGCAGGTTAATCAGCAATGCCAGTCGGGTTATGTCGCGTCCTTTGTAGACAGATATTTTTTCCAGCAGCTCCGGCAACTGCCGCAGCGAAAGTGCAGGGTGGTGCTGAACTTTAACCGGCATGATGATGCCACCCAGGTCAGACGCCGGGTTGTATTTAATCAGCCCGTTCTGTCTGGCATGCTGCATGATATTGCTCAGGTACTGACGCACACGCCCGGCGACATCATGCACACCCTTACCATCAATGAACTGAATAAGCTGTGCCAGATGCAGGGTGTCAATTTCATCAATCGCCATCGGGCCCAGTGTCGGGAAGGTATAGCGTTCCAGACAGGTCAGTATTTTACCGGCATGACCCTCAGACCAGCGACTCAGGTTGTAGGTGTGCCAGGCTACCGCCACCTGTCTGAAGGTGACTGCGTTATCGGTACTGGTGATTTGTGACTGGCGATGCTTTGAGGGATTGATACCGCTCTTGATAAGTTTTCGGGCTTCATCCCGTTTATCTCTTGCATCAGAAAGAGAGGTATCGGGGTAGGCACCAAAAGAGATGCGGGTTTCTTTTCCGAGGAAGCGGTATTTGAGATACCAGGTGCGGTTTCCGTTGGGATTAATCAGTAGATAGAGACCCAGGGAATCTGCAAGTTTCCAGGATTTATCAGAAGGTTTGGCACTGCGGATTTGTTTGTCTGTCAAAGGCATTTGGTGGTCGCTCCATTTGTCGAACTGGACTGACCGCCGATTCGACCACCAAACTTTCCGGACTTGAACGGATAAATAGATATCCGCCAGGAAAGATTAATTATCCTAACTTATTGAACCCACTACATATAGGGACTCATAAGGAAGCATAAAAACAGAATTTTGGTGCCCGGACTCGGAATCGAACCAAGGACACGGGGATTTTCAATCCCCTGCTCTACCGACTGAGCTATCCGGGCAACGGGGCGCATTAAACCTTAATCAGTGCAGCCCGTCAACTCAAATTCGGGAAAAAACGATTGTTTGCTTAACTTTGCGACAATCTGCGTAATTTCCCTGCAACTCCCGGCGTCTTAAGTCAGCGCACCGCCGGAACGGCACTGTGCAAAACGCAAAATATCTTCTGCCAGACGCTGAGCGGTGTCGACATCCTGTTGGCTGCGTTTGACCAGCAGGCGGCTCAGGCAGCCTTCCAGCACCAGTTCCATTTGCTTTGCGACCATGGTTGGGTCGTCCACTTCCAGTTTTGTCAGCAGCTCGTGCGTGAACTCGTGAGCGGCGCGTTTTTGCAAATCGGCCAGTTGGTGAATCGGATGCTCTGGATCGGGGTAAAACGTGCAGGCGGCGATAAACAGGCAACCCGGATAGCGGCCATTGCTGACACATTCGGTCAGGGCGCTATAGCGGGCCAGCAGCTTTTGCTCGCTGCTCAGTTCTTCGTTGAGCATCAGCTGCCGACGCCAGATATCAACCTGTTGGCTGAGGAAACGCAGCACGTCATACAGCAGCGCTTCTTTGTCGGGCCAGAAACGCTTCAGAGACTCGAGCGGAGCGTCGACCTTTTCGGCCACCATTTCCAGCGTTGTGTCGGCAATCCCTTTGATCTCAAGTAATTGCAGGGCTTGTCCCAGTACGTCTTCGCGTTGCACGGCTTTCTCCTCCGTTTATCCCTTTAAAAGTGTCGTTTATCGGGCCAGTTTCTGCAAATGCGCGTGAAACGCACTGGCATCCATAAACCCGGCAACCCGCATGGCAGGGATTTCATTTCCTGCGGCATCAAAAAACAGAATGGTCGGTAGACCCGGAACCTGCAACTGTTTCAGCAGGGCGGCATCCTGCGCTGTGTTGTGGGTCACGTCCGCTTGCAGCAAAACGGTGTTTTTCAGCGCTTGCTGCACCTGCGGATCGCTAAAGGTGTATTTCTCGAACTCTTTACAGGCCACACACCAGTCGGCGTAAAGATCGAGCATCACTGGTTTGCCCTTTGCTTGCGCCAGCGCCTCGTTGAGGGCTTCCACATTCGCGATTTTGGTGAAATTCAGGTGTGCTTGCTGCTGAGCTGCCGGTGCGCCAAATGCCCAGTCCTGCAACGGACGAGCACTGACCAATGCGGCAGCGAGCAGGGCAATCTGCACAATTCGCATCCACGGCTTGCCTGCCGTCAGGCTGGTGATGAACGCCCAGCCAAAAAAGGCAACGCCGAGCAGCGACCACAACCGCAACCCCCACATATCACCCAGAATACGTTCGAGCAAAAAGACCGGCAGGGCAAGGATAATAAATCCAAAAGCGATTTTAACCTGTGCCATCCACGGCCCACTTTTCGGCAGCAGGCGATTGCCAAAGACGGTGACCAGAATCAGCGGAATGCCCATGCCCAGGGCGTAGAGATACAGCGTTCCGCCGCCCAGCCAGAGGTTCCCGCTTTGCGCGATGTAAAGCAGGATCGCGCTCAAAGGTGCAGTGGTACACGGCGAGCAAATCAGCCCGGCAATGGCACCCATCGCAAACACGCCACCCGCCGAGCCTCCCTTTTGGCTGTTGCTCATTAACGTCAGACGGGTTTGCACTGAGGACGGCAGCTGCAACGTGAACAGGCCAAACATCGACAGCGCCAGCAGGATGAATACAGCAGACAGTCCGATCAGCACATAAGGATGCTGAAGCGCGGCCTGGAACTGCAACCCGGCCGCCGCCACAACCAGCCCTAGTGCGGTATAGGTTAGCGCCATTCCCTGAACATAGAGGAAGGCCAGCAGAAGCGCGCGTGCGGTGGAAAGGCGCTGTTTGCCCCCTAACACGATGCCGGAGATCAGCGGATACATGGGCAGAACGCAAGGCGTGAATGCGATGCCAATGCCAATCAGCAATGCCCACAGGGCAGAGAAGGGGAGTTCAGTTGAGGTGTCCTCGCCCCTCACCCCAACCCTCTCCCCGGAGGGGCGAGGGAGAACGGCGGTGCTTTCTGTTTGAGCTGTAGTGGTAGCAGACACCGCACTCAACGGCACCACTTTGGTTTCTGGCGGATAACAAAAACCCGCTTCGGCGCAGCCCTGGTACGTCACCGTCAGCGTGGCACCTTTGCTGGCTTCAGCCACCGTGAGCGGTACAGTCAGCCGCTGGCGATAAATTTCACTTTTGCCAAAGAATTCATCTTCATGCCACTCGCCCTTTGGGAGCTGCATTGGCGAAATTGAGGTCTGAGAAGGCGTGACGGAGACCTGTTTGCGATAAAGGTAATAGCCATCTTTAATCTGCCAGCTCAGCGTCACATCGTGCGCGTTTTGCTGAAAATCGAAGGCGAAGGCCTGATCGGCAGAAATGAAATTCGAGCGGCCGGGCGCGTCGAATAACCCGGCGAAGGCTGAAGTGCTGCACAGCAGCAGGATCAGCGTAAGGATGCGTTGAGCCATGAGAGGTATTCGTTGTCTCCGTGGGAAACGGGTAAAACCAGCAGTTCCGGGGTCTGATACGGGTGATGAGACTTCAGGCAATCCAGCAGTGCTTGCTGATGCGCTGTATCGGTTTTCAGCAGCATCTGGACTTCATATTCCTGTTCCAGCTTGCCTTCCCAGTAGTAAAGCGAAGTGGCGCCAGGCAACAGCGTCACACAGGCCGCGAGCTTCTCGGCCAGCACTTTGGCGGCGAGATCCTGAGCGGTGGCTTCATCCGGGGCGGTACAGAGTACAACGACTGCGGTGGGCAGGGTCATCTTCAACCTCGTATCGGCGAAAAAAGGCACTATAGCACGACGCAGGGGGGAAGGATGAATGAGTCGGGCCGCTAAGCGGCCCGACTTTAACTATTTTTACTCTCGACGAAAATCAGAGGATAAAGCTGCCCAGCAGGAAGCCAAAGCAGACGGAGAAGATGACGCCCATCGTGCCCGGGATAAAGAACGGATGGTTGAAGACAAAGCGACCAATGCGTGTGGTGCCGGTGTCATCCATCTGTACTGCTGCGACGAGGGTCGGATAGGTTGGCAAAATAAACAACCCGGACACCGCGGCAAACGAGGCCACTGCGGTCAATGGCGAGACGTTCAATGCCAGCGCCATTGGCATCAGCGCTTTTGCCGTTGCTGCCTGAGAATAGAGCAGCGCTGAGGCGAAGAAGAAGATTACCGCCAGCAGCCAGGGATGGCCCTGAATCACACTGCCCGCTGTCTCTTTGATCCAGTCGATGTTGTGCGAAACGAAGGTGTCACCGAGCCAGGCAACGCCCAGGATACAGATACAGGCGCTCATACCGGCTTTAAAGGTGCTTGAGTTGAGGATGCTGTCGGTTTCGACTTTACAGATAACCGTGGTCAGGGTGGCCACGCTCAGCATGATGATCAAAATGGCGTTGGTGGTGTTCATCAGCGGTTTTGCCACCAGGCCAAGGCTTGGGCTGTTGACGATGGCATAAGCGACCACGCAAAGCACGCCCACCAGGAACAGCAGCACCGACAATTTCGCCTTTGGTTTAATCTCCATTTTGCGTTCGCCGCGCAGCTCAACAAGCCCTTCTTCCAGACGCTTGAGGTAAACCGGATCGTCAGAAAGTTTGGAATTAAAGAGCAGGGTCACGAGGAACGACATCAGCAGCACCGCCATCAGGGTCGAAGGAATAACGACCGACAGCAAATGAATATAGCTAACGCCATGGCCTTCCATCACCGACGACATGTACACCACGGCGGCAGAAATGGGGGAAGCGGTAATGGCAATCTGCGCGGAGACAACGGCCGTTGAGAGTGGACGGCAAGGTTTCACACCCTGCTCTTTTGCCACTTCGGCAATGACCGGCAATGTGGCCAGTGAGATGTTGCCGGTGCCGGCAAAAATGGTCAGGAAATAGGTGACAATGGGGGCCAGAATCGTGATGTATTTTGGATTTCGGCGCAGCAGTTTTTCCGTCTGATTCACAAGGTAATCCAGGCCGCCAGCAATTTGCATAGCTGAGATGGCTGCAATCACCGCCATGATGATGGAGATAACGTCAAACGGGATCTTACCTGGCTCCACGCCAATCGCGGCGAGGACCAGAACACCAAGACCACCCGCATAACCGATACCGATGCCCCCTAGTCTGGCACCAAGAAAAATCGCCGCCAAAACGATGATCAGTTCAATGACTATCATAACCGCTTCCTTGATTGTTAGATGTTGGATATGTGAATGTTATTATTTTGATATTCACTATAAGCAAAAAAGGCACGCCACCGTGGACGTGCCTTTTTTGATTTTAACCCGAAAGATTACTGTTCGTTTTCATCGGTAAAGCGTTTCGCTTTATAAGCCGGGTGCATCAGGTTCTGGGCGGAGAAGATATCGTCCAGCTCAGCTTCAGTTAACAGACCGCGCTCGAGGACCACTTCGCGCACGCTTTTACCCGTTTCGGCACAGATTTTCCCGACGATGTCGCCATTGTGGTGACCAATGTACGGGTTGAGATAGGTGACGATCCCGATGGAGTTATAAACGTAGCTTTCGCACACTGCTTTGTTGGCGGTAATGCCGTTAACGCATTTTTCCAGCAGGTTGTAGCAGGCGTTGGTGAGGATGTGGATGGATTCAAACATCGCCTGACCAATCACTGGCTCCATCACGTTCAGCTGCAGCTGACCGGCTTCAGAGGCCATGGTGACCGTGGTGTCGTTGCCAATCACTTTAAAGCACACCTGGTTCACGACTTCTGGCACAACCGGGTTCACTTTGGCTGGCATGATGGACGAGCCCGCCTGCAGTTCTGGCAGGTTGATTTCGTTCAGACCCGCGCGCGGGCCGGAAGAGAGCAGGCGCAGGTCGTTACAGATCTTGGAGAGTTTCACCGCCAGGCGTTTCAGGGCGCTGTGCACCATGACGTACGCGCCGCAGTCAGACGTTGCTTCAATCAGGTCTTCCGCTGGCACAACGGGCAGGTTTGAAACTTCTGCCAGTTTCTGCACTGCCAACTGCTGATAGCCGTCTGGTGTGTTCAGGCGTGTGCCGATGGCGGTTGCGCCAAGGTTTACTTCCAGCAGCAGCTCCGCGGTGCGCAGCAGGTTTTTGGTTTCTTCATTCAGCAGCACGTTAAACGCGTGGAATTCCTGACCGAGGGTCATCGGTACGGCATCCTGCAGCTGGGTACGGCCCATTTTCAGAATGTCCTGGAACTCGACGGATTTACGCTGGAAGCCATCGCCTAACTGGTTAATAGCGTCCATTAATTTCACCACGGAAGCATAGACCGCGATGCGGAAACCGGTTGGGTAGGCATCGTTGGTCGACTGGCACTTGTTCACGTGGTCGTTCGGATTAAGGTACTGGTACTCGCCTTTTTGGTGGCCCATCAGCTCAAGGCCAATGTTGGCAAGCACTTCGTTGGTGTTCATGTTGACGGACGTACCCGCGCCGCCCTGATAGACGTCAACCGGGAACTGATCCATGCATTTGCCGTTATTCAGGACTTCATCACATGCGGCAATAATGGCATTGGCGACACCTTTGGGAATGGTGTGCAGCTCTTTATTCGCCAGCGCGGCGGCCTTCTTCACCATCACCATCCCGCGGACAAATTCCGGGATGTCGCTGATTTTGCTGTTGCTGATGTAGAAGTTTTCAATCGCTCTCAGAGTGTGGACACCATAGTAAGCGTCCGCTGGAACTTCCCTGGTACCCAACAAGTCTTCTTCGATACGAATGTTGTTTAACATGTGAACCTTCTTGATTAATCTGCCAATGAATTCACCGTACACACAGGATGAGTGGGGTCATGTGTGTTTTCTGACCGACGATTATTTCCTTAATCGGCCCGGTGCCCATGATCATATGCTGATAATAGCGAATTGCCGTAATCTGGATCACTTATTATGTGCCGATCCGTATCAGATTTATTAATCTGTGAAATGAATCACCGCAAAAATAGTGGGGAAAAAAATGATTCCTCGGATGGATTGAAAAGGGCGGTTTTGCCTCCATCTCCTGAAAACGCGATTCGCAAACTCATTCAGACCGTTGCCGGGAGCGGCGGTTGTCCAACAGGAGAAGCCAGTGCGCTGGATACCTTTTATTGCCTTTTTCTTATACGTCTACATTGAGATCTCGATTTTCATCCAGGTCGCTCATGTTTTAGGCGTGTTCCTGACCCTGATTCTGGTGATTTTCACCTCGGTCATCGGCATGTCGCTGATCCGCAACCAGGGCTTTAAAAACTTTCTGCTGATGCAGCAAAAAATGCAGGCGGGCGAAAGCCCGGCGGCCGAGATGATTAAAAGCGTGTCGCTGATCATTTCTGGTCTGCTGCTGGTTATCCCGGGCTTCTTTACCGATTTCCTTGGCCTGTTGCTGTTGTTGCCGCCGGTGCAAAAACACCTGACGCTTAAACTGATGCCTCACCTGCGTTTTTCCCGTATGCCGGGCGGCGGTTTCAGTGCCGGAACGGGCGGTGGCGAGACGTTTGACGGGGAATATCAGCGTAAAGACGAACAGCGCGATCGTCTGGAAAACAAAGACGATCGCTGATTGTGTTTCCGTATGGCGCAGTCGCTCTGGTTTTGTAGGCCGGATAAGCGAAGCGCCATCCGGCACTCAAACCACACTGCGTTTAGGTAAAAATAGCCACAGCGCCGCCAGCATCACAATGGCATAAAGGCTTTTCACACCCACCATCGCCAGTAACAGCAGGCACAATATCCCGCCAACAGCCGCAAGCACTCTGAATCGCCCCTTCAACAATCGACACCCTGCCAGCATGCACAGCAGATAAATCATGATGAAAATGCCATTGGCATAGACGATCAATGCTTCGAGATTGATATCCAGCATATAGATGCAGAGCGTGCTCAGCACACAGCAGCCCAGCACCGCGTTAAGCGCATTGAGGGGGATTCGGCGGGGTGATAACTGCGCCAGGCGACTGTCCGGGCGATACTGCGCCTGCGACCACACCAGACGCGCAAAGCTCTGAATATAGATGTTAAGACTCGCGAAGCACGCCAGGAATCCGACCACGCTTGCAACCCAGAGGGCCTTCACGCCAAACAACGTGACGACAATTTCCGGGAGTGAAGCGGCGGCGGCTTTTTCTGCGCCAAAAGCATGGAAGTGCAGAACCAAAACCGTGCAGGCCCAATAAACCGCTCCAGCCAGCAGCAAACCGATCATTAAGGCGCGCGGGAAATCACGTTCAGGTTGTTTGAATTCGGACGCCATATGAGCAAAAGCCTCCAGTCCGACGAAACACCAGAACATGACCGAGAGTGCGGCGAAAAGCTGTGATGGATTGACGTCAGTCACGGGCGGAAAGGGAATGGCGGAAAGCGTGATATCACCCGCCCACCAAAGGGCCGCAATCAGAATGACGATTAACACTGCAACCAGCGTTTGCAGATTGGCGCTGGTGCTGGCGCCGCGCGATCCGACCCACCAGACAATGCCCAGCGTGCCCAGTTCCGCCAGAAGAAGTTGCTCATCGTGCCAGCCAAAAAGCGCCTGGCTGAACCCGGTGGCAATATGCAGAGCCGCGGGCAGCCCGACGGGGATCACTGAGAGAAAAAGCCAGCCTGTGACACGCTCCAGCCGAGGGCCAAACGCCATACCGACGAAATGCGCGACACCGCCTGCGCTTGGGAAATGGCGCCCCAGCAGCGCGAAAACGATAGCGATTGGAAATGCCAGCAGAATCAGTGCAGGCCAGGCCCACAGGCTGTTGTCCCCCGCCACTAACGCGCCCAGCGCGGGTACAGCAAAAACCCCTGTTCCCAGCAAAGAGGTGGAAAGTAATCCCACGCCCTGTGCCAGCCCCAGTTCTTGTTTTAAACCACTCATTACTTCAACCTCTTAGATGAATGTCTGCATCCTGGCATTTTTGAGCCGAGCTGTGTTTCGTGACAGAAGTCCGTTTCTAAATTTTTTTTGATTTTGCCCCTTGAAGGCCTTGTCTGCCATCCCCATCTCTCAGGTCACTAGCCGGAAAACCGACTGCGGCCCGGCGTCACCCATAACTGATAAAGACTTTCTCAAAGGAGAGCTATCAATGAGTATTCGTCCGTTACATGATCGTGTGATCGTCAAACGTAAAGAAGTTGAATCCAAATCTGCTGGCGGCATCGTGCTGACCGGTTCTGCTGCTGGCAAATCAACTCGTGGCGAAATCATCGCTGTCGGTAAAGGCCGCATTCTGGAAAACGGAACCGTGCAGCCGCTGGACGTGAAAGTGGGCGATATCGTTATCTTTAACGATGGCTACGGCGTGAAGTCCGAGAAAATCGACAACGAAGAAGTGCTGATCATGTCCGAAAGCGACATCCTGGCAATTGTTGAAGCCTAATCCACGAAACGAATTTAAGGGAAAAGAACAATGGCAGCTAAAGACGTAAAATTCGGTAACGACGCTCGTGTGAAAATGCTCCGCGGCGTAAACGTACTGGCAGATGCAGTGAAAGTGACCCTGGGCCCGAAAGGCCGTAACGTGGTTCTGGATAAATCTTTCGGTGCACCGACCATCACCAAAGACGGTGTTTCCGTAGCACGTGAAATCGAACTGGAAGACAAGTTCGAAAACATGGGCGCGCAGATGGTGAAAGAAGTGGCCTCTAAAGCGAACGACGCGGCAGGCGACGGCACCACCACCGCAACCGTACTGGCGCAGGCTATCATCACTGAAGGCCTGAAAGCTGTTGCTGCGGGCATGAACCCGATGGATCTGAAACGTGGTATCGACAAAGCTGTCGCTGCTGCCGTTGAAGAACTGAAAACCCTGTCTGTACCGTGCTCTGACTCTAAAGCTATCGCACAGGTTGGTACTATCTCCGCTAACTCCGACGAAACTGTTGGTACCCTGATCGCTGAAGCGATGGATAAAGTGGGTAAAGAAGGCGTGATCACCGTTGAAGACGGTACCGGTCTGCAGGACGAACTGGACGTGGTTGAAGGTATGCAGTTCGACCGCGGTTACCTGTCCCCATACTTCATCAACAAGCCAGAAACGGGCGCTGTTGAGCTGGAAAGCCCATTCATCCTGCTGGCAGACAAAAAAGTCTCCAACATCCGTGAAATGCTGCCAGTGCTGGAAGCCGTAGCGAAAGCAGGCAAGCCACTGGTTATCATTGCAGAAGACGTTGAAGGCGAAGCGCTGGCCACTCTGGTGGTGAACACCATGCGCGGTATCGTGAAAGTGGCTGCTGTTAAAGCACCAGGTTTCGGCGACCGTCGTAAAGCGATGCTGCAGGACATCGCAACCCTGACTGGCGGTACCGTTATCTCTGAAGAGATCGGTATGGAGCTGGAAAAAGCGACGCTGGAAGACCTGGGTCAGGCTAAACGCGTTGTTATCAACAAAGACACCACCACCATCATCGATGGCGTGGGTGAAGAAGCGGCAATTCAGGGTCGTGTGACTCAGATTCGCCAGCAGATCGAAGAAGCAACGTCTGACTACGATCGTGAAAAACTGCAGGAGCGCGTAGCGAAACTGGCTGGCGGCGTAGCCGTTATCAAAGTTGGCGCGGCCACTGAAGTTGAAATGAAAGAGAAGAAAGCTCGCGTTGAAGATGCCCTGCACGCGACTCGTGCTGCGGTAGAAGAAGGCGTGGTTGCGGGTGGTGGCGTTGCACTGATTCGCGTAGCGTCTAAGCTCGGCGAACTGCGTGGCGTGAACGAAGACCAGAACGTGGGTATCAAAGTTGCGCTGCGCGCGATGGAAGCTCCACTGCGTCAGATCGTACTGAACTGCGGTGAAGAGCCATCTGTTGTGGCGAACACCGTGAAAGCGGGCGACGGTAACTACGGTTACAACGCGGCGACCGAAGAGTACGGCAACATGATCGACATGGGTATCCTGGATCCAACCAAAGTAACCCGTTCTGCGCTGCAGTACGCCGCTTCTGTTGCTGGTCTGATGATCACCACCGAATGCATGGTTACCGACCTGCCAAAAGGCGACGCTCCTGATTTAGGCGCGGCCGGCATGGGCGGAATGGGTGGCATGGGCGGCATGATGTAATCTGGCTTTAGCCCGATCCTCCCGTCACCGGCAGCGCGTTTGCCGGTAACCCGAAAAAAGAACAGGTCGTAAGACCTGTTCTTTTTTTTTGCCTGCTAATCCGGGCAGGCGAAGACCCCGGAATTGATATTGCCAATGAGCCAGACGTTAGCTATTCGTCTGATGCTCACCAGTCTTCCCGGCGGCGGGCGGAAAAACAGTGATTCCATTAGCTTATCCGGAGTAAAGTTCGCGGGAAGATTATCCCGCTGGTCGGCATAGAAATGTACGCTGTGGATTTGCACGGTGTTTTTGCCGACGCTGGTGTAGCGAAAACGCGACTCCCGCGACAAAACATAGTGGTTTCCCTGCCAGTCTACGCCCCCTGAAACGCTGGCGTATCCGCTCAGATCCGGGCTGAAATGAAAGGCGATATTGCCGGTAATGCGCAGCGGCTGGTTGCTTCCTTCATAGACAAAGCTATCGCGACAGGAGAACTCAATACCGCGATGCGCATCCAGCACCCACACGCCAGCCGAAGCCAGGACGGCCAGCACTACGGTCGCCAGAAGTGATTTCATCAGATTAGTCATACTGGTAGTGGCTCTGGCAGGTGGAGAAGCCATGGCTCTCGTTTTCAGTGCGGCAGACCGCCGCAAAGCGCTTATCGGAAAGCATGCCAGGATCCTGGAGGATCACCCATGCTTCCTGGCGGCAGTCGATGCCCATGGCTTCAATCAACTGAGCCATGGTGGAGAGAGGGGCCGTGGTGGTGGCGCCACTGGTGCGAAAATGGATCACCTGGCAGCGCTGATAGCGCTGTGTCACTTTCCGGTAATCTGTCTGAAAATCCCCTGTTCCGCTTTTTTTCAGCAGCAGAAAAAGAGCGAGGCCGCAGACCAGGAGTCCCATCCCTGGCAGAAGCCAGCGACGCTGTGAGGCAACGAGTGCCGGGATTTCCTTCTGGCGTGGGGTCTCAATGCTATCCACCGTTACCGCAATATCGCCGCTGAAAATAAAGCCGGTTTTGGGGATAGTCTTGATGAGCGGTGTTGTCAGACCAAAGTCGGCAAAGGTTTTCCTGAGATAGGATATATATTGATTCAGGGTGTGGTTAGACGATCGCAGCCCATGCTTATCCCACACGGCAATAAATATCTCGTCGCGCGAGAGTATCAGCCCCTGTTGTTCAATTAAAAATGTTAGCAATCGGCTGTTAGCCGGGGTTAAATACTTAGTCTCCTGTTCTGAACCACATCGCCAAATTGCGCCGTCATCAGGTCTGAAATAGATGTCCTTGTCTATAATAAATGTCATGGCAAAGTCCTGTGCGAATATTTTGGTAGAGAGTGTACTGGCAATCTTTTGCTGTCAGAGAAACAGGCTAGTCAGTCATCGCCTCTTATTATTGTGGGCGTTTGTTTTCCACTGACAGAAAGGTGACTTTCAGATGGTGTTTTATTCCACGCGAGGTATTGGTATAAATTATTTTTTATATATTCGCATCGCAAGATACTTTGTCAATACAAATAAAGTTACGCATTGTACTCTCGCTGAAGGGGTATTTATATTTTCCATAAATTTAACAATGCAGTCTGGCATATAGATTTGCTGAATTCACACTTATTGTTCTCTGGTAGTGTGTTTATTTGTATTGGTGGTGTGTTGTTCTGTTTTTGAATCGTGTTGTGATATAAAGTTCCAAAATAGCTGTCTGATTCCCAGAATAGTTGTTCCTGAGCCAGTACCGCACGTTGGCTGCTCTTCGTCAGCAGAGACCCACGGTATGACGGCAGGAGGATTCTATTCTAATGATAAGGGGAAGGACCACTATGAAGGTTTTTAACGCGTTACTTGTAGGCGTATCCTGTGTTTTCCTGCTGTCGGCGTGTTCGCTCACTGCACCTAAAAGCAAAAGTACAGCCACCGCGCAGTCTGGCAAAAGTAGCGCCAGTGCCCGAGGCTCTTACGTTACCCGGACCTCACCTTTTTTCGACGGCATTGTTATCGCTTCAACTAATAACCAATGTATCGATCAGTTTAATTTCATTAAAGGTACCAACCTCGATACCTATAAAAACTATTCCACCGATTATTCTAAAATTGGTGATGGTTATCGCTTCCTGAATATCAATCAAAATATTATGGGCCGTGAAGCCAAAGAAGTTTATACCATGCAGCTGGATATGAAACTCGACACGCTGTGTTCGAAAGTGCATTACACCAGCTTCCAGATTGTAAAAGAGAAAATGAAAGTCCTCGCCAGAATTTAATTTCGGCTGCCATCTTATTTTTTGCAGATGCCGCTTCAGGGAGCGGCTCTTCGCTATCTGTATTAATGAATATAAGAGTAATGGAACTATGAAAACGCCAGGATCGCCAGGCTGGATGCGCCTTACCTCATGGATAATGTTAGTTATTCAACTTCTTAGCCCGATATTAATCTCTCTTTCTTCTGCGGCCCGTGCAACGGAATATCAGGATTACCAGACGATGGCCGAAACAATGTCTGGCCTTCGTGAGATGCTTAACAGAAACCCGCCTGCTCAGCCTTCTCCCGCTTTATCTCCAGCGGGATCATCGCTGCCGAATCCTGGTTTCACTCCCCCTCCCGTTGCCACGCCAGCCTCTGTGCCGGCCCCGGACGGCGGGCTCCCGTCACTGGGGATCCGCAACGAATCCGCGGAGGCTGCTTCGGATGAAACGCAACCCGCTTCACTGCTGGCATCCAAAGCGGCTCAGGCCGGGCAGATGCTCAGTTCGGAGAACGTCAGCGACTCGTCGATAGACTTCGCCCGCAGCGTTGGCGAGGGCTATATCAACCAGCAGCTCAGCGACTGGCTGAATCAGAAAGGGACGGCCAAAGTCTCACTCGGCAGCGATAAGAAAGTCTCCGGCGACCTGCTGCTGCCGCTGATGGAGAGCGACAACAACCTGCTTTTCGCTCAGGCAGGGCTGCACTCGAACGAGGATCGCAACTTTGCCAACCTTGGCTTTGGCTATCGTCAGTACGTTGATGGCTGGATGTATGGCGTTAACACCTTTTACGACTATGACTACAGCGGCAGAAACGCCCGGCTGGGCGTGGGTGGCGAAGCCTGGACTGACTACCTGAAGCTGGCGGTCAACGGCTATTTTAGCCTTACCGACTGGCACCAGTCGCGGCTGCGAGATATGCAGGATTACGACGAGCGTCCGGCGAACGGTTATGACGTGAGGGCGCAGGCCTGGCTGCCGTCAATGCCGCAGCTCGGCGGAGAGGTGAAGTATGAGCGCTACTTTGGTAAGAACATCGATCTGGGTGGCGGCCACAGCCCGGATGAGCTGAAGGACGATCCGCACGCCCTGACGCTGGGCGTCAGCTACACCCCGTTCCCGCTGATCACCTTTACCGGCGAAAGATCGATTGGCGACAGCAACGACACCCGTATTGGCATGGATCTGAACTACCGCTTCGGCGTGCCGCTGTGGCAGCAGCTCAATCCGGAGGCCGTGGATATCCAGCGTAGTCTGGTCGGCAGCAAATATGAGCTGGTCGATCGCAACTACGAGATCGTGATGCAGTACCGCAAACAGATCCTGTTGCAGATCTCCACGCCGCCGCAGATGAGTCCGGAAGCTGGCGAGATGATCCACATTCCGGTGACGATCGACAAAGCTAAATATGGCGTTCGCAGCATCGAGTGGCGCGCTTCCGCTAACTTTACCGCCAACGGCGGTACGTATCGCCAGCTCTCAATGACCGAGCTGGAAGTCAGCGTCCCGCGCTACGTCTTTGACCGTTCCCGTTCACTGATGCCCGCACAGGATTACACCCTGACGGCCATCGGTACCGACAACAACGGCAATAAATCCAACGCGGCGACCACGGTGCTGAAGGTCACGCCTTCCAGTCAGATCATCAGCCAGATGATCGTTGTTCCGCAAACCGCCCTGCTGGCAGACAACAGTCAGGCCTTCACCGTGACGGCGAAGGTCGTGGATAAAGATGGCCGCCCGCTGCCCACGCAGCACATCAGCTTTGAGGTGGCGCAGCTTAACGACGGGGCCACGCTGTTTACTGATGAGGCTACTGACGGCCATCATCTCAGCGTCTACACCAATAACCTTGGCCTGGCGACGGTGCAGGTGAAGAGTAAAGTGGCGGCACAGGGGCTGATTACCGCCGAAATGGATAACGGCAACTACAACACCGCCCGACTCAACTTTGTTGCCGATCCATCGACCGCTGGCCTGACGGAGCTGACGGTCGTACGCGATCGTGCGTTTGCCGATGGCGTACACCCCAACGTGTTGCAGGCCACGGTGAAAGATGGTTTTGGTAACCCGGTGCCGGACTATACCGTCAACTTCAGTGCCGATCATGGCGCGGTGGCAGCAAATGGCGGAACAGCGCTGACCGATGCTCAGGGACACGCCACGCTCAACGTCACCAACACTCAGGCCGTCAGCAGCAGCGTCACGGCTGAGGCCAACGGCGTATCGCTGACGAAGAGAGTCACTTTTGTGGTCGATAAATCGACGGCCCGCATCGCCAGCGGCGATCTGACGGTGACTCAGGATGCCCTTGCCAACGGCGTCGACAGCAATAACGTGACCGTTAAGGTGACGGATACCCAGGGCAACCCGGTACCGGGCGTGACGCTTCAGCTCAGCGTGGGCAGGGGGGCGACCATCGCGCCGACTCAGGTGGTGAGCGATGGTAATGGAGTGGCGCGGGCGAGCATCACCAGCCGCAGGGCGACAAGTTACGGTGTGCGAGTGAATATTGTGGAGTCGGGCAACAGTGCCACGGCGACCACGCGCTTTATTGCCGATGCGAGCACGGCGCAGATCAGAGAGGCTGACCTTGCTATCGCCCCTGATGGCGCACTGGCAAACGGCAGCGCCAGCAACGGCGTGATTGCCACGGTGACGGATGCTAACGGCAACCTGGTACCTGGCGTTGCCGTCGCTTTTCGCGTCAGCACGGGGGCGATTATCACCACCACGGTCGGAACGACCGGGGCGGACGGAAAGGCAAAAGCGACGGTCACCAGTCAGACCGTCGGCAGCTATACGGTGACAGCCAGCGCCAACGGGCAGTCGGTGAGTAAACCGACCCGCTTTGTCGCCGACCTCGGAACGGCGCGGATCACTGCCGCTAATCTGACTATTGCGCCCGATGGCTCTGCGGCCAATGGCCTTGCCAGCAATGGCGTATCAGCCATCGTCACTGACGCCAATAACAACCTGGTGCCGGGGGCTCCGGTCCAGTTTGCCGTCAGCGCCGGGGCAGTCTTAACGACGCTGGTCGGCACCACTGGCGCAGATGGCAAAGCCACCGCCAAAGTCACCAGCCGGGTAGCAGGCACTTATACGGTTAATGCGAAAGTTAACGGCCAGACGACCAGTAAGCCAACTTTGTTCATTGCGGATGCGACCACGGCGACGCTTACCAGCGCGAATCTGACCGTCGTTGATAACAACGCCATTGCTGACGGAACTCATGCCAACCGGGTGCGGGCGAAGGTGACCGATGCCAACGGGAACGTTGTGCCGGGCGTAAGCGTAGCGTTCCGTGCTGATAACAGTGCGTCGATAGCGGTGTCCTCCGTCACCACCGATGAGAGCGGTCTGGCGGAGACTACGCTTACCAGCCTGCGAGCAGGGAGCGCAAATGTGACCGCAACGGTGAACGGCAGCAGCCGCAGCGTGTCGACCACGTTTATTGCGGATGCCAGCTCTGCGCGGATCACCAGCGCCAACCTGGTGATCGATCCTGATGGTCGAGCCGCCAACGGCGTTGCCGCTAACGGTGTTACCGCCACGGTAACGGATGCCAACAATAACCTCGTCCCGAATGAGGTGGTGACGTTCAGCGTCAGCAGCGGCGCGGTGCTCACCACGCTGCGCGGCACTACCGGGGCCGATGGCAAAGCCACGGCTAAAATCACCAGCCAGGCGGCGGGTCAATATACGGTGAGCGCGGTGGTTAACGGGCAAACCACCACTAAACCCACCATTTTTGTGGCCGATACGGGCACTGCCACGATCGTCAGCGGTGACCTGACGGTGACGAGCAACCATGCGGTTGCCAATGGCGACGATACCAACAGCGTGCAGGCGAAAGTCACCGACGCTCAGGGGAACCCTGTTCCGGGCGTTAACGTCACCTTTGCCGCCAATAACGGGGCCACGATGAACGACAGCGTGGTGGTCACCAATACCAGCGGCATCGCTGAAAACACGCTGACTAATGTGAGAGCGGGGATGGCGAAGGTTCGCGCTACGGTGAACAACAGCAACCAGATGGTGGATACCCATTTTGTTGCCGACCTCTCCACCGCGCAGATAGCTGGCAGCAATCTGACGATAAACCCTGACGGTTCCGTCGCAGATGGCGTCGCCACCAATGGCGTTACTGCCATCGTCACGGATGACAACAGCAACCTTGTGCCCGGGGCTGTGGTGACCTTTACCGTCAGCACCGGTGCGACGGTGACCACCGTTATCGGCACCACCGGCAGCGATGGCAAAGCAACGGCAACCGTCACCAGCCGGGTGGCCGGAAGCTATACGGTGAATGCCGGCGTCAACGGCCGCACGACCAGCAAGCCAACGCGTTTTGTCGCTGACAGCGGCACGGCGACCATTACCAGCGGCAACCTGACGGTAACGGATAACAACGCCGTCGCCGACGGCACGGCCAGCAACCGGGTGCAGGCGAAAGTCACCGATGCCAACGGCAACGTCGTTGCGGGGGCTACCGTCACCTTCAGCGCGGACAACGGCGCAACCGTCGTGACAACGAGTGCGGTGACAGCCGCAGACGGCACCGCCGCCACACGTCTCACCAGTCTGCGGGCGGGAACGGCCAATGTGAGCGCCACGGTTAACGGCAACAGCGCCAGCGTGGCGACAACTTTCACCGCGAACAGCGGGACAGCGCAGCTCACCGATGCCAGCCTGACCATCAGCCCGGACGGGGCGCTGGCAGACGGCACGGCGAAAAACGGCGTGACGGCTATCGTTCGCGATGCCAATAACAACCTGACCTCAGGCGTGGCGGTGAGCTTTACCGTCAGCAGCGGCGCGCTGATTAGCACCGTTATTGGCACGACCGGCGCAGACGGCAAAGCGACCGCAACCGTCACCAGCATCACCGCTGGCAGCTATACGGTGACGGCCCGGGCCAACGGCAGCACAGCCAGCAAAGAAACACACTTTGTTGCCGATGAAGGCTCGGCAACCATCATCAATGGCAACCTGACGGTGGCGAAAAACAATGCCATCGCTGACGGGACAGATGCTAACCGCGTACAGGCCAAAGTCACGGATGCCAACGGTAATGCCGTCCCCGGGGTCACGGTGATCTTCAGCGCCGATGGCGGAGCCTCCCTTGCGGACGCCTCCGTGATGACCGGGGCCGACGGGGTGGCGCAGGCCAGTCTCACCAGTCAGCAGGCGAAGACAATCAACGTCAGCGCGGCGATCAATGGGCATTCGCAAAGCGTGGCGACCGTCTTTACCGCTAACGCCACCACCGCGGAGATCGCCGACGCTAATCTGACGATTAGCCCAAATGGTGCGGCGGCCAACGGCACGGCGAAAAATGGCGTCACTGCTATTATCACCGATGCCAATAACAACCTGGTGCCCGGCGCGACGGTTAGCTTCAGCGTCAGCAGTGGCGCGACAATCACCACGGTGACAGGGACGACGGGTGCAGACGGTAAAGCGACGGCGACGGTCACCAGTCTGGTCGCGGGCGACTACACCGTGACCGCGAGGGTGAATGGCGGCAGTACCAGTAAAACTGCGACCTTTGTCGCTGACAGCACGACAGCGACGATCGTCGACGCCAATTTGACCATCGATCCGGATGGCTCCCTTGCCAACGGCAGCGCGAAGAACGGCGTAACGGCTGTGGTAACGGATGCGCAAGGCAACCTCGTCTCTGGGGCTGCTGTCAGCTTCTCCGTCAGTACCGGGGCCAGCCTGCAAACGGTAACGGGCACGACCGGAGCTGATGGGAAAGCCAGCGCGACGGTGACCAGCACCACAGCCGGAAGCTATACGGTCAGCGCGACGGTTAACAGTAATACGACCAGCAAGCCCACCCGTTTTATCGCCGACAGCAGTACGGCGACGATCACCAGCGCCAATCTGGTTATTTCACCTGATAACGCCATCGCCAACGGCATGGATGTCGATGGCGTAACGGCAACGGTCACCGATGCCCAGGGGAATATCGTACCCGGGGTTGAGGTGGCTTTCAGCGTGGCGACAGGCGCGACGCTGACGACGCTCATCGGCACCACGGGCGCCGATGGCAAGGCGACCGCGGAGGTCACCAGCCAGACGGCGAAAAGCTATGCGGTATCGGCCACGGCGAATGGCCATACCGTGACGAAAAACGCGTCGTTTATCGCGGACAGCAGCACGGCGGAGATCGGCGAGGCAAATCTGGTGATTGACCCCGATCGCTCGGCAGCTAACGGCATCGCGAAAAATGGCGTGACGGCCACGGTGACCGATGCCAACGGCAACCTGGTGTCCGGGGCTGTGGTCGATTTCCGCGTCAGCGCGGGCGCCAGTTTGCTGACGGTGATCGGCACGACGGGCGCAGACGGTAGAGCGACAGCGACGGTGACCAGTACCACCGCAGGCAGCTACACGGTGACGGCGGAAACCAACGACAGCGAGGTCAGCAAGCCGACAACCTTTATCGCTGATACCGCGACGGCCACCCTTATCGACGGCGCTCTGACTGTTACGAAGGATGGTGCTATCGCTGACGGCGAGGATCATAACGGGGTGCTGGCGAAAGTGACCGATGCCAACGGCAACACCGTGTCGGGTGTCGTGGTGACCTTCAGCGCCGATAACGGTGGCACACTGGCTCAGCGTTCTGTCACGACCAATGCCAGTGGTATTGCGGTGGCCAGCATAACCAGCACCACGGCGGGAACCAGCAATGTGCAGGCCAGCATCAACGGCGTCAGCCGCAGCGTGGCCACTCGCTTTATCGCTGACAGCTCGACGGCGCAAATCACCAGCGCCAGTCTGACCATCTCGCCGGATAACGCGAAGGCCAATGGCGTCGACACCGATGGGGTGACGGCTATCGTCAGAGACAGCCACGGCAACCTGGTCTCCGGCGCGGTGGTCAGCTTCAGTGTGGGAACCGGGGCGACAATAGCCACGGTTATCGGGACGACGGGAGCAGATGGCAAAGCGACGGCGAAAGTCACCAGCCTGAAAGCCGGCAGCTATGTGGTCACTGCCAGCACTAACGGCAGCTCCGCGACCAAATCGGCAAGCTTTGTGGCCGATGCCAGCACGGCGCGGATCGTAGATAGCGATTTGGTGATCAGCCCTGATGGCGCGGTGGCCAACAATATCGCGACCAATGGCGCGACGGCGACAGTGACCGATGCCAACGGCAATAAGGTCTCCGGTGTGGCCGTCAGCTTTAGCGTCGGCAGTGGGGCGACGCTGACAACGGTAACCGGAACAACCGGGAGCGACGGGAAAGCCACGGCGACAATCGTCAGTAAAAAGGCGGGAAGCCATACGGTAACCGCGATGGCTAACGGCAGCAGTGTCAATAAACCTACGCTCTTTATCGCTGATGCCAGCACTGCGCGGATCCTTGAGGCCAACCTGGTGACCACCAGTGGGGCGATAGCCAATGGTACAGCCAGCAATGCGGTGACGGCGACAGTGGTTGATGCCAACGACAATAAGCTCGCCGGGATTGCCGTCAGCTTCAGCGTGACGACCGGGGCGACGCTGACCACCCTTATCGGGACAACGGGCGCGGATGGTAAAGCCACGGCGAAGGTCACCAGTCTGATTGCGGGCAGTTACACGGTTACCGCAACCGCGAACAGCACTTCCGCCACGGAGCCAACGACCTTTATCGCCGATGCCGCAACCGCGGTAATCGCCAGCGTGACGCTTGACGGCGCGTTGCTCGATAAGGTCGCCAACGGCACCGATGTCTTCACCTACAAGACGCTGGTGAAAGATGCGAAAGGCAACGTGGTGCCGAATGTCGCCGTGACCTGGTCGCAGGACAAAGCGACGGCGGTGACGCTGACCGCCAGCAGCACGACGGATGCTCAGGGGATCGCTGTTGCCACGCTGAAGAGCACTCGCACGGAAACCTTAGGGATCCAGGTGTCGGCGGCGCTGGCGAACAATATCAAAGTGAACGCTGATAAGAAGGTGAACTTCAATGCGCAACTGGTGAAGCTCTTTGGCACCGTGAAAAATGCGGTGAATGCCAGTGCGATAGCGGGCGTTGCGCTGAAGATCTATGCCAATGACACGGCTACTGAAGCGTTGTATAACGTGACCACCGGCAGCGACGGCAAATATTCGGTCAATATTAAACAAGGGAGCTATTACGTCAGGGCGACGAAAACCGGATTTATTGAATTTAAGGACCCGATTGATGTGGCAAATGTCGTCGAGTATCAGAAGGACTTTACGATGTCACCGCTGCTTAATGGTGATGCGGCTCGTATTGTGCTGACCTGGGAAGCTCAGCCAACGGACTTAGACTCCCATCTTTTGATACCTGGAGGGACTCATCTCTTTTTCGGTAACAAAACGCCCGCCGGCGCTGATGCTAATCTCGATCTTGATGATACGACCAGCTTCGGGCCGGAAACTGTTACCATCAGGAGCATGCATACGGGGAGTTACTGTTATTACGTGAAGCGATACTCTAATGAACCGAGACATATGAATGGGGCACGAGTCAAATTATATCTCTCAGACGGCAGTGAATATACCTATTCGATACCCAGCACATCGAAAACTTACTGGTCGGTATTTAAACTGAAAAGTGTTTCAGGAAATTATGATGTTATAACGCAGAATTCATACTCGGACAGTGAACCTGCTGGGTGCTCGTGATTTAAAAAAGAAAAGCATGCCCTCGCGGCATGCTTTTTCTTGTGTCTTAAATAATATTATCAGGATGATACTATGCGCTGGGTGGCCGAATGCGAACTCTGTACTGCCCTGAGAGAAGAGTTAATTTGGGTGGTTTTATTTTTGATTACCTTGCTGCTGTTAATGCAGGATGAATTAACAGTTACTAGTTATGCCAGACCTTTATATTACCCTCAGCTCTGTACCAGCTCTTATCACTATTATGATAGGTCGAATAAAAGTGTGACTCATGGGATGCTGGAAATTACTTTTCGTGAGCAGCATAAAGCGATTATTGCGACAAAAGTCCGTAGCCCACGATCTCCGGAGGGGATCACGATACATACGGTGAGCTACCGCTACAATC
Source organism: Scandinavium sp. (assembly GCF_051650185.1). GTDB lineage: Bacteria > Pseudomonadota > Gammaproteobacteria > Enterobacterales > Enterobacteriaceae > Scandinavium. The sequence continues at coordinate 38,254 of NZ_JBOFIN010000073.1, forward strand.
GGGCCAGAGACAGCCTTATCCTCTATGCGCCGAAGAAAGGAGAAAGCTATGAGGCGCTTGAGGATATGTCGCTGTTGAGCAGCAAAGAGAAAGCGGCGGGCGTGATTGGCAGACTGCAGTTCTACCGCCGGGAGGGCGTGACCTTGCTGCTGCGTTCGAGTGGTGGCTCTGTTTTCCAATGTTCCTTTTTATAGCAATAAGCGCAGGTTTTCTGCGCTTACTCTACCTGCGTTACCTGCCAATCAGATTCTGGATTTTATATTTCACCAACTGGTGGCCTGAGTACTGTACCTGAGAGCAGAGCGTATCGAGTTTGACCCGCAGGTTGAGGGTATACATCTCCTTCGCATCCTCCGCCATGATGTTCTTGTTGCGGTTCAGAAATTCGTAGCCCTCAGTGACCCGGCCATAGTCAGCCGCATATTTTTGATACTGCGGCGGGTTTTCCGCACGTAAAAAATTAAGGTAGTCAATACAGGTGTCATGGCTTGAGGCCAGGGTGTTTCCGTCGAGCAGTGGGCTAACTGGCTTTGGCGAATCGTCCTGTACGATGGAGTCATGAAGATTAAAATCATCAGCGGCTACGGCGGGCTCGACCATGTTAATGATGCTGTGGCTGCTGGTATAAGAGCAGGCGCTGAGGAAAATTAAAGAGGCAGTAAGGGGGAGTCTGTTATTAAACATCCGAAAACCATCCTTGCAGAATAGCGAAAATTAATGGAGCAGATTTCTCAACACGAAATGCAGCTGGTTGGTATTTTTTAAATTCATTTTGCGGTAGATAGACATCGACAGGGTTTGCAGCTGTTTGACGGAGTAATCCATGGTTCTGGCCGTCAGTCGAAGGCTGGTGCTGCGTCTCAACTCCGCCGCAAGTAGCCGTTCCCGATAGGTCAGACGGTGCAGGGTCAGAATGTTGTCGAGCTTCAGCAGTGCGCATTCACGCTCTTTTCCCGGCATTCTGTTAATGCAGGCGCGCCAGTGAATGAGCGGGGCACTGATATGAATATCAATTTCTTTCGCCAGCACTGCGGCGAGCAGCATACCGCGCGAGATAAATATAATTCGCTGGATGTCAGTAGTTTCCTGATAAATATAGTCCCGCAGGGCTTTAATCGTCGGGAAAATATCTACGTCAATGAAATGAATTTGTCTGCGACCGGGATAAACCGTTTTTAGTGAATCTACGGCATATTTGAGATAGCGATCATCACTGTATATTTGAATGTCCATATAAAGCACTCTGGTTAATCAGGAGCATGACGAGGTCGTGCGCGAAGTGGATGTTCTGAGCAGAGTAGCGACCGGGAGGAATGGTCGGCAATTTATATATTAAAAGTTGCAGAAAGCAGATTTTTATCCTGCTGGTGCCAGGTTAAGTGAGTTTATTTACTGATGTGCTCACCGGGTGACCTACCCTGACGGGGTCGACAAATTTGCACACTTCGTGTGTTGGGGTTTTTCTTTTGGTCATCTTTTTAGTATAACGTTCACACGGACAAGTTGTGTCCAGCCCACGAATAACGAGGAATAAGATGCGCGTAAAAGTCTGTGCAGGGATCGTCGGTGCCGCTTTGTTGTTGGCCGGTTGCAGTTCCAGCAACGAACTGACCGCCGGCGGGCAGAATGTTCGCTTTGTTGAAGACAAACCGGCAAGTGAATGCCAGCTTCTGGGAACCGCGACGGGCAAACAGAGCAACTGGCTCTCCGGTCAGCAGGGTGAAGAGGGCGGTTCAATGCGTGGTGCGGCGAATGCGCTGCGTAACCAGGCTGCTGAAATGGGTGGCAACGTGATTTACGGTGTGAGCAGCCCAACTCAGGGCATGCTTTCAAGCTTCGTGCCGACCGACAGCGAAATGATCGGCCAGGTTTATAAGTGCCCGAACTGATCCTTCCCGTGTAGAAAAAACGCCCTCAGCAATGGAGTAATGCCAGTCAGTTAAGCAACTGACTGGCTCTTTTTCGGGGCTGTGGGGTATTTCCAGGGCCTCTCCTTTACCACTCTCGGGAAGGCCCTTTCCCTTCTTGTCGGTAATTTCACTAGTTGTCCCATACTTGCAAG